>NZ_JBHUPY010000017.1:0-236115 GCF_042688385.1 Herpetosiphon sp. NSE202 | reverse complement strand
CGGGGTGGCCGGCTCGGGACGGCTATCCCCTAACACTTAATTACTACCCATTCCCCAACCTGTCCGCCCTTAAACCCACGCAGCGGGCGAGGGGCTTCACACCGTGGTTCTTCGGCAATACGTTGGTAAAAACGGCTGCTCCCCCTCGCCCGCGTTCAGTGGGAGAGGGGGCTGGGGGGTGAGGGAACACTACAAGATTATTTCAGGATTGATGAGGCTGCCACCACGCGCCATGCCCTTGGCAATCTTGACCGGATCGCCGTTGTAGAGCACGGTCAACGGGCCAGCCATCGCACTAAAGCGTTCGCTGGTAACTTGCCATTCGTGCATGCGGCTGCCACCAAGGTAAATTGGCGAGCCAGCTCGCAGCCAGCTAAACAAGTCGCGCATCAAATCGAGCACGGTTTTTGCGCCCAGCTGAAACGGCACCAACATCACCGCCAATGACCATGGCTCGGTTGGAAAGCCATCGGGGTCGCGTAGTTCGGCCAATTCTTGCAGCACCGTTGCATTGGCAAATTTCGCTAAGGCTTCGCTTGCAGCTTGCCAACGATCATATTCGCTGGTGATCAGCACCAACTGCCCATCGGGAATTTTGGGCGCAAGCTGCAAGGCCAAATCAACCAGCTCATCACCAAATAAAATAATGCGGTCGGCTGGCGATTCGGGCACAACCAAGCCTTTGAAATGGGGAGCAACCAAGGTTGCATATTCGTTGCGCCGATCAGCCCGATTCTGTTCGCGCGCACCACGTCCCTTTTGACGGGCCATGAAAACTCCTTAAACTTATTGTTGTTGAGCGAGTAAATTAACTTCCAGCCGAATATCCTCGGCAGGAATTTCGACAACCATGGTTAATGCAGTCGGATTCTTGATCGGTAGCGTCAGATCAAGCGTCGTATTCGCGTTCGGTGGCAAATTGGCCGCTGCATCGCCTTGGGCAGCAAAAACAGTGCCCGATTGGTCGGTAAAGCGAAATGCCGACAATGGCACGCGCAATTCTTGCTTGCTAATATTGGTAACGACACCTTTAATTTGTAAGCCATCGCCCACCTGTTGGAGAGTTTGAATATCGACTTTGAGCTTATCGTTGGTTACGACAGGCGTAATTGGCACCACCGCCTCGCCACCTTGCAAACGAGCAATCGCCGTCGAACTCCATTCTTGGACTGGAGCAGGCAAGGGCAAAATCGGTGTCCCAAGATCTTGGCTTGCCACTTGGGTTGCGTTGGCTTCTGCAAAGCGGCTACGCAGCGTTTGCTCGCTATCAGGGTTACAAGAACGAGTTGAAACCAAAAAAATCAGCACCAGTGCGATAATCACCCCGATCAGCGCCGGTGGTGGGCTATTGAGTCGCTGTGAAAACATGATCAACCTCCAGCACAATCGTACCAAGTATTGTACCGTGCTTTTGCCAACCGGCGTTAATCAACGAAGGTCATACCCGCAGCATAGGACAAAAATCCATGTTTTCGTGCCGCCCGATTAACGCTACAATACGCGCATCGCTCCCTGCACCCGACTTTTGCCAAAAGGAGTTCCACGCTAATGAGCTTCGAAACATATGACGACCTCTTTGAAGCGGTATCGGAGCTATACACGGCTCAGAAATATCGCGAAACGCTCGATTTACTTGATGCAGAGGGAGCGAAATTTCCCGAACATGCATCGATGATTTCCTATCTGCGCTCGTGTATGGCAGCCCGCATCGGCTTGCCCGAACATGCAATTCAGATTCTTAGCGAGGCGGTTGCCCGTGGTTTTTGGTATGGCGCAGAAACAATTCGCCAAACGCCCTCCTGGATCAGCCTTCAAGGCGACCCTGAGTTCGAGCGCTTGGCAGCAGTTTGTTTTCAACGCCAAATGGAAGCAGTCAAAGATCCCAAGATGTATATTTTGGGGCCAGATGAGCTAGGGCCGTATCCGCTGTTTTTTGCCTTGCACGGCAACGGCGATAATAGCATGCACACCCTGTATGGCTGGAACAGTCTGATCGATATTGATTGGATTTTGGCCGCGCCCCAATCGGCCCAAGCAGAATCATCTGATGGCTATGTTTGGAACAATCAAGCAGCAGCTTTGCGCCAGTTAGTGCAGCAATTTGCCGATGTTTCGAATGAATACCAAGTTGACCCAGAACGTATTATTTTGGCGGGCTTTTCGATGGGCGGCGAAACGGCCTTGCGCTTGGCCTTGATTGGGCCAATTGAAGCGCGTGGGTTTGTCTTGCTTGGCCCAGGCGGCCCCACCATCGACGATCCCGAGGAATGGTTGCCCGAAATTCGCGAGGCCAAAGGCCGCAATCTGCGCGGCTATATCTTCGTTGGCGAACACGATCGCACAATTCCCCACGACCAAATCAAACGCATGGTCAGATTATTGAATGACAATGGGATTCCCTGTGAGTTGGAAATTATCCCCGGCCTCCGCCACGCTTACCCCAGCAACAGCTTGGAATATCTGCAACGAGCCTTTAACTTTATTGGAGTTGCCTAATGCGTTTAGGGTTGCTAGCCGATATACACGGCGATGGTATCGGCTTTCAACGGGCCTTGGATTGGTTTGCCAGCCAAGCAACTGATCACATTCTGTGCGCTGGCGATGTGGTTGATCGCGGGCCTGATGCAGATGCAATTGTCCAAGAATTAATCAAGCGCTCAATTCCCTGCATCAAGGGCAATCACGAATTCACCTTGTTGCGCGAGCATAGCCGTTGGAGCCAAAGTAGCCAGCGCGAGCGCTTAGCCAGCCGAGGCCGCATTGTTAACCAAGCCACCTTAGAGTATGTTGCTGCGCTGCCAACCAGCCTACGTTTGCAGTTTGATGATCAGCGTTTGGTGCTGGCTCATGGTGCGCCATGGAGCGATGTTGTTGATATGTTGCCCGAAGCGCGCAGCAGCAAATGGCAACGGCTACTCAACGAACATCCGCATGATCAGATCATTGTGCTTGGCCATACCCATCGCCCAATGCATGTGCGCTGTGGCCATCTGACTGTGCTCAATCCTGGCTCAGTTTATGGCGTAACCATCCGCGATAGCCACAGCTGCGCCATCTACGACATGCTCAGCGCTAGCATGACCCTCTATAATCTCAAAACCCAACAAACCAGAATTTGCCCCGTGGTTGAACTTGATCATTAAGCATAAGCGGCAGCCCCAAAGCCCTACGCTGAATCAATCATCAATTGAGCCATTGTTGCGGCTACGATAATTAATAGCTATTAATTCATACCAAAAGGGGATACGATATCCCATTCGACAAGTTGACATGAGTTTGTTAGAATAGCGTTAGATTGAGAGAGCGAAGTGGAGCAAGGTTTTGCTGCGTACCGTGGTGCGTAGAAGTGACAGATCCCTTTGTGCTCATCAGTCATGGATTGTTTTGAGTGAAAGGGCTTTTCTATGCCTTCCTCCCGTCCGTCGCGCATGCTCGCCATGCTGTTATTCGTCTCGGTGCTCACCAGTTTGCTCCCCCGAGCAACCATTGCTGCACCCATCGCCCCTGCCCCACCGGCCCGCGCCATTCCGGCGGTGCCAACGGTGCTCGACGAACCACCGCCCGGCCATCGCCCAGCGGCTGCAAAATCGATTATTTCCCCGGACGAATTGGCCGATATCATCAATCGGGCGATTGAAGCGACGCATCAATCGCATTTCGATGGGACGTTCTCCGGCCCGCTTCGCCGTGAGATGTTCCGCCATGATGCCACCTATCTGCTTTCGGTTGATGCTGTTGTTACCCACACACTCCCAACCATTCCGGCCTATGCCCATGATAGTCTTTCGTTCGACTTAACTCTGCGGCGGTCAGAGGAATTCTTTACCCATTATGATTGGCCCGATTTCAAACTGCATATGAAGCCGATCACGGGCACGGAATGGATTGCGGCTCCCTTTACGATTGCTGGTCAGACCGCGCAAAACTTACCGCCCAATCAGACAACGGTCATTACCACCATGCAATATACGCTGGGACAAAAACCAAGCTATATCTATAATCTTCCTCCCGATGTCCCCCTTGAGGCCTATCTCGAATGCGGTGGTGATCCCAACTCGACGTTTCCAAGTGATGCCTGCGAGGTATCCAATTTTCGATTTTATGATGACGCAACCGGTTGGAAACGCAACGATCATGGGCTGAATCAGGCGCTCGCGTTCTGGCACGATACGACGGTCGGGATTGTCAATGGGACGGTCGGAGCGCTCAGTTCCGATAATGGCCCCTTCTTTTATTTCGACTATAATCGAACTAGCAATGATGGGTTTAGCTATCGCGGACCCCTCATCCGGTTTCCAGTCTTTCCCCCATCTACGATCGTAACGGGTCAATTTCGCTGGGTTGAAGCCGGCCCAGCCGACAAAACGCGGCAGCCAGTCATCCTGTCGGTGGTGAAGGCTGATGGGACGGAGATTCCATTAGCCTCAACGGGTCCCCGCCCTGCAGGCAGCAGTCAAAGTAGTTGGACAACCGCACCCCTGGTCAGCGTGAATCCAGCGAGTGTCTCGGGTATCACGGGACAAATCATGATTAAATTTGAGGAACAAGGGGAATACCAGGTTGAGGAAGTAGGGATTGATAGTTTTACTTTCTTTGCCAATGGTGAACCCGTCGCGTTTCTCAACCCCACCGATCAAGGCTATAATTGTAAATGTACGAAGACCGCGAATGGCGGCTATCAACTCGTCGTTGGCGACCCGGTCAATACCCTCTCGGGCGTGTTGATTGAATCGGCGACTGATGTGGTCGTAGCGACGGCGGGCACGCCACTGAGCATGCAACGCACCTATGTCTCGGGTTTAGCCGATCCCGCCACCATTCCGCAAAGCCCGCTGGGTTTTGGCTGGCGCTTTAACTACGGTGAAACCTTAACCTTGCCCACCGCGAGTGTGGGGGCCGAAGCCAACACGATCATCTATGAATCCGCCGAAGGCAATCGCTATCGCTTTAGTGGCTATGGCACCACCTACCAGCCCGCCATTGGCGTGCGCGCAACCCTGACCGTCGATGGTTCGGGTTATCGGATTACTTTCCCGGATCAGAGCTGGCGGCGGTTTACTGCTGGTGGATGGTTAGTCGAATTGGCTGATGCCGCAGGACGGACCCAGACAATCAGCATGGGACGGGGGACATCCGCTGGCCTGCCCTCCCAAGTCGTCGATACGCTCAGTGGCCGCAAACTTACCTTCGGCTATACCACACTTGCGAACGGTGCGCAACGGTTGACGAGTGTCACCGACGATCTGAATCAGGTCACGACCTATGGCTATGATACGGCGGGCCACTTGACCTGGGTCACCAGCCCGCAAGGCACGATTACCCGCTACGAAACCAATAGCCTCCATCAGATCATTGGCATTGCCAAGGGCTTGGACAGCTATGACACCACCGCCAGCCGCCGCGATTTGGTGATGACCTATACCAATGGGAAAGTCACTCAGCAAGTCGAACGCGATGGCCGCACCTGGCAGTATGCCTATGAAACGGCCCCTGATGGCACGCCCCGCACCACCACCACGATCCGGCGCAATGGGGCCATTTTGGATACCCAGGTTGCCCACTATCGCGGTGATAAGACCCTGCAATGGATCGAACACAACGACACCTTTGCCCATTATCAAACCAACGATGCCAACCTTGCCCCGGCATCGCAAGCGGATGCGAATGGCACGACCCAGTACAGCCTGCGCAACGAGGTCAGCTTGCCGACCCGCCTCGAAATCGGCTCGGTTGGCGAGCTGCAGCATACGGCCAGCGGCTTGGTCACCTCCATCGAGTATGCCAGCAATAATCAACCCCAGACGATTATTGCCCCGGGCAATCTCGTGACTACCGCCCAATACAACACGTCCAACCAACCCACCAGTATTCAAGTTGGCAATCTGCCGGCCACCACCGTGACCTATATCGCGGGGACGCAGTTGCCCGATACAGTCACCAGTCCCGATGGCATTGTCACCAAGTATACCTATACCCCGGCTGGCCAAACCAGTACGGTTGAAGTCGGTTATGGCACGAGTGCGGCCCAAAAAACCGGCTATGGCTATGATGCCCTTGGTCGCTTGACCGATGTGACCACGGGTGTTGATACGATCTTGGCCACGACGACGCATACCGACTATCGGCCTGACAACCAAGTCTGGAAAGTCACGCAAAACTATACCACTGGTGGAACTCCCAGCACCGCCACCCAAAATGTGGTGACCGAATATGGCTATGATAGCTATGGCCGCCGGATTTGGACTAAAGGTCCTGATGGCCGCTATCGCAATGTCACCAGCTATGATACGGCTGGCCGCATCCGCTGGGTCGTGGATAACGCGCTCAATGGCAGTGGCACCCCCACCGTCCCAAGCCTCACCGGCACGCCACCGACCTTCAGCCCCACCTATCCGAGCGGCAATGTGGCCACCCTCTATGGCTACGACTGGCTGGGGCGCACGACGCTGGTGACCGAAACCGGTATTCTGACCGGCACCTTCAATCCGAGCACCTTACTCTGGAGTGGTAGCACCAGTCGGGTGACCCGCACCGAGTATGATGTGCTCAGCCGTCCCGTCACCACCACCTTGAACTATCGCGCCGACATCAATGGCGGCCAGTTCAACAGTACCTATCCCGATGTCAATGTCCATACCTACACCTACTACGATGGGGCGGGCAATGTCACCTGGACCGGTGATGCGCTCTTTCGCTGGACACACATCGAATATGATGCGCTGAATCGGCCCGTCACGACCACGCTCAACTACGAAAATGGTAATCCATTAACGATTGACAGCGCCAATAGCAGTTGGGCCAGTCTGGACACGACCGATATCGTGCAGGTCACTCAGTATGACAGTGCGGGTCGTGCCTATCGCAGCGTCGCGAACTATGTCGATGGAACGCAAAATACGCAGCTTGCTGCCACGGGCACGCAGCCATGGCAGATTACCGATGTGGTCACCGATCGGGCCACCTTACTCGCCTTTGATAGCCTAGGCCGGGTCACCCAGCAAACCCAAAATCCGAACGTCTCGTTCTGGTCAAATGAACCCGAATTCAATCGGGTCACCATGACCAGTTATGCCAGTAATGGTCGCGTCCAAGCAACCCGTGATGTGACGGGCCAATGGACGGTGCCGCAGTATGATGCCCTTGGACGCGTCACCAAGTCCATCCAAAACTGCCGCACCAATGCTGGGATGCCCTTAAGTGCCTTCTGTGGCACCCAAACCAGTGACCGCAATGTCCCGACCGCGGAATCGCACTATGATGCGCTGGGGCGGGTGGCATCGGTCACCGAAACCAATGGCACCACCACCCAGACGGTCTATGATGGCCTAGGGCGGGTCGTGAAGGTCACCAAAAATTATCAAGCGCCACCAGCAGGGGCATCCGCAACCGTCAATGTGGCAACCACCACCACCTATGCCGATGCGGCAGGGACGACCGTCACTACCACCGACCCGACCGGCAAGGCCACGACGACGAGTCGCAACCTGGATACCGGCGTGACCAGCGTGACGGCCCCAAGTGGCTTAATCACGCGCAATGGCCCGCGCTGGAGCAAAACGCCCGATGGGCAGGTCAGCGTCAGCATGATCGACGGTCTTGGCCGCACGATTCAAAGCGTCAGCAACTATCAGGATGGCATCGTCACCAGTGCTGATGGCACAACCCGCGACCTGATCAGTCGCACCCACTATGATGCAGCAGGCCGCACCGTCGCCAGCAGCGATCCGCTCGGCAGCGTCACGCGGTTCCGCTATGACTTACGCGATAACCTTGTGCTCGTCATCGAAAATGCCGATGGCACCTGTAGCCAAGTCGAGCAGAGCGACTGCCAATTAACCACCCAGTATCGCTATGACCGCGCGGGCAACCAACGGGCTGTGATCAATGGCCGGGGCATTACCAGTCGCGTTTCCCACTATGATACGTTGGATCAACTCCGCAAGCAGGTCGATGCGCTTGGCAATAGTACGACGACCAGCTACACCCTGCGCGGGTCTGTTGCCAGTGTCCAACCCAGTGGTGGCACCGCCATTACGACTGGCTATGATGAACTGGGGCGTGCGATCAGCAAAACCGGGGCCGGTGGGGCCAGCCAAAGCTGGACCTATGACACCGCTGGCCGCTTGGCGACCGCATTCGATGCCTTGGCCCAAAACACCGCCACGGGCAAGACCGGGATCTTAACCTACAACTATGATGCGCTCAACCGCGTCAATGGTGTCCAACAATCCCTCGCCGACGATCCCAACGCCGGGGCATGGACGCTGGGCTATAATTATGATGCGGCGGGACGGATCACCTTAATTGGCGGCAACAGCTACGGCTATGACAGCGCGGGCCGCTTGCAAACGGTTGGTCGCGGTGGCTTTACGATTGCCCAATACGGCTATAACAGCACCACGGGCCGCGTAGAAACCCTCACCCGCTCGGAAGCCGGCACCAGCCGCGCCGTCGAAACGACGCTGTATGATACCGTGGGTCGCATCAGCAGCATCACCGTCAATGGGGCGACGGGCACGGGTGCTACTCCCACGGCCCAACTGGCGCAATTCAGCTACACCTATGATCGCGCCAGCCGTCCGCTGACCTTCAGCGAAATCCAACTGAATGGCAGTGGGCTGACGGTGACCGAAAACCACAGCTATAGTTACGACAAGCTGGGGCGCTTGGCCAGTGAAACCGCCGGCAGCACGACGACGGGCTATGGCTACGACCGCGCGGGCAACCGCGTGCGGGTGGGCAGCACCACCAATATGAGTTATCAAAACAATGACCGTCGCACGGGCTGGAGCTATGATGCCGCTGGCAATGTGCTGAACAACGGCAGCCAAAGCTATACCTATGATGGCTTCAACCGCCCAACCACGGTCACCGTTGGGACAAATAGCTATACCTATCGCTACCACGACGAAAGTTTGGTGAGTAAGCGTACCAATGGCACCCTAAGCAATACCTTTGTGACCGATCGCGTTGGCACACCGTACAGCAGCCTCTTGCGGATCAGCAGCTTTGCGGCCAGCGACCAGTACGACAATACCTATGTCACCGGCTTAGGCGGCACCGTTCTGCATAGCGACCAAGTAAAAAATGGCACGCCGGTGGTCAATGGCAAGAGCTTCTTGATTGGTGATAGCCAACGCACCGTCCGCTTGACGATCAACAGTGCCAATGGTGCTCGTGGCAAGCAAGATAGCGATGCGTGGGGGACATTCGTCCCAGCGGCAGGACAAACCGTTCCGGTATCCTCAATTCGCTATACCGGCGAGTTCTCCGATGCCCAAACCGGCTTAGTCTTCCTGCGCGCTCGCTGGTACAATCCGGCCAGTGGCACCTTGCTGGGGGTTGACCCGTTTGCAGGGAATTCTCAGCAACCCCTCTCGCTCCACGCCTATCAATATGGCTATAACAGCCCACTCGTCAATGCTGATCCGAGTGGCAAGATTGCCTGTGCCATGACGGGAGCCGTTCCGATTGATATTGGCTGTCTGGTTGCCGAATTGGTAGCGGGGATGTCGGGAGGTTTCGCAGGCTTTGGTTATGGGGGAGCAGCACTTGTTGGTGGCGCTGCATCGCTAGCCATGTTTGGTGGGATTTACTATACCGCCTTTGAGTGTGCAAACGCTCTCAATACGTTGATGCTTGATAAAATGATCAGCTATCGGATGAGCCATATATCGATACCAGGCATCCAAGTAACTGGCGGATACGAAACCTTCCAAGTGCCGCTCTCAACGGGTGATGTAAGTGTTTCGACACAATATGGACCGGTTGTCTTAAAAGGATGGGATGTCACAGCGAATTTTAACATTCCCGTTCCACCGCAGATTATTGTACCACCATGGGTGTATCGTCTGCCGGGGACGAGTACGAACGTAGCAGCTGCACCGAATGTGTATGCATCAAATGAGGAAAGAGCAAAGACTTGGGCAATTAATGCCTTAAGAGCCAATCCCACGAAAGAAGTTGGGGCAGCTATAATTCTAGCAAATGGCAACGTCTACTCTGGAGTAAATGGAGTTGTCGAAAACGTAGACAAAGTTTTAAGAGACTTTTTTCCAAATCACCGACGGAACTATAGATGTGCAGAGGTAGATTGTCTGATGAAAGCAATAACAGATAATAGCATTGCAACAGAAGAACAATTGAAGGCTCTGTTCGCGGGAGCAATAATGACTTCAGTGAGTGAATCAACACGAGATAAATATAAATATAGACCACCGTGTGGAGGTTATGAGGAACAGGGCTGCACACTACTTATGGACAAGTTAGGAATTGAGATTCATCGATGGCCCGGTGAAATTATTTCTGCAGCACAATTCATGGAACGATTAAAACAGGTGTTTGAAGAGTAAAGACGGTGCTTAAGTAGAAAACGAGATTTGAGTGCTATGTCGTAGCGTAATGCAGAGGGTGTTCTATAATACCCTCTGCATTGGGATTTGTATTGACTATGGAGTCATTAATCCCTCTAAAAAGGATAGCTATCATGCATTATTCGTTTGATCCGTTCGTTGGCCGCCTGTATCCACGCCCTACCCCGTCCCAGACGATGCTGGATTATAGCCATTTAGACCTTGGGGTTGTCCCGTCTCCGCTGCAATCCCACCGTCCTATTACTTATCTTAATCTCTCGCATAATACGCTTAGTTCCTTGCCGAGCGATAACACTACATTGGCACTATTGACCCGCTTAAACCTCGCACATACCGCCATCACCCAGCTTCCCGAAAGTATCCGGGCTTATACCCAGCTTGAAGAACTCTATCTGTCAGGATGTCCGTTAGAAAGCCTGCCTTCTTGGCTCAGCGAACTCACCCACCTACGTGTCCTTGATCTCTCGAATACAAATCTGACCAGTGTTCCTGATGTGCTTCGGTCGCTGCCATCCCTCCGTGTGCTGAGTCTTTCACATCTCCAACTTCAAGAAATACCCACCTGGTTAGAAGCGTGCTCACTTCACATATTGCTGCTTCGATCCGTATTGAACTGTGACTTAAGCAGTGTACGCTCATGTTCGACGCTCGAACATCTCGACCTCTCAAACCTGAGATTAACTCAAGTTCCCGGTTGGATTCAGGAACTTCCCCGATTACAGCACCTTGATCTTTCCGAAAATCCGATCAGTACCCTTCCAAGCTGGATTGTCGATCTGCCACTCACCACGCTCTCTGTAGCCCAGACACCGCTTCAGTACCGTCCGGATTGGGAGTCTTGGACAACGCTTCGTGACCTGAACCTCAGTGGAACGACCCATACTGCTGCCGTCTTTGCGGGCGCATTTCCTGCATCCTTGACGAAATTGTCATTGTGTGACACCACATTAACTGCAATCCCCCCCCTGGTTCGCCAGCTCCATCAACTTGAAACGCTCCGTTTTGACAACAATGGCTTCCTGGCGCTCCCAGCATGGCTTCTGGAGGAGTGCCCATTAAGAACGCTCGAGCTAATCAATACCCACATCACCGAGGTTGCCCCAGTCGCGGAGCCCATCGGCTTAGAACATCTGATCATCACGGCATGCCGTCTTCCCACATGGCCGTTATTTCTTGACTATACCCCACACCTGCGAACGCTTGATTTGTCAGAAACGCGGATTGTGGATGTAACCGTTCCCGTACCATGTGTCCTCCCCTGTTTAGAGAAGCTCGATCTTCAGGGAGATGCGATCGCGCAGTTGCTGCCGCAGATCGTCGTTCCCATGCTGCAACGGTGTTCCATCGCCAATTGTTGGGAACCAGACTTAACCGCATTGCTTCAACAACTCCCGTATCTGACGCATCTTTCCGTCATCAATTGTTCAAGAACGATACCGAAGGCTCTGCGCTCATGTACCTACCTTCAAATGCTGAATCTGGGTCATAATGGGTTGCGTGAGCTGCCACCTTGGATCAGGGAGCTAAAGGACCTTGAATCAATCAATCTCGCCTATAATGATCTTGAAATGCTCCCACAAGCCGTGCAGGAACTTTCGCAACTACAAAAGCTCGATATCACGGCAAATCCACTACGCAGCCTTCCCGCATGGCTCCATACTATGCCACAACTGCGCGCGATTGAGTTTCAATTCCCACCGGATGACCTTGCACTCCATGATCAGCAACAAGAATTTTTGGCAGCCGGGGTTCGCTGTAATGTCCGTTCACCGAGACCACGGGATAAATTTTAAGGCATTAATCAATTATTGATGATGTGATATGGATAGAATGCTCAACAATGACCCTTAAAAAGGGGCAGCAATAAGATATTATCGAACTGCCGATCAGTATGCTGATCACTCATACTTTTCCAGTCAAGTGCATTGTCAGGATAGAGTCTAAGCCTGTTACGAAGAAGTGACAAGAAAGGGCAAAGGAACCCTATTCTGACGCTGAATTAGAGGAAAGCTGACATCAGGATAGGGTATACTTTAATCTGACAGATATGCGATGAAGCAGCTCATCGTCGATATATGGATAAGGAAGGATGATGTCAATCAAGCCTATTAAAGTAAATCGCTATTGGGTCTATCGTGACCTGTGGTCAAGGACATGGACGAGCGATATTTCTCAGCGTTCGGCATTAAACGATCGGAACACCCAAGACCGCTTTATTGATCGCTACCTTGTCCCACACGTTCAACCATCACGGTATCCTGAGCATGAGCGCTATCGTCACAAGCTCAAGGAATCACTCCGCTATTATCTCAATATCATGAATTCGGAGACAACCGAAGAATTAACCGAAGAATGGAATGATCGTTTTATCCCCTTTCAACTTCCATACGATGTGCATGCCTTTCTGTATCACATCTGGGAGCGACTCTTTCCTACGGAATCATGGGAGATCGCTCTGCTCGATTGGTATGTGGATCTGAACGATCCGTTGATCCCAATACTCATGCCATCACCACGTTCGTAGCACGGGTATCGATGGCGCTGAAACAATGCCCTGATCGATTCCTCACAGAGAACGGATCAACCGCACAGAATGTCGCCAATCATCGATGCACGGTCACCTGCCAGAACCGCCGCTGGCCGCCATGCGCTCGTCATACCCTTTTTCGTCGGCTCGTAAAAAATCATTCCACTATCTTGCAAGACTTAAGACATATTTTACAGCAATCATTCAGCACGCCCGTTCATTGCACCATTTCGGGGCGAGCTGGATTCGTGCGCTCAACTCCCCGCATGGCCAATGACCTTATTGATTCCTTGCTATTCAAGCATCCACGCGCTAAGAACTGATCGCCCGCGCAAAACAGCCTGACATCCATTTATGGTAGCACAATGGGTCGGCGGCGGTATTCCTGTCCCTGATGCAGACGCGCCCATGGACGGATCAGCCCGAACCGAACGCATGTCCATTGCAGGATCATCATTGCTGGTATTCCGCTATCGCGGCAATGGTTCTCTTTTTTATCAACAAACACCCGCTGTACCTGCTTGAGGATACGCGCTTTGGCCCAATCAGTCACGAAATACCGCTCTGAACCCTCCTTCCCTACGCACATTTCTTTTTCGCGATGATCGTTAAATCACATAATGTCATGAAAATCCAAGTTCGCGAAAAGGGGTCTATGAACGTTATCATGGGGCTAGCGCAATCCATGCGAATCGCTAAATAAGTTTGATCCACTAAGGACACGAAGAGCCCGAAGCACGGAAACCGCAAAGATCGCGAAGAGCGCGAAGGCTGATTTTGCCAAAGATTATTGCTTCCCAAAGCCAATAGCCCATAGCCCATAGCCATCCTTCGACTGAACCAATCCTCGCTGGAGCGAGTATAGCAATCTGAAGCTAATCCACAGGAGCGCGTATGACTACCAGCCTTGATGCAGCATTAGAGTACATATTGAGCCGCCTATCGCCGCATACGCCGCCAGTCTTTTTTGCCGAAATCATCGACCAGTTGAGCTGGCTCGTTGATGATCAGAGCGTGAATATGTATCGGATTATGCGCGACTGGCTCCATTCCGATAATAAGGAGAAAGTGAAAATTGCCCTCTCGACAGCCGAGGCGTTCTTCATTGGATCAGATGCGGACGATCAGGCAGCTGTCGCTCGAATTGTCGATCGTTGGCCCGACCTCGCACCGCTGTGCAATAAATAGCAGGCAGGGAACAGTATAAACGCTAGCAGTTATCCTAGCGCAATTCCCTAATTATGCAAAAAAATAATGTCTAGGAGCAAGCACGTTGGTAAATATTCAACAAGGAGATTTGATGAGTATGACTATGGATACCGCCCTTGATTATCTAGTTGGACAACTATCCAAACAGACCCCACCAGAATTTTTTGCCGAAATTCTCGATGAGTTTATCTGGCTCATTGATGAACCAGGAAAAGACCTGTGCCGTGTCTTGCGCAGTTGGCTCACTGATGATGATAGGAAAAAAGTTCAGATTGCCTTGTCCATGCAAGAAATAGCCTTGCTCGAATCGGATGCCGAGCGCCATGCAATCTTTGAACAGATTATTGGCCGTTGGCCCGATCTTGAGCCAATGTGCCGTAGCTCGCTGCAATTACAGACAACACGTCAGGCACACGAATAACGATAACGAGCATGTTTGCACCCCTGCATTCCAATGCAACGCCGCCATCCAGCATTGTGTCATGCCTGATTTAGGATGGATTATGGGATTAGGGAGATATAGTTATGGCCACTAGCGATACGATTGTTGCTCACGCGATACAACAATTTGACCTCATCGCTCCAGTTCAGGTGGTTGCCCAGCTGACTAGTGTCAATCATCAGAATCTCCTTCTTCAAACGGCGAATGGGGATTTTGTCTTAAAGATTTACGCCGTGGATCAGGATGAAGCAGCACTGCGCTATGACCACCATTTGGTGAGATGGCTGTCATGGCGCTCTACCTCGTTTGCCGTGCCCCTACCGCTACGGGGTCGATCGATCTATTATTCGCGCAATATGGGGGATTATATCTATAGCCTGACACCCCTGATTTTAGGCGAGGCACCAGAATTTCGGCTGCTGGCCAATGGCCAACATCACCCAGCCATTAACCAATGGGCCTATGCAATGGGAACGGCGCTTGGTGAATTGCAGAAGCTGCTGCAAGCACGTCCCGTACAGCACCGTCGCCCCTCTGCGCTGTTTCAAGCATTGCTGAACTATGCCCAGCCGCGCTATGATCCGCTGCAACTCTCGGCTGCTCAGTTTGGCGGCTCGGCCAGCGACGACGAACTCTGGGCGTGGTGGCGTAGCGAAGCAGCCAGCCTTATGGAGTTTGTGGCTAATGAATATCCCGCCTTGCCTCAGCAAGTGTGCCATAACGACTTTGCTCCGCCCAACATCCTCATGCACGACGAACGGGTTGCCGCGATTCTCGATTTTGAATTTGCCTGCCCAGCGGCGCGTGCGCTCGATGTGGCCATGGCCTTGCGCATGATTATGCAACTCGATAGCAATCCGGCAAACCCGTGGGCGGTGGCTGAGCAGTTTTGCCGTGGCTATGCAGCATGGATTAAGCTCACTCCGCAGGAAATTGCCGCCATGCCCCAGTTGATTGGCTTGCGCACCGCCATCCCCTTGATTTGGGCCATCAGCAAGCCCGAACCGCCGAGCCATACGAGTTTGGAGCAGGCAATTCGGCGCATGCAAGCGAGCAAAGCATGGATGCACCAGCAGCAAGGCCAGTTGATCGCACTGTTGCAGACGATGTTTGCCTCATAAACGCTTGTCCATTAAATCGTAACCATATCTAACAGGGACTAGGGAAATACCATGAACAATGGAGACTTTGAAATATTCCATGTTGAGCAGCGTGGTTCAAACGAGTGGTATGTCTATGGACGGCCACTCACGGATATTTGTATCGGGGATATCCTCGAAATTCGCCGTCCCTACATCCCATCCATGGGTGACGAGGGCACGTTCGTGGTGATGGCGATTACCGCCTATAACCGGAGCATGCCCAAAATTGAGTATGGGATGATGGCAACGTTAACCCTTCACTATGACCAAGGTGCGCTCCTCAACGAGGGGATGCTGCTCGTGCACACCACCACCGGGTCACCGCCGAACACAGAGCAGTATCGGAGCGGCATAGACCCCAAGGTCACGATTCGGGTTGAGGGCGACGTACGAAAGGACGTTCTCGCGTTCAAGCAATCGCTGGAAGCCCACGCCGAGGATCTTCAGTTTCAGCGTATCGCGGCGGTTCGTGATCGGTTCGTGATACACGGTGCAGTGTTCCCCCGCGCCACGCCATCGAACCTTGAGCACTTTATCGATATCTTGCGGCGCTTTAATGAGAAGGTAGATACGCTGTTGGGCTTATCCTTTGTCCAGCATCTCGTGAAGCGCGAGAACGACGCCACCATGCAGGAAGATCACACCGACAACGACCAGTATCTGTTCAATGCGACCGATACAGGACCCAGCTCCGAAGCAACCGCTGCGTTTGTGCTGACCATGCGGTCTTTCATCGACGACACCGAAGAATGTTCGCAGGAAAACCTCGCTCAATACTACAAAGGTGCAGCGATTGGCACTGAGCCTGCCCGCTTTTATCTCGGAAATCAAAACGTATTCGCTATGGTATTGGATGGAATTACGGAGTTGGTTGATCGGTATCAGGTCGTCGATACCAATGGGACTGTGATCGGCAGGATCGACAAGCCGCTCACCTATCGGCAGATGTTTGATATTTGTCTCTATGGGGGTCTCTCGCACGCCAAGCGAACCAAAAAGCAGCGGTTTGACGCGCTCGTTGGTGACCCCGTGAAGCGGGCGCTGCTCTGGCAGAGCTTTGTTGATCTGCTGGATGAGTATTGCAATCATTTGGAAATACAGAGCAACATCAGCAGATCGATGATCGTGGAGTTGGAAAAGCTTGTTTGAGATATAGGAAGGATTCCCTCGAAAATTCCTGCGGGGAGAGCACAAAAAAGTCGAGGGCAGCAGCCTCAAGGGTTGGTGGCTTCCGCTGCGGACGCATCGGCCAGATAGTTGGATACACTTGGCTTCGAAATCCCCAGTATCCTGCCTCCAATCCAGCTTTTATTAAGATTTTGTAACAATTTTAGATTAAAACTGCCAGCGCTACGAACAAATGTGGCGCTGGCGAACGATCATGCTGCGGTTTGCTATGCCAAACTAGGACTAACCAATGCCCATCAACGGGCATTTACACTGATGAGTGCATAGGAATGTTAGGAAATATTTTACTTGTAGCGCTATGTTCAATTTAGCATAATGATCATAATGCTCCTCACAACTGAGCCAAGTTTAGAGAAAAATGCGCCTAAATGGAGAGAATATAGAGAAACTTGGAGAAAATATCCCCCATTAATCATCCCACATAAAGGGGATACGAAACTGCTTATGGTGTAGGATCAGAGGGATAACACCAAGGGATTAATCTGTATCACGTATCAGCTTGACACTACCTAGTAAAACGTCTATGATACGGCAGGAAACGGAATTCTTAGCAAACTCTTAACACAGCTTATCATCGTGCCATTTCGTCGGTGAACCTTAACAATTGAGCCAGGAGGAAACCCTGTGGACTTTATCCTTCCAGCTCTGGCTTTACTCATTGGCCTAGCTGCAGGCGCAGGCGGTGCCTATGTTTGGTTAACAAAAAAATCTGGTGTAGCACTCGCCCAAGCTGAAGCAGCAGCACAACTACAATTAGAACAAGCCAAGACTGAGTACAAACAATTGCAATTAAAAGCCCGCGAAGAACAACAACAACTGCGGGAAGTTGGTGAAAACGAACTCCGCGAAGCCCGCATCCGCTTGCAAAAACAAGAAGAACGGGTCAATCGCAAAGAAGAAACCCTCGAACGTAAGCTCGACCAAACCGAAAAGCGCGATCGGCAGTTAGGCCAGCGCGAGCGAGCGGTCGAAAACTTACACAGCGAAGCCGAACGCCTCCGCACAGCCCAACAAGCTGAGCTGGAGCGGGTCGCAGGTCTCACTAACGAACAAGCACGTGAAATCATTCTGACTCGTGTTGAACAAGAAACCCGTGCCGAGGCTGCTCGCCGCATCCACGAAATCGAAGCGGCAGCAAAGCTCGATGGTGACCGCATTGCACGCAAAATCGTTGGGTTGGCGATCCAACGCTGTGCATCGGATTATGTCGCCGAAATTACTGTAAGCACGGTACAACTGCCCAGCGAGGAACTCAAAGGACGGATTATCGGGCGCGAAGGGCGCAATATTCGCGCTTTCGAACAAATTACCGGTGTCGATATTATCGTCGACGATACGCCCGAGGCGGTCACGCTCTCATGTCACGACCCAGTACGTCGTGAAGTGGCACGCCTAACCCTGAACCGCCTGTTGAAAGACGGTCGGATTCACCCCGCCCGCATTGAGGAAGTCGCTGATAAAACCCGCCAAGACCTTGAGCAAATAATCCGCGAAGAAGGCGAACGCGTGGCCTACGAAGCCAACGTCCAAGGCCTTCATCCAGATCTGATGAAGATTCTGGGGCGGTTGAAATATCGTACCAGCTACGGCCAAAATGTGTTGCAACATTCGTTAGAATGTGCCTTTTTGGCAGGAGCGATGGCAGCAGAACTGGGCGCGAATGTGCAGGTTGCCAAGACCGCAGCCCTGCTCCATGATATTGGAAAAGCCATTGACCACGATGTACAAGGGCCGCACGCGTTAATCGGCGCAGATATTGCCCGACGGCTTGGCCGCAACGCGGCGGTAGTTCATGCAATTGCTGCCCATCATAACGATGAGGAACCTCAAACTGTTGAGGCCTTTCTTGTTCAAGCCGCCGATGCCATCTCTGGTGGTCGCCCAGGTGCCCGCCGCGAGACCATCGATCTCTACATCAAGCGGCTCGAAGCTCTTGAACATGTCGCCACATCGTTTCCTGGTGTTCAACGGGCATTCGCAATTCAAGCAGGTCGGGAAGTTCGGGTGATGGTGCAACCCGATGCGCTTGACGATCTCGAAAGTATCCATTTGGCCCGCGAAGTGGCCAAAAAGATCGAGAGTACCCTGCAATATCCAGGTCAAATCAAAGTTACCGTCATCCGCGAAACCCGTGCGGTTGATTATGCACGGTAAGTAGGCGAAGCTCTGTGTCTGAGGGAGAGGGCAACGCTGGCCCAAAACCAGCGCCCTTCCCCTCAACCTGAGAAGGCGCGATGCGTGCATGACAGCAATCTCTACCGTTCCTTTTCAAGGAGGCAGCAATGGCGTATCAACTTGATCGCTTTAGCAACGACGACCAACGGACCACTTCAGCCGATGCGCCCAGCAATGCTGGCGCAGTACACAACGATGCAGAAGTTTTAAAGGTCTCAACCCGTTCACGCCCATCGGCAGTAGCCGGGGCCATTGCCGGAGTTATTCGCGAAGCTGGCCATGCCGAGGTTCAATCAATCGGCGCTGGCGCAACCAATCAAGCGATTAAAGCGGTTGCAATCGCACGTTCATACCTTCAAGAAGAAGGCATCGATATTGTTTGCGTCCCCTCATTTATTGATGTTGCCATCGATGAAGAGGAACGTACGGCAATTCGCTTGTTGATCAAAAAAGGCTAAAGCAGGTTGAGGCGGTTGCATGCCGAGCAATTGCTGTTGGCACCATTAATCAAGGCGATTGGGCTGATGCTCGATCGCCTTGATGCATTTTAGGCTACATCTGAAACCCACCAGGGTTCTGAATTTTGTTGGTAAACCAGTAGCGAAAATCAGCAACATGGCGGCTGAGCTTGGCACTCAATTCTTGCCATTCGTTGCTTTGTAAAAATGAGCGTAGTTCAATCTCTTCATCCGAGGTGATCCCAAGGATCATCTCTGGAGCCTCAGGCGTTCCGCCCAGCGAAAGCCAAGCATCGCTAATTGCGCCATGCTTCATCAGGGCAGGAACAAACTCACTCGTGACATACTCAAGATGAGCTTGCTCGCGGCCTTCTGCTATATTCCAACTCATCAGTAGTTTTATCATAGTTCTATTGTAGCAGAATTCACACCCAGCGGCAGCATTTTGGCCTGCTTTAACAGCCAGATGGCTGAGGGTCGTGGGTCGCAATATAGGCCTGATTATCCATTGATCGCGCCAGCTGCTTGGTGTAGGCTAGGGCTATTCGTTCGCTTGGTTTACGACAGGTGGCTCTATGTCGATCAACTGTTATGCATGTCAAACCGTTGTGGCTGCAACGGATGTTCGTTGCCCACAATGCCATCAACCCTTGCTGCTGCGCAATCGCTATCGAGTCAAAAGCCTGCTCGGCCAAGGCGGTTTTGGCGTGGTTTACGAAGCATTCGATGTCGATTTAGCCCGCCATTATGCGATTAAACTGATCACTGCCAATTCACCAGCCATGCGCGAACAGGTCACGGTCGAGGCTCAAATTCTGGCTCAACATGCCCGTCATTTGCCCTTCATTCCCGAAGTTTATGATATTTGGAGCGAGGGCAATGTCATTGCCTTGGTAATGGAGTTTGTTAACGGCACAACGGTTGGTTCATTAATCGAGACTCACGAGCGCTTGGCGGCAAACGTGGTCGAGCATTTTTTAACCGTGATGCTTGGCCAATTAGCCCAATTGCATGCGCTCAATATTATTCATCGCGATATTAAGCCCGAAAATATCAAGCGCACCGCCGACGATCGCTTGGTACTGCTCGATTTTGGCATTGCCAAACGCAGCCAAAGCACCGAAACCGCCGCCAAAGCTTTTTCGCTCTTTTACGCCTCGCCTGAGCAATCGCGTGGCCGCGCCACCGATGCCCGTTCCGATTTGTATAGCCTTGGCGCAACCGCCTACCACATGCTAACCGGCCATTCGCCAGTGCCAGCAGAATCGCGCATTTCCGGCCATATTCGGCTGCGTCGCCCGAGCGAGTTGGCCGATAATGTGCCAGCAGGCTTAGATGCACTTATGTTGCAATTGCTGGAGCTTGATCCCAATAAACGGCCTGATACAGCCGAAAAAGCCTTGCAATTGCTCAAAAACCCAAGCAAAGCCAACCCAAACATCAACGAAAACAATACAATTCGCGGGCCACAACTGGTTTCGAGTGCAGGCAAAGCGACGATTGCGCTTAACACACCAAGCCTCGCCGAAGCGCCAGCAGCCAAAAGCAAAGCTCGCTGGTATATCGGCATTCTTGGCTTGTTGATTGTGGTTGGCTTAATTGGCACCCAAGTTATGTTGAGTATGCGCTCGGCGGGCGCAGCCGATTCGACCGCCACGGCTCAGGTTATTGCAATTATTAATTTGCCATCGACTGAACCAACTGCCAGCATAGTTCCCGCTACCAGCGAGCCAACCGTTGAACCAACTGTCGAGCCAAGCCAAGTGCCACCAACTGCTGAACCAACTGTCGAGCCAAGCCAAGTGCCGCCAACTGCTGAACCAACCGTCGAGCCAACCCAAGCCTTAGCCCCAGAAATTAGCCAATTGGCCGCTTTGATCAATCAATTTCGTAGCCAAAATGGGCTGCCACCCTTACTGCTGCAACCGCAAGTGCAAAGCGTGGCCCAAGCCCATAGCGCCGATATGGCCAACAACAACTATTTTAGCAACACCACCCCTGCTGGCCAAACAATTGGCGATTTGCTGCGCCAAGCCAATCACATTAGCAGCTTTTGGAATGTGCATATTAGCGCTGGCCATAGCAACGCCCAAGCCGCCTTCGATGCGCTGATCAACGATCCAGGCTTGCAAGCCGATTTGCTCAGCCCCAACATTAGCGAATTTGGCATTGGCCATGCCCAAAATGCCCAAGCAACCTACGGCCATTATTGGGTCGTTGTCTATAGCCAACCCTAAATTATTGCCCTTTTGCATGCCCATGGTATGATCGCTTGACAAGCCTACTACATTCAGGCTAAGATGCTCTGAAAACGTTTCCATGGCTCATTCGAGAGGACACCCCATGGCATATACGATTAAAGATGTGGCTAAACGGGCGGGGGTTGGCATCGCGACAGTTTCGCGGGTGCTCAACGAATCGCCGAACGTCCTGCCAGAAACTCGGGCCAGAGTTTTGGCGGTCATTGACGAGCTTGGCTATCGGCCAAATCATGCTGCGCGGCAATTAGTAACTGCCAAAACCAACGCGATTGCAATTATTCTGCCCTTCCTCACACGGCCATTTTTTATTGAAGTTCTGCGCGGCATCGAATCGGTTGTAGCCAATTCCGAGTATCAGCTGATTATCTTCAATGTTGATTCGCCTGAGCAACGCACGCGCTACTTCAATACGCTGCCATTTTTGGGCCGCACCGACGGCTTGTTGATTGTTTCGCTGCCCTTAGCTCCACCAGAAATCAAACGCCTGCAAGCTGCCAACTTGCCCGCAGTGATGATCGATACTCAAGCTGGCAATTTGCCATCGGTGGTCGTCGATAACGTAGGCGGCGCATTCAAGGCGGTCGAACATCTGATTAGCCAAGGCCATCAACGCATTGGCTTTGTCTCTGGGCAGTTGGAGCCAGATTTGGGCTTTACGGTCAACCGTGATCGACAGCGTGGCTACGAGGCTGCCTTAACCGCCCATCATCTGCCAGTGCAGGCCGAATATCTGCGGGCTGGCTTTGATCGCCGCGATTGGGGCCATCAGGCAGCGCTTGAACTGCTCGATTTGGCCGAACCGCCAAGCGCAATCTTTGCTGCCAACGACGATCTCGCCTTTGGTGTGATTGATGCCTTGCGCGAACGTGGCTTGAAAGCTGGCGAAGACCTAGCAGTGGTTGGCTATGATGATCTTGAAATGGCCCAGCTGATTGGTTTGACCACGATTCATCAGCCAATGGAGCAGATGGGACGCAAAGGAGCAGAAGTGCTGCTGGCAGCGCTCAACGAAGGCACGCGCCGCCCAACCCTGCACACCTTACCAGTCAGCTTGATCGAACGTGCCAGCAGCGCCAAGCCAAGCAAGGCATAAGAGGAGATCACATGACACAGGCGTTATGTCTTGGTGAATTATTGGTTGATTTTGTGCCAACCGAAGCTGGCTTGGGCGTGGCAAATACACCATTATGGCAACGAGCAGCTGGTGGCGCGCCGGCCAATGTTGCCGTAGGCTTGGCTCGCTTGGGCATGAGTAGTGGTTTTTTGGGTATGGTCGGGGCCGATAGCTTTGGCGATTTTCTGGCTGAGACCTTGGCAGCGCACCAAGTTGACATCCAAGGATTACGCCGCACCGAGCAGGCTCGCACTGCTTTGGCGTTTGTGGCTTTGCAAGCAGATGGCGAGCGTGATTTTATGTTCTATCGCCATCCAAGCGCTGATATGTTGTTTGCGCCAAGTGATCTTGAGCCACGCCAATTTGCCACGGCCAAGTTGCTGCACTTTGGTTCGCTGAGCGCCAGCAACGAGTTGGGCTACCAAACCACCTTGCGGGCAATTGAATTGGCTCAAGCCAATGGCATGCTGCTTTCGTTTGATCCCAATTTGCGGGCAGCGCTGTGGCCATCGTTGGAAGCAGCGCGCAGCGTCATGCTGAAACTGCTGCCGTATGCTCACATCATCAAACTTAGCCGCGAAGAAGCCGAATTTTTGACCGCGTTGGCCGACCCGTTGGCGGCAGCGCAAAGTTTGTGGCATGAACGTAGCCAAGTGATTGTGGTAACCGATGGCAGCGCAGGCTGTTGGTATCAGACAGCAACTGGATCGGGGCGGATTGCCGCGCCCACGGTGCATGCGATTGATGCAACTGGCGCGGGCGATAGTTTTGTGGCATGTTTGCTAGCTCAATTGATTCAGCAACCAACCTTGGCCCATGATCAAGCAGATTTTGAACATGCGTTACAACGGGCATCGATTGCCGGAGCCTTAGCCACCTTGGTGCGTGGCGCGATTCCTGGCCTACCGACAGCCGAGCAAATCGAGCAATTTCGGCAATAAGCGCAAACATTATTTTAGGCTTACTATTGGAATCAGCAATGAATTAACACAATCCTTATTTTTTAAGGAGCAGATCGTGCCATTTAGTGTTGAACAACTACTCACCGACCGCCACAAGCCCCTATCTGTTCGTCCCACAGATAAACTGGTGATGGCAATTGATTTAATGAATGAATATGATTATAGCCAACTACCTGTAGTTGATGCCGATTCAAAACCTATAGGGTTAGTGTGTAGCGATACAATTGTAAATGCTTTGCGTCAATTTCAAGTTTCACCGAATCACCTTCAAGTATCCGATGCAATGATTCGGGCTGTGACTAAGCATGATAATGCAGAATTATTTGACCTGCTTGATGCTTTACAAAACACCTATGCTGTATTAATTGTCAATAATAAGGGCGAATTAGCAGGAATTGTCACGAGCTATGATACTACTGATTACTTTCGCCGCCAAACTCAAGATTTAATGTTTGTTCAAGATATTGAGTTGATGTTACGTGATTTTGTCAGCATACACTTGTCGTCATCGAATGAAAAAAACAATACCGAATCGTCTAATGGTCGTATCATTACCAACACCAAGGCCGTCGAACAAATGACATTTAATGAGATCATTCAAATTTTCTTATCCAAAGATATTTGGGCACACTATGGCAACATGTTTAGTCTTCAATCTGAAGCTATTCAACAATTATTAGATTCTGTGCGAAAAACCCGCAATAAACTGATGCATCTGCAAGAAATCTCGTATGAACAGCATGAACAATTACGATTTTGTAAAGATTGGATAACTCGCTATCATTCGCAATTAGCTACCACTACTGAACTAACAACACCTGGAATACCTGAAATAATCGTTAATCCAGAGATTGCTTTACCATTATTAGTCGATGAAATTGAGAAACACCAACTTACAACCAGCGTTGGCGAGGATGAACCACAACCAAATGCAAGTCGCTATGATCACCTTGCACGCTGGTTACGCAGTCAAAGTCGCTCAACCGATCGCGTACAACTCAGTTTTGTCAAAGTCGAAAAGATTATCGACTCTGAACTTCCCGATTCAGCCCGTAAACATCGAGCATGGTGGGCTAACGATAGCCATACCCATGTGCAATCAATGAGTTGGCTAGCAGCAGATTGGCGTGTGAGCAGTATTAATATGGATAAAGAACTGGTCACATTTAGCCGAATTCATGATCGTGAACAAGCCTATATTAACTTTTTTAGCCGCTTGATCAATGAGCTTAAACAACCAGATGACCGATTTTTAGAGATGTCACCTAATGGCTCATCATGGATTACCGTCGCCAAACTGAAAATCCAGCAACGCTCTATCGGTATGTACAATGCCTTGTTTACTCGCAACGGCCTATTTCGGCTTGAACTCTATATTGACACAGAAGATAAAGCGCTCAATAGCGCTTTGTATGAGGCCTTACAATTAATCTATGCGCCCCGGATTACTGAAATAAATGAAAAGCTGGGAACACCTCTTGAATGGGATTCGATGCCAGGGCGAAGAGGCGTGCGGATTGCAGTCTCCCATTCTGGGTCAATTACTGCTAAATCAGATGAGCTTGAGCATGTACGTAGCTGGGGTGTAAAAACAATGGTGTTGTTCTATCAAATTTTTGCTGATGCAAGTCAGTTATTGGAGAAACACTATCAGGATGGTAAAAGTCCTGCACTTGCCCCATTATTTTCTCAAGGCTAAGTTCTTCTATGCTTTGCCGTATTGGGCATAAAAGTTGCGGATACGTCGCATAAAATAGCGAGGCTTTGCTAAGCCAAATCGTAGTGCCAGCACCCAAAAAGCGGTTGCTGGCTTCCAATTAACCCCAATTTAGCCAAAATCCGCTTGTGATAGACAAGACCAAACGCTGATGGTATGGTACAATTCGGCGCGAGATATATGTTGTGAAATAAGTGTATGAAACCACGAATTATTGCAGTAGCAAATCAAAAAGGCGGCGTTGGCAAAACCACCTCGACCGTGAATATCGCTGCGGAGCTTGTAGCCCGCGGCCAACGGGTGTTGGTGATCGATCTTGATCCTCAGGGCAATGCTACGACCAGTTTGGGAATTAATAAAAAAGCGCTTAAAGCCACGGTCTACGATGTGCTTTTGGGGAATGCACCGACCGAAATTGTTGTCACCGCAACTGGGCGTGAGCAATTGCAGACGTTACCAGCAACGGTTGAACTGGCTGGCGCAGAAGTTGAATTAGTCGATGAGCATCGGCGCGAGCATCGTTTGCGTGATGCCTTGGCTCCGATTGGATCATCCTTTGATACGATTATAATCGATTGCCCGCCCTCGTTGGGCTTGCTGACCTTGAACGCCTTATGTGCAGCGCATGGGGTTATTATCCCATTGCAATGCGAATATTTGGCCTTGGAAGGCTTGGCGCAGCTCAAAAATACCATCGATTTGGTGCGCACATCGCTCAACCCCGATTTGAATATTTTAGGGGTGGTGATGACGATGTACGATGGGCGGACGAACTTGGCGCAACAGGTGGTGGCCGAAGTGCGCCAATATTTTCCACAACGCATTTTTAATACCTTAGTTCCGCGTTCGATTCGCTTGAGCGAAGCCCCCAGCCATGGCCAAACGATTCGCGAGTACGACCCAGCTAGCAAAGGCGCGCTGGCCTATAGCATGTTGGTCGATGAACTAAGTCGCAGGCTGGAGGCAGCATGAACCCCAAAAAACGCGGTTTGGGTCAAGGCTTAGGTGCGTTAATTCGCCCTGATCCAAGCACACAGGCTCCAATTGTGGGCGCATTGCAGACCGTGCCGATTGAATCAATCGAGGCCAATCCGCATCAGCCCCGCCAAATTTTCACTCCCGAAGCGCTTGAGGAATTGAGCGCTTCTATTGCGACCCATGGCATTTTACAGCCGTTGGTCGTGACCCGCACCGCCACTGGCTATGAGTTGATCGCTGGTGAACGCCGCTGGCGGGCAGCGCAACAAGCTGGGCTAAGCGAAGTTCCGGTTATTATCAAAGAGGTTACGCCCCAAGAGCGGCTTGAATTGGCCTTGGTCGAAAATATCCAACGCGCCGATTTGAACCCCTTGGAAGAAGCCCAAGCCTACCAGCTGTTGCACGATGAGTTTGGCCTGACCCAGCAAGCGATTGCCGAGCGGGTGGGCAAAAGTCGCCCTGCAATTACCAATGCCTTGCGTTTGCTCAAAATGCCTTCGGCCTTGCAACAAGCAGTGATGGAGCAGCAACTCACTGCGGGCCATCTCAAGCAGCTGATCACAATTGACGATGAGCGCACCCAAATTTTGGCGATGGAGCAAATTTTGGAGTTTCGGCTTTCGGTGCGCGAAGCTGAAAAAATGGCTCAGTTGATCAAGCACGAAGATCAAACTCCAGCTCAAGCGCGAATCGCGATTCAGCAACGTGGGGCGGCTCCGCGCGCATCGCGGCGCAATGGCGTGCCAACACCAACGCCAACCACACGCAATGTTGCGCCAGCAGAGCCAGTTGTGCCAAGTGTTGACGATACTGATGCGGTTGAACAGCTGAGGCGGCAGCTTGGAACCAAAGTTGAGGTTAAACGCCAAGGCGACGGCGGCTATGTGCGCATCGAATTCTACTCCGACGAGCAACTCATTGCCTTGGTTGACTCATTGCTCAATGGAGAAAGCTTGTGAGGAGCGACCTATGGCCAGCGATTCATTGCATATTGCCCTCGTGTGGCCATACGATGCTGCCTATGCTGGCGGCGTTACCGAGCATGTCAATCAACTAACCCACTATTTTCGGGCTTGGGGCCATCGGGTCAGCCTGATCGCCCCGTATTCCAAGGGCAAGCCCGCTGATCCCGATTTTATTCCGCTGGGCCATGTCACGCCAGTGGCAGTTAATGGCTCGGTGGCGCGGGTTAGCCTCTCGCTGACGCTTGGCCCCAAAATTCGCCAGATTCTGCAAAAGCAGCATTTTGATTTGGCGCATATTCACGAACCATTTTCGCCAACCCTCCCAACAACCTTCCTCAGCCGTTCGAGCGTACCAAATGTGGGCACGTTTCACGCGGCGGGCACGCGCTCGCTTGGCTACACCACTATTCAAGCCTTGCTGCGACGCTTGGAACCAAAATTGCATGGACGGATTGCAGTTTCGGCAGCGGCCCAAGAATTTGCCCATCGCTATTTTCCAGCAGAGTATACAATTATTCCCAATGGGGTTGATGTTGCCACCTATGGCACGCAGCAACCAAGCTATGGCCTGAGCACCACTAGCCCAACAATTTTGTTTGTTGGGCGCTTCAATGAAGAGCGCAAAGGCTTTCGCTATTTGCTTGAAGCCATGAGCTATGTGCAACGAACCAGGCCTGATGCGCGTTTAGTTGTTGCTGGCAGCGGCGATCCCACGCCATTTCTGGCCGCCATTCGCCAATGGCAAATTCGCAATGTTGAGTGGCTGGGCTATGTGAGCAAGGCTCAACTTGCTGCTCTTTACCAACAAACCACCCTCTTTTGTGCACCTTCGACTGGTGGTGAAAGCTTTGGCATCGTCTTGCTTGAAGCCATGGCCGCTGGGGCAGCAGTGGTAGCTGCTGATAATCCGGGCTATCGTGATGTTTTAGAGCATCGCGTGCAAGGGTTGCTGGTGCCAGCGCGCAATGCCCAAGCATTGGCGGTTGCGATCTTGCAACTGATCGAGGATCAATCCTTACGGGCTGCAATGGCAGAAGCGGGTACAATCAAAGCGCAACTCTATGCTTGGGAGCGAGTTGCCCAACGTGTGATTGCCTTCTACCGTGGCATTCTCTCTGGTTAGGATGTTCAGGAGGCTCTATGTACAGCACCGGCATTAAACGCTGGGCCCGTCGCTTGATGGAAGACTTTGTAGCTCCAGTGCTTGGTCGATTGGGCATCACGCCTAATATGGTGACCTTAATTGGCGTTTTGCTGACCGCAGGAGTCGCGGCTGTGTTGGCCAATGGCAATTTGCAGGTCGGCGGCGTTTTGCTCATTTTGGCCAGTATTTTTGATCTCTTTGATGGTGCACTGGCACGCGCCACCAATCAGAGTAGCCGCTTTGGCGCGTTCTTCGATTCAATTATGGATCGCTATAGCGAGGCGGTTGTTTTCTTCGGCTTATTGATGTTTATTCACACCACCATGATCGGCAACACAACTTTGGCCCTCGGCTTAGTCTATGCCTCAATTATTGGCTCGATAATGGTCAGTTATGCTCGTGCCCGCGCCGAAGGCTTAGACATTCCATGTGAAACTGGCTGGCTTGGACGGCCAGAACGGATCACAATTTTGTGCACCTGCTTAATTCTGAATTGGTTGATTGCTGGGCTATGGATTTTGGCGATTTTCACCAATGTCACCGCTATTCAACGCATTTATCATGTGTGGCGCACAGAACAAGCAGCCAACCCGCAACCCAAGCCAGTCAAAACCAGCCGCTGGAATATTAGCCGCAAACAGCCCTAAATTCTAAAAACGTAGAAGCCGTGATCAGGAATGCTGATCACGGCTTTTTTTGGCGACTCCGGCGCGACTCGAACGCGCGACCTTTTGCTCCGGAGGCAAACGCTCTATCCACTGAGCTACGGAGTCGAATCTATCGCTGTGTAGAATACGGCCAAGCCAGCTAATTGTCAAGTTAGTTGGCTTTCAAGAGGAGGTTTTAAGATCCCCTCACCCCAACCCCTCTCCCGTGGCGCGGGCGAGGGGCTTTCATGCTGTGGTTTTTGCACAATGCGTGGTAAAAACGGGTTCTCCTCCTCGCCCGCGTTTTCGTGGGAGCGGGGGTTGGGGGTGAGGGAACAACAAAACTCATGTTCCAGTGCTAAAATAGCGCCAAATTAAGCAATTTAGCTGGAAGGTGGGCCTGCAATGGCAACTGAACCAACCCGCGCACAACAGATCAAAAAAGCGCAACGCCTTGCTAATCTCCAACGCTTTGCAAGCAACATCCAAGGCTTTTTCTATCGATTTAAGCGCTCAGTTGGCCGCCAAGAGTTGATGATTGAGACGGAATTTGGCACAGTGCGCGTGTTGGGCTATGGCTTGGATAATCCCAAAACTACGCCAATTCTGTTCGATTTACATGGCGGTGGGTTTATTCTGGGCAGCGCCGATATGGACGAAGCTATGAATGTGCAGTTTCAACAGCAACTTGGCTGCAAAGTTATCAGCATCGATTATGCCAAAGCACCCAAATATCCCTATCCCACGGCAGTTAATCAGGTTTATGCAGTGGTCAAGCATTTCTATGCCAATGCAGAGCGGTATGCAATTGATCGCACTAAAATGGCGATTGGTGGGCATAGCGCTGGCGGCAATTTAAGCGCCGTAACCTGCCTCAAAGCCAAGCATATAGGCCAATTTCAATTCGTCTGCCAAGTGCTCGATTATCCACCGCTGGATCTTGCGACCAGTCCGTTTGCCAAGCCGAATCCAAAAGGGGCAATTCCACCGCAGATGGCGGCGATGTTTGATGCGAGCTATCGCGAGGAGCATCAAGCCAAAGATCCCTATGTTTCGCCAGTGTATGCGGAGCCTGCTGATTTGGTGGGCTTACCACCAGCTTTGTTTATTCTGGCAGGGCGCGATTCGCTGCACGACGAGGGTTTGCGCTATGAGGCGCTGCTCAAACAAGCGGGGGTTACAACTGAATGTTACACGTACCCTGAGGCTCCCCATGGCTTTACCTACAAAGCTTCAGCTGATACCAGCGCTGCAATGGCCAACATGGTGGCTTTTTTGCAAAAATATTTACAAGCGTAAATTTGCTTATTGCGCGATCTTCGTGGTTTCGATCTTCTATTGCTATGAACTAAGTCATCATCATGCTACGTTTTGGGCCAGCAATTAACTATTATTTCATGTAATTCGTGCAATTCGTGGCTAAAAATCTCATGTGCTTTATGATTCCGATCCCCAACCACCAGTAACCGATCCTCAAAGCTAGTTTCGCCACCCTTCCGTCCCGCCCCGGCGGGAGACGCAGGGGGGGTTCATCCCCCTGCACCCCCTAATATTCGTTTTGTTGATTGTTTTGACGTAGCTATTCCCCCCACCTTCCCAACTTCGTGCTCTTCGTGGTTAAGCTACTGGTCAATGTTGATTTGTTTGGTTCCTGATCCCTCATCCCTGACCGCTGGCCCCTCGTTCGCCACCCTTCCGTCCCGCCGCCGGCGGGAGATACAGGGGGTTTTCATCCCCCTGCACCCCCTAATATTCGTTTTGTTGATTGTTTTGACGTAGCTATTCCCCCCACCTTCCCAACTTCGTGGTCTTCGTGGTCTTCGTGGTTCCGTTCCCCTTCGCGGTCTTCGTGGTTTCAGCGTAACGTAGACTTAGAAAGTTTGGCCGCTGGCTAGATCTTGGTCGACGAAGCTGCGGGCGTTTACCACAACATTGCGGCCAATCGTATGGCCGGCGCTAACTCGCGCTGCTTTACCAATCACGGTTAAGCCGGTATTCAACAATTGCGGTTGGGCAGCATTGGGCGTGCCAATTGGGCCTTCACCCACTTTGCAATCACGGCCAATTACCACCTGTTTATCAACGACACAGTTATCGAGCACCACGCCTGGCTCAATCACGCTATCGGGCATAATCACCGAATCACGGATAATTGCACCAGCGCCAACCACAACTCCGGTGCCAATCACGGAGCCAGAAACATGGCCATCGACCCGACAACCATCGCAAAGCAAGCTGCGTTCGATCCGCGCTGAAGGACCAAGCTGGGCGGCTGGGCGCTCAAACGAGCGCGTGCGCACAACCCACTCAGGATCATACAAATCGAGCGCTGGAGTTTCGGCAAGCAAGGCAATATTCGATTCGTAATAGGCTTGCACCGTGCCAACATCAGCCCAATAGCCATTGAAGGTATAGGCGCTAACATTGGCCTCGCTAACGATTCGTGGCAACATTTCGCTGCCAAAATCAACCGATTGATCACGATACAGCAGATCGACTAAGTATTCTTTGCGGAAGGCATACACGCCCATCGAAGCTAAGGCGCTGCTGGTACGGCGCGGCTTTTCTTCGAAGTTGGTCACGCGGCCTTCGCCATCAACCGTGACCATGCCATAGCGATAGGCTTCGTGTGGCGGCACACTATGTACAGCCAAGGTAACATCAGCGCCGCGCTGCATATGCAAATCGAGCAAAGGCCGATAATCCATCTTGTAGACGTGATCGCCAGCCAAAACCATCACATAATCAACGGGCCGTTCTTCGATCACATCGAGATGATAGCGAATTGCATCGGCAGTACCGCGTTGCCAGCCGCCGCCATCAGGGGTTGGGAAGGGGTGCAAGACCCGCACGCCGCCTTGTAAGCGGTCGAGATCCCATGGCTTGCCCACGCCGATATGCTCGTGCAACGAACGCGGCTGATGCTGCGAAAGCACGCCAACATCGTAAATGCCCGAATTAACACAATTCGAAAGCGTAAAATCGATAATTCGATATTTGCCAGCAAACGGCGTTGCCGCTGCTGCTCGGCCAGCGGTCAGCACGCTTAACGAAGGGCTTGCACCACCAGCCATAATCAAAGCTAAAACACGCATACTACACTCCCCAGCACTAGATCGATTCGCCGCTGGCGACATCGCCGTTGAAGCGGTCTTCATCGCAATCGGATGGAATCACAACATTGCGGCCAATGCTAATGCCTGCGGGAATATGCGCACCCTTGCCAACAATGCTAATGCCCGTGGTTAGTTTATCGGGCTGCAAACGATTGGGAACGTTCTCAGTGCCAACCCCAAGTTGCACATTGGCCCCAATCACCACATCTTTATCGACAATCACCCGATCAAGGACCGCGCCGGGGCCAATCCAGGTGTCGGTCATGACGATTGAATCGCGCACCACCGCGCCGGGTGAAACATAGACCCCAGGCGAAAGCACCGAATGCTCAACCGTGCCGCGTACCACACAGCCATTGCAAATCATCGAGCCTTCGACTTTGCTTTGCGGGCCGAATTTGGCGGGCGGGCGTTCCTCGGAGCGAGTGTGAATCCGCCACTCTGCATCAAACAAATCGAGCGTGCAATCGGGATCAAGCAATTCCATGCTGGTTTCCCAATACGATTGCACTGTGCCCACATCGACCCAATAGCCTGAGAAGGGGTGAGCGTACACATTGTCGTTGGCGATCATGGTGGGGATGACATGCTTGCCAAAATCAAGATTTGGATATTGGCTGCTGGTTTCGCGCAGGCGTTCGACCAAGCGTTTAGCATCAAATACATAAATGCCCATCGAGGCCAACGTGCCTTTATCGCGAGCTTTGGGCTTTTCGGTAAACTCGACAACCTGATCGCTATCGTTGACCGTCATAATCCCAAAACGATCAGTTTCTTCGAGCGAAACGTGCATCACCGCCACCGTCAGATCGGCGTTTTTGGCCAAGTGGGTGGCGATCAACTCACGGTAATCCATCTTATAAATATGGTCGCCTGAGAGAATCAGCACCAGGTCTGCACGTTGTTCACGGATGTAATTGATATTTTGCAGAATGGCATCGGCAGTGCCGCTATACCAACTCTGATCATCGCGACCTTGATAGGGCTGGAGCAAGCGAACCCCGCCGCGATTACGGTCGAGATCCCAAGGCTTGCCAATGCCTATATGGTCGTTGAGCGAATGAGGCCGATATTGAGTGAGCACCGCAACATCGAAAATATTGGAGTTAACACAGTTGGAAAGCGTAAAATCGATAATGCGATACTTGCCAGCAAATGGAACCGAGGGCTTGGCGCGTTTTTCGGATAGCACGCTTAAGCGTGTCCCCTCACCGCCAGCCATAATCATCGCGACTACGCGCATAGAACCTCCTTTGGTACCGGGGATTCGCGCACCATTATACTCAATTTCGCCCGTCCTCACGCCAGCTTCTAGCAACGCATTTCAGCCAAATTGAGTAGACTCAAAACTGCTAGAGTTTGCTATGCTTAGCAGGTATTGGTGTGTTACGAGGAAATCCCTATGAGCAACCATGATCAATTGGCCTTAGTCCGTCAAAAGCATATCGAACTGATGCGATTGACCCTCGATACGCTGGGCCATGTGCTCAGCAACGTCAGCCAAGCCCAAGCCACCAGCTTGCGCGATGGCCCCGATGGCTGGACTGTGGTCGAAGTGCTGTGCCATTTACGCGATTACGACCAGATTTTTCTCGAACGAGCGCTGATGATGCGCGATCAGGATTTTCCGTTGCTGCCAGGCTACGACCACGAAGCCATGGTGATCGAGCGCAACTACAACAGCAACGATCTCGGTACCGTCTACGCAGCCTTGCAGGAATCACGCCCCCGCTTTATTGCTTTTTTCCAAGCGCTCACGCCTGAACAATGGGAAAAAGCTGGCACGCACCCAGAACGCGGCTACTTTTCGCTCACCGATGCAGCCATGCAAGTCGGCATTCACGATGTGATTCACCTTGAGCAAATCAGCCGCATTTTGTTGCAAGCAAAGGGGCAATAGCCATGCCTGATTCCAGTTTAATTAATTCGATGTTGCGCTGGCATGTGCCCCTGATGAGCCGCACGCTCGAAACTTTGGGCCATATTTTGGCCCGCGTCAGCCAGCAACAAGCCACAACCCTGCGCGATGGCGCTGATGGCTGGACAGTGCTCGAAGTTGTCTGCCACTTGCGCGATTACGACCAGATTTTTCAAGATCGCGCCACGAGCATTGTTGAGCAGGATAATCCGCTGTTTCAAAGCTACAGCCCCGATCAATTAGCCAGCGAACGCAACTATAACGCCAGCGATTTGCACGCCGTCTATGCTGAATTATGTGTTTCGCGCACCCGCTATGTGGAGTTTTTCCAGAGCCTCAGCCCTGAGCAATGGCAACGCCAAGGAACCCACGCCAAGCTGGGCGCATTCTCGTTGGCCGATGCCTTGATGCAGGTAACAGGTCACGATCTGATTCATATGGAGCAGATTACGCGGATTTTGTTGCAAGCTGAATAGCAAATGAGGGGTCAGGGATCAGTAGTTAGGGTTCAGGTTACGGCAACCGCGAAGAACGCGAAGGATCTGTTTAGAATTCCCTCACCCCAACCCCTCGCCCACTGAACGCGGGCGAGGGGCTTTAATCTCGTGGTTTTTGCATGATTGGTGGTGAAAACAATTGCTCCCCCTCGCCCGCGTTTTCGTGGGCGAGGGGGCTGGGGGGGTGAGGGAACAACAATTTACGCAGTTTCAATACGCAATTCTTAGTAAAAAACGCGTGCTCCCCCTCGCCCGCGTTTTCGTGGGCGAGGGGGCTGGGGGGTGAGGGAACAACAATTTACGCAGTTTCAAGTGGCGCTGGCGCACCAAATTGCACCACCAACTCACCATTGCGAAACACCGCGCGCAAAGCTGGCCGATCAGCCAACATCGTCGGCAAAATCATCTCGCGGCGGAAGTTGCCAATTTCAATAAACAGCTGATCGCCACGTTTGGTCATATTAACTTTGTTGACTTCGACGTGTGGCAAGGGCAAGCGTAATTCATATTGATCGCCTTGCTTGGTGATGTCCATGGTTTTGCCCACGTAAAACACATCAAGCGGATTACGATCGCCAAACAACGCCGCGCCTACATCGGCCAAATCATCGAGGCCTTTAATTTCGCGCGAGTACATTGGCGCTTCCCAAATTGGCAGCGGCGTGAAAATATCGTGCACTTGAGCGCGATAGCTGGCCTGCACTTCTTGCATTTGCTCAATAAAGCTATGGCCACGCACATCGCTTGGCATCACCCGATTGAGCACCACGCCATCGACCGGATAGCCATATAAGGCCAAGTAGGTTGCTGCCCGCTGCGCCTCTTTAATGACCATGCGTTCAGGGTTGACCACCAAGCGATAGGAGCTAATCTTGGGATCGGCCAAGGTTGCGCGGAGTGCTTCGACCTGCTCAACAAAGCGTGGCAAGGTATCGAACATATCTGAGGCTGGCACCAAAGCCCGAATCAAGGGCTTGGCCACTTTCATGGTGCTGGTTTCCCATTGCATTACCCGCGAAGCATACCAAGTGAAGGTTTCGGGCATGGTCAGCAAGCGCACAGTTTCGCCAGTTGGCGCTGCATCAACAATCACCGCATCGTAGTTGCCCTCTTTGGCCTGCTTGCGAATATGCAACAAGCTGACAACTTCTTCCATGCCTGGAATCACCGCTAATTCTTCGGCGGCAACTTCGTTTACACCCTTGCGCTTGAGCAAATTGGAAACAAAGCCTTGCAACTCGCCCCAGTGTTGGCGCACTTCTTCCAGAACATTAATTTCTTGCGCCCAGAGGTTATCGCTCAGTTGGGTTGGGCTAGCCCCAACTTGGCAATCAAGTGCATCGGCCAAGGAGTGAGCCACATCGGTGCTGACGACCAAGGTTCGATAGCCCATGCGCGCCGCTCGCACGGCGGTTGCCGCTGCGGTTGTGGTTTTGCCAACGCCACCCTTGCCAAGATATAAAATCAAACGCATTGTATGTTCCTTTCGCTGCATTGCGAGAATACACGAATCGCTCGCTGCACTGCTGCTTTGGACGTTATGGTCAACTGGGTAGTTGCAGCCTGTATTTATTATCGCATATCGTTACTACGCAAAGAGGCTAGCTTGGGTTTTGGATTAAACCCACAGCACTGCCGCGCCAATTGCTGCATAACGCAACGCCTTGCCAAGCGTAATCCACGCCATACTTGGCAACCACGGCAGATCCAAGGCTCCTGCCACTGCCACCAAGACATCGCCAATCACTGGCAACCAGGCCAAAATCAGGGCTGGCGTGCCCCAACGCCCAAGCCAACGCTCTGCTCGTTGCATGCGTTCAGCCATTTTGCGATTGCGCTGATCGATAACGTGACGCGCGCGCTGCCCAAGCCAAAACGTCGTAGCCGAGCCAAGCACATTGCCCAGTGTGGCAACCAACAACGGCAACCACAACGATTCAGCATGCACGACCATTGCGGCCAAGGCTGCCTCTGAACCAAGAGGCAAGACTGTTGCCGCCAAAAAACTAACCCCAAATAAACTCAAATAGAGCCAAATCATTGAATTTTTCCTTGTTGCCACCGCTGCCAGAGCAAGCCAATTTCCGCATTTCGACCTAATGCCAAAATCAGCATAAAGCCGATCAAGCCCACCAGCGAGGCACTCGATAAACTCAGTAATAAGCTAGCAGTGCTGCTTGGCTGCCAAGTCTGCATCACCAGCCACGCCGCCACGCCAGCCACGCCGCTGGCAAAACCAACCTGCCAAGTAAAACGCCAATTCAGGCCCATTGGTTGCTGCACAGTTTTTTGGGCCAGCCATGCCAAGGCCAAGGTTTCGGCCCATAACGAAACAGTTGTGGCCCAACCAAGCCCAGTCAAGCCCCAACGCCGCCACCACAAGGCCAAGCCAATTTGCAGCAACGCGCCCAGCACCCGCATCACGCTGGGCCAGCGCGTATCGCCCATCGCATAGCTGAAGCGAATTAACAAGGTACTGAGGGCCAAGGCTGGCAAGCCGGGCAAAGCCGCCCACAGTGCTGTGCTGGTCATCTGCACCGATTGTTGGTCGAATGCGCCGCGTTGCAGTAACAAGGCCACAATCTGCTGACACAAAACCATACCCAAGACCATCAGCGGTAGAGTTAGCAGCAACGACCAACGCCAACAGCGCGCCAACCAATGTTGCAAGGCCTGATAATTGCGCTCCAATACCAAGCCCGTCAAAATGGGAAACAGCACCCGCCCAAGCACTTGCGGCAACAAAATAATCGGCACTTCGACAATTCGCCGCGCATAGGTTTGGGCCGCAACCGCGCCTGCGCCAACCGTCGAAGCAATGGCATTCTCAATCACGCTAATCAAATGCACCGACACCAGCGAGGTTAATAATAATGGATACGCATGCTGCAAAACCGTTGTTAGTTGCGCTCCCCGCCAGCGCCAGCTTGGCAACCACGGCACATCTGCTTGCAACAAAGGAATTAATCGCAACACTGCGCCCACCACCAAGCCCCATGCCAAGCCATAGACGCTGCCGGTTGCCAACAAGGCAATTACTGGCACCAATTTCAACATCAAATCGGCCAAAGCTGGGCGCGTAAATTGCTCAAAGGCTTGATACCAAGCGCCTAGCACCGCCGAAAAACACATCACCGGAAAGGCCAACAAGCCAATTCGAATAATTTTGGCGGTCATCAGCAAGGTTGGTTGGTCGAAGCCAGGCCCAAATAAGCGCGCCAATTGCACGGCGTAAAGCCAGCCCAAGCAGGTTAATGGCACTGCCGCCAAACCAACCAAGCCCAAACTGGCACGCAGCGTGCGTGGGCTAGCCGCTCGATCGTGCAAAATCATCGGCACTAAGGTTGGGCCAGCAATATCGCCCAACAAAAAGCCCATTAGCAAAACAACCGCCGCGCCCGCCAAATAGGCATCAGCGGTGGTGCTGGTGCCAAAAAAGTGGGCTAAAGCAAGCTTTTCAGCAAAACCCAGCACTTTATAAGCAGCTGTGGCGGCGATCAGAATCAGTGAGGTTCGAACGATGGTTGCAGGCTTCATAGATACTCATTTAATCAAATTGCTCGTATAATTGACATTATGCAACACCAAACCGAACAATTAAGCGATGGGCAGCGCCTCAATGCGGCCCAGATTTGGGCATTTTTAGCCAAAGCCTCGGTCGGACGCTTGGCGACGCACGATCATGCCCGCAATCAAAGCAACCTTGCGCCGCTATTTTTCGTCTGCGAAGCGCCGCATATTTATTTTGCAACCCAACCAGGCCATAAGCTTAATTTGTTGCGCCGCTATCCGCAAGGCGTTGGCTTGCAAGCAGATGCCTTTGAGCCAACTGGCTCAACCAGCGTTTTTGTGTGGGGCCGTTACCGCGATGTGCCGCTTGGCGCAGAATACGCCCATGCCACCCGCTTGCTGGCCTTCAAATATGGTACTGGCTTTTGGCAACAAATTCTCGATCAAGCAAGCAAAGCCTTGAAAGCTGGGCCACGCGCTGTCATCAATACGATTAGCCAAGCCACCACGGGCTGCATTCAGATCGAACGCATCGGCGGACGACACTGGGAGCATGGCCTATGATGCGTATTTTAGCGCCAGCAGAAGCCTTATCCTTGCTCGATGAGCTGCAAGTGCTGCGCATCGCTGGCTTTGATCAAGCACGCGAGGCCAGTTATGCAGTGCCTTTGGCCTTTGTACGCCGCGATCAAACCCTACTAATCGCCTTGCGGGCAGCAGGCCGTTTGGCGCAACTGTTGCAACACCAACCCACTGGCTGGTGCATCGAAGCTGATCAAATCAACCCTAATTGGACGTTTCGCTCAGTCGTGGCCGAAGCCAGCGCCCAGCCCTTGGCCGATAGCAGCATTGCGCTGGTGGCCTTGGCCGCACGCTATGGCCGCAATTGGCCACAATGGCGACCAAACGCCCCAATTCAAGCCTTTTCATTAGAGCTAGCGGCGATCCAAGGCCGCCATAAAAGCTAAGGAGCGCCGATGATCACCGTGACCCGCGAACGCCAGCTACGCCGCCCAATCAGCGAATTATGGCAACTCTTGGCCAATCCGCACAATTTGCCGCGCATTTTGCCGCAAATTGCCCGCGTTGAAGTCAGCGAGCCAACCAGCGCTGCGCAGCCATTAACTGCCTATTTCGATTTTGGCGCGCACCTTGGCACGCAGGCGGCCCAAGGAACATTTAGCACGATCGAGCAACAATCGATTCGTTTTGAAGCCGAACAACCCTTGCCGATTGTGGCCCATTGGCAACTTCATCCCCAAGCCAATAGCACCAAAGTTCATGCCAGCCTAAGCTTCGATCTCAAGCCAATTTTAGGCCCAGCCGCCAAAGTTGTGCCGATCAGCATGGTCAAAAACGAAATTACCCGCGAGCTTGAGCAAGCCTTGCGCCGCATCGAACGCTTGGCATTAAGCTAAAGGATAGCTATGCAACCATCGCCGCTCGCTTCAAGTAAACGCTGGTTTGATTTGATTGTGGCTGGATTGGCACTCGTGCTGCTTAGCCCATTGTTGCTGCTGATTGCTGGCGCAATTAAATTGACTTCGCGTGGCCCGATTTTCTACAATCGCCCACGGGTTGGGCTGGCTGGGCATGAATTTCCCTTCTATAAATTTCGCACCATGGTTGTTAATGCAGAACGCCAAGGCTTAGGCCTCGAAATCGCCCACAACGATCAGCGCATTACTCGCGTTGGCCAATGGCTGCGCCGTTGGAGCTTCGACGAATTACCGCAATTAGTGAATGTGCTGCGTGGTGAGATGAGCTTAATCGGCCCGCGCCCTAGCTTGCCCGAACAAGTAGCGCGCTATACGCCTGCAGAGCGCCAACGCTTGGCGGTTCGACCAGGTATCACTGGTTGGGCGCAAGTCAATGGCCGCAACGACATCGCTTGGGAAGCCCGCATTGAGCTTGATTGTTGGTATATTGAGCATTGGAGTTGGCGGCTCGATCTGCTAATTCTGTGGCGTACAATCGGTGCAATCGTGCGGCCCGTTGGCATTTATGGCCGCGATGGTGTGGCCAAAGATTTGCGAGGCAAATAGTGCGCCCAGTGATTATTGTGGGCACTGGTGGCCATGCCCGCGAAGTTGGCGAAATTGTGCAGGCCCAACATGCGGCGGGCCAAGGCGGCCCACTGCACGGCATGCTCACCGATGATCACAGCCAACATGGCACAACCAGCCTTGGCATTCAAATTTTAGGCCCCATTGCTTGGCTGGCAACTCGTTTGGCCCAATTTAGCGTCATTATCGCGATTGGTGATAATGCCACCCGCCAGCGAATTGCCCACCAATTTGGCTCAGAGTTGCACGCTGCTAGCGCGATCTCGCCGTATGCAATCATCTCACCGCATGCCACAATTGGAGCAGGTGCAATGCTTTTTCCCAACGTGGTTGTTGGCCCGTTAGCCAGCATTGGCCCACATAGCATCGTCAATGTTGGATCCAGCGTCAGCCACGATAGCACTGTTGGCGCATTTTCCAACCTCAACCCAGGCGCGCGGGTAGCGGGCAATTGCCAGCTTGGCGAAGGCGTGGCGCTCGGCATGGGCGCGAATGTTATTCAAGGTCGCAGCATTGGCGCATGGACGGTGATAGGAGCAGGAGCTGTGGTTATTCGCGATCTGCCAAGCCATGCCAAGGCAGTTGGCGTACCAACGCGCTTGTTAATCTGATCCACGAAGGACACGAAGGGCACGAAGGACGGAAACCGCGAAGAGCACGAAGAGCGCGAAGGAAAATGGCTATTGGCTTTGGGCGTTAGGCTTCAAATTTCATCCCTCATAATTCATCCTTCATCCTTTTCGTTGGCCACAGATCATCCCTAAAGCCAATAGCCTATATGTAATGGTTTATTGCGTTAACCATGGCCTGATCCCCTCACCCCCTAGCCCCCTCTCCCGTCGAACGGGCGAGGGGGAACCAACCAGTCAGTGCTCCCCTCGCCCGCGTGCAGTGGGAGAGGGGCTAGGGGTGAGGGCATGTCCGTTTTTGCCACAGATTAGCTCAGATGATTGTTCCCATAGCCATCAGCCCATAGCCACACATCCTCTGCTGCGATGTGTTTAATGTTTAACCACTGAACCTCCGACCCCTGGCCCCTAGACCCCGACCCCATTTTGCCTTTTGCATTCTGCCTTTTGATTTTAGCCCCTCATCCCTCATCCCTCATCCTTCATTCTTTCTGTTAGCCAATAGCCAATAGCTTCAAAGATAGGAGCATTGGCGCTTGCTAAATTTCACGAATAGTACGATTATGTGTAGAATAGAGCATGGCCCCCAGCCTGTGGGTTGACCAGAGAAGCGAAGGCTGCGATCAATCATTGACGATTTTGCCTGTGGGGGTTGCGATGGCAACTCAGAAAAAATTGCTCGCTTCACGGGCTCAAATAGCCTTAGTTAAAATGAGCGAACAATCTGTGCAACAACGAATTACCGGCACGCTCGCCGACGAAATTGGCGAGCGGCCAGCAACTTCAACTGCCGAGGCGCGCGCCGCAGCGGTGATTGCGGCCCAAATGCGCCAAGTTGGCCTCGAAGTTGGAGTCCAAACTTTCTCGGCTGCGGCTGCGCCCAGCGCAGGCTTAGGCTTGCTGGCTGGCATTGGTTTGGTGGCGCTTGGCTTGGGCTGGTGGTTGCCCTATCCTTCAATCGCCTTGCTGGTGCTGGTGCTATTATTGGCTGTGCGCGAATTACATGGCCCGCCAGTTTTGGCTAGTTTATTGCGCCAACGCCCCAGCCAAAATGTAATTGGCACTCGGGCTGCTAGCCGCACCCCACGCGCACGCATCGTGTTGTTATGTCATCTTGATTCGCCACGCATGCTCACGCCACGGCGGGCTAGTTGGCTGCGGGTCTGGCTAATCAGCATTCCATTTGGCTTTAGTTTGGGCTTAGTCGCGCTTGGGATTGCTATTTTTCTGCCTGCTTGGCATAGTGTGCTATTAATTCCTGCTTTGTTGCTCTTGGTGTGTTTATTGGTTGTGCTACGGCGCGAATCGCGGGCAGAATGGACGGTTGGCGCGGTTGATGCCGCCGCTGTTGGAACCGCAATTGCCCTCGCCGCCGATTGGCCGCAACGCGATGATGTTGAGTTGTGGGTCGTGGCCCTCGGCGCAGGAGCCGCCGCAGGCTCGGGTGTTCAAGCCCTGCTCAACAGCTATCCCTTCCCCAAAGACGAAACGTGGTTTATCAATTTGCCATGGCTTGGGCGCGGCAATTTGACGATTGTGGCTGGCGAAGGGTTGTGGCGCGAGCGCAAGCCCGATCAGCAACTGGCCAAAATGTTCCACGAACTGCAATCTGCCAGCGCGCCGCTGATTCGCTCGGCCTATCGTGGTGAACGGCTTGATAGCGCCCGCCTTTTGGCCTTGGGCTATCACGCCATCAGCGTCGTTGGGCTTAAATCTGATGGCACGGCAGCGGGCTTCCGCCAGCCAGATGACGAAACCCGCTTGCTTTCTGTGCCGCAAATGGAATTGGCTTTGCGCGTGTTGCGGCGCGTACTCGATCGCTTTGCCCGCAACCAAAGTAACGAGCCACAACTGCCCTAACCATGCGTGCAATTAGGCAAAGCGCTGCTTCAAGCGGGGCGCAAAGCGAAACAGCGTCAGATCCAACACCAGCATAAACAATAGCGATGCGCCAACCAAGGGGAAGGCCAAACTCGCCAACGCCACCAGCAACAGCACAGGCTTCCAATGCGGAAAGTTGGCTGGTAGATTTGGCGCACCCAAGCGCCCAGCAGGGCGGCGTTTCCACCACAACACCACGCCCGAAACTGAAAGCAGCAACACCGTCAGCGCGCCAAATAAGGCCAAAAGTTGGTTGGGCAAGCCAAAATATTTGCCTTCGTGCAGCGAAATTCCCATACTGACTGCTTTGGGAACCAAGGCATAATCGCGCCAACGAATATCGGCCAAAATTGCGCCGCTATATTGATCGACGTGAATTGTCGCTTCATCAGCAGGATCGTTGGCGACCGCTGCGATGGTGTACACGCCTTTTGCGTTGCTTGGCGGCGTAACCGTAAAGCTGGCAATCACGCCGCGCGCTTTGGCCACCGCAATCACCGAATCGAGCGTAACTGGCGTGGCAGCTTGCGGGCCTTCGGTGGCGCTACTTGGCACTGGCGCACCAGCCCCATTACCCTGATGCCCCGCGTGATCGCTATTCGATTGCGGTAATGGCGCTTGCTCAACCGCCCATGGCACAACTTTATCGGTCGTGGTGTTGAGGCTGCCAGTTAAGGCCGTTGATTCGGGAATATTGCTCCAGAGCTGGTTGGGATATTTGCTCGAAATATTGGCAAAGTTTTCGCCCCAATAGCCAGTCCAAGGCAAGCCCGTAATCAGCAAAAACAGCACAATCAACGAAGCATACATGCCTGGCACAGCGTGCAAATCGCGCCAGAAAATGCGTTTGTTTTTGCTACGCAAACGTGGCAACCATGTGCCCCAGATGCCGCTTTTCGAGCGCGGCCACCACAGGTAAATTCCCGAAAGCGTGAGCAAAATCGCCCAGCAGGCAGCCAATTCAATAATTCGATCGCCAACGGTGCCAATTAGCAACTCGCCGTGCAATTTCAAAGCAACCGTTTGCAAGTTGCAATCTTCGTCGCGCTCCCCAAGCACTTGGTTGGTATAGGGATTGACAAAAACCGTCAAGTTGCGCCCATCGCTGGTGCTCATGCTAATTTCAGTACTGCGATCATGGGCATCGCTTGGGCGAATTTTGCCAACGCTGGCCGCAGGATAGGCAGTTTGGGCGGCAGCAACTTGGCTCGTGTAGCTCTGGGCCGAGCCGCTAGTATGCACCACATTCATCAAATCGCCATACATCAAACGATCAAGTTGCGGCTTGAACAGATAAATGCTGCCAGATACCGCCAGCACAATCATCAAGGGCACAACAAACAGGCCTGCGTAAAAGTGCCAGCGCCAAATTGCCCGATAAAAAACCGATTGCGCCCGCCGGTCGTCACTGGTTGTTTCAGCGTTGGTGGTTGTCGTCGTCATTTTAAAAAACCTCGTTTTGGTAGAAGAATTTGGCTGCTGCGCTCGCCCACGTTCCTGCTTGGCCAAAGCCGTGGCGAGCAACGTGAGATAACCGCAGCAACCAGCTCGGATTTACTGCAAACTTAATAAATAGGCCACAACATCATCGACCTGTTGGGGAGTGAGCGCATCGCCATAGCCCGCAAACATCAAGCCTTGGGCAAAGCCATCGACCACATAACTATTGGGATCGACAATTGAGCTGTGTAAATAGGCGTTGGCGCTTTGGCCTGCAACCCGCGTCGCAGCATGCGCACCAATTCCAGCCAGATTTGGCCCGACGGTTTGCGGTTTAGCGGCATCGACCACATGGCAACTCAGGCAGGGCGGCGCACCAGCAAGCGCGGTTGTGCCATCAAAAATTGCCTTGCCAGCAGCAGCGTCGCCACTGCTCGAAGCAGTATTGCCAGCCACAGGAACCGTCGTTGAAACCCCAGTAAAGCGCCCAACATTGCTATCGGTTGTGGCTGAACCACAGGCGGCCAAGCCCACCAGCGCTAGGCCAGCAACGGCAGAGCGCAAACGTAAAACGATTGGCATTGGAGAAAACTCCCAAACTCAAATATCCTCAGCGTGCAGCCACGCTAAGATCACAAACCATTGATTGTGGATTGAGTTGGGTTTAACGAGGAGGGGGAGTCGTTAATCGCTGTTGAAACGAAATTAAGGGGTGTTGAATCAGCCAATTCACACGGCGCAGGCTGCGCAAACCAAACCCAAAGCTTGGCCAAAACCCAAGCAGCGCAAACATTGCCACCAAACCACTGCCCATGCTGGTTGAAGTTATGCCGCTGGGCGAGCCATTTGGCATTGAATCGGCTTGGGTCATCAGCGCACAGACAAACATGCTGGCTGGCTGCGCTTCTGCTTGCATCAGCATTGGTTGGTGTTGCAGCAAACAATGAATCACACAGCCCAATGGACACACCAAAGCCAGCTGAACAACCATTGCCCAACCAAAAAGTGTGCGCCATGTAAGCATTTTGGATTGTTGCTGGAGCCATCCAAGCATACTGAGTTGTTTCCGCCTGCTGTTGCCGCTGAACTGCGCGTTATCTTAACACAATTTCAGTTTGCTGCGATCAGGCATTAACTTGATTTCCCTCTCAGGGCGGATGTGGATTGAGCCACAAGTTGGTATGCTCGGCATCTTTACCATTGCAGGAGTTTCAATCATGCACGATACAACCCTTGGGCAGATTCGCCCTTATACCGCAGCCGATTGGGCTGTGGTTAGCCAAATTCACGATGCAGCCCGCCCCGACGAACTGCGCGGCGCGTGCGATCCACGAGCATTTATCCCGCTTGCAGACGATCAAGCATCGCTCAGCGATTTTGAGCAATCGCAAAAATTCGTCATCAGCATTGATGATCACGTGGTGGGCTTTGTTGGGATTAATGGTAAATATCTTGGCTGGTTGTATATCGCGCCAAGCCATTATGGTCGTGGCTTGGGCCGCCAATTGCTCAATTTTGCCCTCGAGCAGATTGGGGCTGGCGCTTGGACGATTGCCCTTGCTGAAAACCGCCGAGCCGTTGAACTCTATCAACGGGCTGGCTTCGCGATCAGCAAAACCTTCGAGAGCGATAACGCTGGCTATCCTTGCACCTGTGCCCGTTTAGAGCGCGCCTAGCTGCTTTCGATTTTCCAGCAAGCACGGTATCATGCGTGCTGGAAAACGCTCCTATTCGGAGGTATCGTCAAATGCGAATTTTATATTTGGGCACTCCTGAAATTGCGGTTGCGCCGCTTGAGTTGTTGCACGCCAACGGTCATGAGATTGTCGGTGTCGTGACCCAACCAGATCGACCTGCTGGCCGCAAAAATGTGCTCACCGCGCCGCCAGTCAAACTTGCAGCCGAACGGCTTGGGATTCCGGTGTTTCAACCAGAAACCCTCAAAGATCCGGCGGCGGTCGAGCGATTGCGGGCTTTTGCGCCAGAAGTTGGGGTTGTCGCCGCCTATGGTGAGATTTTACGCAAAAATGTGTTGCAAATTCCAGCCTTGGGCTATTTGAATATTCACCCATCGATTTTGCCACTCTACCGTGGGCCAGCACCAATTACGGGGGCAATTTTGGCAGGCGATGATTTAGTCGGCGTGTCGATCATCAAGCTAACGGCCAAAATGGATGCTGGACCAATCTTGGGTCAAGTGGTCATGCCCTTGGCAAAGGATGCGCGGGCTGGTGAATGGACGGCCCAACTGATGCGCCAAGGTGGCGAGTTGCTCGCTCAGCTCTTGACAGCCTATGCTACGGGGCAAATTCAAGCCCAAATTCAGGATGATAGCCAAGCAACCTACACCCAAATGATTAGCAAAAACGATGGCCTGATCGATTGGAGTTTGCCAGCAATTGTGATCGAACGTATGACCCGCGCCTACGATCCATGGCCTGGAACTGCGGTAAAACTCAACGATCAGCCGTTTAAAATTCTACGCTCCAAAGCGCATAGCAGTTGGAGCGGCAATGCTCAGCCAGGCACGCTAATCGAACAACAAGGCCAAATTTTGGTCGCCACTGGCAGTGGAGCACTCGAATTGCTCGAAGTACAGCCAGCAGGCAAACGCCCAATGGCTGCCAGCGATTGGCGACGCGGAGCCAAAGAGCTAGAGCGCTTGTAATACTTGAAGATTAGGGCTGGTAGCGTTCCCTCACCCCCCAGCCCCCGCTCACACGAAAACGCGGGCGAGGGGGAGCTTCCGTGGTTCACCAACGAATTGCGCAAGAACCACGAAGTTAAAGCCCCTCGCCCATCCACTGGGCGAGGGGTTGGGGTGAGGGGATCTTAACAACCTTCCCTCACCCCCCAACCCCCTCTCACACGAAAACGCGGGCGAGGGGGAGCTTCCGTGGATTTCCGACGAATCATGCTAAATCCACCATGTTAAGCCCCTCGCCCGCCGCGTGGGAGAGGGGTTGGGGTGAGGGGATACTTCTCAACCAATATTTGAGCTTACTCCGCCAAGGCCAAGCTGCCAGCAACAATCAACTGCTTCAAGCGCTCGATATGCGGATACATCACGGTATCTTCGGCCAAAAATGGCACAACCTGCCGAATTGCCTGTTGCGCCGAGGCCGTGCCTTGGCCAAGCTGCAAGTGTTGGTGCTTTTGCCAGCGTAAATCAATCGCTTGGGCAGCACACAAGGCTTCGCAGGCCAAAATCCCCACCACGTTATCGTGCATTTCAACTGCTTGGCGGGCGGCGGTCGGCCCCATGCTCACGTGGTCTTCCTGATTGCCCGAGGTTGGAATCGTATCGGCAGCAGCGGGATGCACCAGCACTTTATTTTCACTCGCCAATGCCACAGCCGTATATTGAATCAACATCATGCCCGAGTGCAAGCCGCCTTGCTCGGTTAAGAATGGCGGCAGCAAATTGCCATTTAAACCAGCATCAACCAAGCGCGCCGTGCGGCGCTCGCTGATGTTGCCCAGCTCGCTCAAGGCCACTTTAAGAAAATCCATCGCCAAGGCCAATGGCTCGCCATGGAAGTTACCGCCCGAAATCGCCTCGTATTCGCCAGCAAGTTGCTCAGGATCAACTGGTACAATCAAGGGATTATCAGTGGCGCTGTTGAGTTCAATTTCGGTTGCCCAGCGTCCATAACAGGCTGCATCGCGAATTGCGCCATGCACTTGTGGCACACAACGCAGCGAGTAGGCATCTTGCACTTTATGCGGCCCATACAACGCCGGATCAGCTTCGCCATTGGGATAGACAAAGCTGCTGCCTTGCAACAGTTGGCGAATACTGCGCGCGCTATCGATTTGGCGCGGATGCGGACGAATCGCATGCAGCCGTTTATCAAAGGCTGAGGGCAACGCCGCTAAAGCTTCCATCGACAAGGCCGCCACCGTTTCGGCAGTGCGGCACAATTGCTCAGCATCATAAATTGCCAAGGCTGCCAGCCCGCTCAACAACGCGGTGCCATTGGTCAAGGCGAGGCCTTCTTTGGCCTCTAAAATCAAAGGTTCTTGCCCCAAACGCGCCAAAACTTCGGCTCCGCTGATCCGTTGACCATGGACTGGCGATTGGCCAGGCTCAACCGCCTCGCCCAGACCAAGCAAAATCAAGCTGGCATGCGCAAGTGGCGCAAGATCACCGCTCGCCCCAAGCGAGCCTTGGCAGGGAATAATTGGCAAAATATCGGCGTTGAGCAGATCGAGCAGGGCTTGGGCAACCAATGGACGAATGCCCGAAAAGCCCTTGGCCAAGGTATTGACCCGCACAATCAACATTGCCCGCACTTGGTCGCGGCGCAATGGCGTGCCTGTGCCAGTGGCATGGCTCATAATAATATTGCGTTGCAATTCGCGCACATGGTCGCTATCAATCGTGCGATTCTGAAAATGGCCAAAGCCCGTGGTGATGCCATAGACCACCCGACCTTCGGCCACAAAGCGCTCGACAGCGGCCCGTGAATAGTGCATTCGTTCAATTGCTTCGGGAGCTAATTCAACCTTAATTGCTGGATTCCGAGCGGCAGCCACCAAACCATCGACTGTTAACTGCTCGCCATTGAGCACTAAACGTTCCACAATGCTACCTCGCTAGCTTAATTCGCTTTCGGCGTTAGTATACCAGTCGCCAGCAATTGTGAGCACTTACGCTAAATTGATTCGGCAAATTACAGCTACTCGGTTTGGTTCCAATTTCAAGCAACTGGTTACTCACAATGTGGGTTATCGGTAGCGGCTTTCGGTTCGATGGTTGCCAATAAATCAAGCAACGCCTGTGGATTGCCAAGCTGATATTGACCCTGCAAATCGATTGGCCAATTGGGCGTTGATAGATTGTTAAACGCAGCGGTGGCTTGGGCAGGGTCAAGGTTAAGCGAAATCAGCCGGGTATCTGCTGGCTGATCAAGGCTGTTGGTTTCGAATATCAGCAAGGTTGCTTCGCTGGCACTGATCGGAGTTGTGCTTTGGGGCATAAGCATCGTATCAACAAACTGCTGAATAAAGGCTTGATCACGAATCGTAATACAACTTTTCGTGGTAGGGTTGTGCCATTCAATTTCGAGCGCTTCGCGCAAGTTGCTCACGCGCAGAAATTCTTCCAAAGTTGCTGGTTCAACGACTTGGCCTGGCGCAAATGGGCTTGCTTCGGGTGTGCTGGTAGGTAGCTGGGTTGAACCACAGCCAAAAAAGAGCAAACTGAATAACAAGCATCCCAATCCACGTTGATAGAACAAACGAAACATAGCTATTCCTTATTAAAAAAGGAGGTATTGCAATAAAGCAATACCTCTCTAAACAAAAGCTAGCGTAATACTTCGATAATATCGCCGCTATAGGCATTAATAACATATTGAGCAACTTCAGTTATGCCATGTTTTGCTGGATTCTTGGCCTCAATATTAATGACCCAGCGCAAGATATAATCCTTGCTGCGATCATTATGCTCCCACCAAATATCTAAGCGCTGTGAACGCTCAACAAAAGCAAAAGAATTTTGTTTTGCAACAATTTCTAAGGCTTCTTGATAGCTAATCTTTGGCTCGGGATCAATATCAATCGCGCGAGCAACAATTCGTGAATAACTTACGACCGTTCCGGTGACAGGATCGATCGTCAGCATAACCCGATTCGGTGTGATAGCGTTGGCTGAGCCACGTGTTTCAACCCATTCAAAACGCTGAAGGGTTCCTGCAGCAGCATGATCTTCGCTTGCTTGATAGTGTAAGTTTAATCCATTGGTTGAGCCAAGCTGTTGTTGTACAACGGTTTCAGCTAATGCTTGGCCTTGGTCAAGGCTCAACGGAGTTGCTAAACGAGCATGCGCATCAGGCTGCACAATCGCGGTTGTAACAATTTTGTTCACTTCATCAAGCGTAAATATTGCCGAACCATCAGGAGTAACAAATGTACGTTCATGCACTCCCAACGCATGTTCTGCATTTGGTACATCTTTTAGTTCAAGGGTGGGATTATTCGTAAATTGACGAATAATTTTTGTCGCTGATTCGAGATCTAGCTCAGCTGAAAAAGCGTTATTGTGTGAATTTAGCAGAGTAAATACACATATTAAGCTAACAATGGCAAGAAACCATAGCTTTTTCATCACTTCTCCTTATTTATAGCCAGCTGAAATAAGCATTAACTCAATTGTAGATATAAATACTGCATAGCATATTTCTAGAAATTAAATAGTTGATTGCCAAACAGTATATGCTTTATAGAACTAAGAAAGAGGATGCGGAATGGAGTATGGTGGAAGTGAAGTGTGGTAATTGATGATCTTTCTCGAAAACGAGCATAGCAAAAAAAACTATACCTGTCAAGCAACATCTACATCGCAGATCTGCTTGAATTGGTATAATCAGTAAATATTAACCCACTGAATAAATAAGCCTAGGAGAAATAAAATTCCAAACCTGCGTCGCTCTCTCTTCTCAGGAGCTACGAGCCAGCGCAAATTTAGATTGTGAGCATGGTATAAAATTGGGCGCGATAGGGTGCATAGCTGGCTAGCTCACGCACATAATCGCATACTTCGCTGCGCAAAATCGGGTCGTTGTAGGTCTGAATTAACAACTCTAAGGCATTAACCACATATGCTTTTGGTTGATAGTGATAACACGATGACTTGCCTTCACCGGCGATGGAAAGAATCCCTGCTTCACTGAGCTCTTTGAGCGCGCGCTCAATGCTCCAAATATCGCGCCCAAGCTGGCGGGCGATGTGAGCAGCCGTGCCTTGATTGACTGTTCGTTGTGCAAATAGTATGACACAATGCAGCTTTTCGGGAGTATCGATCGCTTGCTCAAGCAACATATAAACGCTTGAAGAGATCATGCTCGCCTCCTTGCAATCCTCTTTGACTGCGCGGAAAAGAGACCCCGCTATCATGGCGGTTCACAGGCTCCTCGGCCTGTTGGTGTATCTTCCGTTCCTTCGCTTTCTGGGTCAATAGGTCAGCCGACAGCGGACAGTGGTGGTGGTAAGTAGATGGGATATAGAGGTGGAAAATTGCTGTTATTATGTTATGTCTCCCCGATTATATCACAGTTTCCATGAATAGCTAGATTAAAACAGGGTAAAAAAAGTGTGATCTAGATATATAGCTGAAATTGAGTTTAACACGCAAAAACCCGTTGCACATCAGGTATGCAACGGGTTTTTCGCAAGTGAATTGCTTAAAAAGCTTAAGCAGTGAGGGTTACTGTGCCGGGGCTATCGTTGGCATCCGAATCGTCGCTCTTGTCGTCAACTGGAGTTTCAGCCGAGACTGCGGCAACTGTATCTTTCTTATCAAGATTGATTACGTTAACGCCTTGGGTTGATCGCCCATACTTGGAGATCTTATCAGCACGCGTGCGCATCACTACGCCATTGCGAGTAATTGTGGTAACAATGTCGCTATCAGTCAGCACCAATGCGGCGGCAATTTCATCGCCTGGCTTAAGCCGCATCGTAATTACCCCTTGGGTTGCCCGCCCCTTGACTGGATATTCTTCAAGGTCGGTACGCTTGCCCATACCATGTGAGGTAATCACCAGAAGTTGTGAATTTGGCCGAACCAAATCCATCCCAACCACTTGATCTTTGGCCGACATTTTGATGCCAATTACCCCACTTGCTGGTCGACCCATCGGGCGTACTTCGTCTTGGCCGAAGCGGATGGTTTGACCATGTTGGGTTGTCATCAAAATATCTTCATCGCCATTGCTCGTCTTGACCCAGCGCAGTTCGTCGCCAGCATCAAGCCCGATTGCAATGAGACCATTCGAACGCACCGAGCTATATTCGCTCAATTTGGTGCGCTTGATTCGGCCTTTGACGGTGGTCATTACCAAATATTCGCCATCATCGAAATCGGGAACGGCAATCAATGATGTGACCAATTCGCCTGGCTCGAGCGAGATCAAGTTGACCAACGGCAGGCCTTTGGCCGTGCGGCTGGCATCGGGAACTTCATGTACTTTGAGTTGATAGACTTTACCACGGTTGGTAAAGAACAGTAAGTCGTTCAACGTGTTACACATCAAGAGGTGTGCCACCACATCGTCTTCTTTGGTGGTCATGCCTTTAATGCCCCGCCCACCGCGATTTTGCACCCGATAGGTATCGCCAGGCAGTTTCTTGATGTAGCCGCGATCAGTCACCGTTACCAACACATTCATGTCGGGAATCAGGTCTTCGGTGCTGATATCGCCAGTTGCATCAGCAATAATCCGCGAGCGGCGCACATCGCCATATTTTTCTTTAAGCTCAGCCACATCATCTTTGATGATGCTGAAAACCCGTTCTGGCTTGGACAAAATATCTTCGAAGTCGGCGATTGAGCGCAGCACTTCTTTGTATTCGTCCTCGATCTTTTTGCGTTCGAGGCCAGCCAAACGGCGCAATTGCATTTCCAAAATTGCTTGCGATTGCAATTCGCTGAGTTTGAAGTTTTTCATCAAGTTGCTGCGGGCGGTTTCAGCAGTGCGGCTGGCGCGAATCGTCGCAATCACTTCATCAAGCTGATCAAGCGCAATCTTCAAGCCTTCGAGAATGTGCGCCCGCGCTTTGGCTTTGGCCAGATCAAACTCGGTGCGTCGGCGAATAACGACTTGGCGATGCTCGATGTATTCTTGCAACGCTTTTTTGAGCGAAAGCGTGCGTGGCTGCTTGCCATCTTCGACCAAGGCCAACATATTGGCCCCGAAGGTCGTTTGCATGCTGGTGTATTTGAAGAGATGATTGAGCACCTTTTTGGGCTGAGCATCTTGTTTCAAAATAATCACCATGCGAATCCCAGAGCGGTCGGATTCGTCGCGCACGTCGCGAATGCCTTCGATGCGTTTATCCTTGACCAACTCGGCAATCCGTTCGATCAAGCGTGATTTATTGACCTGATAGGGTAATTCGGTCACGACGATATGATACGCTCCGCGAGCTGCTTCTTCGATATGGGCTTTAGCACGAATCAGAATTCGGCCACGGCCACTGGTGTAGGCACTAACAATTCCTTCAGTACCCAAAATCGAGCCGCCGGTTGGGAAGTCGGGGCCAGGGATGAACTTAATCAAATCTTCAACCGTCGCATCGGGATTATCGACCAAGTAGCTAATGCCATCGCAAATCTCGCCGAGGTTATGTGGCGGAATATTGGTGGCCATGCCGACGGCAATCCCCGAGGAGCCATTGAGCAGCAAATTGGGCAAGCGCGCAGGCAACACCAGTGGTTCTTGATAGCCACCATCAAAGTTGGGGCCGAAATTCACCGTGTCGCGGTCGATGTCGCGCAACAATTCTTCGGCAATTTCCTTGAGCCGCGCCTCAGTATAACGATAAGCGGCTGCAGCGTCGCCGTCGACACTGCCGAAGTTGCCTTGGCCATCGACCAGCGGATAGCGCATATTCCATGGTTGGGCGAGCCGCACGAGCGCATCGTACACTGAAGAATCGCCGTGGGGGTGATACTTCTTGAGCACTTCGCCGACAACACCTGCACATTTGGAATAGCGAACGTTGTGCAACAGCCCTTCGCGGAACATTGCATATAAAATCCGCCGTTGCACTGGTTTGAGGCCATCGCGAGCATCAGGTAACGCCCGCGAGACAATCACACTCATTGCATAATCGAGATAGGCAGTACGCATCTCATCGACAATTGCAACTGGCTTAACAATCCCTATTTCCATGAATTTTATCCCTTACGTAAGCGCTAAATCCCTAAATTTAATCTGCTTGTATTATACCGTGAAATAGCCATAATGTCGAATATTTTTAGCACAAATATGCTATATTTCATCAATCTGCTCAGCGATCTGTAGATCGTTGCTATACTAGGCTGAACAAGCAAACAATGGTTGAGGCCAAGAAATTGAGCGCGATGCTAGCACTGTTTTTATTCGAACAACACGATAGCGTTTTGCGGCGGGCTGAGCTTGCGCAAGTGCTGGAACAAGCAGACCACATGCGCCAAGCTTTGCGCTTACAAGGCTATACGGCGCTCGGCCCAGCGCTGCAAACCTGGAATCCAGCAGCCCAGCGCATGCTCTATCAGCCGATTGCCCATGTGTTTGACCCGAAGTTAAGCGCCGAATATAGCGTGCAGCAAATCGAGGCCCGCTTGGTAGCTGAAATCTGGTTGACGCTTGATGCTCAGCAGCGCTACAACCTGGCTGGCATCTACGATCAATTGGCTGAACAAGGGCTGGAGCCACTGAGCGCGCCATTGATTCCAGTCTTGCCCTTGGTTGGCGTTGAGCCACGGGTGCAGGCCTATATTCCGGTGGTGCCGCTGGGAACGCGGGCGTTGTGGCCACGCCATAGCTGGTGGGTGCGCAAACTTGGCTGGCAACGGCCTGTGCCTGAGCTTGGGCAACAATTGACATGGCGCGATCAATGGCAGCATACATGGCCGCCATTTCTACGCTTGCAATTGGCGGCAAGCATCAGCATTTTGCTCTTGAGCATGCCGTGGGCCTTGCTTCAATGGTGGCTAGGGGCTGAGCCACAGGTGCTCTTTTTGCAAAGCTTTGCGATCTTCACAGCGCTGCGCTGGTTTGGTATCATTGGAAGCATGCTATTGGGAGTGGTAATTTGGAGCCAGCGCCGCAGTGCAATTCAGGCATGGAACCGTTTTTGGGCAACGACCCCAACACCACCCCTTTTGATCATTGAGCTAGAGTCGGAGAAACAACGTGAGCAATGACTTTCCCATCGAACAAATAATTGCCCAACATCTGCCTGAGGCGATGGCGCTCCAATTGCATGTTTTGCCAGCCCACCAAGAGCTGATTGCCCCGTTGCCGACAGGCTATGTTGGACCAGTTATGGCCGCAGCAGAACAGTGGCTCAAAGTGCATGGCTATCGCACCTTGGGGCCGTGGATGATTGCCTGGGGGCCAACCGGCCAGCCTCAATTACGCCGCCCAGTCAGTGGTGCACTCAAGGCCATTCGCGAAAAAGATTTTCAAACGGTTGAAGTGCCAGAACAATTGCTGTTGGCAGTGCCATTCGTTGGCTGGCCTGTGTTGCCGCATAATTTTACCCAACCAGTTAATAGTGTTGGGCTGAATATTATGGGGTCGCCCATGTTGCTCGCCTTGACCGATTCGCCGCCAACAATGGCGTGGGTTCCGGTCGTTCCGCGCGGCACAAATACGCTTTTTTCGATTGAGCGCAGCAAAATTGGCCTCTTGCCAACGCCACCCAAAGCAGGCCAGCAAGTGCCGATGCTTGATGCATGGCTACGAGCAAGCTATACCCTAGGCCGTTTTTTGACAATTCTCGTGGGTGGCTTTGGCTTTTTGATGTCGATTAGTGTGATTTTTTCGGTGCTTATCGGCGACATCAATCTTGCCTCAATCCAATCGCTTTCTTTTATTATCTTGTTTCAATCTGGCATCGGCGCGGTTTTGAGCAGCCAATTTATTATCATCCCATCGATCATTATCTTTGCGATCATTGGGGCGTATAAAATGAATGCGATTGCCAATTGGAACCGTTTTTGGCAGCAACGCCCAACGCCACCAGAGCTGCTGCTTGGCAGTCGCGGCGATGGCAAAATTGGCACGTGGTTGGGCTAAATTACCAGCCCCAATCATCGCGGCGGCGTTTGCGTCGCCGCTTGCGCCACGGCATTAACAACGATCGGTGGTATGGCTCCCGGCCCTCAATCAGCCAATCGGCAATCGAATGCACCGCGCCGCCAGTGATAAAGCCAATCAAGCCATAGATAATTAATTGACGATCGCTATACCAAAGCTGTTTGAGATCGGCAATAAAAGCGGCGCTAATGGTGGCGGTATCGACGGGCGTGAAGCTATTGATTAATGTCATGCCCAGATAAAACGAGAGCCAGACCATAACCAAGAAATAGGCCAGCCGAAAGAGCGGGCCAAACACGAGGCTATGCGAAATTCCGGCGCGATGCGGCACCAGCTCGCGATAGGGCCACCAAATAAAGCGCAGTGGCCCCCAGCGATTATAAGGTTCGGAGGCCAAATCGAGGTCGGGCGAGAAGGCCATCCCGGAAACCATATGGGTTCCGGCCCAAACAAACGCCGCCAATAAATCGCTGTTTGGCACCAACCGCCAAATCACTGGAATCCCAATAATGCCTGTAAAGACGGTGAGCATATCGTGGGTTTTACCATCAGGCATTGGGCAACGCTCCTAGAAATAGCAGAATGGATAGTTCAGATGTGCTATTATCTTTGATCGTTGGTTGCATTGCAAGCAGTTTAGGCTGGTTTTTTGGCTGGGGGCTTGTTCAAAACCAATTCATCAACTGAATACGGGCCGCCGCCATTTAAGCCAATGACGATACAAATCGTGAGCAAGACTAAATCGTATTCCATGCCTTCTGCATAATAAAAAAATTTGCCCCAATGGACTTTAATTGCCCCAAGCATCACACAACCAAGCAATAAAGCCGCCCAACGGCTATACACCCCGACAGTTAATGCCAAGCCACCCAAAAATTCAACTGTTGCAACCAACCATGCCAGCACCGCTGGAATTGGTAACTGATATTGGGTGCCAAAGGTTGCAGCAATATCACCAATCATCGTTACCTTCGACCAGCCATGAATCACGAACACAACGCCGACAACGACTCGTAATAGCGTCCAAGCGATAGCACTCAGCTGTGCGCTTTTCATCGCGAACTCCTTGCGACAAATCGTAGTAAATGCCGCTATGATACACGCTAATAGGCTTTTTGTGTGCTACACTAGAGGCAGCGAGTACAAAAATATCCCCAAAGAAAGCAGTTTGACAGGCCGTGTGTAATCAACTACAATGCGACAAAATGCTGACAGGAAACTTTCCGCGCTAGGGCGTGCCGAGTTTCTGCCAGTTTTTTCTGTTGCGGTGAGGTGTATGATGTTTGAGAATCTATCCGACCGCTTAACCGATGTTTTCAACCGGTTGGGCAGCAAAGGCCGCCTAACTGAATCTGATGTTGATGCGGGCTTGCGCGAAGTGCGCTTGGCCTTGTTGGAAGCAGACGTTAACTTCAAAGTCGTCAAAGATTTTGTGGCGCGGGTGCGCGAACAAGCGATTGGCGAAGAAGTCACCAAGAGTTTGACTCCTGGTCAACAAGTGATCAAAATCGTTCACGACGAATTGGTGCACTTGCTTGGTGATGCCAATGTGCCAATCAATGAATCGAAAAACCGCGAGCAGCCGACGATTGTGATGTTGGTCGGGTTACAAGGTGCTGGTAAAACAACCATGGCCGCCAAGTTGGCGCTGTATATGCGCAAAAAAGGCAAAACGCCATTGTTGGTTGCCGCCGACATCTACCGACCAGCCGCAATTAAGCAGTTGGAAACCCTCGGCAAGCAATTGAATATTCCGGTTTTTAGCGAAGGCACCGATGTTTCGCCACCTGATATTGCTGAGCACGCCTTGCGCCAAGCTCGGATCAATGGCAACAACTTTGTGATTATCGATACCGCCGGACGCTTGCAAATCGACGAACGCTTGATGGGCGAGTTACAACAAGTCGTCGAGCGGGTCGGGCCAACCGAAATTATGTTGGTCGTCGATGCCATGATTGGGCAAGAATCGGTCAAAGTTGCTGAGGCCTTCCACGCCAAAGTGCCATTGACTGGTTTGATTATGACCAAAATCGATGGCGATGCCCGTGGTGGGGCCGCGCTCTCGATGCGCGAAGTCACGGGAGTACCAATTAAGTTCCTTGGGACGGGCGAAAAAACCGATGCCATCGAACCATTCCACCCCGATCGCTTAGCCCAACGGATTTTGGGCATGGGCGACGTGATGACCTTGATCGAGCGCGCCGAGCAAGTGTACGACAAAGATGAAGCCAAGAAAATGCAAAAGAAGATGCGCAAAGGCACCTTCGACTTTGAAGATTTCCTTGGCGCAATGAATTCGATGCGTAAACTTGGCCCATTACAACAAATCTTGGGCATGATTCCTGGGATTGGCAAACAACTGCGCCAAATGAAAGACCTTGACGAAGCGCTTGATGATCGCGAGATGAAACGCATCGAAGCGATTATTCAATCGATGACAATCAAAGAACGTCGTAACCCCGACTTGCTGAAAGATCCTAGCCGCAAACGCCGGATATCAGCGGGTAGCGGTACGCGGATCGAAGATGTCAACGCCTTGGTCAAACAGTTCCGTGAAATGCAACGCATGATGAAACGCTTCGGCAAGGGCGGTCAAAACCCGCGCGACCTGATGCGCATGTTCAAATAATTATTCAGAGAACATAGAGCATAGAACAGCATATGTTTATGCACTATAAAGTATGTTCTCGCTTTACTTTTCACTTTTGGAGGAAACACTCGAATGGTTCGTATTCGTCTTCGCCGGATGGGCATGAAGCACAAGCCCGCATATCGTGTTGTTATTGCAGATTCGCATGCGCCACGCGATGGCAAGTTTATTGAAACGATTGGCCACTACAATCCCCAAGCACAACCAAAAGTTGTGTTTATCAAGGAAGATCGCGCTCGCTACTGGCTGAGCGTTGGTGCCCAACCATCAGATACCGTAGTGCGCTTGTTGAAAAACTTGGGTGTGGTTGATGCTGAAGGCAAATTGATCGGCGAAGCTCCAGCTAAGGTTGAAGCTCCAGTCAAGAAAGCTAAAAAAGCCGTGACCAAAGCCGCCGCTGCTGCACCAGCCGCCGCCGTTGTTGCTCCAGTCAAGGCCGCAGCCGAAGCTGGCGAATTTGCTGGCAGCGTGCGCCCATTGGCCGATGGTAGCGCCCCAGAAGGCTACGCCATCAAAGGCAACCAAAACTCAATGTTGTACCACGTTCCTGGTAGCCGCTACTACAATTCAACCGTGGCTGAATTGTGGTTCGACACCGTGGAAAGTGCCGAAGCCGCTGGCTTCCGCGCTCCTGGTCAAAAAAGCGCTGAGTAAGCTCGCAAATCGGGTGTGAGGCACTGGCTTCACACCCATTTCTATGCGCAAGGATGCAGCTATGGAAGATTTATTGAACTATATCGTCGAAGGCTTGATCGACACCGACGACATTAAAATTAGCAAACGCACTGGTCACCACAGCATTACCCTCGATCTGCGCATTCCCCAAAGCGAAGCAGGGAAAGTCATCGGGCGCAATGGGCGCGTGGTCAAAGCCATTCGCGACGTATTGGGCATCGTTGGCGCTCGCCAAAACAAACGGGTCCACCTAGAGGTTAATTCGTGACAGCTCCAAATATTGATGATTTCTTGTTAGTTGGCCGCATTTCTGCGGCGTTTGGTGTGCGCGGCGAGTTAAAAATCTCGATGATCTCATCGCACCCAGAACATATTCAAAAGCTTAAGCACTTGTTTGTTGGCGACTTATCAAAGCCGTTCACGATTGGCCGCTTGCACCAACACAAAGGCAGCCTCTATTTGTTGCGGCTCAACGAAGTTGATACCCGCGAAGCTGCCGAAGCAATGCAAGGCCTCGAAGTTTATATTCATCGCAGCGATGCAGCGCCGTTGGCTAATGATGAATATTTCTTGCACGATTTGGTTGGCCTGCAAGTGCAAACCGAAGCTGGCGAGGTCATTGGCCAAGCAGCCGAAATTATTGAAACTGGCGCAAATGATGTTTTAGTGGTGCGCAAATTGGGCCAAGCAGATATTTTGGTGCCAATGGTGCGTGCGGTCGTGCGCTCAATTGATATTGCTGGCGGCACGATTACCGTAACATCGCTGGCCGATATTGTGCCCGAATAACTACCCCAACTATTCCACTAATCTGAATTGACAGCGGCTCATTGCACTGCTACGATGAAGCCGCAACGTACTTTTAAGCCTCAGGCAGCACGCGGAGAATACAGCTATGCGGCGGATCATTTGGTTGAGCCTCGTTCTTGGTTTATGTTTTTGGGCCTTTCGTACTTCCCAAGCAGTGACCCCTGCCCTCACCGACACCTATGGGTTTGCTTCGTTTTGGCAAATCAACGGCGGCGAGCAAATTTTTGGTCAACCAATTACCGATCCCATCGAGCAAGATACGCTGATTGTGCAGTATTTTGAAAACGCGCGCTTTGAGTACAATCCGCAAACTGATAGTATTGGATTGGGCTTGGTTGGTCGCGAACGGACCCAATGGCGCGATTTCGGCCCGCAACCACGACTCGCTGGTGCAAGCTTGCGCCCAGAAGGCTCTAACTACGATCTCGCTGGCAGTTTCCGCAGGTTTTGGGAAACCAACGGCGGGGTCGAAATTTTTGGCCTACCAATTAGCCCAGCTCAATTCGAAGCTCGCCCAACTGGCCGCTTCAAGGTGCAATATTTTGAACGCGCCTTGATGATTGAACATCCGTTGTTGGCAGGCACGCCCGACGAAATGGAGCTAGCGCCGCTTGGCCAAGAAGTTGCTGCCGCTCGGGGCTTGATCGAAGGCATGAGCTACGAACTGCCTTATTTATTTGAATTTGATCCCGTTGCGCCAGCCCCAGTCCAAACTGCTGCCCCACAACCAGTTGCCGAGCCAACCCAAGTGCCACCAACCGCTGCGCCTGCTCAACCAACCAATGAGCCAGTGCCAACCGCCACGCCCAAGCCCGCCAATCCTAACCTTGGTAAGCGTATCGAAGTCGATATTAGCAAGCAATGGCTGTATGCCTACGAAAATGGCACAATCGTGTTTGATGCGCCAGTCGCCACCGGCAAAGACGGCTTTAACACGCCAACTGGCAGCTATGAAATTTATGCCAAAGTGCCATTGCAAACCATGCGCGGCTCGCTTGGCGGCGAAAGCTGGGTTGTGCCGAATGTGCCACACGCCATGTATTTCAATGGGAGCGTTGCGCTGCACGGCACCTATTGGCACGATTTGTTTGGAACTGGCACTCGCATTAGCCATGGCTGTGTCAACTTACCACTCGATGCCGCCGCTTGGCTCTACGATTGGGCAAGCGTTGGCACAACCGTCCAAGTTTATTATTAAACAGCAAAACCTAAAATAGCATGCTAGGCGTTGTCGAGGAGAACTATAATGACCCAACACGTCGGGATTATTGACCTTGGCTCCAACACCGCTCGCATGATTGTGGTGCAATATCAGCCGCATCATTCCTTCAAATTGGTTGAAGAAGTGAAGGAAAATGTGCGGCTAGCGCATAATGTTGGCCCCGATAATCAACTGCAAGCCCAACCTATTGCCAAAGCGCTTGAAACTTTGCGCATGTTTGGCAATTTCTGCCGCGCCATGGGCGTGAGTGACGTTGTGGCAGTGGCAACCAGCGCCGTCCGCGATGCTGCCAATCAAACTAGCTTTTTAGCCCAAGTTAAAGAAGAAACCGGCCTCGATTTACGCGTGCTCAGCGGCGATGAAGAAGCCTACTACAGCTACCTTGGTATGATCAATACGCTTGGTGTAAGCAATGGCTTTATGTTTGACATCGGCGGCGGCAGCGTCGAATTGGCCTTAGTGCGCGGGCGTGGGCTAGCCAACACCACATCGTTGCCACTTGGTACAGTGCGCCTCACCGAGCAAATTTTGCGCAGCGACACTCCCAGCAAAGCAGAACTCAAAGCCCTCGACCGCCACGTCGACGAAGCCTTGGCAGGGCTGGATTGGTTTCGCCCGCAAGGCAGCAAGTTGCCTTTAATCGGCGTTGGCGGCACGGTGCGCAACCTCGCCAAGCTTGAACAACGGGCGCAACGCTATCCACTTGATATTGTCCATGGCTATACGATGTCGCTGCAACGGGTCGACGAATGGGCCACCCGTTTGAGCAAGCTCAATCGTAACGAGCGCGAACAGCTCGAAGGCTTAAATAATGATCGCGCCGATGTAATTACCGCTGGCGTACTGTTAATTCGGGCTTTGATGCAGCGTTGTGGCGCTGATAGCCTCTGGATTTGCGGCCATGGCCTGCGTGATGGCATTTTCTACGAGCACTTTTTGCGTGGCTCACAGCCACCTTTGCTGAGCGATGTACGCCAGTTTTCGGTGGCAAATTTAGCCCGGATCTATGGCTACAACGTACTGCATGTGGCCAAAGTACGCGAATTAAGCCTATCGTTGTTCGACCAGCTGCAAAGTTTGCATGGCTATGGTGCGTGGGAGCGCGAATTGCTCGAAGCAACAACCATGGTCCATGATATTGGCGTAGCGGTCAATTTCTACGATCATCATAAACATGGCCTGTATTTGATTCTAAACTCGATGTTGAATGGCTATACCCATCGTGAGATGGCGCTAATTGGCCTCTTAACGAGGCACCATCGCAAAGGGAGTGTAACTGACGCTGGTTTGGCTGGCGTATTGGCTGAGGGTGATCTTGAACGGCTGGGCAAATTAAGTGCGCTCTTACGAATTGCCGAATATCTTGAGCGCTCCAAGAGCCAAGTCGTGCAGGGCGTGGTTTGCAAAATCGAGAAGCAGCAGGTGCGAATCAGTGTGCAAGCGGTTGGCGATGCCTCAATTGAAATTTGGGATGCAAACCGCAAGACCAATTTATTTCGCAAAGCCTATGGGGTTGAGGTCGTGATTGAATAGCCCTAGCATGCTATTGCTAGGGCTATGCGCTAGAAAATAGCAGGAATAACTGCTAATTGATCGCCAAGTTGGGTCTGCGATTGTTGAATAACCCCAACTGGCAATTCGAGGGTATAGCGGGCTTTGGCAGCGCCAGCAAATGGTCGCCAAGGCTTGAAGTTCTCGCGCAGTCCAACCACCTGATGTTGGCGATCAACAAAAATCACATCGATGGCAAAGCGCATAAAGAACATATGAATATTGTTGTTGGGATACAGAATTAAGCCAGTGTTGGCTGGCAAATTCTTGCGCCCCATCAAGCCCATGCCACGGCTCAAAAAGCTATTCGCAAACTCAGCGTATTCCACCAAGTTGCTATTGCGCGTTAGATTGCGAATGGCGTGTTGCGACACTAGAGACCACCACCAAGCAAGCGTGGCACTGCTGGCCCCAAGATAACCACAAACATCGAAGGAAAGATCAAGAACACCAATGGAAAGAGCATTTTAATTGGTGCTTTTTGAGCTTCTTCTTCGGCGCGTTGGCGACGGCGCAAGCGCAATTGGTCGGATTGAATTTTGAGCATTTTACCCATGCTCACCCCAAGTTGGTCTGCTTGAATCACCGCCGAAACAAACGAGGTCAAGTCATCAACCCCCGTCCGAACCGTCATGGCGCGGAAGGCTTCGTGGCGTTGGGTGCCTAAGCGAATGTCAGAAAGCGCGCGGCGGAATTCGCGACACAGCTCATTATCCCATTTTTCAGCCACCCGCTGAAGTGCAGCATCGAAGCCCAAACCAGCGGTAACGCTAATTGAAAGCAAATCGAGCGCATCGGGCAAGGCTTTGAGAATAGTTTTTTGGCGCTTTTTGATTTGGCGACCAAGCCATGAGGCTGGCAGCAAAAAGCCTAATGCGCCGCCGATTCCCGACCATTGAAGTGTGCTGAGCGTATCAGCCTTGGCCAACATACAGACCAAGAAGATAATCCCAAACAAGGCGAGAGCTAGAAAAATCCGCATCCCGGTAAACATTGCTGGGGTCAGATTGCCAGGGTTGCCTGCGAGCATTAAGTTTGTTCGCAGCTTATCGTTACCCTTGCCAGATTGGCCAAGCTTCACAAAAACACTGTTCAGTATTGGCGTGACAATCCGTTGCATAAAGGGCAATTGCAACTCCAGATCTTCAAGATTCATGGAGCGTTCAGTAAATTGAGCAAGTCGGCTTGAGACAGTATCAGTTTGGCGGCGCTGGTTGAGCACCATAAACCCAACTGCAAAGACAATGACCAGAATAACTAAGCCAATAAGTAAGGCCATAGCAAGCTCCCGCTTTAGACTTCAATATTAACAATGCTTTTGATTGCAAAGAAGCCTGCAATCATCATCATTGCACTACAGACGGGCATACAACACCATGCATCGGGTGGCATCCCAATTGTCATCAATGGGGCCATATAATCAGGGTTGAGCATGGTAATAATAATTGCAATCGAAATTGGCAACAACGTAACCACATAGCCTGAATAGCGAGCCTGTGAGGTAAGCACCCGAATTTGGCCTTTGATCCGGACTCGTTCACGAATTGTGTGGGCAATCGTATCGAGGATCTCAGCCAAGTTGCCCCCAACTTCAGCTTGAATATTAATTGCCGAAACCATCAAATCAAGGTCTTCGCTGGGAACCCGACGCAAGAGGTTATTCATGCCATCCTCAAGCGAAAGGCCTAAACCGACCTCTTGAACCACCCGTCGAAACTCAACTGAGATTGGTGGTGGTGCTTCACGCGAGACCAAATCCATTGACTGGAGCAGACTATAGCCAGAGCGCAGCGAGTTGGCCAGCAAACCAACCGTATCACCTAATTGATTATTAAAGGCTTTGAGCCGTGAAGCCTGCTTAAAGCTCACAACTTTATCGGGGACGATAAAGCCGATAATTGCCCCAACTACCCCACATGCCACAACGGCCAAGAAGTTGGCGCGGCCAAGGAACACCCCAAACAACGCAAATAAAATTACCGAGGCGAATTTCATCATAATGAATTCGGTCACGGTTAGTTTAAGGTCGGCTTGAGCTAAATCGCGGGCCAAATCGGAGCCTTTTTGGCCGCGGTTGACCATCGAATCAACTCTGCTTGCCAAAGCACTCATGCCGCGTTCATTGGTATCGTTTTGGTTGCGGCTGCGCTCGGCAAAGGTTGCGAGCCGGCCATCAACAGAATTGGCTTTGGTTTCCCTGAGTTTGCGATAGATAACGGCCCCAGCCACAAAGAGGACTATCGCAATTAGGGCGGGAATGCTCCATGGTGGTAAATTTTCCATGGCCCTAGTTCCTTTCTAGCGAGTAATGCCGGTTAGTAAAAGCGCTCTGAACTATTGCCAAAGACGTTGGGTGGTAGGTAAATATTCAAGGCTTCAAAGCGATCAAGGAAGCGTGGTCGAACGCCAGTTGGCCGCAACGACCCTACAATCTTACCACGTTCATCGAGACCGGTTTGCTCAAAAACAAAAATATCTTGCAACACCACCAGATCGCCTTCCATGCCGGTTACTTCCGAAATGGCCATAACCCGCCGCGAGCCATCTTTAAGCCGCGCTTGTTGCACAATCAACTCAATCGCCGAAGCAACCTGTTCGCGAATAGCTTTCAGTGGCAAGTCCATCCCCGACATCAAACACATGGTTTCGATCCGTGCAATCGCGTCACGGGGCGTATTGGCGTGCAAGGTGGTCATGGAACCTTCGTGGCCAGTGTTCATGGCTTGCAACATTGCCAAGGTCTCACCGCCACGACATTCGCCGACGATAATCCGCTCAGGCCGCATCCGCAAGCAGTTGATAATCAAATCGTTGATTGAGATTTCGCCCTTGCCTTCAATATTGGCAGTGCGCGATTCGAGCGAGATAACATGATCTTGCTGAAGTTGCAATTCGGCAGCGTTTTCAACCGTAATCAAGCGCTCGTCTTCAGGGATAAACGAAGAAAGCACATTTAACAAGGTTGTTTTGCCCGAACCAGTACCGCCAGAGACCACGACGTTAATCCGAGCGCGCACGCTTGCCGAAAGAAAATCCATCATCTCACGGCTAATCGCACCAAACCGCACAAGGTCGTCAGGCCCAAGCGGTTTTTTGGAGAATTTACGAATGGTAATAACCGGCCCAATCAAGGAAATTGGCCGAATAACGGCGTTAACCCGCGAGCCATCTTTGAGCCGAGCATCGACCATGGGCGAGCTTTCGTCGACCCGCCGACCAAGCGGCGCAACAATCCGATACAAGACCCGCATCGCATGTTCATCATCGATGAAGGTTGTGCCCGAAAGTGTCAACTTGCCGCGTTGTTCGATGTAAATCTTATTTGGCCCGTTGACCATAATTTCCGAGATACTATCGTCCTTGAGCAGTGAATCGAGCGGCCCCAACCCAACGATATCTGACATCAGCGATTCGACTAATTGGAGGCGTTCAACCCGACTGAGCACGATATTTTCACTATCGAGAACGGTGCTCAAGAGATCTTCGACTGTTTGGCGGATTTTGGTTTCATTCGTGCTGTTGACATCACGAACTTCTTCGGTCAAGCGGCGCTGGACTCGATGGCGAACGTCAAGCAGACGATCGTGAGAAGAAACTGCAGCAGAGCGCGGAATAGCTCCATCAGGGCGTGTGGCAGCAGCACTTGGTTGTGCTGCTGCTGTAGGTTCGGAAGCCGAGGATGGGGACGTATTTCCTGCAATACGCTTTAGGAGCGACATAAGCCACCCTCCATGCGTCTAACGTTTGGTTAATCGAGCGAAGAGACCCTTGGGTTCTTCTTTTTTCGGTTGCTGTGGACGGGCACCTTCGCGACTTGTGCGGGTTGTGCCTGAGATCAGATAGGCTAGGTTGGCAACATCAATTGAAATCTGATGGCGTGGCTGATCGATAATTAATGGTACGCCGCGGTTAATTGCGTTGACCATTTCAAAGGGTGCATTGCCAATTTGGGCCGCAACCTTATGTTGAATATTGGCCTCGACTTGATCAACCCGAATGCCAAATTTAGCGTCGGCTTTGTTCAAGACCAAAACCAGTTTTTCGTCGTTGTAGCCAAGCAACTCGGCAACTTCTAGAAACTGGCGAATATTCTTAATCGACGAGAGTTCCATCGTCATCAGCAAGACAATCCGATGGGCTGCATCAAGCACCGCCATAGTTTGGTCTTGAAATGAGGATTGAGTGTCGACGACCACATAATCGTATTCGCGGCGCAAGGCCTCAAGCACGGTTCGCACATGATCAGCGGTCACCAACTCGCCCATTTGTGGGTTGGCAGGAGCCAACAGAATCTTAATTTGCGAAGCGTGAGTGGTCATAACATCATTCATCAAATCTTTATCAAGATCATCAATCCGTGAGGTGAGATCGTTGATCGTTTTGTTGCTATTGATGTTGAACATCACCGCAATATCGCCAAACAGCAAACTTGCGTCAACCAAACAAATTTTACGGTTACCAGGCAACAGCTTGAGCGCAACCGCTAAGTTGGCAGCGATTGCACTCTTGCCGGTGCCACCTTTGGGGCTATAGACAGCAATAATTTGGCCGGTTGATTGATCAGATTCTTCGACCTGTTGCGCCGCAACGACAAAACGACGTTGGGTTTGTTGTAAACGATACACTTCACGGATGCTACCGGCAAGTTCATCGCCGCCAACAGGCTTGGTAAGAAACTGACGAGCCCCAGCCAACATTGCACGGCGCAGGTAATCGGTTTCGCCTTGCACGCTCATCATAATAACTTGCGTGTTGGGCACCTGCGCCATGATGGCCTCAGTTGCTGCAATGCCATCCATATCGGGCATGTTAATGTCCATCAAGACAACATCGGGTTGAATTTGCTTGGCCTGCGTCACGGCCTCGCGCCCTGTTGCCGCTTTGCCAACAACTTGCATATCCTTCTCAAAAAACAATAATTTTTCGAGGTTATCACGAGTATCTGCAATATCGTCAACAATTAGTACGCGAATTTTATCGGACTCAGCCATGCAATTCTCCTTGGTTGTATTAAGGCGTTTGAGTTGGCACTGCTGTTGGCAATGGTTGTTGTTGTGGTGCGTTGGGCAATGGGAATGGAATGACAACTGGTGGTTGTTGTGGTGGCTGTGGTGGTGAAGGAGCATCCAACAGTTTCACAATCATGTTTGGTTGTGCATAGACTTGTGGTACACCATATAAGCGCATCAACAGGTCCATCGTTACCCCAGTTGTTACAATTTGATCATCTTGATCATCAGCGCGCCGCACGACTACATTTAGTGTACTACCAGTTTTGGCTTTTGTATATTCCAAAATCTCAACTTGTTGCGAGGTTAAAGCAACCACAATTTGCCATTGTGAGCCTTGGTTGAAGACCGGTTCTGGGGTTGGTTGTGGCTGAACCGGAGCACCATCAACCACAACCTCAATTGTTGGTTGGGCCGCGGGTGGGGCCGCACCAGTTGGTTGGCCATCAGGCGAAACCAGTGGCGGGGCAACAACTTTTAATACTCGGACGTTTTGAGCAAGCACATGGGTGCTGATGTCGAGATATTTTTCATCAACGAGGGTGACAACCCCATCGGCCGCTGCCCCGAAGCGCAAGTAGGGTTGCTCAAGGCTATAGCTGCCAACAATATCAATGCTGTTGCCTTCAGCAACAATCCCACCAATATCGCTCACAAATAAGTTATAGGCTTTGGGCGATTCAGCACCTGGCTCTGGGGTTGGCAATTTTTCGGCAATCCCTGCATTACGGAAGGCCGATTTTTTGATCCGCTCGCCACCAAGAATGCTGGAGGTCGTTACTTTGCCTTGAACTGCGCTGAAAAATTCTGCTTCAAGCACATCATCGGGGGTAACTTCGGTGGGCTGAACTTCAACAACATTAAAATATTGCTCAAGATCGCTGCCAATTAACTTGTTAGCGTCAATATCCGTCGCCGCTTCTAAAACCCTAACGTTGGGAATAGGCAAAGCGGTTGGCTCGACTAATGAAGGATCACCTGGTTGGTTGGCCCGCTCCTTGCTGAAATACACATAACCACCAGCAAGCACTGCTATCAAAACAACGACGGCAATAATCATGCCCAGAGCTGAGTTTTGGCGCATAAAAATACGTCCTCCGAAACAATATTGGGAGCTCGTGAGGCAAGCGTGCCCCCGTTTTATGGTGAGGTTCGCGGCTATTATACACGATCGATCAACTGTTCATCACAGCTTTGCAATCAGATCACCTAGCCAACTGGTTAAAGATCGGTTAAATAATGAACCAGCATTGGCAATGCTGGTTCATCATCAGAAGCTTATTTGGCAATCTCACGCGAAATTACCAAGCGCTGAATTTCGCTCGTGCCTTCGTAGATTTCGGTAATCTTGGCATCGCGGAAGTAGCGCTCAACGGGATATTCTTTCGAGTAGCCATTCGAGCCAAAGATTTGCACGGCTTTGGTGGCTGTCCACATGGCAGTTTCCGAGGCATTGACTTTGGCCATCGCCGCCGCCGCAATGTAGTTTTCACCCTGATCTTTGAGCCACGCAGCATGATAGGTCAACATGCGCGCTGCTTTGATTCGCGTCGCCATATCGGCCAAGGTAAAGCCCACTGCTTGGAAGTTGATAATCGATTGGCCAAATTGCTCGCGGACTTTGGCATAATCCAAGGCTGCTTCATAAGCTCCTTGGGCAATCCCCAAAGCCTGCGAGGCAATCCCAATCCGCCCACCATTCAAGATGGTCATAGCGATTTTGAAGCCTTCGCCTGGTTGGCCAAGCATGCGGCTTTTGGGAACCCTCAGCTCATCATAGGACATTTGGGCCGATTGTGCTGAACGAATGCCCAATTTATCTTCAACCTTGAGCACCGAAACCCCAGGCTCGCTGGTATCGACTAAAAAGGCGCTAATGCCTTTTACACCTTTTTCTGGCGCAGTCATGGCCATCAACAAAATGGTGTTGGCTTTCGAGCCATTGGTAACCCAGTTTTTGGTGCCAGTAATCACATAATGATCGCCATCTTCAACCGCGCGGGTTTTCTGGGCTGCCGCATCCGAGCCAGCGCCAGGCTCCGAGAGCGAGAACGCACCAAGCTGTTGGCCGCTGGCCAATGGGGTCAGAATGTCGCGCTTTTGTTCTTCCGTGCCAAATTTTTCAATCCCAGCACACACCAGCGAATTATTGACCGAGGCAATGACCCCAACCGAGGCATCGACCCGCGAAAGCTCCTCGATCATAATTGCATAGGAGATGTAATCGAGGCCAGCTCCGCCATAGGCTTCATCGATTGCCACGCCCATAAAGCCCAACTTGCCCATCTTCTGCACAATGTCGGTCGGCCAAATTTTATGCTCATCACGCTCGGCAACTGTTGGCCGAATTTCACCTTCGGCAAATTCGCGAGCTGCCTTGCGCATAAATTCCTGATCGTCCGAGAGCTTGAAATCCACGTTGATTCCTCCAAATGTGTCGAATTACTGCTTAATTATAGGTGAAGATTGCTTGATCGTTCTACATCGACCCAGCGGACTAAACTGCGTAATGGGTCGCGCCCATCGTGATGCCACGCTGCCTGCGGAAACGCTTGTTGCCCAGCATGGCAAATTCGCACTACGCCGATTGTCGCCAGCGCTTCAGCCAATTCGGCCCGCTGCTCAGAACTACATACCAGCGTAGCACTTTGCAGATGCTGACGCAATGGGCTTAATCGCTGCTCAAGCTCAGCAAGATTAGCCACTGGCACAAGCTTAATCAGCCGCCCTGTCGTTGTTGGCAAGTTTTCGCCTTGATCAACCACCATCAGCCATGGCTGATCGGGCTGGCTCAAAAGCTGAATTGGTTGGCCGCTCAACGCTTGCCACTCATATTCATCAGCACTCCGCCGCGTCGCAGCGAGAATCGCGCTACTCGCCGGATAACGCTGGCTCATAGTAGCCAAGGCTTGGTTCAATTCAGTTGCAAGTTGGCTTAATTGAGCAGCGCTCGGCGCTTCAATAAACAATGCTTGCGGCGAGACACAGCCTTGTTGCTCAAGCATCACACTATCTGTCGCCAAATTAGCGGCAATTTCAGCCAAATTTGGCGCAGCAAGCATGCTTTGGCTGAGATAGCCAAATGAGTAGCGCGAGCCATAATCAAGCCAACGAATGTGAGCTGGGCTGCGCTGCCGCACCGTCGCAATCGCTTGATCGCTGGCGTTGGCAATAATTGCCTCAGTTGTGGCCAAAATTGGTGCTTCGAGCGCTTGCTCGCCGCCGCTCCACCAAAGCACCGCGATACTGTCAGCAAGCTCTGGGAGTTGTTCGATTAGGCTGCTGGCGAATGCCGCGGCCCACAATGGCTCGCCCCGCGCTACTTTCAGCAAACTTGGCGACTTAACCAAAAGCGCATCGATTAAGCTTTGAATTGCGACTCCAGGCACGTTGCCAGCGCAAATATGCCAGGTTAGGCGTGGCCCAAGCACGCGACTTTCGCCAACCACGCTTGGTCGCCAGCCATCGAGCAGCAACGGATCGCCGAATTGCTCATTGAGCCGTTGCCAAAGCTGCGGCGCACGCCAATCGGCCAGCATCCGGTCAAGCACAACGCTCAGCATGGCTTGGTTGTAGCCATTAATTTGGGGCAGTTGATTGAGTAATTGCATTCGTAGCGCATAATCTGGCGCAAGCCATTGCACTGCTGCCCGATCAATTGCCGCGACAATTTTGTTAATTGGTAGGCCTTGCAGGGTTGTGGCACTGGCGCGCAAATGTTCGACAAGTTGCAGCATTTGGCTGGGGCTTGGCTGAAGAATTGGCAAACTCAGCGCACCAAATTGCTGGCTGGATTGGGGCCAAGCAAGTGCTGGCGGCAAGCACCAGGTTGGCAATTCAACGCTCATTGGTTAACGCAGCCATACATGCCTCGCGAATTGCCCATGCTTTGGTGAGGCTCAGGCCTTGGCTGGTGGCCCATTTTAAGAGAAAATTGCGATGCACAGTGCGTTTGTAATCACCAATTTGATCAGGCGTAATTTGTTGTTCTTCAAAAAATTGCAAAATTGGCTCGGCATTCGCAGAACGGGTTACATCGATATTCCAGCGGCCATAGCGCAAAAAACAATGCGCTTCGGGAATCGCGCTGAGTTTATTTGATTCCAAGGTTGGGCCAACCCCAGGCGTATTCTTGCCATCCATCAAATAAATGCCAAAATACAAATTAATTGGCAGCGCCAATTCGCGGGCCAACTCGGCCAAGAAGGCATGTTTGGTGCTGCTCGTGCCCCGTTTTTCGCTGACAACCAAGCGCCAATCGAGCGGGTTGGTGTTGCGGCCAAAGGGCAGGGTCGCAATCCAGCGGGCAACTGCTTGATAATGTTCTAATCCTTGGGAGATTAGGCTCGCGCTTATTGGCAAATCGGCATCGAGCGGTACATCAGGCAAGCGTCCAACAATCATGACATCATCTCCATAGAATATTTGGCAGTAACCGGAATTGCTTCACGCGCAAGCAGTTGTTGTTGGCGGCTGCGGCCCCAGCGATAGTAGCCAAGCCCATGCGGCGAGCTCGTTAAACGATGACAAGGAATAATCAAGGCCAAAGGATTGCTGCGCAACGCTTGATTGATCGCATACGCTGCGTGGTAAGGCCGTGGCAATTGCTCAGCCAATTGTTGATACGACCATTGTTGGCCATAGGGAATTTGAATTAACTGTTGCCAAATTGCGTGCTGTTGCGCCGAACCCTGCCATGCAATTGGCACACTAAATTGGCTGCGTTGGCCAGCACAATAGGCTTGATATTGATCAATGGCCTGTTCAAGCATGGCATTTGCACGATAGATCAGCAACCGATTGGGGTGGGTTTCGGTTAATTCAGCCAACAATTCACTATCGTCGTCGCCAAAACTGGCCAACAACAAGCCTTCGGGCGCTGCTGCAAGCAACAAACGCCCAAATGGAGTAGTTTGAATACAGTAATCGATCGCCATAGTTGCTATTTTCTAACCAGCGGCAAATAGACTGGATCAAGTTGATTCACGACCCGCAGCGTTACTTGAACCGTGCGGGGAGCCAAACCATTGCCATTAACCCGAAACTGATAGGTATAGGTTCCAGTGCTTAGGCTACCAACTTGTGCCCTGATCGTCAAATTGGTTGTGCCAACCAAACTGCCGCTGCTGGGCGTGACGCTCAGGCCAGCAGAGACGTTGCTAATTGTCCAATTGAGCGCGGTTTCGCTATCGCCGTTGCTGAGCGGAATAATGGCCGCTGCCTCGCCGCCAACTTCAGCCAACAAATTCACCGAAGTCTGAATATTGATGCTGGCAGGCGTTTTTTGCACAATAAAAATCGGATCGTTGGTCAATACAATGCTAGCGGTTGTGCCATTAATTGTTGGCGTAAATGTTTGGTTATTGCGGGTGCGGAAAATCCACTGTTTCCCCGCAGTCAGCGGAACCTGAATTGTGGTATTGGCTCCGGGAGTCCACAGCACATCAATCTCGGTGCTGCCACGGCTATAGCGATAGGCATATACGCCGCCTGTGTTATTGCCATTGCCAACATAGTTGTGGGTATGCACGCCAGCGCGCGGCCCCAACGGCGTGGCGGTGGTCAAAAGATAGGCCATTGTCTGGAAGGCAGTGTACGCAGGTTTTGCTTGATAATTATTATTCGCAAAATTGCCAAGCAACTCTGAGCCGCTGAAGGGATGGCCGCCATTGAAAGCATCTTCAAGCTGCAACCAATTAATATGTTGCACGCCCAATTGTTGAGCAATCACAAAGCTACGAATCAGATAGCGGGCCTGATTTTCGGCACTCACCACGGGGCAACTTGCCGAGCCTGGGCTGGTGCACCAGCCAATCTCAGTGATCCAAATTGGGGCATTGGGGCGGCCAAGATCGTTGCTCAGCCAATTGCGCGAGTTGAGCAAACGGCCTTCTAAAGTGACGGTTGCAAACGTGCCGATTGCATCGGGGGCGATGGTTGGCATGTAGGGGTGAATCCCCAGCACATCGAAGCTATTTTTGGCCGCAGGAACTTGGCGAAACGCGCCATTATTGCCATTCAGAAACTCAAGGCCATCGCTAAAACCATCGAACACATAGACCCCACCAGCCACCACAATCGCCGTTGGGTCGGCTTGCTTAATTGCGTTATACGAAGCGACCAAAATTTCGCCATAGCGGCGACGGCGCAAAGCTTCGTTATTATTGATTGAACTCCAGGTTTCGTGAAAATTCGGCTCGTTCCAAATTTGCCATGCAGCGATGCGCGGCGAGCCTGGGGCATCGTTAAATCCATCGCCATCGTAGCGCTCGACCATCCAGGCCGCAAACTCTGCATACTGGGCTGGATCGCTCGGGGGACACCAATAGTTATTGTTGCCAGCGCACGAAGGCTCACGCGCCCAAGCTGGCGTGGTCAGGAGCATGCCAATAATGCCAAGGTTGGCATCGGCAACAGTTTTGATGCGGATATCGTAGCTGGTGCGAAAATTACCATTGCTTGGCTCGATTTCGGCCCATGGCAATTCTTCGAGCGACCAATGAGCGCCCGCTTGGGCCATTTTTTGGGCCAGCAGCGGCACATTATCGCCGCTAGCAATCCGCTCGTTTTTAGTGAGGTAGCCGTTAATGCCCCACGGCGTGATCGCGCTTGGCTGCGCGGTCGGAGCATCGGGAGTAGCAGGCGCAGGGGTAACAAACCCAAACAAAAATACAAGCAATAAACCTAATTTACGCAAATTAACAACCTCGTGCACAAAAAAAATCAACTGTGTATATTATACACAGTTGATCGAGTTGGTGCCGAAGGTGGGAGTCGAACCCACATGAGGTCGCCCTCAATGGTTTTTGAGACCATCGCGTCTGCCATTCCGCCACTTCGGCTTCTTGATGTTGTTAACTGGTCGGGGCGCCGCGATTCGAACGCGGGACCTCTTGAACCCCATTCAAGTGCGCTACCGGGCTGCGCCACGCCCCGTCAAGTTCTTTGGCTCTCAGTCACGACAGCCGCATTAGATTACCACGAAAGCTGATCCTTGTCAAATTGGAGGATTGGGGACTAGAAGAATACACTTTTGATCCACGAAGAGCACAAAGCGCACGAAGGACGAAACCGCGAAGATCACGAAGATCGCGAAGAACATAGAACATAGAACAGAGAGCATAGGAATTTAACCACGAAGCTGATGTGGCTATGGGCTTTTGGCTATCGGAATTTCATCCCTCATAATTCATTCCTCATTCTTTTGTTTTAGCCACAGATTGACACAGATAAGCAGGATTATTCTGCTATGCTATTGGTTAACCATACATATTCAAGCTTAGCGTTTTCTATGCGCTCATTTAGAGGTATGGATGAGCTATCACGTGCCCAATAATCCCCGAGGTAATAGCCGAATCAGAAAGATTATTCTGGTTGTTTACCTATGTTTATGTTTAATCTCAATGCCCGTAGTTTTCTTTAGTTATCAAACATCCAAGATTATTAATGATTTTTATGTTGGGGCAAACTCAAATGCTGTTGATATTGGCTGGCAGATTTTCAGCCTAGGTGGGCTGGTTGGTTTAGCCTTGGCAGCGTTTTTCTGGTCAGACTCAATTAAGCGCACGTGGTTAGAATCGAAACGTAAGTATAATCTGATGCTATTTTTACAACTAGTAAGTATAAGTTGTCTAACCCTGAGTATCTGGAATTTGCTCTATCTTAGTATCTTTTTTTAGCCACGACGAGCGCGAAGATTTTAACCGCGAAGAACGCGAAGATGGGGTGTAATGGTTCATTAGCTTGGCAACAGAAGCATGCCCTCACCCCCAGCCCCTCTCCCACTGAACGCGGGCGAGGGGAGCACGGGTTGAGTGGTTCCCCCTCGCCCATCGGATGGGAGAGGGGGCGAGGGGATCAAGCCGTAGTTAACCTGATGAACCATTACACCTCTGTTCTATGCTCTCTGTTCTATGTTCTACTTGCCCCATCCCCATGGTACAATAGCCATGTGCGTCAATCGTTGGCGCTTTTTTTGCCATTTAAACACCTAGTAGATCTGTATATGCACGCCATTCTTACCAAACAATTTCGCTTTGAAGCAGCCCATCAACTTCCCAACCATCGCGGCAAATGTGCGCGGCTCCATGGCCATTCCTATTTGCTTGAGGTCAGCGTGCGTGGGCCGATTCAGCCTGCCCGTGGTCAAAGCGACGATGGCATGGTCATCGATTTAGAACAGATTAAAGAGGTGGTCAACGAAATTCTGATTGCCCGCGTTGATCACTATAATCTCAATGATTTGTTAAGCGTGCCAAGCACCGCCGAAAATATCATTCATTGGATGTGGGATGAGCTTGAGCAACAAGCACCAGAATTTGGCGCGCTGCTGTGGCGCATGCGCCTGTGGGAAACCGCCAGCGGCTACATCGAAATTAGCCGCGCCGAACGCGAGGCCCAGCCATGAATGTGATGGAAGTCTATCGTTCGGTACAAGGCGAAGGCACCTTGATGGGCGTGCCCACCACCTTTGTGCGCTTTTTTGCCTGCAATTTGCGCTGTAGCTGGTGCGATACCAAATATTCGTGGAGCGTTAAAGAGGGCGGCAAATGGGAAAATTTGCCAATTGCCACGCTGGCCCAACGCATCGCCGAACAAGGCGCACGCCATGTTGTGCTAACTGGCGGCGAGCCAATGTTGCAACGTGAATTACCAGCGCTCGCCCAAACCTTGCGCGCAGCAGGCCATCACCTAACTGTCGAAACCAATAGCACCATTTTTCGCCCCGAACTGGTCGAGCAGATCAATCTCTGGAGCTTATCGCCAAAATTGGCTGGGGCCAACACCGGCATGCTGCGGCTCGAACCGTTGCGCCAATTTATGCAATTGGCAGCCGAACGCCAACAATGGAAATTTGTCATCACTGGCGAGAGCGATTTAGCCCAACTGCATCAATTTGTCAGCGAACATCAAGCGTTTGCTGAAGCCCAATTGCCAATTATTTGGCAGCCAGAAGGCCGTTGGGCCGAGCGCGATTATAGCCACGCCCTCGAATGGCTGGCCGAACGCGCCCAATTACCAGAATGGCGCGCCTTCAACGTGCGTGTGCTGCCTCAAATGCATGTGCTGATCTGGGGCCAAAAACGGCTTGTCTAAGTTCTTCCAAGGGAGTTGTCTGTGGCAATACGATTGCTAAGCCAGCCAACAGTTTCAGTTAACGGTTGGATTCTGGTAGGCTTATTTAGTCTGGGTCTGATTGGCTTATTGGGCTTGACCTTGGTAGCAATTCGCCGTTGGAGCAAGCCCCGCCAAGCGACTGAAGATCATTTAAGCACCATTAGCCGCAATGCCAGCATTCCCTTTGCCCTGCAACTGACCAGCCGTATGATCGATTTGGTCTTTGCGATGATTCTGTATCGCTTTTTGGCGATCGAAACCGTTGGAGCCTACGACTTCGCGGCGATAATCGTGGTGAGCTATTTTGGCACGATTGCCGATTGGGGCTTAACTGTCCTCGCAACCCACGAGATTGTGCGCCAACCAAGCCAAGCCCCCCAAACCTTTCGCACAACCCTTTGGCTACGCCTGCGCTTTGCAGTTTTAGCGCTGCCCATCGCCGTCATCTTCGTGCTGATCTATAACGGCTTAGCCGAAGCCAAAATCACAGCAGTTGGCCTGACGCGCGAGCAAATTATGGTTGTGGCAGTTTTGATGCTGACCTTGTTTCCAGCGGCAATTTCGGCGAGTGTTACGGCATGGCTGCAAGGCCACGAGCGCTTGGTCGCTGCTGCGGTTGTTAATTTGCTGACCAATATTGGCAGCGCTGCTTTTCGATTAATTGCCTTGGTTTTGGGCTTTGGAATTATCGGGATTGCCAGTGGAGCCTTGGCGGGGGCAATGCTCAGCGCCCTGTTATTTTGGCTGGTAATGCGCCGTTTCTTTCCCGATGTGGCTTGGCGTGGCCCAACCTTGCCAGCCAAACCGCTGCTCAAAGAAGGTTATCCGCTGTTGCTCAACAGTTTGTTGATGACGATTTTCTTTCGTTTCGATACGATTTTGTTGAGTGCCTTTCATGGTTTTGTCGTTACGGCAACCTATGGCGTGGCCTACAAACTGATTAATTTTACCCAAATTGTGCCGCCAATCGTGGTCAATGCAATTTTCCCCACCTTAATTCGGCGTTCTGGCGATGATCGAGCTGGCATGAGCCGCGCCTATGCTGGCACCTTGCGAATGTTGCTCAATTTGGCTTTTGGCATTGCCATCATTGCAACAATTGTGGCCGTGCCGCTCACCACATGGCTCGCCGATAAACCTGAATATTTGCCAGGCAGCGTCTATGCCTTGATGATTACGATTTGGTATTTGCCAGGCAGCTATCTGAATGGCCTGACGCAATATGTGATCATTGCCTTGGGCAAGAAGCAGGCAATTACCAAGGCCTTTGGCTTGACAGCGCTGGTCAATTTGGGCTTGAATATTTGGCTCATTCCACGTTATAGCTATTTTGCTGCTGCCACAATCACCATTATTTCCGAGCTGGTGTTGTTTATACCGCTATGGTTGGTATTGCGCCGCGAGAAGATTACCTTTAATTTGGCTGGGCTGCTGTGGCGGCCTGCGCTCTCGGCCTTGATTGCTGGTGGATTTGGCTGGTTGTTGCTGGCAATTAATGTGTATTTAGCTGGCCTCGTTACAGCATTAATCTATGCTGCTGGCTTATGGTTTAGTGGCAGCATTGGCCAAACCGAACGCGAGCTAGCTGCCCGCATGCTCAAAAAATTACGGCCCCAAGCCTCAAATTAATCCACAGAACAAATTTTAGGCAGCACAGGGAAAGTAAAGCCCTGCAAGGGTAGGTTTCTTAATGCAATGCTATGGGTAAACGTCCCCTCACCCCCCAACCCCTACAAGGATAGGTTTTTAGGCCTTTGGTAGTAGCGTGGGGCATCCCCTCACCCCCAGCCCCCTCTCCCACTGAACGTGGGCGAAGGGGAGCCGACCAGTTTTCGCCAAGGAATTGCGGGAGAACCAGCGCGTTAAAGCCCCTCGCCCGCGCCACGGGAGAGGGGTTGGGGTGAGGGGATCTTAACTACCTACCCTTGTAAGCCAACCCCCTCTCCCACTGAACGCGGGCGAGGGGGAGCATCCGTTTTACTACCGCATTGCCGAAGAACCATGGCGTTAAAGCCCCTCGCCCATCGGATGGGAGAGGGGTTGGGGTGAGGGCATCTTAGTAACGCATCATACTATTTATTATTCCTACAACGGCAACATACGTTTGCGCATTGCCCGCCGCCGATCAATATTCCAAGCCAATCCCAGCCCCACCAAGATAATCAGCCCAATTCCAACAATTTTGAGTCGCAGATTAAGCGATTCAAGCAATTCTGCTGCTTGGTTGCGGCCATTGCTATCGCCAAGTTGGCTAAATAAATTGGCGGCTTGCTCAATATTTTTGCGCGCCGCAACAATCCGAATGCCGTTCAAATCGCGGCGGGCGGTTTCGAGCAATTGCTGAGCTTTTAAGCCTTGTTCTGCCCGTTGCAAATAATCGTTGAGCACTTTTTGGCGCTCAATTTGGGCCAAATCGGCAAACAGCGGCAAGGCTTGCTCAATCGAAGTTTTGGCTTCGGCATAGCGACCTTCCAACAGCGCTACCCGCGCGGCGGCAGCTGCATCTTCAGCTTGCACACCTTTGCGCGCCTGCTCACGCAAGGCCGCAATCGCCGGATCATCCTTGATTGTCAGGGCAGTTTCGGCAGCAGCCAAGGCTTCGCTATACTGGCCAGCAGCGATCGCCGTTTCAATGCTTGCTTGATCAAAAGCTACACTCGGAGCCTGTTTCCAGCCACCATCGATCCAGGTTGGCAATTGGGCTAGCCATTCGCTTTCGAGGCTTTCGGCACTGAGGCTATAGGCTTGGCTAAGCGCTGAACGATAGCCGCTGGCAGTGCGCAAGGCCTCTAAAAAGGCCAAAAAGCGTGCCATGCCATAGCGCTGAATCAAAAACGAGACCATCGACCAACTTTGGGGATAGCCCAAGGCCGGATTATCGTAGACTGCACCAGCGCTATCTAAAGTTCGCCATGGCGCTAGTTGGTTATTTTCGACGGCTTGTTTGAGCAAGGCAATTTTGTAGCCACTTTGGCTGGTAGGCACTTCCACATATTGAGCGATACCCTCTTGCCACATCGTGCTCAAACGGCCATCGGAAAGCTCAGCGGCAATAATATGCATCAATTCATGGCGCACATTGTTGCGCAATTCCTCATCGCTCATGCCAAGGGTTTGTTGCACTGCAATGCTAATTTCGCGCCGCCCAGTGTGGGCGTGAGCCACAATGCCTTCGAGGTAGCGCGCCGCCGGATTAACCTGTTGATAGAGTTCTTTGGTGGGGTAGATTCGCAGGGTCAGTGGTGGCGCAGGCCGATAGCCAATGATCGCCGTCACTTCCTCGTAAATCGGGTCGCTATAGCCAGCGTAGCGCTGGGCCTCAGCTTCGCTGCCTTGAGGATACAAAATTGAAATATAGGTGGTTTTGCGTTCGAGCCATTGGGGAAGTTCGGCTTGGGCAAGCACAGGCCGTGGCCAAACCAGCAGGATTAAGAGTAAACACAACAATCGGCGCATCGGTAGATCCCTTTCCTATGCGCCAATTGTACCATGGCTCAACTTGGCATTACCACGAACCGCTTGAATCGCCGCTCTTGCTCGCCCACGAACCGCCTGAATCAGCACCACTTGAAGTCAATGGCTCAAGTTCAAAAAAATCTGGATCAATCGGGGTGTGCAAGACGTTTGGCAAATGAACAGCTGGATCTTGATAGGTATTGTAGCGCCAACGCGGCTTTTTACGCGCAATTGTTGGGTCGTGCGCGCGTCGCGGCTCTAAGCGCGCTTGTAACGAGCGCGGAGGAAAAAATATGATCCAGAGCGCATAACTCGACAAAAGCAACGTTGGAACCGTCACAATTGCCAAAAGCAGATTCAGCATGCCAAACGGCAAAAGCAGTTGCAGAATGATCAAGCTTAACGAGCCAAGCCACACGATTACGGTTGGTTTATGCGGAGCAAGTTTTTCCACCATCACAATCATTCCTTTTACCACGAGCCGCTTGAATCGCCGCTAGAGCTATCGGATGAACTGCTGCTGGAATCGCTCGACCACGAGCCACCAGAATCGCCACTTGACCACGAGCCACCAGAATCGCCACTCGACCATGAACCGCTATCAAAGCTCGCAGAACTGCCCGAATCGTTATTCGACCACGACCCACTATCAAAGTTTGAGCTACTGTCGTTCGACCAACCAGAATTCTGGTTGGAATCCAGCGACTGGCCGATATACATCCCTGTTGCTAGATCAGCGCCTGTATGCGAATGATCAGAATGGTGGTGATTGTGATGAAACGATGAGTTATGATGCTGCTGATAGCGGCGTTGCCCATTTGAGCGATAGTGTGAATTGCCACCTTTGAGCAAGTTACTCACAATCATCACAAACGCAAAAATAAACAACCCGATTACCAGAATTGGTACAATACTAAACATAATTGAAGGCTCCTGATACATCCAACTTCCCCCTTAACTCACTAGCGTATTGTTACCACGAGCCGCTTGAATCGCCGCTGCTGCTATCGGATGAACTGCTGCTCGAATCGCTCGACCACGAGCCGCCCGAATCGCCGCTATAACTATCGGAACTCCAGTTTGAATCGCTACTGGAACTAGAACCCCAATAGCTAGAGTTATCCGAATCGTTGCTAGAGCCGTAGATATAGCCAGTGCTGCCATAGCTATTGTTATGCGAATTGGGTTGATTAGGCAGGCCATAGCGCTTTTTGATTGCAACGAAAAACAAGAAGCCGATGAATAAGAGAGGAATACAGCAGCAAAATCCTCCCCTATCAAGTTGAAACGAAAAATTCATTGCGTGTTCCTCTCATGAAGTTTTCAACATCATTGGCTAGGTTCTAATCGTCGTCATCGTCATCATAATCATCATCGTGATCATGGCGGCGGCCATAGTAGTGCTTTTTCTTATATTTTGGCCGATAATGGTTGTAATCGTGGGATTGATAATAGTGATCGTTTGAGCGATAGGAATGCTTCGAGCCTTTGAAGCGATAGGCAAATTGGTTATATAAGCCTTTGAAATTGCGGGTATGGACGAATTTTTTGGCAACCAAGGCCACAATGACCAAGCCAACGATCAGCACAACAGCACAAAGTACCAATCCAATGAGCAGAACTTTAATCATGAATCACACTCCTTTATTGGTGTGGCTCTCGTGGATATGTACGCGGGTTTGGCGTAAACGTTGCAAACGGGGCGCGGCGCTAAGTTGAAGGGTTGGAGCAGCGGCAATGGCCAATTATTGCAATTAATGAGCCATTGCCAACCATGGGGAAATTACATGCGTTCAGGAGCGGCAATCGAGAGTAAACCCAAACCGTTGCGCAAGGCTTGAGCTGTGGCTGCAACCAATTGGCCACGGGCAGCCCGCAGCGCCAAGGTTTCGGCCTTCAAAACTGGGCAAGCATCATAGAAAATTGCAAAGGCTTTGGCGGTGGCATACAGCCAATCGGCCACCACTGACGGCGCATAGCGCTCAGCAGCATCAACAACGACTTGCGGCAAGCGTGCTAGCTCTTTCAACAAGGCTTGCTCGGCTGGGTAGGTTAGCTCGCGGCCATTGTAATTTTGCGGCAACCGCCCAAAATCGCGCAAAATTGAGCAGCAGCGGGCATGCATATATTGAATGTAGGCCGCGCTATTGCCATCAAACGCCAACATCCGATCCCAATCGACGACCACATCGTGGGCAGGGTCGTGCTGCAAATTGTGATAGATGACCGCACCAACCCCAACTTGTTCAGCAACCTCGTTGAGCCATTCGCTGGTAAAGGCAGTTTTGGCTTCGATCGCTTTTTGTTTGAGCAGGGTTTTGGCCCGCGCACAGGCTTCATCCAACAATGGCTCCAAGTAGATTGTGGTGCTAAAGCGTGGGTGCGGATTCGCGCGACCTTCCGGCCCCAAAATCATGCCACAAGCCACGTGAGCCAAATCGGCTTTGGTGTAGCCTAGGGTTTTGCTAATCGTAAAGGCTTGGCGAAAATGCAATTCTTGGGCCTGCTTGACCACATAAATAATCTTGCTTGGTTGATAGAGCGCTTCGCGATATTTGATTGCGGCAATATCGCGGGTAATGTAGAGCGTACTACCATCAGAGCGATTGAGCAACAAGGTTGGCAAGGCCTTGCCCTGTTCGTCGAGCAAATCTTTGACGATTGCCACATGGCTATCGAGCTGGGCAATCTGGTAGTGCAAAGCTTCTTTGATCACAACTTGGGCTTCGCGGGCATAGAAACTTTCGCAATGTTGCACATCGAAGGCCACGCCCAAGCGCCGATAATTGGCTTGATTGGCGTTCAAGCTCAAATCGACCAATTGTTGCAACAAGCTGATTGCTTGTGGCTCGCCGCTGGCCAGTTTGCTCGCCCATGCTTGGGCCAAATCGTGCACTTGATCATCGGCTTGATATTGCTGAGCTTGTTGCTCCAACGAGGCCAACATGCTTTCGCCATTACCATTGCGATGCTGAAAATGCTGCATTGCAGCCAGCGAAATGCCCAATTGCGGATCATAATCGCCCCAGTGGTTCATCCGAATCACTTGATAGCCCAGCGAACGATAGATATTCACAATCGCTTGGCCAATCATGGTCGAGCGCATATGGTCGACGCGCATGCGTTTGGCAATGTTTGGCGACGAATAATCAACCACCACTGCTTGTTGTTGGCCGCGATTGCTACGGCCATAGGCGGCTTTCCCTTGGCCAATATCGTTCAGTACCGATTGAGCAAAGGTTATTGGGTTGAGCGAAAAGTTGACATACGCGCCCAAGGCTGTGGCTTTTAGGACGAGGCTCTCGTGGCTAAATTTAAGCGCATTTGCTAGGGTCTGAGCAAATTGGGCTGGATTACTTGCGCGCATTTTGGCAGCCCGAAAACATGGCAAGGCCAAATCAGCCTGCACGCCCGTGGCTTTGGGAGCGACTAAATCGATCAAATCGGCAGTTATTAACGTGGTGTCAAGCAATGCATCACGAATGGCTTGCTCAAAACGAGCAAAAGTGTCCATCTCAGGCTCCAAATCAGGCTAGCAAATGTTGGTCGTATCGACGTTATATCCTAACATAATGTCAGCAATTCGTAAGTCCTAAATTGGTCGGGCGTAAGACGGATTTATAGAAAGTCAAAAGTCAGAAGTCAAAAGTCAAAATAGAGGTTGGGAGGGTGATTTTTAACCACGAAGAGCACGAAGCGCACGAAGAGCGAGTAACGTTGAACTTGAGCAATTTCCCGCCAAGCACAATAGCCAATAGCCTAACGCCAAAAGCCAAGAGCTTCAGCCTTCGTGATCTTCGCGGTTCCAATTCTTCGTGGTTTTAGCCTATTTAGTGAATGCCAATGCACACTTGATAGCTGAAATACCAGGCAATTGGCTGGGGGCCAATCAGATCGTGGGCTGCTTGTTTAAGCTGATCAAAGCCAAGCTCTTGCTCAGTTAGAGTGCCATTTTTGAGATGATAGTGATAGCCGCTGCTCAGAATTAGGTCGATAAAGCGCTGCGCAGCGCCATATTCGCAATGATGCAGCGTCAGTTCTAGTGTATGTTGAAAAAGGCCACTTGCCTGCATCCGCTGGCGATGCTGCTTATCCCAGCCTGGATGGTCTGTTGGGGTGGCGCGACGTTCAATCAGTTGCTCAAAACGCTGATCGACCTGCTGAAAAATCTGATCGAGTTCCCAATGAATCGTTGGTGGCCAATGATAGTCGTAGGCAGCAAAAACACCGCCGGGCCGCAGAATACGGGCAATTTCGGCTAGCGTTGAGCTTGGTTCCATCCAATGTAAGGCTTGGGCACAGGTCACAATATCGGCACTACTTGAATCGATGCCTGTTTGATGGCCAACTCCAGCCTGATAGCTGATACAGGAATCGGCTGCGAGCTTGCTGATAGCCACATTGCGCATATCAGCACTCGGCTCGATCCCAATCACCCGCTCAGCACGATCAGCCCAGATTATCGTTGAGCGCCCAGTACCACAGCCCAAATCCACGACCAACGCTGGGCGAGGCGTATGGCTGAGCTGCATCAAAAGATCGACAAGGACAACTGGTGCTGTCGGACGAGCTTGATCATAACGGCTCGCTTCATCAACCCAGACTATGCTTGAATCAGTCATTGAAAGCCCTCTTTGAACATTGATCCACGAATTGCGATTGGCCTTGGGCTATTTCGCCAAGTTCCCATGGCATCAGGCCCGATTTTTAACGTAGAGTTTTTTAACCACGAAGCGCACGAAGAGCACAAAGGGCGATTAACTTTGAACTTGGGCTATTTCACCCAATCTCCGATAGCCAATAGCATCACACCTTCGCGTTCTTCGTGGTTTCAATTCTTCGTGTCCTTCGTGCGCTTCGTGGATCGGTTTTTACATCCGTTCGGGAGCGGCGATTGAGAGCAAACTTAGGCCGTTGCGTAAGGCTTGGGCCGTTGCCGCTACCAAATGGCCGCGCGCAACCCGCAATTCGGGTGTTTCGGCTTTGAGTACCGAGCATGCATCGTAGAAAGCCGAGAAGGCGCGGGCCGTGGCATACAGCCAATCGGCCACCACAAATGGCGCATAGCGTGCAGCTGCTTCTTCAATAATTTGTGGCAAACGGGCCAACTCTTTGAGCAAGCCAGTTTCGGCAGGGTGGCTCAACAAGCTGCCATCGTAGTTGGCGGGCAATTCGCCAAAATCGCGCAAAATCGAGCAGCAGCGGGCATGCATATATTGCAAATAGGGCGAACTATTGCCCTCAAAGGCCAACATGCGATCCCAATCCACGGTGATATTACGCTTGGTATCTTGGTACAAATCGTTGTACATCACCGCGCCAACCCCAACTTGCTCGGCCACCTGATCGATCAAATCGGTGGTAAGTTGGGTTTTGCCTTCGCTCATTTTTTGCTCAATCAGCGCCTTGGCCCGATTGCGGGCTTCATCGAGCAAGGTTTCGAGATAAATCATATTGCCCTTGCGGGTGGAAAGTGGCTGGCCCTGCGCATCAAAGACCGTGCCAAACGAAATATGAATTAATTCGGCATCGGTGTAGCCCAAGGCTTTGCTAATCGCGAAGGTTTGGCGAAAATGCAATTCTTGGGGCTGGCCCACGATATAAATCATTGCATCGGGATTATAGGTTTGCTCGCGATATTTGATCGTAGCAATATCGCGGGTAATGTAGAGCGTGCCACCATCAGAGCGCTGAATCAAAAAGGTTGGTAATTTTTTGCCGCGATGGTCGGGCAAATCTTTGACAATAATTGCTTTGCCATCACGCTCAGCAAGCTCGCTCTCGCCTGCATCGTTGATGATTTCGCCCAGCATATCTTTGTAAAAACTTTCGCCATGCTGCACATCAAATTGCACGCCCAAGCGATCATAATTGGGCTGATTGGCGGTTTTGGTCAGATCAACCATCCATTGCCACAGCTCAAGCGCTTGGGGATCGCCTTGCTCTAATTTGAGCGACCAAGCCCGCGCTTCATCGTCTAAATCAACTTCAGCATCGGGATCGTAATCGGCATCATCGGGATTTGCACCCTTCATCAGCAAATTGTAGCGTTTGTATTGCTCTTCGATTGCAGCCAAAACGGCTTCGCCTTCGCCTTCGGGTTTACCAAAGCGAATCGTGGCGGCAATATTAACTCCAAATTGCTTGCCGTAATCGCCCAAGTGATTATCGCGAATCACTTCGTAGCCAAGCCGTTGGTAAAGATTGGCAATTGCTTGGCCGATGATGGTTGAGCGAATATGGCCAACGTGCATGCGCTTGGCGATATTGGGCGATGAATATTCGACAATCACTTTGCGCTGATTGCCTTTGCTGCTGCTGCCGTAGGTTGCGCCGCCAGCCTGAACATCGGCCAAGACGGCTTTGGCAAAGGCTTGAGGATTGAGATTGAAATTAACATAGGGGCCAGAAACCGTTGCGCTAGCCACCAAACTATCGGACGCAAATTGCAGCGCGGCGACTAATTCTTGGGCAACTTGGGCTGGATTGCTGCCACGGCTTTTGGCAGATCGAAAACATGGCAACGCTAAATCAGCCTGTACGCCAGCAGCTTTGGGAGCGCCTAAATCAATATCGGCAGCGTTAATTAAATTGGTGGCAAGCAAGGCCTCGCGAATGGCTTGCTCGAAGCGAGCAAAGGTATACATTTTTAAAACTCCAATTGGTTAATTGCTAGCGGCAGTATAGCCGAAAAGACCTATTTTAGCCGATCAAAAAGCACCCATCGTCGTCGATGAGTGCGTGCAGAAAAGCTGCTGGATGCTATCGACTAGACCAAATATTGCTTAAACCAAGCCAACGTTTCAGCCCACGCTGCTTGGGCAGCCTCTGCATTATACCGCTGACCAGTATCATTATGAAAAGCGTGATTCACCCCAGGATAAATTTCTTTGCGATAGACTTTATTATTTTGCTGCATCGCTGCTTCAACATCAGCCACAGTGCTGGTAATGCGATCATCATCTTCGGCATAAATTGCCAAGACTGGCGCATTGATTTTGGGAATTTCGCTGCTCGGCACTGGTGGGCCATAGAATGGCACCGCAGCTTTTAATTCGGGCATGCCTGCTGCGACCAGCCAGGTAACCCCGCCACCAAAGCAAAAACCAACCATACCAACCTTGCTGGTATCGGCAAAAGCTTGGGTTTTGAGATAGTCGACCCCAGCCTTGAAATCGGCCACATGGCGCTCTGGTGGCGCGCCGCTCAGCAAACCAGGCACGCTGTCGGCATCGGTAATGCTAGCCGTGCCACCTTCACGCGAAAGCAAATCGAGCGCCAAGCCAACATAGCCAGCCTTCGCGACGCGGCGAGCTACATCTTGAATATGGGGCGTAAGCCCACGGTTTTCGTGGCAAACCAAGACGACCGGAAATGGGCCATCACCAACTGGCTGGGCCAAATAGGCCATTAATTGGGCATCGCCGCCAGCAAAATCGACCATTGCTGCTTTGACTGCTGGATCATTTTCGGCAACGCTGTTAGGCACGCTGCCAGTGGTGCTAGCAGTAGTTGGAGTAGCTTCAAGCGCGGCAGCGGTGGTTGCAGTTGGGGCAGTGGTGGGGTTGGGAGCGCTGGTCGCAGTGGCAGGCGTGGCAGGATCACCACAGGCGGCCAATAATTGGGTTGCGACCACAAGCCCGGTAATGCCTGCGATCTTCTTCAAGGCCTGTCGCCGCGTCAGCAATCCTTCCTGATAATCTTCGACGAACTCATCAACCAAATACTGTTGTAAATGATTCATCGGGCATCCTCATACACTAAATGCTTGCCATATCTCAGTCTACGCTTGTTTTGGCCCAAACGGATGGCTGCAAAGATGAGGATTTATTAATTTTATTTACTATTTCAGCATTTAGAAGTTCCCTCACCCCCCAACCCCCTCTCCCACGAAGACGCGGGCGAGGGGGAGCACCTGTAGCCCCTCACCCCCCAACCCCCTCTCCCACTGAGCGCGGGCGAGGGGGAGCCGACCGTTTTTCACCATACATTTTGGTAAAACCACCATGAAAAAACCCCTCGCCCATCCGATGGGCGAGGGGGTTGGGGTGAGGGGCTTTTTGCCATTTAAATCTGAAAGGTGTTGACAAGCTCGATATTGCGTTCGCGTAGCAGCGTTTCGACTTCGCCTGCTTGGTCAGCATTATCATTATCGATTGCCAAAATTGTTTCGCCATCTTTGAGTGCTTGCTCATAGGAAGCAGCTAAATCGTTGCCAAGGCCAATTTGACTGAACGCGCCAAGCACACCGCCAGCGGCTGCGCCAGCAACGGTCGAGCCAAGAATCCCCGCGCCCAAGGCTGGCCCGATGCCAGGAATTGCAAATGACATTAAGCCAGCCACGACCCCCACAACGCTACCAGCCGTTACGCCCGCAGCCGCTCCAGCAGCTACATCAGTGCGATCTTTTTCGGCTTCGACAGTTTTTTCCGAGGCATACAACACCCCAATATCATCGGGCTTAACTTGGGCTTGTTGCAATTCGGCCATCAGACCGTCAAGCGCGGTGCGATCTGTCAAAATACCCATAACGCGATAGCGGGCCATGATTCAACTCCTTGTATTTAAAAGCTACGCTCGTTGTTGGCAAGGGCTATGCCATGGCTCAAATGAGCCGCATTAAATTTGTTATCATGGGTGTATGAAACGTTGTTTATGCGCATGCTGGCTGCTTGTATTGCTTGCCAGCCAACCACAATCGGCTCAGGCTCACGCCCTTGATCAGCTTTTTCAAGATATGCGGGTGCAGGTTCAGCCAACCCAAATTGTGCTGACTGTTCACTTAATCGCTGGCCCATTAATTACGCCACGCTTGTGGGAAGAGCTCGACGCTGATAATTCGCATACGCTTGATCAAACAGAAATTGAGCGCTGGTGTACTGAATTTAATCGCAATTTGGAGCTGGGTTTTGATCAACAGCCACTGCAATTAAGCCTTTACGAAATAAGCGAATTTCCGATTAATAAAGCCGATTTTATTGGCTCGAATGCGACGAACCTGACTTGGACTGCGCAGGCAAAGCTTGGCTCAATTGCTCCAGGCGCGCATCAACTCAGCCTCGAATCCAACAGTTACCACGATATTAGCGTGGTTGATTGGAGCAAAACGCGGGGGCGGGCGGGAATTGTGGCCCAAGAAGCCAGCAGCATGGATTTGCACAGCGCGCAGTTTCCAATCAAATGGCCGAGCGCTTTTCGGAGCGATGGCGCAATTGCTTTGCCAAGCGCCGAACCAACAGCCGCCCAAACCCAACCAAGCTCAGGCCTTGTGGCCCGTTTGCAAACTGGCGATAGCTCGTTTGGCTTGATTGCGGCGACGCTTGGACTAGCCTTTAGCTTTGGGGCGGCCCACGCCTTGCAACCAGGCCATGGCAAAACCTTGGTTGCAGCCTATTTGGTCGGCAGTCGCGGCACAATTCGCCAAGCAACCATGCTCGGGGCAATCGTTACGCTGACCCATACTGCGAGCGTTTTTGCGCTGGGCGGCTTGATGTTGCTGTTCAGTGCCTGGGTTACACCGGAACGCTTTGTGCCAATTCTCACCTTGATCTCTGGAATTTTAGTCGCAGGCTTGGGCGTGCGCATGCTCTGGGAGCGGGTGCAAGCCCTTCGTTCTGGCAACCAAGGCCATGCTCATGGTGGGCTTTTTCACAGCCATACAGATGGCGCAGCAGGCCATAGCCATGTGAGCAACCGCAAATTGCTGGGCTTGGGCATTTCGGGTGGTTTGGTGCCCTGCCCCGAAGCCTTGGTAATTATGATTGTGGCAGCGACGCTTGGGCGAATTGGCCTTGGCTTTGCCATGATTATTTCGTTTAGCGCAGGCTTGGCAGCAGTATTAATTGGGATTGGGATTGTGTTGGTGACGCTTGGCTCACGGCTGATCAAACTTAGCCAGCCAGAAGCGCGCTGGGTACGTTGGCTGCCAATCGCTAGCGCTGGCGTGGTGACATTGCTTGGGATTGGGCTTATGCTACAAACATTCTAAATTTTTAGCAGGAGCATTGTATGGCGTTGATTGTTGTGGTTGGGGGAGCCGACACTGGGCGCGCTCCGATGGGTGCTGTTTTGTTGCGCCGTTTGTTGCTGGAAACGCAGCCAACATGGCAAATTGAATCAGCAGGCGTTTTAGGTCACGATGGCGATACGTGGCAACCAGAGGCGCGCATGGCCTTGGAGCACCTCAATGCCACGCCACCAGCCCACACCGCCCGCTCGCTCAGCCCAACACTGGCAATGCAGGCCGATTTGTTGTTGGCAGTTGATCGCGGGGTTGGGCGGGCCTTGGAGTTGCAATATCCCGATGGACGTTGGCAAGTGTTGCCCGATTTGGCCGAATCAGCCCGCGAGGTGCTTGATCCATTTCGCATGACCCTTGATGCATGGCTGATTTATGGCCGTGAGCTTGAGCATCAATTGAAAGTTTCGTTGCCAAAAATTATTGCCTATTGCCAAGGCGAAACGCTTACGCCAACCATCGTTGCGAGCAAGGTTGAAGCAGCAACCCAGCCAATTGCCAGCCCTGTCGAGCTTGGCGCAGAAGTGCATCCGGCCTATCGGCGCTTGCATATTTTGGCCTTTGGCATCGCAGGTATTCCCGAAGTTGTCGATTGGGCCAAGGCGCGGAATAGTTTACGCGAGGCCATGCAAAGCTTTGCCAACCACCTCGCTGCGAGTGCTGGCCCAAGCGATTTGCGGCCTGCGGCGTTGGCGATGCTGGGCGGGGTACTGGGTGCTGGCAGCGATCCACTCAGCAGCAATCAATTGGTCATTTTGCGCGAAATCGTTGGGCGAGTGGCCCAAACCCTCGATCCGCAAGATTTGGCTGGCTTAGCAGGAGCAATCGGGCGGTGGCAGAGCTAATTCCGCTAACAATTAATGGCATCGATAGCCAAGCCAGCGTGCAGCTAAGTGCCACCAATTGGAACGAATGGGCAGTGGTCAATTTGGCGTGTCCACCTCAAACCAATGTGCGCCATGCTGCGCTAGCGATTGGCAACGAGAATTTGGGCGTACCCAATGCTAGCCCATTCGACCCAACCTGGCGCTGGGCATGGCAGCCGCGCGGGCAGGCAGGCACAGTGCATGGCAGCTTGCAGATTGAGTGGGCTGATGGCTCGGTTCAACAGCAAACATTTCAATTTGAGTTGCAACCGCATTTACTTGATATTGAATTGTGGCAAGCCTTATTGCACGATCTCAGCCAACTAGCCCGCTCGTTGGCGCTGCGAATTGGCAGCCCCAGTTTTGCCCAAGCGGTGATTGTGCCGCTGCTACCAAATGATCCTAGCCCATTTTTGGAAGCGCTGAATTTAATTAACCAAAGCAGCCAGCAAGCAAGCCAGATTGTGCGCCAGTTGCAACGCCACGCCAAATCGACGCTTGAGCAGCAGCAGCAAGCTACCGATTTAGGTGCGGCTCAGCAATTTAAGCTTGATCAATTGGCCCAGCCCAGCGCGAATTATCACGTGCTCGAACCTTATGGGCCATTGCCAGCCCAAGTGCAGGCCGAGCATGCCCGCAGCTCATTCGATTTACCAGAGCATCGCTGGTTGGTTGGCTTGATCGAACAAATTGAGCGCCGTTTGCGCCAGTTGCGCCGCCTCGCCGCCGAGCAACGCCAAATTGATTTGAGTGCGCTGCAAACCACAATCGAACAGCGGCTTACCAGCTTACGTCAATTACGTCAAGCAGCGCCGTTGGCAGGCTTGCAAGCACGCCAGCAACCAGTCCAAAGCCAATTAATCAATCGCGATCAGCGTTATCGGCCAATTCGCCAATTGGCCCACAGCTTGCACGAACAACCCTTGCTGACCTTGGAAGTTGGCAGTTTGGCGCTGCCTTTGGCCGATGTGCCAAGTTTATATGAACAATGGTGTGCCTTGCAGGTCGCGCAATTGCTGGCCCAATTTGGCAGCGTTGAAGCCCAACAATTGCTCAACGAAGATTCACAACGCGAGCGCTGGGTGCTGGGGCTGAATTCGACTACGCCATTGTTGAGCGTGCGGATTGGCCCGCAACTTTGGCATTTGCGCTATCAAGCCCGCTTCGGTGCCCAGCCTGATCGTGATGGGTTGTATAGCCTTGATCGGTATCTGCGGATTCCCGATTTGGTGCTGCAAACCACGACCGCGCGCGGCAAACAGCTGTTGGTCCTTGATGCCAAATATCGGCGTGCGCCCGACCAGCGCGTGCCGCAAAGTGCGCTCGATGATGTGTATGCCTATCGTGGCAGCCTTGGCTATGCTGGGCAGCCATGTGTGCTCGCCGCTGCGGTGCTCTATCCGCAACAAACGAGCGAAGAATTTGGCCCAATTTCGGCGCTTGGCCTTACGCCAAACAATAACGCTGCTTTATCACGCTGGTTGGAGCATTGGCTCAATCTGCTGCATCAATAAAGGAATTAATCATGCCTGTTTATGAATATGTATGTTCGCAATGTCAAGGTCGTTTTGCCCGGCTCGTGCGTGGGTTTAGCGATCCCAGCGATTTACAATGCCCGCGTTGTTCGAGCAAAGCGGTCAGTCGGGCGATTTCGCAGGTTGCAGTGGTGCGCAGCGAAGATGCCCGTTTGGATGCAATGGCCGACTCTTCGATGTTCAACGATCTTGATGAAAACGACCCGCGCTCAGTTGCCCGTTGGGCCAAAAAAATGGGTCGCGAGCTTGGCGACGACCTCGGTGGCGATTGGAACGAAATGGTCGATCAGATGATCGACGAAGAAATGGGCGGCGAAGGCGAGGGCAAATCTGGCGGCGCTGCCAGCAACGATTTGGGTTGGGGCTAGGATTAATATTCCCTCACCCCCAGCCCTCTCTCCCACTGAACGCGGGCGAGGGGGAGCACCCGTTTTTACAAGGATTTTTGCACGAACCACGGCGTTAAAGCCCCTCGCCCGTTGAACGGGAGAGGGGTTGGGGTGAGGGGAGCTTCATAACCGACCCTCACCCCCCAGCCCCCGCTCCCACTGAACGCGGGCAAGGGGGAGCAGCACGTTTTCATCACGATTTCGGCGAAAACCACCAAACCAAAAAGCCCCTCGCCCAGTGGATGGGCGAGGGGTTGGGGTGAGGGGAACTTCCTCAACTTATTGGCGTTTGATAACGTCTAAATCGCCATGGCAAGCTGTGTAGATTCCCCCATCTGGGCTAAGCATGGTATTATTGCCTGAGGATTGGCGGCAGTGCATTGGGCAGTGTTTCGCCTACAATTACATGACAAGTTAGGTGCTATATGTTTCGACGACTCTTCGGTGGTGAAGAACGCTCCGAACAAGAAATTAAACAAGAAGAAAAAAAGATTGAACAAAGTGTTCAAAAGACCAAAAGTGGCTTTTTTGGTCGTATTACAGCTATGTTCCGCAGCGAAGATCCCATTACCAATGAGCTGTGGGATGAGCTAGAAGAACTGTTGATTGCTGGCGATGTCGGGGCCGAAAATGCCTTGAAAATCGTCGAGCGCGTGCGCGAACGCTGCGAAAAGAAGGGCTTGAAGTTTGCCAGCGAAGCCCGTTCGTTGCTCAAAAGCGAGTTGGTCAACCGCCTCGATGTTGATACGCCGCAATACTCCGAGCGCTCAACCAAGCCGTATGTGATTTTGGTGGTTGGGGTCAATGGGGTTGGCAAAACCACCTTGATTGCTAAGCTGTCGAATCGTTATAAGGCGATGGGCAAAAATGTCATTCTGGCTGCTGCCGATACCTTCCGCGCCGCCGCAATCGACCAATTGCAACATTGGGCCGATCGGGTTGGCGTGCCAGTGATTAGCCAACAGCCAGGCGCAGACCCAGGTGCAGTTGCCTACGATGCCACCCAAGCAACCTACAATCAACAAGCAGATGTCTTGATTATCGATACTGCTGGGCGCTTGCAAAGCAAGCATAATTTGATGAAAGAGCTTGAAAAAATCTCGAACGTGGTTAAAAAGCGCTGGCAATATGCGCCCCACGAGGTGCTATTGGTGCTCGATGCCACGACCGGCCAAAACGGCTTGATTCAGGCCCGCGCCTTTACCCAAGCAGCCCAAGTGACCCACTTGGCCTTGACCAAACTTGATGGCACGGCCAAAGGCGGCATCGCCTTCGCGATTGTCCAAGAAATCGAGCGCCCAATTAAATATATTGGCACTGGCGAAACGATCAACGATTTAGCCTTGTTCGATGGTGAATCATTCGTTAATGCGCTCTTCGAGGAGGAATAACATGGCAAAATTGTTATGCCCCGCGTGTAAAAAAGCTCTCAAACTTAGCCCTGTAATGCGCGTTGGCGCACAAGTTGGCTGCGTCAACTGCGATAACGTGCTCAAGATCGTCAGTCGTAATCCCGATAAGGTTGAGGTGCTTGCCGAATCAGCAACCCACAATCCTGATAGCAAACCAGAATCTTATGCCTAAGTGGACATTGACTCACATTCGGCAAATGCTCCTAATCGGCCTGTTAGCGCCATTGCTAACAGGCTGTTTGCTGATGGCTGGGCGCAATGAGCAAGCGACGATCACCGCCGATCTCGGCTCGCAAAATGTTGAGTTTGTGAGCAGCGATACCAACGGCGAAGCGGTGCTGCAAGCGCTCGATATTGGTACGCAGCCAATGACTCTCGACGTGACGTTTAACGCCAAAGTCGATAGCGGCGAATTGGTGATTGAGGTCTTGAGCGGCGAGCAGGCCAACGTGGCCTTTAGCTTGGTGGCTTCAGCAGAGGGCAGCAGCCAGCGCGGCATTGTTCAGAGCAATGATGTTGGCGATTTGCAATATCGTGTGAAGTCGACCAACGCGCGCAATGGCAGCTATCGAATCAGCTATCAGCCGCCACCAACGCCGACCTTTACGCCAACGCCATCGCCAACTTGGACACCCACGCCAAGCGAAACGCCCGTGCCGCCAACTGTGGAGGTAACAGCCACGCCATGATTGCCAATTCACGGATTAAATTAATTGGGTTGGTGGCCTTGGGCACGTTGCTCGGTGCAATTGGGGCCTTTATGGCCTATCAAGCGCGAGCGCTTGCGCCCAGCCCTGAGCAACTTAAGCCCTATGTTTGGGCGGTGGTGGCCGTGCCGTTTGGCAGCTTTCTTGGCAGTTTGCTTGGTCAATGGCGCTTGTATCGGCCTTTTGCTGGCTGGTTGGTGCTGACCTATGTGCTCAGTTTGTTTGCTGCCGCGCGCCTCGAACGCATTTTTGTTGGCCAAGAGGCTGCTGTAGCCAATGGCCATGCGAGCTATTTAATTTTAGCGATTATCTTGCAAAGTTTCGGTGCATTACTGGTAGCATGGCGGTTAAGCGCTGTTGCTCCTGCTGCACCAACTGCTTAGCGCCCTAAGGAGGCGATGAATTTCATGAAAGGTTTAGTTCTGAGTGGTGGTAAAGGCACACGCCTCCGCCCAATCACCTATACCAGCGCCAAGCAATTAGTGCCGGTTGCCAACAAGCCTGTGCTTTTTCGGGTTATCGAAGCCTTACGCGATGCCAATATCGACGAAATTGGGATTGTGATTGGCGATACTGGCAATGAAGTGCGCAACGCTGTGGGCGATGGCTCACGCTGGGGCGTAAAGATCGAATATATTCCCCAAGAAGCGCCGCTCGGTTTGGCCCACGCGGTCAAAATTAGCCGCCCATTTATTGGCGACGATAAATTTGCGCTCTTTTTGGGCGATAACTGTATCGAGGGCGGAGTCAGTTCGTTGGTTTCTGGCTTTGCAACCGCCGATTACAATTCGCAAATTGTGCTCAAGCAAGTGGCCAACCCACAGCAATATGGCGTGGCTGAATTGCGCCACGATGGCTCGATTGAGCGCTTGACTGAAAAACCCCGCCAACCACGCTCAGACCTTGCCTTGGTCGGCATTTATATGTTCGACCAGCATATTTGGGAAGCGGTCGAGGCGATTAAGCCTTCGTGGCGCGGCGAGCTTGAAATTACCGATGCGATTCAATGGCTGATCGAGCATGATTATCATGTTCATGCCCACATTCATCAAGGCTGGTGGATCGATACTGGCAAGCGCGCTGATATGCTCGATGCAAATCGCTTGATCCTTGAAGAAATCACGCCGCATGTTTCGGGCTTTGTCGATCGCGATTCGCAATTGGTTGGCAAGGTGACGATTGAAAAAGGCGCGCAAATTATCAATAGCGTCATTCGCGGGCCAGCGATTATTGGCGAAGATACGCGGATTGTAAACTCATACGTTGGACCGTTTACCTCAATCTATCATCATTGTACGATTGAGGAAAGCGAAATTGAGCACTCGATTGTGTTGGAAAATAGCGAAATTATTCGCTTGCCCAACCGCATCGAAGATAGCTTGATTGGGCGCAACGTCAAGCTGCATACCTCGCCAATGAAGCCCAAAGCCTACCGCCTCATGCTCGGCGATAACTCCGACGTGGGACTTTTGTAAAAGGATGAAGGATGAATTATGAGGGATGAAACGCTGCAATCACTATTTCATAATTCATAATTCTCATGCTCGGCGATAACTCCGACGTGGAACATTTGTAAAGGATGAAGGATGAATTATGAGGGATGAAAATCTGCAATTACTATTTCATAATTCATCCTTCATCCCTCATAATTAAACATTATGGCTGATAAATTCCGACAAGCAGAATTACATTATCGACGTGGATTATCACTGGAACATGCGGGACGCATTGCTGAGGCTGTTGAGGAATATCGACAGGCTTTGCAAGAAAATCCGCAGCTTCGGGCTGCCCATGTGGCTTTGGCAAAATATTATTTACGCAATGGATTAATGGCCAAAGCTGCCGATGCTTGGCATGCAGTCGTGGCTATCGAGCCAGATTACGAAGGATTAACTAATTATGCGACTGTTTTAATTGAATTAAAGCAGTATCACGAAGCACGGCGCATTTTGCGCCTGTGCGTCGATCTGTTTCCGCTTGATACCTTTGTAACCTATGAATTGGCCTATATTGATTTTGCTGAGGGTTTATATCAACAAGCGCTTGATCAATTGCTCGATGTGCGGCCAATTTATAACGATGAATGGGAATTTCACGAACTGATCGGGCGTTGCCAAATTAAGTTGCAGCTATATGATGCAGCCTTGGCCAGCTTTGGCCGCGCCATTCTCTTGGTCGAGGATGATGAGCAGATCGAACAGTTGCAAGATTTGGGCAGCGTTGCCCGCCGCCATCAAGAATTTGCCATGGTCAGCAACGAAAAAGATGCTTGGTATGCCACCCATGGCCTAATTTGCCTGGGCAGCAACATTGATGATGGCCTGAATATCAAGCCGCAAGCTGCATTTGCTTGGTCGTTCGAGGCAATTGCCACAACCTTGCAACGCGCAGCAGTCTTGGCCGAAGGCCATATTTGGCGCTGCGACCAAGTGCTGGCGCTTGATAGCCAAAGCAAGCCGCTGGCCCAAGCCTTGGCTCAGCTTTTACAACGCCCATATATTCAAAAAATTAGCGACCCCGAAAAAAACACCTTGGTGGTGATGGCTGAATTTAACCAAAGCGCCATGCTTGAGGCAATCGCCGAGCAAATCGATGGGCCGCATAGCATTTTTGCCCTGAGCATGAGCAGCACCCCCGAATTGCTCGATGACGTGCCCGATTTGATTGGCTTGCCGATTCAAAAGCCAAGCTTGCCATGGCTCAGCCAAGCAGCAGCAATTGCAAATGCCAGCCAAGAACTGCTCGCGGCTCTCGCCCAAACCAAGCCAGAGCCAAATCGCGAACAGCAAGTTGAGTATTATCGCGAGCATCACCGCCTAATTAGCCTGAACGACTAACCGTCAGCAAGGTTATGTCGTCTGCTTGCTCGGCTTCGCCCACAAATGCTTCAATTGATTGCCAAACGCAGGTCAGCAAGGATTGAGCATCGTGGAAATCGCCAGTTTTGAGCACTTTGGTCAAGGCTGCATCATCAAAAACCTCGCCCGCCAGATTAAAGGCCTCAGTCGCGCCATCGGTAAAGCCCAAGAAAAATTCATCGGCAGCAAGGATGGTGCTTTTGGCTTTATACGGCAGATCTTCCATAATCCCCAAGGGCAAGCCAGTGCCTTCCAAATAGCGCAAGGTGCGGCTGGTACGATTGATGATAATCGGCGGATTGTGGCCAGCGTTGACATAGGCCAATTCGCCAGTATGTGGGTCGAACGAGGCAAAAAACAGCGTCGTGAACATATTGCTTGCGCCGTGTTCGCGCGAAATGTAGTTGTTGGTCACGTTGATTGCGGCAATCAACAAAGCCAATGAATCGGGAGCAATCTCAGGCCGGGCCGCCAAGGCTTGGGCATTCGAGTGCAACAACGAGCGGGTGAGCGCCACAAAGAGCGCTGCAGGCACGCCCTTACCACAAGCATCAGCAACCACCAAGCCAATTTTATCGCCGCCAAGCTTGATCACATCGTAAAAATCGCCGCCAACCTCTAAGGCTCCTTGATTGAAGGCCACAATTTGCCAATTTTCTGGTTGGGGAATGCTTGGCGGCAAGAAAAAGCGCTGAATATCGCGGGCAATCGCCAACTCGCGCTCAATCCGTTCGAGCCGCAAAAGCTCTTGCTGGGCCGATTTGAGTTCTTCGTAGGCACTGGCTAGCTCGATATTTTTCTTTTCTAGCCCACCGAGCATTTGGGCGTTGGCTTGGCGCAGGCGGCTAGTGCCACCGCGCAGCAAGGCCATGGCCGTGGTTGGGTTGGCGTGCATCAAGGTCACAAATTCGGCCTCGGTGATGCGCAGCAGGGTTGCGGCAGTGCGTGCGCGCACGCTGGCAGCACGTGGGCTATTATCGATCAAAGCCATCTCGCCCAAAATTGCGCCAGGCCGACAGCGTTCGAGCAAAATGGTTTCGGTCGCCAGCGCCTTGATCACATCCACATCGCCAGCCATCACAATATAGCAATCATCGCCGCTATCGCCTTCGCTAAACAAGGTTTCGCCTGGCGCTAAACGCACATGTTCGGCGCTTTGAACTAAATTGTGAATTGTGGCTTGATTGACCTCGTGAAATAAAGGCAGTTGCTCCAAAAACTCAACCAATGGTGCAATACTCGCTTCGGTTGAAGCTTTTTTGGTTACGATCAGGGTGTTCCAACCAGTCGCAAGATCGTGCTGGTATGTGATTGAATCGGCCATTTCGCGCACCAAAAACACGCCCAAGCCACCAACTTGGCGATCGTGAATGTTGGCAAACAAATCAGGCGGATCAGCATCATCAGGATCGAAAGGCTGGCCGCGATCAAGAATTCGAATCGCCAGCTCGCCATTTTCGAGGGTACTGTGCAATTGCAAGGGGCCGCCTTGCTCGGCATAACTATATTTGATGATATTGGTGACAATTTCTTCAATCACTAAGCCGAGCACAAAGGCTTGTTCGCTCGTGAGGGCAAAGTCAGTTTCGATCGCGGTGGTGTAATCGGTGAGGGCTGCGAGGTTTTCCCAACGGGCATCAATCTCAATGCTGCGCGCTTCAGATATAGCCATAGACACACCTTCGATAGCTATCAGCAATAGGCTATCATAAAAAACAGGCCCATACCTGCTGGTTTCAACAGGTATGGCGATTATCGCCCGATGTAGGGCTTTTAGCAAGCAGGATTTTGCGCAGCAAAGCGTGGTGATGAAACGTCCCCTCACCCCCCAACCCCCGATCCTTTCAAAGGTAAGCTTTAAAAAAGCGTGGTGATGAAACGTCCCCTCACCCCCCAGCCCCCTCTCCCACGAAAACGCGGGCGAGGGGGAGCCGACCATTGTTCGCCAAGGAATTGCGGGAGAACCAGCGCGTTAAAGCTCCTCGCCCAGCGGATGGGAGCGGGGTTGGGGTGAGGGGATCTTCACAACCGACCCTTGGAAGCCAGCCCCTCGCCCAGCGGATGCGCGAGGGGTTGGGGTGAAGGAAATTCTCTTATGGTGCCAAAACGAGGCGCGGGTTGCTTGGCTTGCTGCTGATTGGTTGGCCGATTGGTTGCAATTGGCTGCTGGCGCGTTGGGCCTGAAACAATTGCCAGCCATCAGCTTGCGGTGCAAAAAAGTAGAGCACTTGCTCGTTCCAACCAGCCATCAGCGCTTGGTGGGGCAACACTTGGCTTTGGCCTTCTGGGTTGATGATTAGGGCATTTGACTGTTCAGTGCCGTTGAGCGCCAGCCAATCATCTGCCGCCCAAACACTCTGTTCACAACTATTGACTGAGAGCGCACTCAACACGCCGTTGCGCCAATAACTTGGTTGATCGAGGTTGCACAAAAGCATGGCTTGGCCAGTTGGGCTTAATGAAACGTGACTAGCATTGATGCCTTCAACTTGCTGCACTTCGCCGTTGCCTTGCCAACGATAAACTGTTGGCACACCATCGCGCGGCTGATCGGCATAGACTAATGTGTTTGCATGAAGCTCTGCAGCGATCGTCATGGCCTGCGCCAGCGGCGTAAGCGTGCCAGTGCTGGCATCAAACACGATGAAACTGGCACGTCCTTCTGGCTGGCTATTGAATTGGGTAATTAATTGTTGATCAAGCCAGCCGACTACTTGTGCACCCATCGCCAACGGATCGGCAGTAATCGGCGTGACGCTCGCATCTGCAAAATTATAGACCTGAACGCTTGGGTTGCCCCAGCCGCCGCCAGTGCCAAAGCTGCTGGCCGAAGCAAAGGCCAAATAGTCGCTATTGGGCGATAGCACCAGATCGACTTCTAAATCAGGGGTGTTGGTCAAGCGTTGGGCTGCGCCAGTTGCCACATCAACCGCATACAGATCAACCTGATCTTCGTGGGCCGAAGCCAAGAACAGGGTTTTGCCATCGCGCGACCAAACTGGAGCGTTATCAGTCAAGGCACTTTGGCGGCCCAAGATTGGCGTTTGATCAGCTGCTACTGCGGGCAGCAAATTAAGCAAACGGCGCGGGTTTTGCTCATCAACCCCAACAAGCCACAACTCTGCCAACTCAAGTTGCTCGGTTTTGGGCTGGCTGTCGTTGACGATAATAATCGCCAATTGCTTGCCATCGGGCGAAGCCGACCATGGCAAATAGGTATTGGGTTGGGTTGGATTAGCTAATTGATAGGTCGTGCCCGCCAAACTGATGGCACCAATACTGCCATCAGCAGGCAGGTCAAAAATAACTGAGCCAGTGCTAATTGCTGGCTCGGCAGTATAATCGGCAATCGTTGCAGTTGGACGTTCGGGCAATGAACTAGCAGGTAGGGCTTGGCTCGGCATTGGGCTTGGTTGAGTCGCAGGTTGGGTGGCACAAGCAGCCATACATAGCCCCAACCCAAGGATTTGGGCGAGTCGTCGCATCGGTTTTTCCTCCTCAATTGGTTGGGTAATACGCCTATTGTAGCCAAAATCGCCCAAATTACCCTGATGATCGATTGAAAATTGGCTGATACTTCGCCTACAATACCAAGAGCAATCGATGTAACGAGCAAGGAGTGTGTATGGCTTCGCATTTGGTCAATGGGGTTCATTACTACTACGAAGAGCGTGGCACTGGCGATCAAGTGATTTTCTTCGGCCATGGCTTGATGTATCACTGGCGGATTTTCGAGCCACAAATGGAATATTTCGCCGCCAAAGGCTATCGCAGTATTGCGATCGATTGGCGCGGCCAAGGCCAAACTGAGGGCGGCGGCACGCCCGATGATTATTCAATGTATCGCTTAGGCGATGATGCCTATCAATTGTTGAGCGATTTGGGCATCAAGCAGGTGCATTGGGTCGGGGTTTCGATGGGCGGCATGATTGGCCTGCGGCTCTATCCCAAACATCCCGAACTCTTCCTCTCGTTGAGCCTGATCGATTCATCAGCTGGCGATGCGCCCGAATTGCTCGATGCCTATCGCCAAATGGCCGATGGCTATATCGCCTATGGCTTGATTGAACCCTTGAAAGAGGGCTTGGATGCAGTGTTTTATACCAGCAAAATGGCCGAGCGTCACCCCCAAGTGCAGAGCTATTGGCATGCCTATTGGACAAACGCCGACCGCGAATCGCTCTATAAAGCAATTATTCCGGTGATCGAGCGCGACGACGTGACCAACACAATCAGCCACATTAGCGTACCAACCCTGATTGTGGTTGGCGTTGAAGATATGTCTACACCGCCAGCCAAAAGCGAAATCATGCAGCAATTGATTCCGAATGCCCAATTGCGCTATATCGACGATGCCAGCCATATGTCGGTCTTGGAACGCCCAGAAGCTATCACCGCAGCACTCGCTGAATTTATTGGCTAAAAAACTCAACGAAGGCCACAAATCGTAGAGGTTGGTGGCCTTCGTTTTAATTTAAGCGTTTACAATCGCCTGCATCCATGGCAGATGCTCTGCATAATGGTCACAGGTATCACCAACAATCCAACCAATAATTGGCTCATCGTTGGTTGAGCCAACTTGAAACTCACGATGGGGGCGCAACAAATCCTGATCGCTCAACTGAGCAATCCGCGCGACAAGGGCTTCATGGTTGGCTGCGAGGGTGGCATAAACCTCGGCAAGCGGTAAATCGTGGTGGCGTTGATACAGAACCTGATTAACTGTCTCGAAGCCTTGTTGCCACACTGCTTCGTCAATATCGATGCTACCCCAGCGCGATTCTGCATTCATCAAACCTAGAATGCTTTTTTCCCAGAGCGCAATATGAATTGCATGATCTTTGATCGTCCAGCCTTGGGCATCGCTCGGGCCGGTCATTTGTTCGGGGCTTAAATTAGCCAAAAATGTTTGCAGTTCTTGCCAATTAGCAGCGATGCGAGCTTGTAATTGTTTCGCCGTCAGCGGAGCTTGAACCTCAGATTGGCTCATCGTTCATTCCTTCCAATAAAGCATTGATGATTAATTGGAATCGTTACTCATGCCTAACGCTTGTTTGAGCGAATCAGAGCGAAACTGATGAGCAGCGGCTCCAAACAAATTCGCCCTGCGCTTAAACTAACGGGCTAAAATATCGCGCATCCATGCTTCATGTTCAGGGTAGTGCTCGAAGGTGTTGCCAACCATCCAGCCAATAATTGGGTCATCGTTGGTTGAGCCAGCTTGAAACTCACGATGGGGGCGCAGCAGATCACGATCGCTGAATTCAGCAATCCGCGCCACGACTGCTTGGTGGTTTGTTTCGAGGGTTTTGTACACTTCATCAAGCGGCAAATCTTTGTAGCGTTGTTGCAGAATGCGGTTAATCGCATCAGAGCCTTGTTGCCAAACCGCTTCGTCGATGCCGAAGCTAGCAGCGCGCGACTCTGCATTGAGCAAGGCCAACAGGCTGTTTTCCCACAGCGCAATATGAATTGCATGATCTTTGATCGTCCAGCCTTGGGCATCGGTCGGGCCGATCAACTGTTCGGGGGTTAATTCGCGCAGAAATACCTGGAATGCTTGCCAAGCGGCGGCAATCCGTGCTTGGAGGTTGGCCACCGTGATCTCAGATTGATCGTCAATTTGGCTCATGATCCATTCCTTCCAAATAAACACCACTCTTAAGCTTAAATTAAGCATACCAGCATTTGGCATAATTGCCTCGTTCTCTAGCACGAATAAGCTAAACGAGAAGGAAGAATTATGAAGTATGAGGGATGAAGGCTATGGGCTATGGGAACAAGAATCACAATAATCTTTGGCTAATATGAATTATCAAGTCAAAAGCCAATAGCCAATAGTTGTATTGCTACATCAGGTTAACCATCGCCTGATCCCCTCACCCCCTAGCCCCCTCTCCCGTTGAACGGGCGAGGGGGAACCACGGAGTCGGTGCTCCCCTCGCCCGCGTTGAGTGAGAGAGGGGCTGGGGGTGAGGGAATAATGCTTATAGCCCATAGCCCATAGCCCATAGCCCCATCTTCGTGCTCTTTGTGCTCTTCGCGGTTCCGATCCTTCGTGCTCTTTGTGCTCTTCGTGGATCAAAACGTGATCTTCGAGCCAGCCAAATCAGTGTATGATAGATTACCTAGTATCAAGGTGGAGTAGCGAGCATGTGGGATTCGATCGTTCAGGCATTCAATAGTGCAGTTACCCAGCTTGAGGCCAATGTGTATTGGCTAACCTTGAGCTATTTATTCTTAAGCGAGTTTGGCGCGCCGCTGCCGATTCCGGGCAATTTTGTGTTGGTTGCAAGTGGCTACTTGCTTGGTCGCCAAAACGAGATTCCGATTTTGCTCATGGCGCTGGCAATTTTGGCCTTAGTGCCAGGTGCAACCACCATGTTTTGGATTGGGCGACGCGGTGGTTTGCCCTTGCTCAATCGCATTGGCCCAAAAATCGGCTTATCGCAACGCCGCCGCGATCGGATTGTTGGTTGGCTTGAGCGCAGAGCAGTGCTTGGGCTGATTATAATTCGGGTCTTGCCAACCTTTCGCTTAGGCACAACCATCATTCCTGGAGCGCTCGGCATGCCATGGCCACGCTATGCGCTTGGCATGGGCAGCGGCTTAGTCGCATGGGTCATAACCTATATGGGTTTGGGCTATGCAATCGGGCTATTAAGTTAATTTGTGGGCGTTCCGGCGCTCTTGTGGAGTACGACACTGCTATGAAGAGACTATTGACCCTAGGATTATTGGCTGTTTTGCTCACAGCATGTAGCCTCGGCTCCACACCAGCTCCAACCAGCGAGCCAACCACGCCACCAATTCAAGTTCCCCAAGGTGGAACCCTAACGATTCGCACGGCCCAAGATATTGCAACGTTGCACCCGTGGAAGCCAACAACCCACGCCGAGGCTCAAATGCTTGGCTTGCTCTATCGCGGCCTCACCAAGCTCGATCAAGATTTGGCTCCGCAACCAGATGTTGCCAGCAGTTGGCAAAGCGATAGCATCGGTCAAACGCTGACCATGACCTTGCGCAGCGATATTCGTTGGCACGACGATACGCCATTAACTGCCGCCGATGCAGCGTGGACGATTAGCACAATGCAAAGCATTAGCCCAACCACGCCATTGTTGGTTGATATTCAAGGCTTGGTGAGCGATGTAAGCGCGCCCGATGCAACAACCTTAGTTATTACGTTGCGCGAGCCATATGCGCCGTTACTCTCGGCTTTGAGCATGCCGATTTTGCCCAAGCACCTGTTTGGCCAATTAAGCCCAGTTGAGCTTGATCAACTTAATCTTTTAACTGAGCCAATTGGCAGTGGCCCGTTTATGTTCGAGGAACGCACAGCAGGCTCGGCAATTAGCCTGATTCGCAATAATCAGTATGTAGATGGCGTGCCCTATCTCGATCGGGTGGCTTTTGTGGTCGCGCCCGATGCCGAAGTTGCCCGCGATGCTGTACGCGATGGCGATTTGCTGGCGGCGGAATTGCCGTGGGAGCAAAGTCAGGGCTTGGGTTCGGCAGTCAACGCAGGCAATTATCCTGAAAACGGCTTTTATTATTTGGCCTTCAATATGCGCGAAGGTCGCATTTTTAGTGACATGCGGGTGCGCCAAGCCTTGGCATTAAGCCTTGATCTGAACACAATTGTCGAAACAGCTGGCCCTTCAGCCCAAGCAATATTGAGCGATCATTTGCCTGGCACATGGGTTGCACCAACTGGCGAATTGCCCAGCCGCAACCTCGATAAAGCCCGCGAATTGCTCGACCAAGCTGGCTGGGTGCTGCCCGAAGGCGCAACAATTCGGGCCTCGAATGGGATTACGCTTTCGATGGCGTTATATGTGCGCGGCGATGATCAACGCCGGATTGAGGTTGCCGAACGGATTGCCGCCGCCGCCAGCCCAATTGGCTTTAATTTGGTGGTTACGCCAGCAGATTTCGAGAGCGTGATTCGCTCGAAATTGGTTACGCCCTTCGATTTTGATTTGGCCTTGATGAGTTGGGGCAATAGTCGGGTTGGGGGCGCGCCATCGTACACCGCCTATGATCCTGATAATTTTTCGCTGTTTCATTCAAGCCAAATTTATCAAGGTGTTGCCGACGGACGGCCAGGCTTGCGCAATTATGGCGCGTTTCGCAACCCCAGTTTTGATAGTTTATCAACTGCCGCGCGCGCAATCTACGATCCTGAGCGCCGCCGCGAACTCTATCAACAAACAAATGCAATCATTCAAAGCGAATATCCCTATGTGTTTCTGTGGGCCGATCGCATGCCCGTTGCTTTGGCCAAAAACGTGCGTTCAACCCAAGGCGAAATTCGCCTAAACACGGCCAATTGGCTCTACAACGTGCAACATTGGTATCTTGAGCAATAATAATGGATGCTGCACTCGCCATTTTTAGCAACCAATTGATCGCCAGCGCGCTGGCTGCGGTCGAGCCACGGCAAGCAGTTTTAAAGGCTTTGGATTGGGATGGCACGCAACTGCGCTGTGGCGCTTGGCAGTGGTCTGGCTCAGGCCGAATCATTGTGCTGGGCGCTGGCAAGGCTGGTGCGCCAATGGCCGCCGCTGTGGAGCAATTACTTGGTGATCGCGTCGCCGCTGGTTTGGTAGTGGTCAAAGATGCACATCGTGGTGATGTTGAACTTAATCACATTCAACTGCTTGAAGCCAGCCACCCAACACCTGATCAACGCGGGCTGCATGCGGCGCAACAGGTCGAACATTTGCTCAAGCAAGCCCAAGCAGATGATTTGGTGCTGGCGCTAATTTCGGGCGGTGCTTCGGCGCTTTTGCCAGCACCAGCAGGCAACATTAGCCTAGCCGATTTACAACAGCTAACCAAGCTATTGCTCGCTTGCGGCGCACCAATCGAGCACATCAATTTGGTGCGCAAGCATTGCGATCGCTTGAAGGGCGGGCAATTTGCGGCCTCGGCCCAACCTGCGAGCCTGTTGAGCTTGGTTATTTCCGATGTGGTTGGCTCGCCGTTGAGTAGCATTGCCTCAGGCCTGAGCGTGCCCGATTCCAGCAGTTTTGCCGAGGCGTGGGCCATGCTTGCACACTATCAATTGCAACATCATGTGGCGGCGAGCATTTGCGACTATCTGCAAGCTGGCATGCGCGGGGTGGTTCCAGCTCATCCCAATGGCAGCGAGCCATGGTGGCCGAGGGTGCAAACCTCAATTATTGCCCGCAACGAAACAGCTCAAGCGGCGGTCAAGCAATTGGCACTGGCTGAAGGCTGGCAAGTCATTCACGAGCAACAGCCGATTATTGGCGAAGCCCAAGAGGTTGGGACTGCCTTGGGCCAACGCTTGCGCCACCTAGCTGCATCGGTGCAACAACCAACACTCTACCTTGCTGGCGGCGAAACTACGGTTAATTTGGTGGGCATTCAAGCCCACTCACGGGGCGGGCGCAACGCCGAACTAGCGCTTGCAGCAGCTTTGGCGCTTGATGGCTGCCCAAATTGCCAGCTGATTGCCTTGGCGACCGATGGCGGCGATGGCTCAAGCCCAGCCGCAGGAGCGATTGCCAATGGCCAAAGCATTGCCCAAGCTCGCAAATTGGGGCTTGAGCCACAAACGTTTTTGGCCAACCACGATAGCTATGGCTTTTGGCAAGCCTTGGGCAGCGCAATCGAAATTGGCCCAACCCTGACCAACGTCAACGATCTGGTTATTGGTTTGGTCTGGTAGCTACAAAACCGCCAAGGCCTGCGCCAAATCGGCAATCAAATCATCGCGGTGTTCCAAGCCGACCGAGAGCCGCAACAAGGCTGGCGAGGTTGGCGAATCGGGGCCTTCAAGCGTAGCACGATGTTCGATTAAGCTTTCGGGGCCGCCAAGGCTGGTTGCGCGCGTCCATAATTGTACTTGAGCCGCCACCGCAATCGCTTCGGCAGCACCCCCAACGACCTCGAACGAAACCATGCCACCCATCAACAACATTTGGCGTTGAGCTAATTCAAATTGGGGATGGCTTCTCAAGCCAGGATAATGCACAACCTGCACCTTCGGATGCAGCTCCAGCCATTCGGCCACGGCCAAAGCATTGGCACAATGGCCTTGCAACCGATAGGCCAAGCTTTGCATGCCGCGCAAAATCAGCCAGCACTCAAATGGCGAGGGCACGGCTCCGGCCAGCACATGAATTTGCTTAATTTTTTGCCACCATGGCGTGGCAATTTTGGTAATTAATGCCCCGCCCAGCACATCGCTATGGCCGCCAAGATATTTGGTGGTTGAATGCAGCACCAAATCCACGCCCAAATCGAAAGGCCGCTGGCCAAGTGGCGTTGCCCAAGTATTATCGCAAACCACCAAGGCTCCAGCAGCATGGGCCAAGCTGCTAACCGCCGCCAAATCGGTGAGCCGCAAGCTTGGGTTGGATGGCGTTTCGAGCCAAACCAAGGCCGGAGCTGGCTGCAGCGCTGCTTGCACCGCCGCCAAGTCGGTCATATCGACAAACTGAGTATCGAGGTGGGCAAAAACTTGACGCGCCAAGTTGGCAGTGCCGTTGTAGCAATCGCGAGGCAGCAACAGCCTCTGGCCAGGAGCCAAATGTTGCAATACTGCCGCTGTGGCTGCCGAGCCAGAGGCAAAGGCCGCTGCTTCAACGCCACCTTCAAGCGCCGTCAAAGCTTGCTCCAAGGCTTGGCGGGTAGGGTTGCCAAAACGGGTATATAAAAAACCATGCGGCAAACTGCCATCAGCAGCGCGTTCGAAGGTGCTGGCCAGATGAATTGGCGGCGTTACAGCACTGGTCGCAGCATCAACGCTACGACCAGCATGAATCAACAGAGTTTCAGGTTTCATAATGTTCTCAGCGCAAAGGAATAACCGGAACAGCGGTCGGCGCAACTGGCTCGATATAGTTTGGCTCGCTATCTTGGAAGTAGAGGGCACGGCCTAACAAGCCAATTTTGACCGTTTGATTGGGATCGTTGGGGTGTAACTCAAGCCGCCCGCGCTCGAAATATTGCACCGTGTGAACCGTGCGATCTTCGGGCAACACTTCTTGCAATTCCTCGCTAATTGGCCAGCCAAGCAAATCAATGCCGCCGTTGCCTTCCCAAAATTCGAGGAACAAGCCGCGCAAGCCTTGTTGCGTTGCTTCGCTATAACGTAAGCCAGGCCGGTTGGCAAAAAATTGCTGGTTAGGAAAATCGCGATTTTTGGTAAACTCAACCCCAACTCGCCCAGGCTGCACCTCGTATTTGGTACCTTGATGTTCAGGCCACCATTCAAGCCGCGTGCGCTCAAACCATTGGAACTGACGGCCATTCTCTTCAAGCAAGCCACTAATTGGCCGCCCAAAGATTGGCTCGCCGCCGTTTTTAACCCAATATGGTAAAAAGAGCGGGTCGATCTCAGCAGCATAACTGGGCAAGGAATTTAATCCATCAACGCCATAAAAACGTTGGCCTTCAAGCGCCGCCGCTTCATTATCCAACGAACGATTGGATTGCAATTGCACGCTGTTGAGCAAGGGTTGCAAAGTTGGTTGGGCGTTATTATTGTCGCCAAAAAGATTAAACAGATTGATGTTATTGCCGCTTGCCAGCAATAAAACCAAGAAAATAATTAAGATAATTGCCACCCCAAAGCCCAAGGCTTGGGCCGTCATGCCTTGGGGAGCAACCGCCTCGTCCTCTTGAATAATCGCCGAAGGCACCTCTTCGGGTTCGGGATCTGGCTCAAGATCGTTCTCAAATTCCAGCACATCGGTTGGGGGAGTGCGGTCGCTCATGGGCAATTCCTCATGCTTGGTGTTTAGCCCGCAAACGCTCGGCTAAATCGGCAAATGCTGCGTGATCGGTTGGGTTTGGTCGCCATAATTTCACAATTCCATCGCCTTCCCAGCGTGGAATCACATGGACATGATAGTAAAAAACTTCTTGCCCAGAGGCTGGACGCGAATTTTGCAACACATTGATGCCAGCAGGATTGAGCGTTTGCAACAATAATTGAGCAACAGTTTGCACCATTCGCGCCACGGCTGCCACATCTTCTGGCGCAGTATCGAAAATATCGGTGCCAAAGCGCTTGGGAATAACCAAGGTATGGCCTTGAGAGGCAGGATTAATATCTAAAAAGGCCAGCGTGCGATCATCTTCGGCAACTTTATGGCAGGGCAACTCGCCACGCACGATTTTGCTAAATACGTCATCCATCCAATCAGCCTCCAAAACTACGCTTCGTTCTTGATTCCTAGTTTCGCTAATTTTTGTTGGCGCAAGCCGAGCACTGCTTCAACCTCCCAGGTGTTGATGACCTGCTGGTTGCTGACCCCGCCACGGCGTGCGGTTACAACTCCATAAAAAAGATTGTTGAAGCCAGCCGTCGCGTGGGCATCGGTATTAATGCTGATGTTACAGCCTGCTGCCAGCGCTGCCCGCACATGCACCGCATCGAGATCAAGCCGCTCTGGGCCTGCATTCACTTCCAAGACCGTGCCGGTTGCTGCTGCCGCCGCAATAATTTGCGCCATATCGTAATCGGCTCCAGCGCGGCCATTCAAAATGCGGCCAGTTGGGTGGCCAATGATCGTCACATAAGGATTATTGATTGCGCGCAGCATACGTGCGGTCGATTCAGCGCGGGCTTGGCGCAAGGCCACATGCGGCGAAGCCACCACTAAATCTAATTTGGCAAGCACCTCGTCGGGCAAGGCCAAGCTACCATCGGGCAAAATATCGACTTCGCAGCTTTGCAACAAGCGAAAATCATGGCCTTCGGCGGCTAATTGTTGGTTCAGCTCATCGATTTCGGCGCGTTGGGACAGCAAGCGCTCGCCATCAAGCCCGCCAGTTACGCCCAAGTAGGCGCTATGATCAGCGACCGCCATATAGCGATAGCCCTTGGCAATGCCCGCCAACACCATTTCACGCAGGCTTGCGCCACCATCGCTCCAAGTTGTGTGCCAATGCACATCGCTGATAATCGCGCTTTGTTCCAGCAGCGTTGGCAATTGTTTGGCTTGAGCAAGCGCAATTTCGCCCCAACCTTCGCGCAATTCAGGCGTGATCCAATCCAAGCCTAATGCTTGATAGAGCGCTGCTTCATCGGCAAAATCGGGTAAATTGCTTGGGTCAAGTTGCCAATTCTGCGCCTCAGCCAATTGATTCAGGTCGGCGACATGATTGGCTGAGCCAGTCCAATAGACCAAGGCACTGCCCCATTGGTTTGGCTCAACTGCCACAACCCACGCATTCATGGCGTTGTGCAGCAAGAGTTGGATGCCATGGGCGCTGGGCGTGGCTTGGGCAACTTGGGCCAATGCGCCAATTGCGGCATAGGTTGCAGCCGCATCAAGCGTCGCCACCACAAAATTCAAATCGCCAACGCTGGCCTGATAGCGCCGAGTTGAGCCAACGACTTGGGCAGCGCTAACACTCGGCAATTCGGCCAAGGCTGCGCTCAATTCTTCGGCAACAGGCAAGGCATCGACCAAACGTAAGCGCAGCACTTGGTTTTGCAGCGCTTCGAGGGCACTTAGCACCTTGGCCGCGCTTTTGGCCCCAAAGCCCTTGATTTTGGCCAAACGCCCATCTTGGGCCGCCGCAAACAAAGCCTCAAGATCCTGAATCCCTTCATCACGAAACAGGCGGGCAGCGGTTTTGGGGCCAATTTCGGGCACGCGCAAAATCTGCAACAAGCCAGGTGGCACTTTCTCCAAGAGCTGATCGGCCAAGGCCGAATGGCCATGATCGAGCAATTCGCCAATGATTGCGGCGCTGGCCTCGCCAATATTCGGCAGGCTGGTTAACGAACCTTGTTCGCGCAGGCTGGCAAGGCTGGTAGTTTGAGCGGCAAGCGTATCGCTGGCACGGCGATAGGCCGCCAAACGAAAACGATTTTCGCCGATCACTTCCAACGCATCGGCAATATCGGCAAAGACTTGGGCAATTGCTTGGTTGCTAAGCATAGTTTGGCTGTGCTCACGCTGAAAAAAGAAAAAGAGCAGGAGTAGATCAAAACGTTGTTTGATTATAGCATGGTCGCCTCAGGCTGAGACGTAGGTTTTTAACACGTGGTCGGCTGTGGAGCGTTCCCTCACCCCAACTCCTCTCCCGTGGCGAGGGCGAGGGGCTTTTTACCCCGATCACAGGGAAACCATCGTTGGCTCCCCCTCGCCCGCGTTCAGTGGGCGAGGAGGTTCTTACAAGGGTAGGTTGGTAAGCTCCCCTCACCCCAACTCCTCTCCCGTCCAACGGGCGAGGGGCTTTAACGCCATGGTTCTTGCGTAATGCGTTGGTAAAACGGGTACTCCCCCTCGCCCGCGTTCAGTGGGAGAGGGGGTTGGGGGGTGAGGGGAGCTTAATCCCAATTTCAGGCAACTTGCCCAATTGAGCAACGCGAATTTTTGGCCATTTTGCCCTATAATGAACAAACTCAACTGGGCTATCATGCACAGTGGCTAGGTGTCAGTGAAGGAGCATTCAGGCTATGCCAGTCACAAAAGAAGAAATTTTAGAAAAAATTGCTGAACAACGAGTCCAGTTTATTAATCTCCAATTTACTGACATTGTTGGGATTATTAAAAATGTGACGATTCCTGTTTCGCAAATTCACCAAGCCCTCGACCACGGCGTGTGGTTCGATGGTTCGTCGATTGAAGGCTTTGCCCGCATTGCCGAAAGCGATATGTATTTGGTGCCCGACCTCAACACCTACGCGGTGATTCCGTGGGAAAGCACCGGCGATTATATTACGGCGCGCTTTATTTGCGATGTGTTTACGCCCGATGACCAACCATTTGCTGGCGACCCGCGCCATGTGCTCAAACGCACCTTAGCTCAAGCAGCAGAATTGGGCTTTATCTACAACACTGGGCCAGAATTAGAGTTTTTCTTGTTTAAGCCTGGGCCAAACGGCGAGTTGGTGCCAATTCCGCACGATGCTGCTGGTTATTTTGATGTTTCAACTGATTATGCAACCCACATTCGCCGCCAGATGGTTGCTTCGTTGCAAACCTTTGGGATTAAAGTCGAGGCCAGCCATCACGAGGTGGCAATTGGCCAGCATGAAATTGATTTCGAGTATGGCGACGCGCTGACCATGGCCGATCATACGGTGACCTTTCGCACGGTGTTGAAGGCAATTGCCCAATTGAATGGCCTGCACGCCACCTTTATGCCCAAACCAATTGCTGGGATCAACGGGTCGGGCATGCACGTCCACCAGAGTTTGTCATCGATCGTGACGGGCCGCAACGAGTTCCATGATCACGAAACCAACAATTTATCGTTGTTGGCACAGCATTTTACCGCTGGCTTGCTCGACCATGCGTTGGGCATGACCGCTGTGCTTGCGCCGTTGGTCAATTCGTACAAGCGGCTGGTGCCAGGCTACGAAGCGCCAATTTATGTCAGCTGGGGCCGCACCAATCGCTCGGCCCTTGTGCGCATTCCACGCATCAGCGCAGGCCGCTCGAACCAAGCAACCCGCATCGAATTGCGCTGCCCTGATCCATCGGCCAACCCCTATTTGGCCTTCTCGGTGATGTTGGCAGCAGGTTTAGATGGGATTAAGCGCAAGCTCATGCCACCACCCTCAGCCGAAGAAGATTTGTATCATGTTGACCCGATAGCGCGGGGCTTGAAAACCTTGCCCGTCTCGCTGGGCGAAGCCTTGGAAGAATTAAAGCGCGATAGTGTGATTCAAGAAGCCTTGGGCGAGCACATTTACGAGCGCTATATCGAGGCCAAAACCCAAGAATGGGATGCCTACCGCCGCCACGTCTCGCAATGGGAGCTTGACCGCTACCTGCCAATTTATTAGCGTTTGGGGGTCGGTTGTTGGGGGTTGGGGATTGGTTTATTGTTAACCGCGAAGAGCGCGAAGAACGCGAATGAGGTACATTCCCTCACCCCCCAGCCCCCTCGCCCACGAAAACGCGGGCGAGGGGGAGCACCCGTTTTCACCACAAATCATGCAAAAACCACGGAGTTAAAGCCCCTCGCCCGTTGGACGGGAGAGGGGTTGGGGTGAGGGGATCAGGCCGTCGTTAACCTCATGAACCATTACATCTATGCTCTATGTGTAATGGTTCATGAGGTTAGCAACCATGGTTCATTCCCTCACCCCCAGCCCCGCTCCCACTGAACGCGGGCGAGGGGAGCACTGGTTTTTACCGACGCATTGTGCAAGAACCACGGGATTAAAGCCCCTCGCCCGCCACGTGGGAGCGGGGTTGGGGTGAGAGGATCAGACCGCGGTTAACCCAATATACCAGTATATCTCTGTTCTATGTTCTATGTTCTATGCTCTTGGTTACTCTTCCTCATCGAATACGCCGCTGAGTTTGCCGACGGCCCCGCCATGTTCGCGGCGGCTTGACTCACCAAATTGCTCGCGCCGAAAGACGATTTGGCCTTCGAGCATCGTCAACATCACTTGGCCACGCATTTCTTGGCCCATCAAGGGAGTATTTTTGCCTTTTGAAGCCAACGACTCTGGCGTGACCGTCCAAAGCGCCGCAGGGTCAAAAATTGTCAGCGTTGCTGGATCGTCTGGCCCCAACGAAATTGGCAGCACATCGATAATCGCCGCTGGCCCAATCGTCATGCGTGCAATCAACTCGACAATATCGATCTGCATGGTTTGCACCAAGGTCAACACCATCGGCAAGGCCAATTCCAAGCCTGTGTAGCCTGGGGCAGCAAAGCCATATTCGCATTCTTTATCAACGTGAGTATGCGGGGCGTGGTCGGTTGCCACGGCATCGATTGTGCCATCGCGCAAGCCTGCGATCAAGGCGGCCACATCTTCGCTGGCACGCAACGGTGGGCTAACGCGGGTGCGCGTATCGTAGGGCGCTAATTGCGACGGATCATAGGGGCCTTTGCCATCCCATGGCTCCATATTGCCCAGCACCCAGCGATCGGTCATAGTCAGGTGGTGCGGGGTAACTTCGGCGGTTACGCGCACGCCGCGCGCCTTGGCAGCCCGAATCAATTCTACGCCGCCAGCGGTGCTCACGTGGCAAATGTGCAAGCGTCCGCCAGTTTCCTCGGCCAAGGCAATATCACGGGCGATCATCACTTCTTCGCCAGCAGCAGGCCAACCGCTCAAGCCCAAACGGGTTGCGACCGCGCCCTCGTTCATCGGCGCGCCACGCACAATGCTCAAATCTTCGCAGTGGTTCATCACAGGGCGGCCAGTCATTTTGCTATATAGCAATGCTTGGCGCATGATGTGAGCATCCCAAACTGGCGAGCCATCATCACTAAAGCCATGAGCACCAGCTTCGGCCAATTCGATCAGTGGTGCAAGCACCTTGCCTTCGCGGCCAAGGGTTACCGCGCCGATTGGCAGCACATGAATTGGCCCATGGCGGGCGGCAATATCAAATTGTTGGCGAATCAGCGGAGCCGAATCGAGCGCAGGATTGGTGTTGGGCATTGGGCAAATCGTTGTATAGCCGCCACGCACCGCCGCATCCATACCCGTGGCAATCGTTTCTTTGCCCTCGAAGCCTGGTTCGCGCAAGTGGGTGTGAATATCGATAAAGCCAGGGGTCACAAAACAGCCAGAGGCATCGATAAACTCAACATCATCGCCATACGAATCGGGAGCCATGGCCAACTCGATGACCTCGCGCACCCGATTGTTTTCCAGCACCAAATCCCCGACGGTCGCAGTTTTGCGGGCTGGATCGATGATACAGCCGTTTTTGATCACAATCCGTGACATGTAGAACTCCACTGATTGGGCGCTTATTCGTTTGGCGTACCGCTGCCCATTTTATCGCGGGCCTCGTTGCGACTCAGAATTTCGCCACTTGATTCTTGCGATTTTTCGCCTAGCCAGCCAAGCCAGACCAAACCACCATTGAAGGCCAGCCCAAACAAGAGCATAAACCAACTTGGCAACGGCCCGACGGCAGCCCGATCATACACCTCAGCAAACGATCGGGCAATTGTTGGATGAATGCCCACTTTGGTGACCCAACTCAAGGCCAAGAGGGCAAAAATCCACACATAATTGCGCCGCAAGCGCCGACTCATGGCTTCGATGACGCTGATGTTAAAGTGCGGCTCCATTAAATCTTGGGCCAACAGTTCGCGCCAATGCGGCCCGCTGGTATCGCTATCCGGCTCGGGTGCAAGCATATCGGCGAAGAATTCGGTTTCCATCACCCGCACCCGCGTGCGCCACAAATCGTAAAAGCGATAGCGCCGCGCCTCGATAAACAGAAAAAACATAATCAACAACGAATTGAGCAGAATCATGACTGGGGTATTGCTGGCGCTGCTGAAGGCAAACGAAAGCGTTGCCCCCGTCGTCAGCACTGCCCAATTGGTCGTGCCATCGAGTCGTACCCGCCAAGTGTTGGCGCGGGTCAACTCGCCACGATACAAGTGCACCAAGGCGGTATTAAATTCGTTTGGCGTGAGTGGTCGGGTAATCGGCAGCGGCGCACGGGGCATTGGTGCGGCTGTGGTAACCCGTGGGCCACGCATGGTTGGTGGCTCCGTCGGGCTGGGCGGAATAAAGGTTGGGCGTTGCATAGCCAGTACCTTTTTGCATAAGAACATAGAACAAAGAGCATAGAACAACGTTCGGCTATGCTCTTTTCGCTCGGCGGATCAACAATAAATCCTCTGATCGCTCTGTTCTATGTTCTATGCTCTTTGTTCTTTAATAACGATCAAGAATTTTTGAAAGTTCGTAGAGCTTGGCATCAAGCACTTTGGGATTTGCCAACACTTCATCGTAGGGCGTGACGGTTAATTTGCGTGATTGCACGCCAACCAAACCGCCGTTCTTACCAGATAGCAAAAACTCGACCGCGCCCGAACCAAGCCGCGTCGCCAACGTGCGATCAAAGGCCGATGGCGAGCCACCGCGCTGAATGTGGCCCAAAATTGTGGCCCGCGTGCGGAAGCTAAAGCTAAAGCCGCTTTCCTCAGCATCGATCTGGTTAATTTGGTCTTGGATGGTTTGGGCGTTCAAGTGCGCGCCTTCAGCAGCCACAATCACGCAGTTAGTTTTGCCTTTGCGAAACGAACGCTTGATCACTTCGACCACATCTTCAATCGTTGTATCGGGAATTTCGGGAATCAAGATCGCCTCAGCACCGCCAGCTAAGCCGCCCATCAAGGCCAAATAGCCGGAGTGACGACCCATGGTTTCGATAATAAAGGCCCGTTGGTGCGATGAAGCTGTATCTTTAATTTTATCGATCGCTTCCAGCACCGTGTTGAGCGCCGTATCTGCGCCGATGCTCATATCGGTGCCATACATATCGTTATCGATCGTGCCTGGCAGACAGATGGTTGGCAAGCCATGTTCGGCGGTCAGGGCAGCGGCCCCGCGCAACGAACCATCGCCGCCAATCACCACCAAGCCTTCGATCCCATGCCAGCGTAAATTCTCAATTGCTTTTTCGCGGCCTGCGGGAGTCATAAATTCTGGCGAGCGGGCGGTGAGCAGCATCGTGCCGCCACGTTGAATAATCCCGCCTACATCTTTATATTCAAGTCGCCGCATATCATTTTGAATCAGGCCAGCATAGCCTCGATACACGCCAAACACTTCACAGCCTGCATGGAGCGCAGTCCGCGTTACAGCACGGATTGCGGGATTCATTCCTGGGGAGTCGCCACCACTGGTTAAAACGGCAATGCGATGCATGATCAAACCTCATTGAAGTTATTATGCTTGAAGCGGCGACATTGCCGTCGATGGCAGCCTTGCCATGCAGTTCAAAACACTTTTCGTAAAATCCACCAGACCAAGATCACACTCGCCACCAGAAACCCCAGAAAACCTAGCCCACTTACTGGAACGACAATGACGATTGAAGTTCGCCGGATTACAACCCACAAAACAATTGCGATTGCTACCCACAGGAGTAGCCGATTGGTTGACGATTTTCGCATATGTGCCTCGGCCTTGGTGCGCCCCATTATACCAAGAAGCGACTATTTCCATTTCAGGGGTATCATGGCATTGTTCAATCCAAATAGCAAGCAGTTTCGTAGGGATGGGTTAGAACAAAGAACATAGAACATAGAGCATAAACGAGCTACGTTTTTTAACGCAGAGGCGCAGAGCATGGGAAGCTATAGGCTGATGGCTATATGTAATGGTACACAGCCACCGTCTGATCCCCTCACCCCAACCCCCTCTCCCACGTGGCGGGCGAGGGGCTTTAATCCCGTGGTTCTGCCGCACGGCGTGGTGAAAACGGGTGCTCCCCCTCGCCCGCGTTTTCGTGGGAGAGGGGGCTGGGGGGTGAGGGAACGCGGTTGCCAATCCAATCAACCATTACAGCTATTGACTAACGGAACGATTTTTAGGATTTTTATGATCTATAGCCCAAAGCCCATAGCCATCTTTCCCTCTGCGCCTCTGCGCTAAAGTTCGTCGCCCAATCCTTTTTGCCTTTTGCCTTTTGCCTTCTGACTTTATAAAGGGGTTTTCGCATGGAATCGTCGCTTGATCGTTCGCAGCCGCGCTCGGCCCAAACCGCGCTCTGGCTTGGGATTGTGTTTAGTTTTGCTTTTACCGCGCTGATTTGGTGGGCGGGCCAGCGCTTGCACGCCATCGAAAAGCTGCCCGATCAAGGCGCAAGCTGGTATTATTGGCAATTGCCCAATCCAACGCTATGGTCGCGGGTTACCGCATGGGGCGGCTATTTACTGCATCAAGTGACGATTTGGGCCGCGATTTATTATGCCCAAACCCGGGTAAAAAAATATACCAAAGGCTTGCAAGCAATCAATTGGTTTGCCCTTGGTGCCAATGCGCTGTTTATTGTGTTGCACTTTATCCAAACCCATTTTTGGTATGACGGCCTCGCCCAAGATGTGTCGATCTTCAGCTCACAAGGCTCAGTAATTGTCATGCTGGTCTGGATTTTGTTGATGGAAAATAGCCGCCGTGGCTTGTTTATGGGCAAACGTGCGCCAATTAGCAAGGAAATTGGCCGCGCAGCCCGTCAATACCATGGCTATGTTTTCTCGTGGGCAGCTATTTACACCTTCTGGTATCATCCGATGGAAACCAGCAGCGGCCACTTGGTAGGCTTTGTGTATATGTTCTTCCTGTTGCTCCAAGGCAGCTTATTTCTGACTCGCATGCACGTTAATCGCTGGTGGATGTTGACCCAAGAGGTGATGGTGCTGTTTCACGGCGCGATGGTGGCCTTCGTGCAAGCTGGCCCAACTGGCTTCTGGCCGATGTTCTTCTTTGGCTTCTTCGGCATTTTTGTCATCACCCAAATGCATGGCTTGGGCCTAAGCAAAGCTTGGCGCTGGCTGCTTGGCGGCGCTTATCTGGCGTTGGTGATCGGCATTTACACCTGGCGCGGCTGGAACAAAATCGATGAAATTGTGCGCATTCCAGTGATTGAATATGCCTTGGTCGCTGTGTTGGCGTTGTTGATTTGGCTCGTGCTGCAAGCTGCCAAGCTGTTTACCCGCCGCAAAGCCGTTTTGGTGAGCGATGAACAAGGAGCATAAAGCATAGGGCGAAATTTAACGCAGCGGCGCAGAGCAATTATGGCTATTGGCTTTGGGCTATGTGTACTGGTACATCAGGTTAACCACGGCATGATTCCCTCACCCCAACCCCTCGCCCACGTGGTGGGCGAGGGGCTTTAATCCCGTGGTTCTGCCGCCATTGGTTGATACATACGGGGCGCTCCCCCTCGCCCACGTTCAGTGGGCGAGGGGGCTAGGGGGTGAGGGGAGAATCGTCGGTAACGCAATGAACCAGTACACATAGAGCATAGGGAGAAATTTAACGCAGCGGCGCAGAGCCACGAACTTATGAAGGATGAGGGATGAAGGATGAACTTGATCCATGGATGGCTAAAACAGCTTCACGATCTTCGTGCTCTTCGTGGTTTCATTCTGCGTACTCTGCGTGCTCTTCGTGGATCACAATAAACTGACTGGATCGACATCGATCGTCCAGCCGGCGGGAATTTTCAAAGCGTGCAATAAATCGGTTGGGTCAGGCAAGCGCACCAAAATATGCCAGCGATACAAATCGCGCACTTTTTGCAAAAAGGCTGGCGACGGCCCAATAATCGCCCAATCGCGGATGCGCCGTCGCTCTAGCTCCTCGCGTAGCTGAGTATCGAATTCGCGTACAACGCGCTCAACAGTTTTGCTCGATGGCGATTGGGTCATAAATCGAATCAGGCGGCTAAATGGCGGGTAGTGGGCCGTGCGGCGAAAGGCAATTTCTTCGCGATAAAATTGGCGATAATCGTGCTGGGCCGCTGCCTGAATTGCATAATGTTCAGGATTATAGCTTTGGATAATCACCTGCCCACCGCCTGCCCGCCGCCCAGCCCGCCCCGCCACTTGAGCCAACAATTGAAAAGTGCGCTCGCCCGAACGAAAATCGGGCAAATTCAAGGCCGTATCGGCGGTAATCACCCCAACCAACGTTACCAACGGCAAATCAAAGCCCTTGGCAACCATCTGCGTGCCCACCAAAATATCGGCTTCGTGCTGAGTAAATTGGTTGAGCAAGGCTTCGTGTGAACCTTTGCGCCCAGTCACATCACGATCCCAGCGCATCACCCGCGCCTCAGGATAAAGCAATTTAACTTCTTCGACCACCCGCTGCGTGCCAACCCCAAAATCGCGAATGCGGGTGCTAAAACAGCTTGGGCAATTACGCGGCACCCAATCGACGTGGCCACAATAATGGCAGCGCAACGTCGGCGGCGCATTCGGCTCGCCCTCGGTTCCGTGCACCGCCAAAGCTACAGCGCAACGCGGGCACTGAATCGTCGTGCCACAATCGCGGCACATCACAAACGAGGCGATGCCGCGCCGATTCAAAAATAAAATGGTTTGTTCGCGTTTTTCGAGCGTGCGCTGAATCGCGCTTTGCAACGGGCGGCTAAACATCGACCTCACGCCGGCCTTGAGTTCGCTGCGCATATCGACGATGTGGACTGGCGGCATCGGAATCGGATCGGCTTTGGTTACGCCTGCCACGGTTTTGCGCCCAACTCGTTCGTGTAATTCCAACACTTCGTATTTGTTGATTTGCACGGCATAGGCACTTTCGAGCGCAGGCGTGGCGCTGCCCAAAATCAGCACTGCGCCCGCCAATTCGGCCAACTTCACTGCCAAATCGCGGGCGTGATAGTAGGGCGTGGCTTCGTGTTTAAACGAATGCTCGTGCTCTTCGTCAACAATAATTAATTGCAATTTGCCCAGCGGCGACCAAATTGCCGAACGCGAGCCGATTGCTACTTGGGCAGCGCCACGCCGCAAGCGCCGCCATTCGTCGTAGCGCTCGCCAACGCTCAGTTCTGAGTGCAACACCGCCAATTGCTCGGGAAAGCGCGCCGCAAACCGCCGCACTAACTGCGTGGTTAGGGCAATTTCTGGCACCAGCACCAAGGCTTGGCCGCCATTGCGCAAGGCACGGCCAATCGCCCGCAAATACAGCTCGGTTTTGCCGCTGCCTGTCACGCCATGCAACAAGATTGGTTTGGCTTTGCCAGTGCGGCTTGCTAAATCTTGGGCCTCAACAATTTGTCGCCAACCCCGTTCTTGCTCAAGCGTTAGTTCTGGCGGAAATTCCAAGGGTGGAATACGCCCAAGCAGTGGGTCGCGCCGCACCTCAACTTGCTCAAGCTGAATCAAATTACGCAAGGCCAAGCTGCGCAGATGGCTCAAGGTTGCGCCAACATCACGTAACTCAGGCAACAGCACCATTTCACCATCAAGCGCTTGCTCCAAAATTGCTTGATAAATTGCCGCCAAACGTGGTGCTTTGCTCAATTCGGCCAAGGCATCAGCAGGGCTGGCGCTGGTTGGTTGCACGCTCCATTCGCGCTTTGGCTTGGCCGCTGGCCGCGAAACCAAACTACCCAGCGCAATCAAGCCTCGTTCATGCAGTTCGGTATAACTGCGGCGCAGATCAGCGTCCGAGCCACGCAAATCAACTCGTAGCTGGCGTTCGCTTTGCTCGCCAACTCGCCGCAGATGAAACAGAATCGCCCGTTCGCGCTCATCGAGCACGCCAAGCTCGATCTTCTGGCCTTGCTCGGTTGGCCGCCACGTGCGCTCAATTTCTTGCTTCACACCAGGCGGCATAGTCAATTGCACCGCTTCCCACAGGCGCACCGCTTGGGTTTGGCTAAACCATTGAGCCAAGGCCAATTGAGCGGGCGCGGCAATCGCTTCTGGGTCGGCGTGTTCAAGAATATCGCGCACCACAAAGCCTTGAGGCCGTTGGGTAATAAATTCTAAAACGACACCTTGTACCCGCCGCGGCCCAAGCGGAACCCACACCAACGCTCCAACGCTCAACGGTCGGAGCTGCGGCGGCACGGCATAGGTCAAAATCGCCTCAGGGTTATCGGGCAAATAGGCATTGAGAGCAACGTGGGCATACATAGCAGTAGGCTTGCTTCCTTCACACAAAACAGCGCAAATCTATCATAGCACATCCTTGCTAGCCCATTTTTAATGAAGGATGAAGGATGAAAACAAAAGTCAAAAGTCAGAAGGCAAAATGCAGAAGGCAAAATGCAGAAGTGAAAAAGTGATCAGGGATCAGTTGTCAGGTGCTAGGGATCAGGCTGTAAGAACAGAGATATTAGGGATTGGGCTTTTGGCTATGGGAACATCACATCATCAAGCAAATCTGTGGCAATCTGTGGCTAAAAGATAATTATTCGTGGAATTCGTGGAATTCGTGGCTAAAAAACGTTCTTCGCGCTCTTCGCGCTCTTCGCGGTTTCATCCTTCGTGTTCTTCGTGGCATTTGTGGGTCAATCCGTTAACACAGCGAGCAAGGAGCGGGCTAGTGGGTGAGGGAACCTTTCTTGTGCACTTAATTCGGTCAAGAGGCGGTACAATCAATTGCGATTAATTGGCATAATTGGAGCGATCAAGGAGGATGCAATGCTCGACGATCAAACACTTATTCGCCAATTGGTAACGACATGGATCGAAGCAACTGAGGCTGGAGACGTTAGCAAAATCTTGCCGTTGTTGGATGATGAGGTGATTTTTTTGGTCGCAGGCCAAGCCCCAATGCGCGGCAAGCAGGCCTTCGCCACTGCTTCAGCAGGTTTAAGCCAATTCAAACTCAATATCGCGTTTGAAATTCAAGAGATTAAGCTCAATGGCAAATGGGCCACCTGCTGGAACCAACTGCGGGTGCAGATTCAGCCACCCAATGGCCAAGCGCCAATCATTCGGGCGGGCGATAGCTTTTCGTTGTGGCAGAAGCATGCCCACGGTTGGCTCTTGCTGCGCGATGCGAATATGCTCCAAACATTAAAAGAGGATTGACCATGTACATCCCCAAACATTTTGCCGAGCCACGCCGCGAAGTATTGCACGAATTAATCCAGCGCCAACCCTTGGCAACAATTATTACCCTCAATCAAAACGGCATCAACGCCAATCACATTCCGCTCTATCTCGACCCACAAGCTGGCGAGTTTGGCACGCTCTACGGCCATGTGGCTCGCGCTAATAGCATCTGGCAGGAACATACTTCGCAATACGAAATCTTGGCAATTTTCCATGGCACTGATAGCTACATCACGCCAAGTTGGTATGCTAGCAAAGCCCAAACTGGCAAGGTTGTGCCAACTTGGAATTATGCCGTCGCTCATGCCTATGGCCCTTTGCAGGTCATCGATGATCCGCAATGGCTGCGCCAACAACTCGAACAGCTGACCAAGCACAATGAAGCTTCATTTGAGCATCAATGGCAAGTTGGCGATGCGCCGCACGAATATACCGAAGCCTTGCTCAAGGCGATTGTTGGCATTGCAATTCCAATTACTCGCTTGCTGGGCAAATGGAAGGTTAGCCAAAACCAACCTCATGCCAATCAACAAAGTGTGATCGTAGGCCTAGAGGCCAGCAACGAACCAGCAGCCTCGGCAATGATTGAACTGATCAAACAACGCCAATCATCGTGATCAAACGATGTGCCAACCCCTCTCCCTTTCAAGGGTAGGTTGTTAAGATCCCCTCACCCCAACCCCTCTCCCGTGGCGCGGGAGAGGGGCTTTAACTCCCTCGTTCTTAGGCAATGCGTCGGTAAAAACGAGTGCGCCCCCTCGCCCGCGTCCAGTGGGAGAGGGGGTTGGGGGGTGAGGAAACGTGCCAAACCACCACCAATTCTTAAAAACCTACCCTTGAAAGAACCCCGCTCCCCCGTGGCGGGCGAAGGGCTTTAATGCCGTGGTTCTGCCGCAATGCGTAGTAAAAAACGGGTGCTCACCCTCGCTCGCTCGCGAGGTGAGGGGGAACCGCGCGGTCGGTGCTCCCCTCGCCCGCGTTCAGTGGGAGAGGGGCCGGGGGTGAGGGAATGCTTCTGGTGGCCAATCCAATGTACCAGTGCGATTACACAGCTACATCGCGGCGCTCAAACAGTTTGACCGCAGCAAACCCACAGAGCACAATCACGCTGCCTAACACCAAAAATGGCAAATAGTGAAAGCCATGTTTGAGCGGTTGGTTGTAATCGGCATAATAGAATGGCGAAAGTTTTTGCAATGGCGCGAGCCAATCGATCACCGTGGCCAGCGAATTCACAAAATAGCCAATCACTGCCAAAATCGTGGCCACCGCCATGCTCAAGGCGCGCTTGCCTGTTGCCGCGCCAATTAGCAAGGCGATAGCCCCAAAACACAGCGCCATCAAGCTCATGTTGAATGAGGCAGCGCCAAGTTCGCTAGCGCCAATTTGCATATCCAGCAGCAGCACACCAAGCCACAAACTGAGCCAGGTAATTAGGCCCATCGCCAGCGACAGCACACTTAGCGCCGCAAAACTTTGCCAAACAATCGTCGAGCGCCGAATTGGATGGGCCAAAATCAGGTCGAGTGTGCGAGCTTCTTCTTCGCCAGCAATCACCCGTGAGCCAAGCCCAATCGTAAAAATCATGACGATCAGCGGCAGCATAAAGCCAAATAAGCGGCCTTGAATATAGCCTGCTGGCGTGGTCAAATTGGCAACATCAGTTACCCCAAACGCCGCCAACATCTCCTTGGGCATGGCTTCCATAGCTTTGGCAAGCTGCTGGCTGGTTTCTGGGTTGTTCATCGCTGGGTAAAAGCCAATCAACACAGCAACTAACATGATAATGCCCAAGCCCCACCACAGCAGCGAGCGCCGGCGTTCGTAGATGGTTTTGCTGAAAATATTACGCAACATCGCTCACCTCGCCTTTGTAGTAAGCCAAGAAAATATCTTCCAAATCGGTTGCTTGGCTGACTAAATCGCGCAATTCAAATTGGGCTGCGGTTTTGATCAACTGGTCAATCGAGCCAGTGACCGCACAATGCACATGGTTGCCAAGCACTTGCAAATCGTCGATATTCGGAATATGGGCAAACGCACTAGGCTCAACTGGCTGGGCAAAATAGAGATCAAGTGTGCGCCGCGCCCGCGCCTTGAGCGCTTTGACCGTATCAATTGCCAGCAACTTGCCAGCCCGAATAATTCCGACCCGATCGCAAATATGCTCAACCTCCGACATCACATGCGACGAGAGAAAAACCGTGCGCCCAGCGTTTTTGGCTTCGAGCACCAGTTGATAAAAGGTTTGCTGCACCAACGGATCAAGCCCGCTGGTCGGCTCGTCGAGAATTAACAGCTCTGGCTGGCCCATAAAGGCTTGCACCAAACCAACTTTTTGCTTATTGCCCTTGGATAAGGTGCGAATTGGCCGCTTTAAATCCAGTTCAAGGCGCTCGGCTAATTGCTTGATTGCTTGTTGGCTGACATTGCCACGCAGCTGGGCAAAATAATTCAGCATTTCGCTGCCCGTCATTTTTTCATACATCACCAATTCGCCAGGCAAATAGCTAATTTTCTGATGAATTGCCAGCGAATCACGCTGCGAATCGAGGCCAAAAATCTGCGCGTTGCCGCTGGTTGGCCGAATAAAATCTAAAATTGTCCGAATGGTCGTGGTTTTGCCTGCACCATTTGGCCCCAAATAGCCAAAGACTTCGCCTTGCAACACCTGCAAATTTAAATCATCGATGCCGCGATTTTTGCCATAGGTTTTGCAAAGGTTCGTGGTTTGAACAACCGTGGTCATGGTTATTCCTTTCGTTCGTTGCGCCATTTTTCAATGAGCAACGGTAATTCACGCTCAAAAAATGCATACAGATCGTGCATTTCGCGCAGCCGTGCACCTTCGTGACCCTCAGGATCGTTCAATAAGGCCAAGCCTTGGTTCGCCAGCTCGCGAAATGCCCCAACCGCTTGAAATTGTTGGGCCAGCAAATCGGCCCATGTGCCTTCGCGAATCTCAAAATAATCGCGCCGTTCACCTGGAATGGTGGTTTTGTTGATCAGGCCAATGTGCAGCAACCAGCGGGTCATGGTGCTAATCGAGCCTTTGCTAGCGCTCAACACCTGCGCCAGCTCAGTCGCATTTTGCTGCGGCGGATCGCAAACCAACAACCAGCCCATAATTCGCCCAGCCATGCGTGGGATACCTCCAGCTTTTTCGTAAAAAACCGCAATTCGTTCTGCATACGCCAAACGTGCTTGTAAATTGTCCATAGCGCTACTCAATTCTGTTCAGTACTGATTGAATAGAATCTAGCACGTTCAGCAAGTTCAGTCAATACTGAACTGATTGAATATGATACGTGGTCTAAAACAAAAGGTTGCAAACTACTTGACGAAGCGCAAACGATTTGATAATTTAGCAATTGTGCAATCGTTTATGTGAGGTCTCGATTATGCATGACCATAATCACGATGGAATTAATCCGGCCATGGTTGAGCGTGGGCGGCAAATGCTCCACGACGACGAAAGCTATTTTTTGATGGCCGAAACCTTTCGAGCCTTGGCTGATTCGACGCGAGTAAAAATTGTTGGCTGTTTGCTGGAGCAGGAGCTGTGCACCGCCGATTTGGCGGCGATTCTAAATTATTCCGAATCGGCGGTTTCGCAACATTTGCGGGTGCTACGCCAATTGCGCTTGGTCAAGCAGCGCCGCGAGGGCAAATTGGTTTTTTATAGCCTCGACGACGACCATGTGCGGGTGCTGGTGCTGGTTTGTCTGAATCATATTCGCCATGGCTCAACCACAGATCCATCGGTTGCGCCAATTTTAGCTGTGCTGGAGGAAGAACGATGAGCGGACATCACGACCACGGACATCATCACCATCATAGCGTGCCCGCCGATGCCGGTGGCCGCCTGATTTTGGCTTTAATCATTACCTTTGGCTTTGTTGGGGTCGAAATTGTAGCTGGTTTGTGGTCTAACAGTTTGGCGTTGCTCACCGACGCTGCCCACAACGCCAGCGATGTATTAGCCTTGCTGATTAGCTGGATTGCGCTGTGGCTCACGCGTCGTCCTGCTCACGCCCGCAAAACCTTTGGCTACCATCGGGCTGGCATTTTGGCGGCCTTCGTCAATTCGTTGACCTTGGTTGGCATCGCTTTGGGTATTGGCTGGGAAGCGATCGAGCGCTTACAAAACCCGCTAGAAGTTGATGCGCCAATTATGATTGGGGTTTCGTTGATTGCGGTGTTGGTCAATGCTGGCACGGCGTGGCTGGTACATCGGGGCAGCGAAAACGACCTCAATCTGCGCAGCGCATTTGTGCATTTGATGGGCGATGTGCTCTCGACGATTGGTGCAACGATTGCAGGGGCTATCATCTTCTTTACCAATTGGCGCTGGCTTGACCCGCTAGTTTCGGTGTTGATTGCAGGCTTTATCATCTGGCATGCTTGGCAAATTCTGCGCGATTCGATCGATGTGTTGTTGGAAGCAACGCCCCGTGATATTGATGTCGACAAAGTGGTCAGCGATTTGCAAACCATTCCTGGGGTGCAGGCGATTCACGATTTGCATATTTGGAGCATCACTGCCAGCATGCGCGCGCTCTCGGCTCACGTTGTAACCAACCAACAAGATCCACAGCGCAGCCCACAATTGATTAACGCGATTAATGAATTGCTTTGCCATAGCTACAACATTGGTCACGCAACCTTGCAACTTGAATGTTCGTGCAATACAACCCAACTCTATTGCACGCTGACCGAGCAACACCAACATTAGCAAATCAAAAGTCAAAGGGCAGAAGTCAAAAAGGGGTCAGGATTCAGGGATGAGGTAAAGTCAAAAGTCAGAAATCAAAAGGCAAAATCGAGGGATCAAGATTCAGAACTAGGGCAAAAGCAGAAGGTAATCGAACCAACTATGGGAATCACAGCATAATCGAGCAAATCTGTGTCAATCTGTGGCTAGAAACTTAACTTTGTGTGCTTCGTGGATCAATTCTGACTTTTTGCCTTTTGACTTCTGTTTTTTCGTGGATCAATTTTGACTTTTGCCTTTTGATATTTGACTTGGTAGAAAGTGCTACAATGCACGCCAATTGATTTTTTGCTAACAGGGATGGAATCGAGGCCATGACACAAAGCGAACAAGAAGCGATTATTGCGCAGAGTGATACATTTTTGTTGCCGCTCTACAAACGAGCCAAACTCGCTTTAGTCGGTGGCGAAGGCGCATGGTTGCATGCCGCCGATGGACGGCGTTTGTTGGATGGCACCGCTGGAATTGCGGTCAATGCCTTGGGTTATGGCGATGTCGAAGTTGTGGCGGCGATTCAGCAGGCAGCAACTGGTTTGTTGCACACATCAAATCTCTATTACACTGCCTCGGTCGCCGAGTTAGCCCAACGCTTGGTCGATCTGACCCCGTGGGCCAGCAAGGCTTTTTTCTGTAATTCTGGCACCGAAGCGATCGAAGCCAGCCTGAAGTTTGCCCGCCGCTATACCCATAATCAACGGCCTGAGCAACAAACTGGTTTTGTGGCCTTTCACGATTCGTTTCATGGCCGTTCGATGGGCGCGTTGTCGGTTACCTCGCGCGAGGCCTACCGCACACCGTTTAATCCTTTGATTCCAGGCGTGCGTTTTATTAGCCTTGAATGCGACCAAGCAACCCTCGAAGCAACGATTGATAGCAGCGTTGCCGCCGTGATTATCGAGCCAATTCAAGGCGAGGGCGGCATTCGGCCAATCAGCCCTGAGTTTGCCCAAGCCCTACGCCGTCGTTGCGATCAAGTCGATGCGATCTTGATTTTCGATGAGATTCAATGTGGCATGGGCCGCACTGGCGATGTTTGGGCGCACGAAGCCTTGGGTATGACTCCCGATATTATGGCGCTGGCCAAGCCGCTTGGTGGTGGCTTGCCAATTGGTGCGGTTTTAGTCAACGAACGGGTTGCCAAAGCCTTGAATTATGGTGATCATGGCACGACCTTTGGTGGCAATCCCTTTATTTGTGCCGTGGCCAATGTGGTTTTGCAAAAGCTGACCCATCCAACCATGCTTGATCATGTGCGCTCGGTTGGAGCCGAATTGGGCGCTGGTCTGCGTGATTTGGGCGAACGTTTCGATGTAATTAGCGCTGTGCGTGGGCGGGGCTTGATTTGGGGCGTAGAATTCAAAGGCCCAACCGCTGCCCAAATTACCGATGCCGCCTTCGACCAAGGCTTGTTGTTGGTTGGTTCTGGCAACGATGTGGTGCGGGTTATTCCGCCGTTGGTGCTCGGCCACAACGATGCCGAGGAATTAGTTACCCGCTTGGGCGATGCAATTAGCCAAGTTGTAAGCTAAAAAAAAAGACCCCTCACCCCAGCCCCCTCTCCCACACGGCGGGCGAGGGGCTTTAACAGCGTGGTTCTATCCCAATTCCTTGGTGAACCACGGATGCTCCCCCTCGCCCGCATTCAGTGGGAGAGGGGGTTGGGAGTCAAGGAACCACGGGTTCTCCCCCTCGCCCGCGTTCAGTGGGAGAGGTGGTTGGGGGTAAAGAAACCACGGGTGCTCCCCCTCGCCCGCATTCAGTGGGAGAGGGGGCTGGGGGGTGAGGGAACGGCTTACTTTAGAAAATTTCCTGCAAGGCCACCATTTGCTCACGCGAAGGGCCGACCGAAATCATGCCCAAGCGCACGCCAACCAATTGGCTTAAGCGGCGCACATAGCGTTGGGCAGCTTCGGGCAATTCATCTAAGGTGCGGGCATCGCTGGTATTAGTTTTCCAACCTGGATATTCTTCGTAAATTGGTTCGACTTGGCTCAGCACCGAAATCGACGATGGGAACGAATCAAGCTCGGTGTCGTTCCAGCGATAGCCAATACAAATCTTCAGCGTTTCAACATCATCAAGCACATCGAGCTTGGTCAGCGCGATTGAGCTAATGCCATTGATTTCGGCTGCGTAGCGGGCTGCGACTGCATCGAACCAACCAACCCGCCGAGGCCGACCGGTGGTTGTGCCAAATTCTTGGCCAGCTTGACGAATATGCTCGCCAAGATCGTCGGTTAATTCGGTTGGGAAGGGACCGCCACCAACGCGAGTTGTATAGGCTTTGTAAATTCCCACCACGCCATTTAAACGCATTGGCGGAATCCCAGCGCCTTGGCAAGCGCCTGCTGAGCCAGTTGCGGTTGAAGTCACATAGGGGAATGTGCCATAATCAACATCCAACAAAGCTCCTTGATTGCCTTCGATCAAAATTGGAATATCGCGGCGCAAGGCATCTTGCACCATGCCATGGATTGGCACGATATGGGATTCGAGTTGGCGACCAAACTCCAAATATTGCAAATACATATCGTGCAACGAGGCGCTTGGCTGAGCGCTATACATTTTGTTCAGCACGCGACCTTTGTATTCTAAGACGCTGGTTAGGCGGCTAAGCAAGGTTTCTTCGTGCAACAAATCGCCCATCCGAATGCCCATGCGCGATGCTTTATCAACATAGGCTGGGCCAATGCCGCGTTTGGTGGTGCCAATTTCGTTTGCACCACGATCTTTTTCTTCGAGCGCATCGAGCGAAACGTGATAGGGCATCACGACATGAGCGCGATCGCTGATATACAATTGATCAAGCGAAACATTGGCCTCGCGCAAGGCTTGAAGTTCCTTCAACAAGACCGCAGGATCGATCACCGTGCCTGCGCCGATAATATTGACCACATTGGCATCGAAAATTCCGGCGGGCGTGAGGTGCAATTTAAATGTGCCAAGATGGTTGATCACGGTATGGCCGGCGTTCGAGCCACCGGCAGCGCGAATAACCAATTTGGCTTTAGTTGCCAATAAATCGACAACACGACCTTTGCCCTCGTCGCCCCATTGAGCGCCAAGAACTGCAACGACTGGCATATGTATCACCTTTTCTGTAAGAGGAGCAAATACCGTGGTTATGGGCGACCGAGCAAACGCAAACGGAATAACGCCCAAACCGTCAAAAAGCCATATTTGGGGTGCATTTTCTTGCCCTCTTCATAGGTACGCCCCAAGTATGTAATTGGCACTTCAAAAATTCGCTCACCCTGCATCAGAACCTTCGCCGTTATTTCTGCCTCAATCCGAAAATCGTTGGAAACCAAGTTCATCGAGCGCATAATATCAGTGCGCATGACCTTGTAGCAGGTTTCCATATCGGAGATCCAACAGTTGAACAGCAAATTGGTTAAAAAGGTGAGACCTTTGTTGCCAATAGCATTCCAAAAATACATGCCGGTATGCCGACCCATAAAGCGCGAACCAAACGCAACATTCACCAACCCAGCTTCAATTGGTTTGATCAATTCATAAAAATCTTGGGGGTCATATTCGAGGTCGGCATCTTGAATTACAACAATCTCGCCAGTTGCGTGGGTAAGGGCCGTGCGAATGGCAGCGCCCTTACCGCGATTGTGGCTATGCAGCACAACCTGCATGTGTGGGTAGGTTGTCGTTAATTGTTGTAAGACCTCATAGGTAGCGTCTTTCGAACAATCATCGACGGCGATCCATTGCATTGGAATGGTAATTTGCGCCAAGCGCTCTAGCATTTTTGCAATCGTTGCTGCTTCATTGTAGCAAGGAATTAACACAGATAAAAGCATCATTTTTTTCCTAAAAATCCCCAAGCAGCAATGCAACTAGAACACAAACAACACAATCACAATCAAAATAGCCAGAATGGCAATTGCCGCTCCCAAGAATTTAAGTTGTTCTGTTTGGCGTTGTTTGGCAATAATCACGCGACATTCTGGGCAGTAGGGTACATCCGGCAAGGTTGCACTTAAGAGGGAAGGGGTTTTAAAAGCTGCTTGCACCAACTCTTTGAAGGTAATCAAAGGTTGCGCCATGCGCACGTCATCGGGCGTAAGCTGTCGTTGACAGCGGGTACATACAACAGGTGATTCGGCACTCATGGCGCATCCTTTACAATTTACAATGAACGAACGTAGCGCTCGATTCGTTCTAAAGCGGTTTCAATATTATCCATGCTGGTTGCGTAGCACATGCGCACGAAGCCCGCGCCGCTTGGCCCAAAGGCATCGCCTGGCACAACCGCAACTTTTTCATTATAAAGTAAGCCTTCAACAAAGGCTTCACTGGTTAGCCCCAAACTACTAACTTGGGGGAAAACGTAAAACGCGCCTTGTGGTTCGAAGGTTGGCAGGCCAATTTGGCGCAACCCAGCCACAATCACTTGGCGACGGCGATCGTACTCGCTGACCATGCGTTGCACATCTTCTTCGCCAGTTTGCAAGGCTGCCAAACCAGCATATTGGGCAACCGTTGGCGCAGACATAATAGCGTATTGATGGATTTTGCGCACGGCATTGGCAATCTCTGCTGAAGCTGCCAACCAACCCAAGCGCCAGCCAGTCATGGCGTAGGCCTTCGAGAAGCCACCAAGCAAAATTGTGCGCTCGCGCATGCCAGGCAATTGGGCAAAACTGGTGTGCTCAACGCCATACACCAAGCGATCGTAAATCTCATCGGAAAATACCAAGAGATCGTATTGTTCGGCCAAAGCAGCAATATCCAATAAGCGTTCGCGGCTCATTACCGCACCAGTTGGATTATTGGGATAGCCAATTAAAATCGCTTTGGTTTTGGGCGTAATTGCGGCCTCGATTGCCTCGCGAGTTACTTGAAACTCTTGCTCAACCGAAGTGCTGACATACACCGGAACCCCGCCAGCAAAGACCACACTTGGGCCATAAGCCACAAAACATGGCTCAGGAATAATCACTTCATCGCCAGGATCGATAGTTGCCAGCATAGCATTTTGCAAAGCTTCGCTAACCCCAACCGTAATCAACAACTCATTCTCAGGATCATAATTGATTCCATAGAGCTGATTGAGATGTTTTTGCAATTCTTGGCGCAGCTCAATCGTCCCCGAGTTTGAGGTATAGGCAGTTTTGCCTTGCTGCAACGAACGAATCCCCGCTTGGGTAATCGTATAGGGCGTGACAAAATCTGGCTCGCCTATTCCGAGCGAAATCACATTCTCCATTGTGGCAGCAATATCAAAAAACCGCCGTATCCCTGATGGTGGAACGCTCTGCACCCTTGCAGAAAGTCGCTCACGCGTCATGGCTGCCTCCTTAGCTGCTTGATTTGGCTTGCTGGTCTATGATACCACAGCCATTTTGCAAAAAAACATCCCCCTGAATCGCCGTAGCAATCCAGGGGGAAACGATTGGGCGAGCCAATCAAGTGCTTATTGAGCAGCGGCTTTGATCACGATGACCAAAATGCCATCGCCCATGCTCATGCTCGCGCGGTCGAGGGTCATCACAACCAAGGCTTCGCCAGCGCTCATGTTGGTGTAGGTCAAGGTTTGTGAACCAGCCATGCCGGTGCTATCACCAGCAGGCATAGCCATCCAACCAGCTGCTTCTAATTCGCTGTCATAGAAGCTTTTGATTTCTGCAGGGGTAGCAGTTGAAATGTAGGCTGCTTTGCCCAAGACATTGGTATCGCCAGCGCTGCCAGCAAAACCTTTTTCAAAGCTTTCCATGAAGGTATCGGTCAAAGCATCGTCACCAGCTTTGTATTCTTCGCTGCTTGGTGGAGCTGGAATATCGCTCAAGTCGCCAGCTGGCATTGGATCGCTGCTGCCGCTGCCGGTATCAGGAGTCGCGTCAGGCATGGTGCTGCCACCGCCACCCAAACGACCAACAGTGGTGAAGATGATTGATTGGTTCATGCTGCTATCAACGGTTGAAAGATCCAACACGCCAATCATCGCAACGGTAGTTGGTGAGCTTGCGCTTGGGTAAACCAACACTTTACCGAAGTTTTGGTCTTGAACTTGGCCCGTGCCCCAACCGTAGTTTGCCATTTCACCTTCGTAGAAATCGACCATGGTTTGAGGAGTTTCTTCGGTGATGTAGTAGGTCAATGGTTCGAGATCCAAGCCAGTTTGTTTTTCTTGGTTTTCGAATTCACCTTCCATACCACCAATAGCTGCGTCAATAATGGTGTTTTCACCTTTGACGTATGGCTCGCTTTGTGGTGGAGCTGGAATTTCAGCTGCATCAGTTGAGGGGCTGCCAGTATCGCGGGTTGGTTCAACAGCTGCTGCTTCGGTTGCAGTTGGAACCGCAGCTTCGGTTGGAGCTGTAGTTGCAGTTGGAGCCGTGGTTGCGGTTGGAGCGGCAGTGCTGCCACAAGCGCTTAATGCTAGAGCAATTAAAATTGCGCTAATCGTCCGTTTTGACATGAGGGTCAATCCTCCTAAATAAAATCTGTTGTCGGCATTCCTACTGCCAAGAGGTTTCCTACTTAGCAATGATCGCGCCACCCATTCTTCCAAACTCTCAAATCACAAACGTGCCCTACCAAAAACTGTGTGGTAATAATCACAAGCTTTGGTACGCCAATAGCTTTCTAAAGGTTACAACGAGGCTCAATTCTGGCAATCTGCGACACAAAGCCCTCAGCCTAAGCAATTGCTCAACACTGAGGGCCAGCGTAAACTCAGCAGATTTGGAACCTTATTTGACGGTCGTGCCAGTCGTGATAACCAGAATCCCAGTGCCGCCCGCCATACTCATATCAATCATATTAATCGCAGCTACATTGTCATCTGCTTGAAAATTGACTGATGTGGTATCTGGAATCGATGGTGATTCGATGGTTTTCCAACCACGATTGGTCATCTCAGTGGTATAGAAATTCTTGATTTCTTCCGCGCTTGCGGTTGACACATAGAATTTGTTGGTTGTGCTCGTTCCACTGCTTGCCATACTTTGGCTAAAGCTATCAACCATAATATCAAGGGTTGGATCTTGGCCTTTTTGATATTCACTGCTGCTTGGTGGCGCAGGAATGGTTGTATCGCTAACACCACCACCACAGCCAACTAAGCCAACCATTAATACGACGAGTAATACATACCCAAAAAACCGTTGCATTCGACCATCCTCCTAGTAAGTGTTTATTGTTACGCCATGATGACGTATCAATTTTGCAAACCGTTCCTTAAAAGTTAGTCCAATTGCTTGGCACACTGTTTTTGGTTGTTAAGGCACATCAATTGCGCTACTGGTGCAAAGTTGACGAACGCATCATACACGCCTTGTCAACCCCTGAAGCAAAGTCAGAAGGATGAAGGATGAAGGATGAGAGATGAAGTTGAGGGTTCAGGGGTTAGGCTATAGGTGTAATGGTTCATTGCGTTAACCTTCGATTTCCCCCTCACCCCCTAACCCCCTCTCCCGCCCGCGAGGCGAGGGGGAACCGCCGAATCTGTGCTCCCCTCGCCCGCGTTCAGTGGGAGAGGGGCTGGGGTGAGGGCATGCCTCTGATTGCCAAGCCAATGAACTCGTACAAATAGCCCGCAGCCAATAGCCATTTCCCCTTCGTGTCCTTCGTGTCCTTCGTGGATCAAACGTTCGCATGCTTCGTGATTAAACGCCTGAAAACGTTAACGCTTGGCCTCTTGCAATCACCTGCGATATGCCGCATACTGCATAGTACCGAAATATCAATCTACTCTAGTTCGAGGAGGACGAAGGCGACAATTTGGATTATTGCTGCTGCGTCGATCACCAGCCTGCAATAGTAGCGCCGCAAGGCCCGATTGAAGCCGATAGAACCCATGGACCCTGCATCTAGTTTGGAGCTGCTTGGGCTGGCGATGTGTCTCATTATTGTGAGTGTCGCCTCAGCAGCCGAAGCAGCGCTCTCTACTATCTCACGCCATCGAATGAATACGCTGTTGGAAAACGGCGAACGCCGGGCCAACGTGGCTATGCGCCTGTTGGAAGACCCCTATCATCTACGCATCGGCACGCTCTTGCTCAGCACGGTTGGCACAATTGGCGCAACCGCGTTGCTCTTGACGTTTGTTGCCAATCGCACTGGCTGGCAGCAAGCCACGTTTCTCTTGGGCTTTCTGTTGGTCTGGCTCACAATTGGCACAACCTTGCCCAAAACCCTCGCCACCGCCTACCCCGATAGTATGGTGCTTTGGACGGTTCGTCCACTGCGAATTTTGCTCTGGTTAGTAGCGCCTATGCAATGGCTGCTGCGCCAAATTGCCCGCCCAATTGGCCTTGTCACCGGCCAAAATGCCAACCTCGTCACCGAAGAAGAACTTAAATTAATGGTCAACGTCGGCGAAGAAGAGGGCGTGATCGAAGCAGAAGAACGCGATATGATTGCGGGTATTTTTGAATTTAGCGATACCGCCGTGCGCGAAGTGATGGTGCCACGGATCGATATTGTGGGCTTGGCCGCTAGCGCCAGCATGGAAGAAGCGCTCAATTTGTTTATTAGCGCTGGCCATTCGCGCTTGCCAATCTACGACGATTCAATTGACCAAGTGCTCGGAGTGTTGTACGCTAAAGATCTGTTTCCGCTGTTGCGCGATGGGCTACGTGATGTGCCCTTGCGCTCATTGGTACGCCAGCCCTATTTTGTGCCCGAATCACTTAAGGTTGACGATTTGATGCGGGCTTTGCAAAGCCGCAAAGTGCATATGGCCATTATTGTCGATGAATATGGCAGCACGGCGGGCTTGGTGACAATCGAGGATTTGCTGGAAGAGATCGTTGGCGAAATTCAGGATGAGTTCGATAGCGAAGAAGCGCCAATTCAACAGCTTAGCCCCAACGAATGGCTGTTCGATAGTCGGGTCTCGATTGATGAAGTCAACGATGCTACAGGCTTAACCCTAATCAATGACGATGTAGATAGCCTCGGTGGCTTCGTTTTGGCCCTGCTTGGCTCGATGCCCAATGTCGGCGATGTGGTGCATGTCGATGATACAACGATTGAAGTTGTGACGATTCAAGGTTTGCGCCCGCAACGCCTACACTTAAGCTTAGCCACTGGCGAACCAGAAGTAGCCGAGGTTGGGAGCAATACCGATGATGGTTGACTACCAAATGCTCTTGGAGAACGCCAAGAGCGCCCGCGAACGAGCTTATACTCCATACTCACGTTTCAAAGTTGGCGCGGCAGTGCTGACAGCCAGCGGACGCATCTTCCATGGCTGTAATATCGAAAATGCTGCATACCCTGTGTGTTTGTGCGCTGAACGCTCGGCGCTTGCTGCCGCTTGGAGCGCTGGCGAAACTGAATTTGTAGCCATAGCCGTGGTAGCTGATACGCCTGGGCCAGTTGCGCCCTGCGGCATGTGCCGCCAATTTATGTTCGAGCTAGCCCCCGATATGTCAGTGCTGTTGGCAAATTTGGCCGATCAAACCCAGCCTACCACGCCACGCGAGTTGTTGCCCGGCGGTTTTTCACGTGAAAGCTTAACCGCCAACGATTAAGCTGATTTTCAAAATAATGCTTGCTCCAGCCCCTGTTGAATTCAAAAACAGGGGCTTTTGCATGGCCCAAAATTGGCTCTTGACTTAGAGCGCGCGCAAATGTTTAGAATCCTAGCAACGAGAATATTTAGCTAGGAGATACCCGCATGTTAAAGCGAACTATCGGCAAAAGTGGCATCGAAGTGAGCGCCTTGGGCTTAGGCTGTTGGGCAATAGGCGGCCCCTTCAACCACAATGGCAATCCTGCTGGCTGGGGCCAAGTCGACGATGCAGAATCAATTCGGGCAATTCATGCAGCGCTTGAACTTGGGGTCAATTTTCTTGATACCGCAAACGTTTATGGCTGTGGCCACAGTGAGGAAGTGATTGCCCAAGCAATCGCAGGCCGCCGCGATCAACTCGTTTTGGCAACCAAATTTGGCAATAGCTGGGCCGAGGGCAGCAACGATGCCTTTGAGCAAATGCCCATTAGCGCTACAGAAATTCGCCAACAACTTGAAGCGAGCCTCAAACGGCTCAACACCGATTATGTCGATTTGTTGCAACTGCACTTGTGGGGCTATCCCATCGAAGATGCAGCCGCAGTGCGCAATACGCTCGAAAGCTTGGTCAGCGAGGGCAAGATTCGTGGCTATGGCTGGAGCACCGATCGGCTTGAAGCTGTTAAGCTCTTTGCCGAAGGCCCAAATTGTATCGCCGTGCAGCAGCAATTGAATTTATTGCATGGCCATAGCACTGGCGAAAGTGATGCGATTATTGCTTTTTGCGAAGCTCACAATTTGGCCAGCATCAATCGTGCGCCCTTGGCCATGGGCTTGTTGACTGGCAAATTTACCCCAAGCACCAGCTTTAGCAGCGACGATGTGCGCAGCAAAGTCGAATGGTTTGAAGGTTTTCATGCCGGCAAACCAAACCCAGAATGGCTCAAAAAGCTCGAAGCCCTGCGCGAAGTGCTCACCAGCGAAGGCCGCACGCTAACCCAAGGCGCGTTGGCATGGTTGTGGGGCCGCAGTAGCCAAACCTTGCCGATTCCAGGCTTTCGCACCGTGGCCCAAGCTAGCGAAAACGCCAAAGCACTGCAATTTGGGCCATTAACCGCCAGCCAAATGCAGCAAATCGATAGCATTTTGCAACACTAAATCCGATCCACGAAGCGCACGAAGGCTGGAAACCGCGAAGATCGCGAAGAACATTTTTTAGCTACGAATTGCACGAAAATGAGGCTATGGGCTATGTGTAATGGTTCATTGGATTGTCAACCAGGTACATGCCCTCACCCCCAGCCCCTCTCCCACTGAACGCGGGCGAGGGGAGCCCTGATTCAGCGGTTCCCCCTCGCCCGTTCGACGGGCGAGGGGGCTAGGGGATGAGGGGAGAAGCGTCGTTAACGCAATGAACCCTTACAGCTATGAGCTATCGGAAGATTTTGAGGCAGCTCAATAATTCTGATAGCTGTAGTGGTTCATTGGATTATCAACCATGTTCCCTCACCCCCAGCCCCCTAGTCCACGAAAACGCGGGCGAGGGGGAGCACCCGTTTTTACCAAGGAATTGCCGCAGAACCACGGCTTAAAGCCCCTCGCCCGTCGGACGGGAGAGGGGTTGGGGTGAGGGGATCTGCCGATTACCCATCTTATTGCACTCATGTTGCACCCCAACCATTCCACATCTGCTATACTGACAAGGCGAATGCTTGGTGAGGATTATGCAACGCTTTAACCCCAAACGCTATTTTGATTTACGCAATCGCCTGCAAAGCGATCAGCAACGCCTCTGGGCTTTGTTTAGCACATTAATCGTCAGTTTGTGCCTAACTACGCTGGTGCTGCGAATTGCCCCGTCGCCCACGAAAACCGGCCAGCTGATTTTTCGGCCTGTTGATTCGATCTCCGAGGACGACCTCAACCAAGCAGAACAACCGCCACCAACCTTGCCTCCAGCTGTCGAGCCGCAAAATGCAGTCGAAGCGAGTTCGATTTTGCCACGCGCAGCCGAACCGCCAACTTTAATCGATGATATTCGCTTTACATCCGAGCAAAATCTGACTGTTGAGAATATTCAAACGCTCTTGGATGCGCAGCCAGGCACGCTCAAAGCTGCGTTGCTGACAGTTGGCGATCGCAATTTGTCCTTGGCTGAGGTTGTGGTTGGCCAATCGTATCTCTACAGTTTGAATCCCAAATTGTTATTGGCCTTGCTGGAGTTTCAGCAAGGCTTGTTGACTAACCCAACGCCTAATCCCGATCAACTCGATTGGGCCATGAAATATCAGGGCGAAAATGAAAACTGGCGCGGTTTGCATGGCCAAATTCGCTGGGCCGCCCGTGAGTTACGCCGTGGTGTGCGCGATTTTGCCTATGTGACCGAATTGCAATATCGCGATAAAGATGTCAAAGGCCCAATTCCCGCTGGCTTAAACCCTAGTTCATATGCGGTTGTGCGTTTGCTGGCCCAAACCATGACTCCCGAAGAATTAGCCAAAGTGCTGAGCGATGGCAGTTTTGTCGCAACCTACAGCAAGTTTTTTGAAGATCCACGCCAAACTTTGGGCCAAGTACCTGCGCCAGCTACGCCATTTTTGCGTTGGCCGCTGCGTAATGTCACCTATATCACCTCATTTTTCGATCACGAGTACCCCTTTTTAACGCCTAACCAATCGTTGGTCAGTTGGTGGGGTCGGCGTGAAACCCAAATTTCCTACGATGGCCACGATGGCTGGGATTATGGCGCACGACCGCCAGAGGCCGTGGTTGCCGCCGCCGATGGCACAATTGTCTGGGCCAGCAATTCCGATGATGGCTGTGGAGTGCCCGCCAAAGGCGTGGTCATCGATCATGGCAATGGCTATCGCACGCTCTATTGGCATCTCAGCGAAATTTCGGTCGAAGTTGGCCAAGCCATTAAAAGTGGCGAACAATTGGGCATCGTTGGCTCAACCGGCTGTGCAATTGGCCCGCACTTGCACTTCCAAACCCAATATCTTGGCCGCAATACCGACCCGTATGGTTGGTGTGGCAGCGAACCCGACCCATGGAGCAGCTATCCGGTTGGCACAGCGTCGCGCTGGCTGTGGGCCGATCGCCCGAATCCTTGCGATTTGGGCCAAACGATTGCGGTTCGGCCAACCGACCAAGGATTTAGCCGCACCGAAGGCAATTGGCAAACAGTACCAATTGGCGCTGGAGCAGAAACGCTCTGGATTACCTCGCAGATTCCGGTGATTGAGACCGACACGCTGACCGACACGATTTCGGATTTGACTGGTGTGGCGACCCCGCAGCCCACGCCGAATCAACCACCAAGCACCGCAACCTGGCAAACCAGCCTGCCAAGCGCTGGTCGCTACCGCGTGCTAACCTACATTCCCTACTACTACAACGGCCACGACGATGCAGTCACGGCACATTATGTGGTTGAGCACGCAGAGGGCCGCAGCGATGTGGTGGTCAATCAGTATGTTTTCGCCAACGAATGGGCTGATCTTGGGACCTATACATTTGACCCAAACAAGCCCGCCAAGGTTGAGCTGAGCAATGAAACCACCATGGCCGACCAAGGCATTTGGGTTGGCACGACGGTTTGGTTACCAGCTGATTGACATTTCATCCTAATAATGATACATTATATCAATATATGGTCGTGCTGTGCGCGACCACTTTTTTGCCTATTTTATAATGATATACAGTATCAATATGTCAAAGATAATGCCAAATTATGCTTTACCAAAGCCTGTGCAGCACACAGGACGACCATTATTCGAGCAACAATGTTGGTGTTGGGGCCACGATGTGCGGCGCGGTGCAGGCAATTTGCTGCTGGAATATGGGGCAGAGCGCAGCCGCATGCCTGCTGAGCAGCGTGGCAGCAGCAATTATCGCTTTCAACTTGGCAACGGGGCGACGCTTGATTTGTGGGGTTGGGGCTTGTGGTATGGCGATGGCTATGCAGCAAGCCTGTTTTTGCGCCGCGACAAGCTACAAATTGGCTTGATCGATCGGGCCGCACCGCTGTGCAATGTTTGGTCGCTCAGTGCAGTGCCGCCAGTGCGCATGCCCGCCAATTTGAACGAATGGCTGCGCATGACCAGCCTGCTTTGTCATTGCTGCACGTGGATTGCAAGCTATGAGCAGTGGGTAATTGCCCATGCTGGATTAAAATATCGCCAGAATTGCCTCGCCGATTGGAATAAACGCGCCTTGCCAGCCCACGAGATGGCTGAGCGCTGGCAACAACTCCACGAGTTAATTGTTGCCAGCCAAGCAACATCAAGCTCAGTGCTAGCTTAGGCTTGTTTGGCTAACCATTGAGCTGCTTGTAAAGTATTTTGCAGCAACATCATATTGGTAACTGGGCCAGTTCCACCTGGTACAGGAGTGATTGCGCTGGCAACTTCGCTGGCGCTGGCCCAATCGACATCACCAACCACTTGACCTTCGGCCACTTCGTTGATGCCAAAATCGAGCACCACCGCGCCTGGTTTGAGCATTGCACCCGTTACCAAGCCAGCCTTGCCAACCGCTGCCGCCACAAGATCGCCTTGACGAATAACTTCGGCCAAATTGGCGGTGCGCGAGTGGCAAATCGTCACGGTGGCATGGCGCGCCAGCAACAATTGAGCAAGCGGTTTGCCCACCACATTCGAGCGCCCAACCACCACTGCATGCTTGCCAGCCAAACTAATTTGATAGCGATCGAGCAAAGCCATGCCGCCAGCAGGCGTATTTGGAACCAAGGCAGGCAGGCCTTGAGCTAAACGACCAGCGTTGATTGGGTGCAAGCCATCAACATCTTTTTGAGGATTAAGCGCGGCAACTGCTCCATCAGCAGAGAGCTGGCTAGGCAACGGCATTTGAATAATAATGCCGTGAATGCTGGAATCGTTGCTGGCTTGCTGAATTGCTGCTTCTAAGGTCGCTTGATCGCAGGTTTCGGGCAGAAGTTGCAGTGCAAAGCCAAAGCCAACTCCTTCACACGAGCGGCGAATTGAACGCACATACCAATCGGAAGCAGCATTGCCCGCCACCTGAACCACGACCAATTGGGGCGTATAGCCAGTGCGAACCTTGAATTCAGCCGCTTGCTGGCTGATTTGAGCCTTCAATTCCTTCGCTAATACGCGACCATCAAGCAAAAGCGCTGTCATAACATCCTTTACGTAAAAAAGCGGAGCTTATGCTCCGCCAGCGTTGGAAACCATTTTTAGGCTTGCAGTTGTTGGTTGACCAAGGCCATTATTGCCTCGGTATCTTCGTGCAGAGTGGCGGTAAGTTTAGCAACCTCGGCCCGCGTTTCGCGCACATAAAACTGATCTTCAAGCGAATTCAGGTTGATTTCGACGTTGAGCAAGGCGCTCCGCACCGCAGCTTGAGCCAAAAGTACTGCCACGCCAACATCGCTGACCGCAGCAGAATTGCCTTTTTGAGCGGCTGGGCTACACAGCGGCAAAATCGCAGCGGCAGCTTGGGCCGTGCGCAATGGCACATCGGTGGCAATTCTGGTTGCTGCTTGAATCGCATCGCGGCGAATTGCAATATCGGCGCTGGTTTCGCGCGGCAATTTATAGGCCACACTCAAGCGACGAAATGCCTCAACATCAGCCTCGGCCAATTCTTGCAACTCGCGGCGCAACGATTCCGAGCGATCCATCAAACCGCGAATTTCATCCTCGACCTCGGCATATTTCTTCTTGCCAAGCGTCAGTGAACAAACCATTGAAATCAAGCCTGCGGCCATTGCCCCAGACACGGCTGCAACGCTCCCGCCGCCTGGAACTGGCTCTTTGGTTGCAAGCTGATCCAAAAATTCGGTGATTGGCACCTGTAATAGGGTCATAATGACCTCCTTGGTGTTGAATCAAGTTCATGCTGATCGTACCACATCTCGGCAGCTGTGCGGTTGGTTCTATCCGCATGCTTAGCTGCTTAAAGTGGCCCAAACTTGATCATATACAGCAACACACCAAGGCATAAATAGGTTCCATAGGCGATATAGAGCGTGCCTTCGCCTCTGATCTGGCGCATCACCAAAATCCCAAGTGAGGCAAGCCCCGCCAAGCCCATGCCATATATGAGCACACCGCCAAGATAGCCCCAACCAACCGTTGCGCCCATCAAAAAGGCTAGATAGACATCGCCTAAACCAAACGGCGCATCAGCATCAGGATAAAGCACAATCGAGCCAGCAAAAAAGAGCAAAAACAAAAGCCCAGCAATCAAGGCCCCAATCAGCGAAGCTTTGAAACCAAAGGTTAAAAAGGCCGAGCCAATTAACGCGGCGATGGTTGCAATCAACACCAACAGCACATCAATCAGGCGCACTTTCCAATCGACGGCCCCAATCACAATAAAAACTAGGCTCATTGCATACCAATAGATACCCCGCAGCGAAAGCCCATAATCGCGATAACAAATCCATGCCATCAGCCCACTTATTGCCGCAACCAATACGCCAACCCAAGTTGGGCCACCAAGCAAGGGGTGACGCGGGGTTGGCAACGGGTTGGCAGCTTTGGGGTCAGTGGCGATTTGGGTAATCCAAGGGTTTAATCCAAAGCCAATTGCAATCCCAACCACAATCACAAGTGCTAACAACATAGGCTGATTATCCTTGTAGGGCCGCTAGGGCAGCGGTACGCATCACTGCTAGCGGTGCAGGCTGATTAAACCAGAGGCTAAAAGCTAAGCCAGCTTGGCGGACCAACATATCAAGCCCATCGCAATGGGCCGCGCCAATTGCCGCCGCCGCTTTAAGCAATGGCGTTTGGCGATAGACTGTATCGTACACCAAAAGCTTGGCGTGTAATAGGCCTAAATCAAGCGGTGTAGGATCAGTATCCTTCCAACCAAGCGAGGTTACATTGATCAACAAGCTCGCCTTGGCTAAACAATCAGCAACGTGAGGATCAGTGGCCGCTAGCGCTTGCTCGTGGGGCAAAACCAAGGCTTGGGCACTGCTGAGCGTACGATTGATTAGGCTAATCTGTTGGCAACCAGCGTTGCGCAAGGCCCAAAGTGCTGCCCGTGCCGCCCCACCAGCGCCCAAAATCACCGCCCGTTGGCTAGCTAAATCAAGATCAGCGGCTTGGAGCGAGGCTTGGAGCGCGGGTGCATCGGTGTTATGGCCAGTCAAACTGCCATCGGCTTCGCGCACAATGGTGTTGACCGCACCCAGTTCCTGGGCGATTGCGAGCGTGCGATCAAGCAAGGGAGCGATTGCGACTTTATGCGGCAAGGTTACATTTGCGCCCAGCATACCCTCGGCGCGTAGGCTTTGCACGCGGGCGGGCAACTCAGCGGCTGGGGTGTGCCAACGTACATACTGCTGATTAATAGCAAGCGCCTGCAATGCAGCATTGTGCATTGCAGGCGAAAGGCTATGGGCGACTGGATCGCCAATGATGCCAAGGGCAGTTATTTGGGACACGCCAAATACTCTTCTTGTAAGCTGTTAAATTCAATATAGTCGTTGGTAAAAGCGTGGGTTGGCCGTTCGCCAGCGGCAACACATTTGGCCACAAAATAGGTCACATCCTCATCTGCTGGTGCAGCGGCTGCTTGCAAAGCAAACAATCCAGGCGCACTAATTGGGCCTGGTGGTAGGCCAGGGTTGACCCGCGTGTTGTATGGGCCTGCGGCACTATTAATTTGTTCAACCGTCAGCTGATCGAGCTTTGGCCACCAGTTGCCCGGCTCGCCCAAAATATATTGAACCGTCGGATCTGCGCCAAGTTGGTTGCCGGCAAACTCTGGCTTTAGCCGATTCCAGAAGGCGGCGGCAATCCGCGGCATTTCTTCGTTGTTGCTCGCTTCGCGCTGCACAATTGAGGCCACTGTGAGCACTTCGTGGACAGAGCGTCCAGTTGTAGCGCTGCTCAATGGCGAATCGGCCCAGCGAATTGCGAACGTATCGAGCATTTTGCGCACAATATCTTCGCTGCTTGCATCGGAGAAAATGTCATAGGTATCGGGGAAGAGATAGCCTTCTAAGCTGGCGCTATCGGGCAAGCTCGCCAAAAAGCTATAATCGGCCTTGAATTGCGAGCCATTGCGGGCCACGCTCAAGAAATCGTCGGCGCTGACCACGCCAGTCGATTCGATAACGTTGGCAATTTCTTCGATTCGCAAGCCCTCGGGCACGGTAAAGCGCACCGCCGTTTGCACTTCAGGCGCAACCCGAAACATTTCCAAAATTTGGTTGATGGTCATGTTGGGGCTGATTTTGTAGGTGCCCGGGTACAACTCTGTTTCAGCGTTGCGGATATCGGCGAAAACGCGGAAGACAATTGCGCGGCGAACCAAGCCTTCGGATTCTAGATTGCTGCTAATGACGGCCAAACTTTCATTTTGGGCAATCGTAAAATTTTTGGCAATCTTGCTATCGCCAGCAGGCGTGGTTAACTCACGCAGGAACAATGTTGCAACACAAGCGACCACGAGTGCGCCAATGGTGGCAACAATCAACAAAGCTCGAATTAAACGTCTCACAAGCATCCCTTATTATCTATAGGTAGCGTTGGCATGTGCCAACAATCGGTCAATCGCAAACGGCAAAACCTTGGCTATTATAGCCTTGCGTTATCTATTTGACAACAACTCCTCCTTGCTTAACAATCCTTTACCCCATCCTCATGAGCTAAAACCTTAGGCAAGCAATCTGCAAGAGCATCACCTCTAAGGGTGAGATACAAGTCGTCTTAACGAACGGGACTGACGCTTGTTTATACGACTGCACAACAGCCCCAAGTGTTGCTATACTAGCTAGTATTCTTTTTGGATTCGTTGCTGGCTTGTGGCCAGTTAGGTTGCGTTTGGCTGGTTGGTACGCCTTATCAAGATATATTCCATGATTGAGTTTAGGATCAGATTAATGCTTGCTAGTGATTCGATCAGCTTGTGAGTTGCTTAAATAGCTAGCTACACATTGACATGACTTAAGGCCTGAGTCATAATAGTTCTACCGACATACCAACCAATCATCGCAGGATGGTGTTTTATGCAATGGAGCATGCGGCTACGTTCGCTCTGCATTCCTGCTCTATTGACGTTCATGATCGCTGGTTTATTCGCGCTCATGGCTCGTCAACCGCACGCTAGCTTCGCTCAGGATAGCGAAGGTTCGCCCCCCGATTGCCCTGGCTTAGGCGATCTTGGTGCTTGGTTCAGCGCCGAAAACGAAGTTGTTATTATCAATCGTTCGAGTGTTTGTACCTATGAAGTTGGCACGGCTGTGTATCAAAAATTCGATGCCGTAACCGATCATCAGGTGCTCTTTGCCTCGCAAAGCGACCAATTACCCCCCAATACCCAACGCACATATCGCCAAACCTTAACCACCTGCGCTGGCCAAATGAGCGCCTTCTTCGGGCCAGTTTTGCCAAACCTGATGAACCAGCGCTACCACGATCGCTTGTTAGCATCCAATCATTATGGCGGCACCAATTATTGTTTGCGCAACTGCGATTCGGGCCGTTTGCTTGGTTGGGTGGGCGTAAGCCAAAACGCAGTTTTACAACATTCAGCCAGAATTGGCATGAAAATCACTGGCGCGCCACCATGGCAAATTGAATTTCGCCTGACCGGCCCAATGACCAAAACCCACATCGAGCAGATCGATCCCTATCTGTTCACTGGCAACACTTGGAATTTAAGCACAGTGCCTGCTGGCGATTACACACTGAAAGCTTCGTATATTGCCAACCAAGGCATGCGCTGCGATAGCAAAACGATTCAATTTAAGGTCGCAAGTGCGCCTCTGCCAACGCCTACGCCATCACCAACTCCCACGCCAGTGCCAATCTATCGGGCGCGGATTGTGCTCAATTCGTTGGTGATTTGGGATGTTAATCGTGGCAATCAGCTGCATAATTTTGATGGTTTTGTACGGCCTGGTGATACGATTTCGTATACTCTCGCCATCCAAAATACTGGCAACATGCCCTTGAGCAATGTTCAAATCGTCGATCCCTTCTCAAGCGCTACAAGTTTTAGTGGGCTAAGTTGGCCAGCGCCACAAATTCAGCCAAGCCCCAATGGCTCAGGCCCGATTGGCTGGCAAATTCCGCTCTTGCAACCAAATCAACGAATTAATGTGACCTTCCAAGTGATCGTCAAAGAATCAATTCGCGGAACCTATACCCAAATTATCAATAATGCAAGCTTCTCGAGCAACGAAACTGGCCAGCAGTGGAGCAATACAACTGAGCATATTTACAATCCTGATTTTGATCGATAAGTTGAGGATCAGTTGTTGGGGCTTGGAGATCGGAAACGGTAACCACGCAGGACGCGAAGAACACGAAGGTTGAAATAGCATCACAACAACCCCTCTCCCACATTGAGTATGGGAGAGGGGCTTTTTAATTGAGTGGGTTGAGATCCCCTCACCCCAACCCCTCTCCCATCCGCTGGGCGAGGGGCTTTAACTCCATGGTTCTTGCGCAAATCGTCGGTCAAATGGGTGCTCCCCCTCGCCCGCGTTTTCGTGAGAGCGGGGGCTGGCTTTCAAGGGTCGGCGGTGGAGCGTTCCCTCACCCCAACCCCGCTCCCGCCCAGCAGGCGAGGGGCTTTAAACCGTGGTTCTCGCGTAATTCGTCGGTCAAATGGGTGCTCCCCCTCGCCCGCGTCCAGTGGGAGAGGGGGTTGGGGGGTGAGGGAACGCTCCACCGCCGACCAATTACTAACAAGCGATCCTTGAAAGGAGGGGGCTGGTTTTCAAAGGTTGGATGATGCCCTCACCCCAACCCCGCTCCCGTGGCGCGGGCGAGGGACTTTAACGCCGTGGTTCTCTCCCAATTCCTTGGCGAAAAATGATCGGCTCCCCCTCGCCCGCATCCAGTGGGAGCGGGGGCTGGGGGGTGAGTGGATCATCCAACCTCTACGATTGTGAGCGAGGATTATCAGCGTGTGCCTCGCGCATAAAAACCATTGCCAAGCCAACCACGCCCCAAAACAGCGTGCCCATATGCGGAAACTCGATATTGAAGAAATAGTGATCGAGCACACCAACTGCGAGTGCAGCCAAAATCGCTGCCTGCAAGCCAATAATTGCATCGCCAACCGAGCGCTCGCTGCGGCGGATGGCTTGGGTTGTGAGCACCATAAAGGCAATTGCCGTCAAAATGTATAAGCCTAAACCAACCAAGCCCATGCGCGAGCCAAGCGCCAAATACACGCTGCTCACGCCAGTTGTCAGGTCGATATTTGGGGCGCGGCCAAAGCCCACCCCAAACACAGGATACTCGCGCATAATCGCGATTGCATTGCGAAACTCGGCCAAGCGCATTTGGTTGGCTTGATCTTTAAACTGAATGCCTTCAACAATCCGCTCGACAAAATCGCCGCCCTTGCCCAAGCCCAAAATGGCAATTGCACCAGCAATGCCTCCAGCACCAATCAGCCACCACAATTGGCGATAGCGCACGGTTGCCAGAAACAGCCCTGCAATCGCAAACCCACCAAGCGCCGCCCGTGACGAGGTTAAAAATACTGCCAAACCAAAGCTTGCGGTAATCAGCCATAACCATTTGCGGCCTAAAACAGGGCGCTGAGCCAAGGCTTGGCCTAGTGCAATCGCCCCGAGCAAGGCCATCATCCCGCCAAAACCGTTGGGGTCGATCGATGTCCCAATCGCGCGCTCAAACCCATTTGGATCGTCTTCAACATAGCGCAAGACGCGGCCACTTGCAGGATAGCCAATTGGCGCAAGCGCGGTCAAAAAGCGCAGTGCTAAGCCGTCGGGGGCAAAGCGCAGGCCAATGCCGAGCAGCGCCGCCGCCCACCCAGCCAGAATCAGCAAGCGCAGCCACCAACGAGCTTGTTCAAGCGAATCGAGGGCGTTTTGCACCCCCCAGAACAAACAAATGCCAAGCAATAATTTGAAATAATTATGTAGCAATAGGCTATCGGGCGCAGCATTCGAGCCAATGATAAACGAGAAAAACGAGCTACCAAGCAGCAAAATAACCCATGGCGCGAGGCTGCCCCAACGCCAGCTACGTTCAGGATCAACCAAATTGCGAACGACCAGCATGGCATAGAGCGCCAACAAACCTAGCTCAAGCAAGGCAGGAGTTAGACCAACTTTGAAGGGCAAAGTCCCAAAGGGCAAAAGCGTGGCAACCAAAACAGTCGCCGTCAGAATCGAATGCACTGAACGAGCAAACCATGCCCCGACCAGCAAGCCCAGCACGCCTGCAACAACCAAAAAGCCTGGCACAAAAGCAGCAATCGCGCCTAAGCCAATGCCAAGCAGCGTACCGCCGAAAATCAACCCAAGCTCACGTCGTCGATGCTGATCGAATGCTGCAAACATGCCAATCTACCTTTTATAACTGGGGTACGTTTTGATCCACGAAGGACACGAAGGGCGGAAACCGCGAAGAACACGAAGAGCGCGAAATGAGGCTATAGACTATGGGCTATAGGCTATTGATTTTTTGTTTCCACCTAATTTCCGATAGCCTTGAGCCGATAGCCCCTGCCCTATGCTCTGCGCCTCTGCGTTGAAATTGATCCACCAAGGATACGAAGAGCACGAAGGACGGAAACCGCAAAGAACACGAAGAGCGCGAAGGCCGTTTTTCGCCACGAATTGCACGAATACCCACTCTTCATCCTTCATCCTTTCGTTCTCTGCGCCTCTGCGTTATAACTTTTTGACTTTTGATTTCTGACTTTTGCCTTTCCTTCATCCTTTTCTATGCTCTATGTTCTATGTTCTGCTACGCTACCATAGATCGTGGTGTGCTGCCAAGCTCAAAGGCCAAATATTACACAATTGTAACAGAGCGACAGGTGGCTAAAATAAAAAAAGCGCCAGCAGGCCACCTGCACATGGCACACTAGCGTTACCCAAGAGCAAAAAAAGGGGGCCAGAACCGATTCTGGCCCGCGAACGGTCGTTCGGAGGTCGGCAGCCTTATACGAAATGGGCCAACTCGTTAGCGGTACGCTTCATGTCTAAGAAGATCAGGCCAAGCTTTGCCCGGCTTTGCGCCAAGGCGGTTAGCACTGCATCTTCACCGATTGAAATCAGAATAACGTAGCCTTCTTCACCTTGTACGAAGACGAGGTTAAGTGCGCCACGCCGAAGCTCGCCAGCGATTCGTTCGCCCAGAGACAACATCGCGGCACTCATAGCAGACACACGATCTTCTTCCACATCGTTCGGAAGATTCGAGGCCATGATGAGACCATCAACGCTGACGACCGCCGAGGCTTCGATGTCAGGCGTATTCATCTGCAGTGCCTTGAGATGCCGCACCATCTCTTCGGTTCTGGTTGCCATGCAACTCCTCCTTAGGCCGTAGGCCGGCGTGGAATCTATAATGAATGACTTGCTTGGAACGATCAGCCTTCAGCGGGTTGGCCGTCTGCGCCATTCTACTACATCTTTTGCCAAATATCAACTACAGATCCCACTATAACGGGCTAATTTAGCCCTTGCTTGTCAAGCGGTTCGCTGTAATATGCTGGGTTGGCTACTCGCTCCGTAGCAGGCGATCGGCGTTCGCGATACTTTCTTCCAAGGGTGCGCCATTTAAGCTATTACGCACCAAAGCGATCAGGATGTCCCATCCGTTGTTGAAGCGGAGGGTGGTGGGCCAAGCGCTCGCGCGACTAACTGCCAGCTGAAGTTGTGGGTAGAGTGGGTCGCTACTGGCTAAGTCGTTACGCACACTTGGGATATCAGCGGCTTGAAAAGCCGTTTGCGCTTTCATCTCCACAAGAAACCGCATCACGTCAAGCGCGGCGTTTTGCTGTTGCTCGGTGCTGCGTGGGCTGATCACAAGCACACTGCTCCGAACAAAGGGTTGCGGTTCTTGGCCGGTTTGGCTCAGGCGTGGCAATGGTTGCACGCCAACGTTCTCCCCCCACAATTGACGATAGGTGCTGATTTGATCGGCCCAGTCAATCGTCATAATCGCACTGTTTTGGCTCACACTGCGAGCTATCAGTCGATGATCATCACGGGCTAACAAGCTTGGATCTTGGGCTAATGCGTCGACCCAGGTTAGCCACTGTAATGTTGGGGTATAGCTTTGTGTCCCCAGAACCACCGCCCCAGTCTCATCGAAGATTGCGCCCCCGAAGGCTGGAAGGTAGGGTTGGGTAAAGTATAGCGATAAATTATACGCTAATCCGTACTGTCCTTGATCATCGCTAAACCCGCGAGCGATTTCAAGCCATTCAGCGGTGCTTTGTGGCGGTGTGCTTACAAAGTTTGCCCGATTATAGTACAGCACAGGTAGATTAAGCGTCAATGGCAAGCCATATAACTTTTCGCCATAACGGGCACCATCAAGCGCCGCTGGCACAATTGGCTCAAGGTTAACCCCACGCAACCGTTCCGTCAGATCAATAATCAGTTGTTGATCTGCTAGCTCGCCTACCCAACGATTTTCGTTAAGCCAGATTAGGTCTGGTGGTGTGCCTTCAAGCAGTGCCGCCCGATAATCGTGCAGAAGGTTTGGCCCACGATTGATAATTTGAATCACAACGTTTGGATGTGCCCGTTGGTATTCTAACAGCAATCGCGTGAAAAGTTCACTACGTTGGCCATCTGCTCCATGCCAAATTACCAGTTGCGTGCGGGTCAGAGGATTAGCGGTAGCCCCCGGGGTTAACAACATGTTATCATAGCTTGTTGCGCTACAACCAACAATGAAAATCCCAATCATCAAAAGGCTAAAATACCGCCATACTGCCCTCATGGGTGTATCCCGTTCTTTCGTTAATTGCGTTTTATCTGATTATAAAGGCATAAAACGCCAACGAATCATCAAAAGTATACCATGCTCAGGCGTTACTGACAAGCTGACCTAGCTGGCTAGGCTCGGGCACATTCCACTACTTGACTTTGAGCGCACTCAAAGGTGTAGACTGCCTGCATTGGTTTATGATCTATTGCTGGAGACAGGAATGAAACAACGGTCACTAGGCAACCAAGGACTCACAGTTAATCCAATTGGCTTGGGTTGTATGGGTATGTCGGAGTTTTATGGCCCAACCGACGAGGCCGAATCGCTGGCAACCATCGACCGCGCCTTAGAATTAGGCGTGAATTTCTTCGATACCGCCGATATGTATGGGCCTTTTACCAATGAGCAGCTGGTTGGCAAGGCGTTCAAAGGTCGCCGCGATCAGGTTATTCTCGCAACCAAATTTGGCATTCAACGCGGCCCCGATAATCAACGCTCAATCAATGGCCGGCCTGAATATGTGAAAGCCGCCTGCGATGCTTCGCTGCAACGCTTGGGCGTTGATCATATCGATCTCTATTATCAGCATCGGGTTGATGCCAATGTGCCCATCGAGGAAACGGTTGGCGCAATGGCCGAGTTGGTACAGGCTGGCAAGGTGCGCTACATCGGTTTATCCGAAGCCGATGCGCCAACGATTCGCCGCGCGCACCAAGTTCACCCAATTAGCGCTTTGCAAACCGAGTATTCGCTCTGGTCGCGCGAGCCAGAAATTGAAATTTTGGCGACAACTCGCGAGTTGGGCATTGGCTTTGTGGCCTATAGCCCGCTTGGGCGTGGCTTCCTAACCGGCCAATTTCGCAGCGTCGATGATTTTGCCGCCGATGATTATCGCCGCTACTCACCACGCTTCCAAGGCGAAAATTTCCAGCGCAACTTGAGCTTGGTGCAGCATATTGAGCAATTGGCCAGCCAAAAAGGTATCACGCCAGCGCAATTGGCCTTGGCTTGGGTCTTGGCCAAAGGCGATGATATTGTGCCGATTCCAGGCACCAAGCGCCGCCGCTACCTCGAAGAAAACATGGCTGCCTTGAATGTTGAGCTAAGCGCCGCCGAGCTAGCCGCAATTGACGCTGTGTTGCCAATTGATGCTGCGGTTGGCACGCGCTACTAAACGTATCAGTGATGGTTCCCTCACCCCCCAGCCCCCTCTACCACGAAAACGCGGGCGAGGGGGAGCTTCCGTGGATTTCCGACGAATCATGCTAAATCCACCATGTTAAGCCCCTGGCCCGCGCCATGGGAGAGGGGTTGGGGTGAAGGAACCACGCTTGCCCATAAACCACCTCTCTACAAGCCTCGCGGCACACTTCTGGCTTGCGAACACCTGCTATAATGGGAACCGACCTCTGCAACATGTCCCGCATGTTCCGCTCAGAAGGAGCATCTATGCCAAAACAAGGTGCGTTTACGTTTGTCTTACATAGCCACTTGCCCTATTGTCGCAAGGCTGGCCGCTGGCCTCACGGTGAAGAATGGCTTCACGAGGCCGCTTCCGAGACGTATATTCCACTACTCAATGCGCTGACTGATCTAATCAACGATGGGGTTACTCCTCGCTTGACGATTGGGATCACGCCAATTCTAACCGAACAATTGGCCGACCCAACGATTTTGCACAATTTCGAAGAGTATCTCGACGAAAAGATTGTTGCTGCTCAAGCTGATATTGATCGGCTGGCCGATGTTCAGGCTGTTTGGGAAGCCGCCCAACGTGCTGAAACAGAGCCAGAGCCGCAGTCAACGCCACTACTTTCGAGCGAAGAGCTTGAAAGCTTAATTACGAAAAACGATGCCCTGCTTTCTTCAACTGCTGGTGATTCGCCAGCCCCTCTCCATGCAGGCTTGTTGAGCGCCACCACTGTTGCTAGCGCCGACGTTGCGGAAATTGATGAAGCTGTTGATGCTGATGCCGAGGCAGAACTTGACCTTGAGCCAGAGCCTGAAGAACCTGCTCCTCTAGAGCAACCAGATCCCCACAAGGCCTATTTGGCCCAGTGGTATCGCGATTGGTATAGCATGATCAAGCGCTCGTTTATCGAACGCTACAACCGCGATATTGTCGGAGCCTTCCGCCAATTGCAAGATGCTGGCTATATCGAAATTATCACTTGTGGCGCAACCCATGGCTACTTGCCGTTGGTGAGCCGCGATTCAACGATTTATGCCCAAATTGCGGTGGCAGTGCAAAGCTACGAGCGCCATTATGGCCGCAAGCCCAAAGCGATTTGGCTGCCAGAGTGCGCCTATCGCCCAGCCTACTATCCTGAAGATCGCAGCGAAACCGAGCGCAAACCAGGGGTGGAAGAATTTCTCGAAGCCCAAGGCATCGAGTGTTTCTTCGTCGAAACCACAACGATCGAAGGTGGTGCGCCCTTGGATAAAGCCGAAGGCAAAATTCTTGGGCCATATGGCGATACGCTGCGCAAATATGTTGTACCAGTTACGCGCGAAGTTCCACCAACTGGCAATAGCACGCTTCAGCCCTATTTGGTCGGCTTGAGCGATAAAGTTGCCGCGATTGGTCGCCACCACAAAACTGGCTTGCAGGTCTGGTCGGCAGAATGGGGCTACCCAGGCGATGCCAACTATCGCGAGTTCCATCGCAAAGATAGCGAAAGCGGCATGCAATATTGGCGCATCACTGGGCCAAAAGTCGATCTTGGCTTTAAAGATTACTATCATCCCGATTGGATTAACGACAAAATTCATGCCCACGCCGATCACTTCACCAATTTGGTGCACCAAGTCATCAGCGAATATCGCGGCCAAACTGGGCGCTATGGCCTGATTTCATCAAACTACGACACCGAATTATTCGGCCACTGGTGGTTTGAAGGGGTCGATTGGATGCGCGAAGTGCTCCGGCGCTTGGCTGCTAATCCCGATATTGACCTGACGACTGCTTCGGAATATATTGCCAATAATCCACCACGCGAATCGTTGAACCTACCCGAAAGCTCGTGGGGTTCCAATGGCACGCACCAAACCTGGCTCAACCCCGAAACTGAGTGGATGTGGCCCATTATTCATGCGGCAGAAAAACGCATGGAAGGCTTGGTCGCAGCCTATCCCCAAACTGATGGCGATTTGGCTGCGGCCTTGGCCCAAACTGCCCGCGAATTGCTGCTGTTGCAATCAAGCGATTGGCCTTTCTTGGTCACGACTGGCCAAGCCCAAGATTATGCCACCAAGCGCTTTAACGAGCATGTCGAGCGGTTTAGCCAATTGGCTGATGCAATTGAGGCCAATGACCTTGGCCTGATGCGCGAACTCACCGCCAGTTTCAACGACCTTGATAATCCGTTCCCAACGATTGATTATCATGTGTTTGCTGCCCGCGAGGGTTTGGTCGCTTAAACCCGCAAACCCATGGCGGGGTTTAAGCGCTACGCCATGGGTTTTGCCCCCGCAATCAACTCTTTACGAATCGCTGAATCAGCTTTGATTTGGCGATTCTATTAGTAATTTAGGCCTATGAAAGTACTTGTGCTTGGCAACAATGGCGCAGCCCATGCCTACGTTTGGAAGTTGTTCAATAGCCAGCGAATTGATAGTTTGGCCACCATACCCGGCAATGGTGGTACAAGTTTGCTTGTACCAAATGCAGAGCCATTTGAAAGTATGACCGAACTGGCAAAGTGGGCCTACGATGAGCATTTTCAGGTAATTGTGCCAGCAGATGGCAGTTATCTGAGCAATGGTGTGGCCGATGCAGCACTCATGTATAAAATTCCGGTCTGTGGACCACCCAAACAATCGGCAGTGCTTGAACGCTCGCGTTTGTGGCTCAAAGAATTTCTCAATCGGCATCAAATTCCAACCTCAACTGGCCGCGCCTTGGGTGATTTGGCAACTGCTGAGCGTTATGTTGCCTCGCAACCACTGCCGATTGTGCTGTGGGGCGATTATCCTTCCGAATACGATGGGGCATATACTGATCGCGCTGAAGCACTGGCTGCCTTGGCTGGAATTTTTGCCTTGCCACCACGCGCAGGTCATTATCGTGGCGTGGTGATTGAGCAACCTGCGCTTGGCCCAACCGTCGCGCTTTCAGCCCTGACCGATGGCACAACCTTGATTCCAATGCAAGCTGTGCGAATCTACGATCGGCTTGATGATAACGATCAAGGCTGGGCGGCTGAAGGCATGGGTGCGCATACCACGCCTAGCGGTATCCTCAAACAAATTGGCGATTATCTGAGTGCCACCATTTTGGAGCCAATTCGGGCGGCGCTGCTGCGTGATAAATTGCCGTGGTGGGGCATTTTGGGCGTTGACTGTGCAATTACTGCGCGTGGGCCGCAAGTCTTGCGCATTCGCACAACGCTCAGCGATCCCGAGGCCCAAGTGCTTTTGCCCGTGCTCGAAGACGATTTGTTTCCGCTACTGGTTGCGGCCAATAATCGCAGTTTGCTCAATGTGCCCGCTCTGCGTTGGCGACCAGAAGCCAGCGTTGGAGTGACCATGGTGGCAAGTGGCTATCCGCATAGTTTTAAGACCGGTATGGCAATCGATGGCATCGCCGAGCTGGAGCCTGGGGTTGTGGCGTTTCAAAATGAAACTGCTAATCCCAATGGCTTGCGTTATGTTTCTGATGAAATGCATATGCCCGAAAAGCGCAGCTTGTTGAGCGGAGTCAGTACTGCGCTCAGCGATGCGATTTTAGTTCGTTCAATGGGTAGCAATCATCTTTCTTCAAAGGCTGGCCGCATTGTGACGGTGACGGCTCAGGCTGACAGCTTGGCCGATGCTCATGCCAAAACCTATCGCAATCTCAAACGTCTACGAATCCCATCAGCGACCTATCGCAACGATATTGGCCTGCGCGAACTTTAGAAAATCGGTCTTTGGTCGCTAGGCGTGGCGAAACATCGCGCGTATGCTGCGTTTAATCTACAGTTGAGGGAAGTTGAATATGTATCTGCTACGCACTATTGGGCTTGGGCTATTATTGATCGTGCTTACTGGCTGTACGATCAATGCCGAACCACTGTCAATCCAAGAAGCCTCCGATCAAGGCTTAATCGATTTAGAATTTAAAACCGCTGGGACTGCTGGTAGCGTCCTGGTGATGACCGTCACAGGCAAAACTGATCGCTCGCTTCGCATCACGATTCCTGCTGGCCTAATCTTGGATAATCAAACCGATTATCACGAAGATATGGTGTTGATTGCCTATGAAGGTCGGCTTGATACTCCCGAAGATACCTATATTCAACCAAGGGCGCTGGTTACTCAACAGGCCACCGCTCGCTACGGCGTTATTGAAGCCTACAGCCTTGAATTGTATGCTGAGCCAGGCGCTGAAGCTGATGTGTATGCATTTGATGGCTTTGTTGATCCAGAATTGCAACGCCTGATTGACCATTTGGCCCTGCAAAGCAGCGACGAGTTTGTGGGCAAACAATTGGCAATTTGGGCCTTAACCGATAACCCCGATTACGATACTATTTCAGAGATTATCGAATTTAGTGAGCATGATTTGGCTCAAGCCCGCACATTTTTGCTCGCTGCCAAATTAGATCCAACCAACTATTTGCTGTTTCAAGAGTAAACAAAACCCCCGCCATTGTAAAAATGGCGGGGGTTTTTGGTTATGCTAACAAAATTTAGGCGGTTGGTGGTTGCTCGCCAACCGATTGCAAGAGAATTTCGGCTACATCTTTGCGGCCAAGGGTTTCTGATTGATTGGTGTTCTTGGCAGCGTCCTCGAACATCACCATACAGAAGGGGCAGCCCATGGCAACGGTATCAGGCTTTTCGGTTTGCAATTGTTCAAGCCGAATCACATTGACGTGTTTGTCGCCCCAACCTTCGAGCCAGGCATTCCCGCCACCGCCACCACAGCACATGGCTTTTTCGCGATTACGTGGGCCAGCTTCGACCAACTCCAAGCCAGGGATGCTGGTAAGCACATTGCGTGGCTCTTCGTAAATATCGTTGTAGCGGCCAATGTAACATGGGTCGTGATAGACGACTTTTTCGTTGACTGGCACAGTTGGATTGAGCTTGCCAGCTTCGACCAAATCGTTCAAGAATTCGGTATGGTGCACCACTTCGTAATCCACGCCTGCTTTGCCGCCAAATTGAGGATACTCGTTTTTGACGGTGTTATAGCAGTGGGCGCAGGTGGTAACGATCTTCTTGAACTTATATTGGCCCATGGTTTCGATGTTGGTGTTGGCTTGTTGTTCGTACAACAATTCCTCGCCCATGCGGCGGGCTGGGTCGCCAGTACAAGTTTCTTCGTCGCCAAGGATGGCAAAATCAACGCCAGCTTTTTGCATCAACTGGACCATTGCACGGGCGGTTTTCTTCGAGCGATCATCATACGATGGCGCACAACCAACCCAATACAAGACCTCGGCTTCTTCTTTTTCGGCCAAGGTTGGCACTTCGAGGCCATCGGCCCAAGCGGTACGCTGGCGCTGTGGCAATTTCCATGGGTTGCCGTTGCGCTCGATGCCTTGCAGCACTGTTTTGACCCCTGATGGAATTTCGCCCATCACCATGGTCAAGTTGCGGCGGAAATCGATAATATCATCGACGTGCTCAATCGTCGCTGGACACTCAGTCATACAGGCACGACAGGTGGTACAAGCCCAGAGTTCGTTTTCGGTAACGATGCCTTGCTCATACAATGGCAAGGTTTCGGGCGTGCCTTCGAGCAATTCGATTTTCACGCCGTTGCTGACGGTTGGCGCGGCGGCGGTTGCGCCAGCAGGCTGGAGCATCATCACCGTGCCATCGCGTTTGAGCACAGGGCCACCGTGCATCAAATCGCTCATCTTGGTAATCAGCCATTTGGGCGAAAGATCGGAGCCAGAGGCAAAGGCCGGACAATTATCTTGGCAGCGGCCACAGCGCATACAGGCATCGAAGTCCATGCGGCGCTTCCATGAGAAGTCGCTGAGGCTAGTAATGCCCAATTTTGGCTCATCTTTTTCCAGTTCCTCTTCCATGTTTGGAATGCGGTCGAGCGCGCCTTTGGGGTCGCGATCGCGGAACAAGGTGTTGAGCGGAGTATAGAAAATGTGGCGGAATTTGGTAAAGGGAATCGAGCCAACGAAGGCAAACACGACTGCCATATGGCTCAGCCAGAGCACGCGGTGAATCCACAAGGCAACTTGGCTATGAATGATCGTACCATCGGCGGCGCGTTCGACCCCAAGGCCAATCGCGCGAGCAACTGCTGCGCCAGGATAGCCGAAGATCGCCCATTTGGCCCAACCTTGCTCGTAGACAATCGCGGTAACGGCGTTTGCGCCTTCGCCAACGGTCATGGTTTGGTTGGCCAAGCGCAGAATTTCAATAAAATAGCCACCAACCACAATGAAAATCATCGACCAAAGCACCCATGCATCGGTACGGCGATTATCCAAGCGAGTTGGTTTGGTTTTATAGCGTCGCCACAACGCCCAGAGCAAACCAGCAAAAAAGACCACACCCATAACATCGAGAATCAGCTCGTAATACTGATAAAAGCCACCAGTTAAAATCTTGCCTTGCTCTTCACCAGCAATCGGAATGGTAAAGTCGGCTTCAGCGGCAATAATATCGGTGCCGATAAACAGCGCCAAAAAGCCGTAGAAGATAAAGGTGTGCATGATGCCTGGTGTGCGATCGCGTAAGACGCGCTTCTGCCCAAAAACCTCGGTTGTCGTTGACCACAAGCGACTGGCAAAATTGGTCGAGCGCACTGTTGCATGGCCGCGGCGCCACAACAGAATGTCTTGATACATCTTGTAGAACATCGTGCCAATGGCAGCGATCGCAAACAAGTACAACACATACTCAACCGCATGCGGTAAGTTCCAGTAAATCTCGCGAACGGCGATAACTTGGCTGTTGAATAAGATTTCGTGCATGGGCGTTCCTCATCGAACTGGTTGAACACGGTGTGGGTCTATTGTATTACAAAAGAGGATATGCCGAGTTTAGCATGCATGACATCATGCGTCAAACGTTTTCGTGGGTTTGGGGGTTGGGTGTTAGGGGGTTGGGGATTAGGGGTCTTACAAGGGTAGGTTGTTAAGATCCCCTCACCCCAACCCCTCTCCCACGTGGCGGGCGAGGGGCTTTAACGCTCTGGTTCTCTCCCAATTCCTTAGTGAACCACGGATGCTCCCCTCGCCCGCGTTTTCGTGGGAGCGTGAGCTTTTACAAGGGTAGGTTTATAAGATCCTCACCCCCCAACCCCGCTCCCGTGGCGCGGGCGAGGGGCTTTAACGCTCTGGTTCTCTCCCAATTCCTTAGTGAACCACGGATGCTCCCCCTCGCCCGCGTTTTCGTGGGAGAGGGGGTTGGGGGGTGAGGGGACGTTTGGCTCCCCCTCGCCCGCGTTCAGTGGGAGAGGGGGTTGGGGGGTGAGGGAATCTTCAACGCTGACAAGCAATCTTCGATCTAGCTAGATTATTGGTTAATTGCGGCTAATTCGGCCCTAAGGCTGAACCTTTTATTAAGTGGATGAGTAATATACACAATACCTCAACGCTCATCCTCAGGGCCAATTGGAGACTAGACCTATGAGCCGACTTATCCTACGCAAACTTGGGTTGTTGATCGTGTTAGTGCCGGTATTGCATTTGTTCGGGGCGTGGTATGCCTATAAGTATATAGGCTATTTTAACCCACCAAAATTAGTTATTACTACGTTCGAAAATGGCTATAGCGAAGATTATGAGATCGATACGCAACCATTTATGACCCGTTATCGCGAAACGCTCGGCGCAATGGTCAATGGCGATCTTGGCCGAATTGATCGTGATCGAACTAAAATCAGCGCCTATATGGATGATTTTGTGATTCGTTCGGCCAAATTGTTGGGTTTGGCGTTTCTCATGACGATTGTTTTGGGCTTGGGCATGTGTTTGCTGGCAATTTCGCCTCGCACTGGGCGCATCTCGCCTGTTATGGTTAGCGTGTTTACGCTGGGCAATGCGATTCCTGGCTTTTTCTTAGGCTCGCTCTTAATTCTAGCCTTGTTGTATGTCAAACGCATAGGCTGGACGAATCAATTATTGCTGCCAGTTCAGGGCTATAGCACAGCGAAACATATGATTTTGCCGGCGCTCATTTTGGCCTTGCGCCCAGCTTTTTATATTGCCTCGATTGGCGCAAGCTTGCTCGAAAACGAATTTCAACAAGATTATGTGCGCTTTGCCAAAAGTAAAGGCTTGCGTTGGAGCACAATTGTGCGTCGCCATGCGATTCCGAATGTTGCGCCTGCGGTGTTTGCGAGCTTAGGCCGGGGCTTGCAAATGGCGGTCGGGAGTTTGGTGTTGGTCGAAGCCTTGTTCGATTGGCGCGGCATTGGCTGGATGTTGTTCAATACCCTGACCAATACCAAAGCAATAACCTTCTTTAATCCACTAATTTTGGGCTTGTTGTTGGCGATGATGGGCGCTGTATTAATTGCAGTTGATTTGTTGGCCTCGGTGTTGAGCCTTTGGATCAATCCAATTGGGCGGCATGCTAGTGTGGGGAAAGGCTAAATGAAAAATCTGCCATTAACCTTGGGTTTATTGATTACTGGTTTGATGCTGCTGATTGCGATTTTTGGCCCTAGCCTAGCGCCGCATGATCCGCTGGTCGAAAATCGTTCGTTTCGCTATGAAGGCAAGTTTTATGGTGGCCCGCCACGTGAAACCTTGCCGCCATTTGTGCACCCTGAACACCCCTTGGGCTTCGACGATATTAGCCGCGATTTGCTGAGCCGCTTATTGTGGGCTGTACGGCCAACCTTGATTTTATGTGTGATTATTGCGACGGTGCGCTTGGCACTTGGCATGGCAATTGGTGGCATTACCGGGTTTTTAGGCCAACGGGTCGCATGGTTGCTCGATACGCTTATGAGCATTACCAGCGCCATCCCAATTTTGATTATTGCCTTGGGCTATTTGATCTGGACGAACGGCACGGCGGTGGTCATCTATCAGGGTGTTACGCCGATGGTTGCCAATAAAGCTGGCATCAGCGCCTTTCTGATTGCCTTATGTTTAACTGGTTGGGTCAATAGTGCAAGCGTCATTCAAGGCCATGTGCAGAAGGTTTTGCAGGCGCAATATTTAGAAAGCGCGCTTGCGATTGGCCTTAACCGCTGGCAAATTGCTTATCGCTATATTTTGCCTCAAATGCTGCCACTCTTGCCGATGTTGCTGGCCAGCGAATTAACCGCCGTTACCTTGATTGTGGCCGAGCTTGGCTATTTGGGCTATTTCATCGGTGGCAGTTATGTCTATAGCGATTTTACCAAAGATGTTCCTTTGCCCGATATTGTTAAACAAAAAGCCAGCCAGCCAGAACTCGGCCAGATGCTTTCGGATTTCTTTGGCCAATATAGCCGCTCGCCATGGGTTTCGGTGTTTGCTGGCGTTTTGATGGTGTTGCTGTTGGTTGGTTTTACGCTCACCAGCGAAGGCTTGCGCCGCCAGTTGGATATTACACGGCCTCGGCGTTGGAATTGGCGTGGCCTGTTTCAGCGCAAACCCAGCAAAACCAAGCTCAATCAAACAGCCTAGAGCTTTGCTATCGACAATCATTTTTTTGCTGTCGCTCACCTGTTCCAACACAGCGCCGGAACGGGTACAATAGAGCCAGCAAGATTGACATAGATCACGGTTTTTGACCGTCATGTAAGGACTAGATCAATGACTCACCCGCTGCTGATTGGGCTGAATGCCCAACAACAACGCGCAGTCCAAGCGATTCATGGGCCAGTGTTGGTGCTGGCTGGCCCAGGCTCAGGCAAGACCCGCGTGCTCACTCATCGTATTGCCTATTTGATTAATGAAGTTGGCGTGCGCCCCTATAACATTTTGGCGGTGACCTTTACCAACAAGGCTGCCCGCGAAATGCGCGAACGTCTTAGCAATTTAATTGGCGAAAGCCGCGCCCACGATGTGATGATGGGCACATTCCACTCGATTTGTGCCCGTTGGCTGCGGCGCGATATTCAGCACTTGCAACGCGCCAACGATTTCGTGGTCTACGATGCAGACGATCAGCAGCGGGTGATGAAGCAAATTTTGCGCGAATTGGATTTAAGCGAGAAGCAATATAATCCGCGTTCGATCCATGCCCGCATTTCTGCCGCCAAAAACGAATTAATTGGCGTAGCCGAATTTGCCCGCAGCGTCAGTAGCTATTTCGATGAAATTGTGCTGCGTTGTTATGAGCGCTACGAAAAACAATTATTCGCCAATAACGCGCTTGATTTTGATGATTTGCTGCTCAAAACGGTTAATTTGTTTGAATATCATCCCGATGTGCTGGCCCGTTACGCTGAGCGCTACGTCCATGTGATGGTCGATGAAGTACAAGATACCAATCGGGTGCAATTTTCGTTGGTCAATCACGTTGGCGCTGGCCACAACAACTACTTTTTAATTGGCGATATTCAGCAATCAATTTATGCCTGGCGTGGAGCACGCTTGGCAAATGTGCGCGAATTTGAAGAAGCGCATCCCGATGTGCAAATTATTCCCCTCGAGCAAAATTACCGCTCAACCCAACCAATTCTTGATGTGGCTCAATCGATTATCGATGCCGCCCATGATCGCCGCCATACCACCAAAATCTGGACTGATCAGCAAGATGGCGACTTGGTTGCGCTGGTCGAGGCCTACGATCACAACGAGGAAGCCCGCTGGGTTGCCGACGAAATTATGCGCATTCGCGGCCGCGATGGTCGTTCGCTCGACGATTTTGCTGTGATGTATCGCACCAATGCCCAATCGCGGGCCTTTGAAGAAGCGATGATTAGCCGCAGCTTACGCTACAAATTGGTCGGCGGCACGCGCTTCTACGAGCGCAAAGAAATTAAAGATATTGTGGCCTATCTGCGGATTATCCATAACCCGCACGACGAAGTTAGTTTGCTGCGGGTGATCAACGTGCCAGGCCGGAGCATTGGCGATCGCACGCAGCAAGAGTTGCTGCAATGGGCGCGCAATCTCGATATTTCCATTTGGGATGCACTTGAATTATTAGTAACCAACGAGGCCCAAAATCCCCCAATCGGTGGCCGGGCGCGCAACGCCGTCGAGCAATTTCAAAAATTGGTGGCTGGGCTACGCGATCTGCGCCACGATTTAATGCTTGGCGAACTGATTCAACGCTTGCTTGAACGCGTGCCATTCCAAGATCTCTTGGTAGCCGAGTATGGCGAGGAAGAAGGCGCTGAGCGCTGGGAAAATATTCTCGAATTGCAAAACGTCAGTATGGAATATTTGGCCTTGCCAACCGAAGATCAATTACCGCGCTTTTTAGAAGAAGTGGCCTTGGTCAGCGATGTTGATAGCCTTGACACCACCAAAGCCCGCGAACCAGGCGTGACCTTAATTACCTTGCATCAAGCCAAAGGCCTTGAGTATCCGGTGGTCTTTTTGGCTGGGCTAGAAGAAGGCCTGTTGCCGCACGGACGCTCGATTGACGACCCTGAGAGCATCGAAGAAGAACGCCGCTTGTTGTATGTTGGCACGACCCGCGCCAAACAACGGCTGTATATGCTCTATGCTTTCAAGCGCGCCACGTGGGGCCGCACCGATCTGACCATTCCTTCGCGCTTTTTGGGCGATATTCCCAAAGATTTGCTGCAACGCACGCCAACCCGTGAGGTCAAGCAAATGCCGGTGCATGCGGCGACCCAATGGCAAAGCAGCACGCCGCAACGCACGCGTGGAGCGCAACCAAGCAGCAGCAGCATGTGGAGTGGCGCAAGCGGCCCAGCCCGTCCCAAACGCCCAGAACGCGAGCCAAGCGCCGCCAGTTATAACGCTGGCGATAAAGTGCGCCATGCCAATTTTGGCGAGGGCGTTGTCGTCAGCAGTAAAATGGTTGGTGACGACGAAGAAGTCACAGTGGCTTTTCCAGGCAAAGGCGTGAAAAAGCTGCTCGCTGCCTTCGCCAAACTCGAACGAGTTTAGGAGGATGCGATGAATCAAGCAACATGGGATTCAGTTGATCAGTTTATTTCCGATTCGTTGGTGCAGGCTGATCCGATTCTGGAATCAGCCTTGCAAGCCAGTGCTGAGGCTGGCTTGCCACCAATTAATGTTGCGCCTAACCAAGGCAAATTGCTGCACATGTTTGCCATGATGTGTGGGGCGAAACGTATTTTAGAAATTGGCACGCTGGGCGGCTATAGCTCTATTTGGCTTGCTCGCGCCTTGCCTGCCGCTGGCAAATTGATCACGCTGGAATATGAGCCGCGTCATGCCGAGGTTGCCAAGGCCAATCTTGCCAAGGCTGGCTTGAGCGAAAAGGTCGAGGTGCGGGTTGGCGCAGCCTTAGCTAGCTTGGCTCAACTGGCGAATGAAGAGATTGAGCCATTCGATCTGATTTTTATTGATGCAGACAAGCCGAATAATCCCCATTATTTGGCTTGGGCGCTCAAATTTGCCCATGTTGGCACAGTGATTATTGGCGATAACGTGGTGCGGAATGGGGCAGTCACCAATCCAAACGATCCTGATCCAGCGATTCAAGGCACACGCCAATTATTTGCTGATTTGGCCTCAAATCCCAAGCTCACTGCTACTGCACTGCAAACCGTTGGCAGCAAAGGCTATGATGGCTTTGCAATTGCAATTGTGCAGCAGATCTAAAATTCTCTCACCCCCCAGCCCACACTCATTTGAAGGGTAGGGTTGCAGTGTGAGCAAATGTCCCCTCACCCCCCAGCCCCCTCTCCCACTGCACGCGGGCGAGGGGGAGCCGCCATTATTCAGCAACGAGTTGCAATAAAACCACAGCGTTAAAGCCCCTCGCCCATCGGATGGGCGAGGGGTTGGGGTGAGGGGACTCTACCCTCTCAATTCTTAAAAGCTACAAGAAATATCTATCACAAGCTTGATTAAGCATAGATAATGCCTATGTTAAACCAAGGGCCTCTCTAGTTGCAGGAACGGCAGGCGGCGAGTACCATAGTAGGCAGAGCTAGAAACGAGAAATTGTTCTAGACCCAGCATGTCCTGATGCTTGGGAATTAACGAATTAGTGCCTAGAGAGGTTGCGATGACGCACAAACGCCAAGATGATTTCGGAGCCAAAGCCACATTGACCGTCGGTGATCGGTCGTTGGTCTACTATCGGCTCAACAAACTCGAAGAAGATGGGATTGCCGCCGTCTCCAAGTTGCCATTCTCAATTAAAGTGTTGTTGGAAGCTATGCTGCGCAACAACGATGGTTTTGCCGTAACCAAACAAGATGTTGAGAATATGGCGCGCTGGAACGCCGCCAGCCCAGAAAAAATTGAAGTTCCGTTTAAACCAGCCCGCGTTATTTTGCAAGACTTCACCGGCGTTCCTGCCGTGGTCGACTTGGCTGCAATGCGCGCTGCAATGGCTCAACAAGGTGGCGATCCACAACGGATTAATCCATTGGTGCCTGTCGATTTGGTCATCGACCACTCGGTGCAAATCGATCAATTCGGCTCGAAAATGGCCTTATTCTTCAATGCCGAGCGCGAATTTGAACGCAACGCCGAACGCTATGAGTTTTTGAAATGGGGCCAACAAGCCTTCGATAACTTCAGCGTCGTGCCACCAGAAACTGGGATTGTCCACCAAGTCAACCTTGAATACTTGGCAAAAGTCGTCCAAGTGTTCACTGAAGAAGGCGAATTGGTCGCCTTGCCCGATTCATTGGTCGGGACCGACTCGCACACCACGATGATCAACGGCCTTGGTGTGGTTGGTTGGGGCGTTGGCGGGATCGAAGCTGAAGCAGTTATGCTTGGCCAACCAATCTACATGTTGTTGCCAGAAGTTATTGGCTTCAAAGTAACTGGCCAATTGCCCGAAGGCGCTACCGCGACCGACTTGGCCTTGACCGTGACTGAATTGCTGCGCAAAAAAGGTGTGGTCGGCAAATTCGTCGAATTCTACGGCCCTGGCGTAGCAAATATGGCCTTGTCAGACCGCGCAACGATTGCCAACATGGCTCCAGAATATGGCGCAACCATGGGCTTCTTCCCAGTTGACCAAGAAACAATTCACTTCTTGCGCAACACAGGCCGCTCTGATGAATTGGCCGATTTGGTCGAAGCCTACAGCAAAGCCCAAGGCTTGTTCCTCGATGCCAATTCGCCAGAAGCAGAATACACCGACACCGTGCACTTGGATCTTTCGACGATTGTGCCAAGCGTCGCTGGCCCAAAACGTCCCCAAGATCGGGTCGAATTGCCAAATACCAAGGCTTCGTTCCAAAAATCGTTGACAGCTCCCATTGCTGAACGTGGTTTTGCCTTGTCAACTGAGAAGGCCGAAAGCACCGCTACCGTGAAAAACAACGGCCACTCGGCCACGATTGGTCATGGCGCAGTCGTTATCGCTTCGATCACCAGCTGTACCAACACTTCGAACCCATCAGTTATGTTGGGTGCTGGCTTGTTGGCCAAAAAAGCCGTCGAAAAAGGCTTGACCGTTGCCCCATACGTCAAAACCAGTTTGGCCCCTGGCTCACGCGTGGTTTCAAGCTACCTCGAACAAGCCGAATTGATCGAGCCGCTCGAAGCGCTTGGCTTCCACATCGTTGGCTACGGTTGTACAACCTGTATTGGGAACAGCGGGCCGCTGCCAGAGCCAGTTGCCGCCGCCGTGCAAGAAGGCGAATTGGTTGCAGCCGCCGTTTTGAGCGGTAATCGCAACTTCGAAGGCCGGATCAATCCATTGGTCAAGGCTGCCTACTTGGCCTCGCCACCATTGGTTGTGGCCTACGCTTTGGCCGGTACGATGAACCTCGATTTGGCCACCGAGCCATTGGGCAACGACAAAGAAGGCAATCCGGTGTACTTGCGCGATATTTGGCCAAGCCAAAGCGAAATTCAAGAAACCGTGCGCAAAGCAATCAAGCCAGAAATGTTTACCCAACAATATGGCAATGTCTTTGCTGGCAGCGATGCTTGGAAACGCGTGCAAGCACCAACCGGCGACATTTATGCTTGGAGCAACGACTCAACCTATATCCAACACCCACCATTCTTCCAAGATTTGCAGCCAGAGCCAGCGCCAATCGGCGACATCAATGGCGCACGGGTTTTGGCCTTGTTGGGCGATTCGGTAACCACCGACCACATCTCGCCAGCAGGTTCAATCGCCAAAAACAGCCCAGCCGCTAAGTATCTGATTGATAATGGCGTTGATCCGCAAGATTTCAACTCGTATGGCGCACGCCGTGGCAACCACGAAGTGATGATGCGTGGCACCTTTGCCAACATTCGCCTGAAAAACTTGTTGTTGAATGGGGTTGAAGGCGGCTATACGCTCTACTTCCCAACCGGCGAACAACAATCAATCTACGATGCCTCGATGGCTTATCAAGCCAGCGGCACGCCGTTGGTGATTTTGGCTGGCAAGGAATATGGCACTGGTAGCTCACGCGACTGGGCCGCCAAAGGCACATACCTGTTGGGCGTGAAAGTCGTCATCGCCGAGAGCTACGAACGGATTCACCGCTCGAACTTGGTCGGCATGGGCGTGTTGCCATTGCAATATCGCGCTGGCGAATCGGCTGCGAGCCTTGGCTTGAAGGGCGACGAAACCTTCTCAGTCGAAGGCATCAACGACGATTTGCAAGCTCGCTCAGAGTTGACCGTTCGCGCCGTTCGCCCAGATGGCAGCGAATTGAGCTTCCAAGCTGTCGTGCGGATCGACACGCCAGTTGAAGTTGAATACTATAAGAATGGTGGGATTCTCCACACCGTTCTGCGCCAATTGGCCAAAACCGCCTAATAGCTAAACCTAACAATCCCCATGCTGCCCGAAAACAGCATGGGGATCGTTTTTCAACCAATGAAGTTAAATGTCCCCTCACCCCAACCCCTCTCCCACGGCGGCGGGCGAGGGGCTTTAATGTCGTGGTTCGTGCATGATTGGTGGTAAATATGGGTGCTCCCCCTCGCCCGCGTTCAGTGGGAGAGGGGGTTGGGGGTGAGGGAATGTGCTGCAGCAGACCAATCACTCAAAACCTACCCTTGAAAGAACCCCTCTCCCACGGCGGCGGGCGAGGAGCTTTAATGTCGTGGTTCGTGCATGATTGGTGGTAAACATGGGTGCTCCCCTCGCCCGCGTTCAGTGGGCGAGGGGGTTGAGGGGTGAGGGGATCTTAATCCTCTGCGTTAAATCTAGCCCCACAGCCCCAAAAACCTAGAGCCTAATCCTTCTTGGCTTTTGATTTTTGCCTTTTGACTTCTGATTTTATTTCATCCCTCATAATTCATACTTCATCCTTTTCTAGCCCGTATTTTTCAAGCCCGCCGCAATCCCATTGATGCTGAGCAAAATTGCATCTTCAAGGTCGTTGTGCTCAAGCCCATCGGGATCGGTGCGCAACCGCCGCAGCAGTTCGATTTGCACAAAACTTAATGGATCAACATAGGGGTTGCGCTGCTTAATCGAGTGCTGCAAGATTGGGTTGGTATCGAGCAGTTCGTTAATCTGGGCAACCTCGCAAATCCACTTAACCGTCAGTTCGTATTCAGCCTTGATCATGCCAAAGATTTCGTTGGCGAGGGCTTGGTCGGGCACAAGCAAGGCATATTGGGCCGCAATATCCATATCGGCCTTGGATAAAATCATTTGGGCGTTATCAAGCATCGTGCGAAAGAATGGCCAATCGTTATACATGCCTTGCAGCGTGGTCAAACCATTGGCATCTGCCTGAATTAAATGCTCCAAGGCACTGCCCAAGCCGTACCAACCAGGCAAGGTATGCCGACTTTGCATCCAACTGAACACCCACGGAATCGCCCGTAAATCTTCAATTCGATCGCTGGCTTTGCGGCTGGCTGGCCGTGAGCCAATATTCAAGCGGCTAATTTCGGTAATCGGCGTAGCATTGCGAAAATATTCCAAGAAATGTGGATGATCGTAGACCAAGCCACGATAGACTTTGCGCGAAACCTGCGCCAAGCTACTCATCGCTACCTGCCATTCTGGGCTGATATGGGCGATGCTCACGCCCAACGACGAGCGCAAAACGGCGTTGATAATCTGCTCCTGATGGCGATAGGCGGTTTCTGGCTCGGCGTAGCGGTCGCTAATGACCTCGCCTTGTTCAGTGATTTTGATCCGCCCGCCGACGGTGCCTGGTGGTTGGCCCAAAATTGCCCGATTGGCTGGCCCGCCACCGCGTCCAACCGCGCCGCCGCGACCATGGAACAAGCGCATTGCTACCCGATGGCGGAAACAGGTTTCGGCCAAGGCAACTTGGGCCAGATACAAGGCCCAGTGCGCATCAGCAAAACCACCATCTTTGTTGGAATCGCTGTAGCCCAACATAATTTCTTGCACATCGTTGCGCAACACCAAATGTTGGCGATAGGCTTCGCTCGAGAGCAATGTGTGCATAATCTCCGGCGCGGCGATCAAATCGGCTCCGGTTTCAAATAAGGGCACGATATTCAGCCAACTATGCTCGCCTGGCTGGTAAATGCCAGCTTCGCGGGCTAGCAACAGCACCGCCAAAATATCGCTTGGGCCTTCGGTCATCGAAATAATGTAAGTTTCGATCGCCTCTGCATTCAAATCGGAGAGCACAGCCCGAATTGTGCGGAAGGTTTCGATAATCTCCACCGTTTCGGCACTGTAATACAAGTGAGTTGGAATCAAAGGCCGATTATTGGCTAGCTCACGCTCCAAAATGGCAGTGCGTTCAGCTTGGCTGAGGCTAGCGTAATCGTCACAGATGCCTGCATATTCAAAAATTTCGCTCAGGGCGCTGGTGTGGCGGCTGCTATGTTGGCGAATATCGAGCGTGGCGGTGTGCAAACCAAACACTTTGGCCGCGCACTGCACATCGCGCAAAAAACCATCGGCGACCGAAGCCGCACCATTGGTGCGCAAACTATATTCCATGGTCGCCAAATCGTGGAGATATTCGTTGGCGTTGGCATACCAGGTGCCCTCTGCTGGGCGATGGCCGCCGCGTGCCCAATCTGGCTCGTAGCGCTCAACGTAGGCCAGCGTTGCATGCAGTTTGGCGTGAATATAGGAGCATTTTTGGCGATATGGCTCGTGCGGATTGCGCCGCTCCAGCACTTGCGCCAATTCGGGGAATAATGGCGCATCGTGAACTAAGGCTTGAGCCAATTCTTCGCTGATTGGCACTTGGCGCGACGATTGGCTTAAACGATGGCTCAAGCGCTCGACCGCGTGAATATGCTCGCGCAACGAACGGCCCATCAATAATTTAAGCGTTTCAACTGTGACCGATGGAATCACAAACGGATTGCCATCGCGATCACCGCCAACCCACGAGCCAAAACGCAAAAATGCTGGTAAATGCCAATCGTGTTCAGGATAGATGCGGCGTAACGATGCTTCGGTGTCACGATAGAGCTGCGGAATCATGTCAAACAATGATTCTTCAAAGTAATAGAGATTATTCTTCACTTCGTCGATCACAGTTGGTTTGATAATCCGCACTTCATCGCTTTGCCACAGCGCCACAATCTCCTCGCGAATCGATTCGAGCAAGCGTTCGCGTTGGCGTTGGAAGGTGGTTTCAGCAGTTAATTGGCGCGCTGCTTCGGCAATGCGATGATGTTTTTTGAGCGTCGTGCGCCGCTTGGCTTCAGTTGGATGCGCCGTAAAGACTGGCCGAATCTCGGCATGATCAAGCAAATCTTGAACTTGCTGAGCAGTAATGCCACGATCACGTAGCTCTTGCAAGGCCAATTCGACCGATTCTGAGCGCGGCGAATCGCCGTTTTGCCGGTCGCGTTCGGCCAGCACGCGCAAGCGTTCGACACTTTCGGCCAAGTTTACTAAACCAAAATAATGGGTAAAGGCTTTGATTAGCCCCATGAGTTGGGCGACTGGCAATTGGCCAACCAACTCGGTGAGCGCATGAGTCTCATGCAGTTTGCCATCGCTTCGGCGTTGCTTGGTGCGTTGGCGCACATCTTCTTCAAGCTCAAACGCTGACACCCCATCTTGGGCCACAATCACATCGCCAAGCACATTCCCCAAGGAATGGATTAGCATAGAAAGCGGCGTGCGGTCGGTTTCAGGTGTATACATCGCCACACTCCAAACCATAGCGGCACGCTGGCCGCAGCCTAATCACAATAGCGCCGCACCACCTGCATCAAATCGTCGATTGCGATTGGCTTTTCGAGATAGCCAACCGTATAGGGGAGCGGCGCAACTTCGTCGTATACATAGGTCGAAATCACCACCACCGGAATCGCGCTGAGGCTTGGCTCTGCTTGCAATGCTTGCAGAAATTCAGCTGACGACATATAGGGCAACACACGATCAAGCAATATCAGGCGCGGTGGTGGGCTGGATTGTAGGTATTTTAACCCATCAACGGCAGTTGTATAGGTTGCCACATGGTAGCCTTCATCGCGAATGATATGCGCAAGCATATCGCGCACCGTCGCACTATCTTCAATGATTACGATTTGGGCGCTCTGAGGCGTTGCTTTTAACATACTGGCGCTCCTTGCCATCCTACCCGAGTTTGCTGCAACTCAGAATGTCGACTAAATACGATATGATGTAGTAGTACAATACTGACTATACGATAGCATATTGCGGCGAGCGAGTTGTTGGCGTGAATAGCCGAGCGATGCAGCAAACATTGGTCTGTGATCGGTATCGGCCATAGTAGGCAGTTTAGAGGGGATTAAGGTACTTTAACCATTTCCCCCCAAAGTCGTGCTTGCGTGGGGTGATTTTTGGCCCCTATAATTAAGCTAGATGATTTTGCGAATTGAGCAATACTTGTTGCAACGGCAATATACGAAGGGATGTGAGGCATGCGATTTTTACTGGATGCGCGTTCGTATGACGAAATGAAAGCTCGAAATGATCATACACCCGACTGCTACGTGCGTCCGGGCGAATATTTGCATCATATGTATGTCGATGGCATCAAGTATGCCGTCGCGCGGGCTCTCTACGATTGCTTGAAGGAAGCGCGCGAGCAAAATGATTACGAAGCTACCCGCCACTTAAATATGCACAAACAACAGCTCGATGCCTTGGTCGCCGAAGCCCAAGCCAATGGCAAATTGAGCGGCGCACGGGTTTTAGGGGGGGATATACCCAACGACGATGGCTCAGCCCCATCGGGGAATAGCTATCACCCCAAAGTACCAACCACCATCGAAGAAACTGGCCTGAATCGAACGCAAATTCAGGACCAATTGCTGCGGGTCATTTATAATCGCTCGCGGGTCACCGGCATGGAGTTGGCCCAAGAAGTACGCTTATTCTATAGCGTGCTCGATCCGGTGATTACCCAAATGCGCAACTCGGAATATATTGATATTGCTGGCCAACGCGGCTTTGGCGATACCAACTATGAATATGTTTTGACTCCACGTGGCTCGCAGGCCGCTGAAGATGCCATGAAGAAAAGCAATTATAGCGGCCCAGCCCCTGTGCCATTTGAGCAGTTTCTCGAATCGGTCAAAGCTCAAACGATCAAAAATATGGTCATTACGCGGCGCAATATTCGCAAAGCATTTAGCGATTTGATTATCACCGACCAAGTGTTGAATGAAGTTGGGCCTGCGGTCAACTCTGGCGCGTCGATCTTCTTGTTTGGCTACCCTGGCAATGGCAAAACCAGTATCGCCGAGCGCATTACCCGCTTGATGGGCGATGATATTTTCGTGCCGTATGCGATTGATGCCGATGGCCAAATTATCAAGGTTTACGATAGCATCGTGCATACTTTGGTCGATAAAGATGTCAACGTCGGTACATCGGATTATGATTTGCGCTGGGCCAAAATCAAACGCCCGGTGGTGGTGGTTGGGGGCGAATTGACCCTCGAAGCGCTCGATTTGACCTTCAACGAAACTGGTCGCTTTTACGAAGCGCCATTCCAAATGAAGGCCAACGGCGGCATTTTCTTGATCGACGACTTTGGTCGCCAACAATGTCGCCCGATGGACTTGCTGAACCGCTGGATTGTGCCGCTCGAAAAACGCTACGATTATTTGACCACAATCACTGGCCAAAAAATCGAAGTTCCATTTGATGAGTTGCTGATCTTTTCGACCAACCTCGACCCCAGCCAAGTTGCTGACGAAGCCTTCTTGCGCCGGATTAAATTCAAAATCGAGGTCCGCGACCCCGATGAAGCCCAATGGCGGCAAATTTGGTCGTTGGTCTGTAAAGGCCGTAAGATCAACCTTGATCCCAAGGGCTTAGATTATTTGGTCGAAAAATGGTACAAGCCCGAAGAACGCCCCTTCCGCATGTGCCAACCACGCGATATTCTCGATCAGATGATTAGCATCGCCAAATATAATATGGAACAAGTGACCTTCAATCCCGATTTGATCGATGCTGCCTGTGGAACCTACTTTGTCAGCAAAGAAGCCAAAAACTTCGGTGCTAAAGTGCGCTTGGATTAATCAGATTCGCCAAATAAGCATCAAACAGCTTGGTGTGTTACCAAGCTGTTTGTATTTAATACTATTTTTTAGATTGACATGCGGCTTATACTTATAGATGAGGCAGAGTAGTGGAGGTTTAATGCAAAATCCCCTACCAGCCCATGATATAACATCTACTAACGTTGGGAGCGTTATCATGGCAGCAACATGGTTTGGTAAGCGGCAGATTGGCATTGGTTTTCTACTTATTGTTATCCTGCTTCAGCTATCATTAGCTCAAGCACAATCAAGCGTAGCTTCACTCAACAACACCCCGTTCACTTCCTCAGCTGAAAGCGAATTGCCCCCATTAGCATCACAACTCACCCAAACGAGCAGTTTAACCGCAACCAATCTGATTACTGGCACATGGTATACAGGCTATGACCGAAGTTTAGAGCTTCCTGGCTTTATTCGACGAATGTTTGTTGATGAACAAGATCGGTTATATATCTCGGGAGAATTTGACTCGATTGAGGGCGAAACAATTAAGCAATTTGCCTCATGGGATGGCGCAACGTGGCAAGATTATGGTCTTACCGATGATGATAAGATCGATATCAGAACGATTCAACTCTATCATGGCGAATTGGTTATTGGCGGTTCCTTTCGCCAAATTGGCGGCAGGACGATGAATAGCCTAGCACGCTGGGATGGTACGCAGTTTCAACCCTTTGGTAACGGCCTCATCCAAAGTCCAACGTCAATTGGCTATGTATTCGACTTAGCTGTGATCAGCGATAGTCTCCAGATTGGTGGCAATTTTACTTCCTTTGATAACGTTCCAGCCGAATCGTTTGCCTATTGGAATCCCACGAGCTATGGTCAAATAGCGAAGGTGATCGATCGGGTTGACGAGATTGCCTCAACTACCAATGCTACGATCGTGGCTGGCTATATAACCAGTATCAACGACATACCAATCAACCAATTGGCCCTTTTGCAAAACCAAACGTGGAGCCAATTGCCTATGCCTGCCGGTACAAGCACCATGAGGGGCCTTGAGGTGCTGAACAATACAATGTATCTGATGACCCCTGCGCCCAATCAATCAAGCCATACCATGGTTCACCAGTGGGCCAACAATACATGGATTAGCGACACCTCAGTTATTACTGAATCAATAAATGGATCGACGGTAGGCAATGGAACTCTGTACGCCGCTAATTATGTGGATTCCAAATCGATCTGGCAACGCAGCAACGATGGTTGGCATAAACTTAACCTTCCAGTTACTGTTAGAAGAATAAGCTCAATCGCAGGCAATAGCACCGGAGTGTATGTGGCGGGAAGTTTCATCATTAATGGGCAACCAAGTAACTTATTTCATTGGGATGGCCAGAATGTGACCAATATACCCCAGATTATGCGCCACGCTCCGATAAATGAAATTGGCGATCTCGCAGGCAAGCCGATTATCCAAGATAATAAACTTCAGCTATGGACTGAAAATCGCTGGAAAACCCTCTATTCAAGCAATTCGGGCCTGATAACAACCCCTGCAAAAACCTATTTAGTTCAGGGCTACTCAATCTCGCCAGTCCCGCCTATTCATAGTGCGATTTGGCACTTTCTGCCAAACGGAACCCTAACCACCTCGTTAGTACTCGCGGACGCTCCGAATCAGCTTAATTTTATTCATTTAACTTCACAAATGGGCCAAGTTTGGTTAGATACGCAACAAGCGCTCGCCAATAATCAAGAAATTAGCGGCGTATTTAAGGTTACTGACTCAGGCTTGCAAAAAATTACCAATACGCACTGTCGCGGCACGGTCTATGCCACTAACCGCCGGCTCTATTGTATTGTGTCGTACTACCCAACTACCCACAATGATATTTACTATTGGAATGGTCAATTCTGGCAGTTTCTCAGCAGCCATTACACGGTTGATTCTGAAAGGCCGCTTCAAGCAATTGCCTGGCGCGATCATCTCTATTTTATCCATGGCAATGAATTACGCCGGTATGATGATGGCCCAACAACGGTGATTGCGACGTTTGATGGAAAACTTCATCTGCTACGAGCTATTGGTACTCCCTATTTGTATGTTACTGGGCGCTTCACGCAGATCAATAATCAATCAATTGAGCGGATTGCGCGCTGGGATGGGAGCAACTGGCAAGGGTTTGCAACGGTGCCAAATGGCGATATTGAAACAATGGTCGTTACTAACGATGTTATCCATGTTAGCGGCAAGTTCACGCATGTTGGGCCGATCAGTTCGTTTGGCATTGCCAGCGTTGATCTTACGCCCTATACGATCTATCTACCATCGATCAATAAGTAAACCATGCCCTACCCGGTATAGGGCTAGTTCATCAACCTAGAAAGAGGAGTTTAAGATGAATATCTACCGCATTGGCGCAAGTATTGTTAAGTTGGTGTTGCTGATCATACTGGTTTGCGCTAGCAGTTTGGCAACCCAAGCCCAACAACCAAGGCTGCTTGATCAGCCTCCTGCTGAGCAACCACAATCCAGCGTAGCAGTTGATTCGATGGCCCCATTAACCGCAACCAATCTGATTACTGGCACATGGAATAGCAGCCTTAACAATCAGCTACAGGTTCCAGGCACAATCAAAAAACTCTATGTTGATGACCATGATCGGCTGTATGTGACGGGATCATTCAATTATCTGAATAATCAAGAATTCAATGGCCTTGCGTCGTGGGATGGCAATACCTGGCAAGGCTATGGCTTACAGCCTGATGATCGTGACACTATTTATGCCATGAACACCTACCATGATCAACTGATTGTTGGCGGTGAGTTTAAAACCTTGGCTGGGCAGCCACGCAATGGGATTGCTCGCTGGAATGGCACGGCCTTTGAGGGCTTTGGTAGCGGTTTTCAGGGAGTCAGCGCACCCTACGATTATTCAGAGCGGCCAAAAGTCTATGATCTTGATGTCGTCAGCGATACCTTGTATATCACTGGGAGTTTCACCAGTTTTAATCAATTAGCGGTTAACGCATTGCTGGCGTGGCAGCCAACCGGCTATCGTAAGGTTGCCGAGATTGAGGGAGGGCTGTATCAATTTTCAGCAACCAATTCCAAAATGCTGGTAACTGGTCGCTTCAGCTCGATTGGGAACATGGGTGCTGCCGATTTTGCGCTTTGGCAAGATGGAGCTTGGATGAATCCATGGGTGCCATCGTGGGCTCCGTGGGGCTCAGAAACCTTTGTCTTGAGCGATACCTTCTATACCCGTGGTTATGAAGTTTATTATCCTTTTTTTACTAGCATCTATCGTTGGGAGAATAATACGTGGGTTACTGATAGCAAGATCAGTGAAGGCTCAGCCATCGATTTAGTGCAATGGAATGGGCAACTGTTTAGTGTTTCCAATGCCAAGTTGTGGCAACGAACGAGTTTCGATTGGAGCGTAATCAATCTCCCAATCACTATCTATAAAATTGCCGATATGGCAGCAAGTAGTACCGGCATCTATCTGGCGGGCGAATTCGAGATCAACAATCAGCGGAGCCAATTGGTTTTTTGGGATGGCACAACGGTTCACGATGTGGCCAGCACCTTCAAACGCGAAACGATTCGGAGTATTGGGAATCTTCAGGGTCGGCCAATTATCATTTCTGGCGATCATAATACAATTCAGCGTTGGAATGGCATAGCGTGGCAATACTTTGGTCAGTTTGCATCTGACGACGAATTGATAACAATTGATAACGATAACACCTACCTAGCAGGATCATCCATTCGGCGCTTTGAGCCAAATAGTAACCTTACTACACTTTTTATACCTCTTATACCTCAAACATCACAGATTAATTGGACGGTCTCAGGGAGTGAATTAATAGGGAATATATACTCAGGCACAATTGACTATCAGACAACAAGTAACATAATTGCGATTAAAGGCAAGCAATGGCGACAATTGCTCAATCAAAATCCATCTAGTTATCCGCTACCTTATATATATGTTGTTGGTCAAAAAATTTATTCAATTGATAATTGGCAGTCAGGGATTACGCTTTCATTTTGGAATGGTACTGCTTGGCAGAAGCTCACAACTTTGCCATATCCTAATATATATATATATAGCTTAGTACCTCAAGCAGTAACGTGGCGGGGTAATTTATATTTTCTATATGAAAATGAGCTACGCCGTTTTGATAGTGGAAGCAACACATTGATCACGGTTGCACGTTTCGATGATGTACCGCTCGTATTACGTGCCACCCCTGAGCATATGTATGTTGCCGGGCGCTTTACCAAGATAAATAATCAAAGCATCGGGCACATGGCTCGTTGGAATGGATCAACCTGGCAAGGATTTGCTGATGCTCCTAATGGCACGGTTGAGAAGATGGCCGTTACGTCTCGCTATATCCATATTGGAGGCAACTTTACTCGGGTTGGCAATATTCCATCGCTTGGCATCGCCAGCGTAGACCTTGCAATCTATCGCCAATATATTCCGCAAGTTGGTAAATAAACCTATCAGCATAATTAACAATTGCTTCGCTATCAAGTAAGGCAGTTGTTAATTATGCTGTACTATAGCTGAATCAATCCTACCAACTATCTTCACGCTACAGTCACGGTAGGTCTCGGTTTATGGTTCTATTATGTAGTATGGAGACGGATTTACAATGGGGAAACTACGGATTCGTTTAGGGTTGATTGTTGCGATCCTTGGCCTCTACACTGGCAATTTACCCACCCAAGCCCGCCAATCAACAACGCTTGCTGATGATAGTAGTTATGAACAGCAGCTAGTTGCACATTCATTAAGCCAGATTGCCCCATTAACGACCAGCAGCGTGATTACTGGCACATGGAATACAACCCTCCAGAACAATCTGCAAATTCCAGGGACGATTAGCAAATTATACGTCGATGAAAACGATCGGCTGTATGTAACTGGTGGTTTCAAATATCTGAATGGTCAGCAATTCAATGGTCTCGCCTCGTGGAATGGCACTGCATGGCAAGGCTATGGCTTGCAGCCAAATGATGCTGGGGCCATTCGTGCCATGACAACCTACCACGATCAATTAATTGTTGGTGGTGGCTTTCGCCAATTTAGCGGCCAGACCATGAATGGCATCGCGCGCTGGAATGGTAGTGCCTTTGAAGCATTTGGCACTGGTTTTAGTGGCACCAGCGATTTCTATGATTATTCGAACATCGCCAAAGTGCATGATCTCGATGTGGTCAGCGATACCTTGTATGTTAGCGGCAATTTTTCACGCTTTAACGATTTAGTGGTTAATTCATTGCTGGCATGGCAACCAACTGGCTATCACAACGTTGCCAATATCGATAGCTCGCTCTATCAATTTGCGGCGACTGATGAGGCGGTTGTGGTTTCTGGCGAAGTGCTATCGATTGATAACACGGCAATTGATTATTTTGCGCTTTGGCAACAAGGCGTTTGGAACAACCTCCCAGTGCCTCAGTATATTTATCCTGCCCAAGAAACCCATGTTTTGAGCAATACCTTCTATATTCGCCAGCCAATCTACGATCAAGGCAGCAAAACCAAAATCTACCATTGGGATGCTAACAATTGGGTTGCTGATTCTTCGATTATCACTGGTTCGGCGCTTGATTTAGTGGAATGGAATAGCCAAGCCTATGCAGCAACAAATAGCCAACTTTGGCAACGTAGCAATGCTGGCTGGAACATTGTCAATCTGCCCATGGAGATTGCAGCGATTAGTGCAATTGAAGCTAGCAGCAACGGCATCTACCTTGCTGGCAATTTCACGCTCAATGGTCAAGCAAGCCAATTGGTCTTTTGGGATAGCACGAATCTCACCAATTTAGCCACCACCACCAACCAGCGTTGGGTTAATGATCTTGGCAATCTTCAAGGCTCGCCATTGGTGGGTTTTACGCAATTTCCCAAAACCAATCTGCAATTCTGGAATGGGAGTGCTTGGCAAAACTTGGGCAATGCATCCTATGATGCCCGCTTGTTAACCACCGATGCCCAGCATACCTACTTAGTTGCCAACAGCCCATTTACCACAACCTCTAGCGTTGCAAGTGTGATTTGGCAATATGAGCCAAATGGCAGCCTCACTGCGCCAGTCGTTCTCAAACCGCAATCAGTTACCTGGTCGATCTCAGGCACGCAAGTTTTGGCCAGCATGTACTCAGGCACGATCAATAGCCAACCAATTACTGGCGCGATCGCGATTGATGGCAACCACTGGCAGCAACTTGTCGATCAGTATAATTTTGGCCCAATCTATCCTGCCAATCAAAAATTGTATACTGTACGCTCTGAAGCCGATCGCGGTTCGTGGCTGGTGTATATTTCTGAGTGGAATGGCACAAGCTGGCAAGAAGTGACTGCGTGGCAGCAATTTGATAATCGCCCGAGTTTTGAAATTGTGGCTTGGCGCGATGGGCTGTATTTGCTCTACAAAAACGAATTACGCCGCTTCGATTTTGCCAGCCAAGAGCTGGTTACGCTGGCAACCTTCAACGATGTGCCCAGAGTTTTGCGCAGCGTTGGTGACGACTATTTGTATGTCGCAGGCGAATTTAGCAAGGTCGATGAGCAAACAGTTGGCCCAATTGCCCGCTGGAATGGCACAAATTGGCAAGGCTTTGAGCATGTACCCAATGGCGCAATCTATGAACTAGCAACAACCGCCGAGAATGTGCATATTGCAGGCAACTTTACCCACGTTGGCACAATGCCATCATTGGGCATCGCCAGCTTTGCAATTGATGAGGTTCCTGCAAGCCCAAGCTATCGCCAATTTATCCCTCAAGCAAGCAAATAAGCTTAAAAGGGGACTCAGCCAGCTTGCAGCAAACCAAGCTGGTTGAGCGCCCGCAATCGGAATGAGATTTAGCAGATGAATGAGGAGCCTTAGATGCAGAAGCGCCGAACGATTCAGCTACGCTTAGGATTCTGGTTGGTTTTGCTTGGCTTATGCTTAAGCAGCTTAACGATTCATGCCCAAAGTATCCCCAACAAGCCTGATGCTCAGCAATCATTAAATCCCAGCAATCTTATTAATGGCACATGGGATACTTCATTGCACAATAGCTTGGCAATCCCTGGCACAATTAGCAACTTGCACCTCGATGCCAATAATCGCTTATATATGGCCGGAAATTTCAATTATCTGAATGGTGAGTTAGTTAATGGCTTAGCCTCGTGGGATGGCACAAGCTGGCAAGGTTATGGGCTACAAGCCAATGATGTCGATACGATCAATGCTGTATTTTGCTGGCGATTTTTTGCTGAACGACAATCGATTTCAGTTGATCTATTGGAATGGCGTGGATAGTATTCCCTTGGCTTATACCAAGGTTCATTCGCCAATTTATGCTATTACTGGGGTTCAAGGTGCACCGATTATCAGTCATGATCTACCAAATACGATTAAATTCTGGACTGGTTGGCACTGGGAAAACCGCCGCTTGTTGGATGCTTCAGCGCAATTGTTGACCACCAGCAACGATCATGCCTATCTGGTCAGTGAATTCCCCTTCTTTGGCAGCCATGCCTCAAGCACAATCGCCGAATTCGACCGGAGCGGAAATCTTAGTTCGACCCTTGGCTTAACTGGTTCGCCGATGACATGGACGCTTTTGGGTACGCATTTGTTAGCAAGCTCCGATTGGACTAGAATCGATACCCAACCGATCAGCACTATAGTGGCGATTGATCAGGCTGCATGGCGTGATACTGGCCTCAAGCCGCACCCTGGAAAGCTCTATTTTTCCAATAATCAGGTCTATGCAATCCTGATTGTGCAAAATCATGATTGGTGGGAAGTGAATATTGATCGTTGGAATGGCACAAATTGGCAGGATGTTACTGGGCTGCATATTCAAAGCAATGGCTCGCTACCGCAATTTGTAGTCTGGCAAAACCAGCTCTATTTCACCAAAGGCAATACAGTGCATCGGCTCGAAGGCACAACCAGCCACATAGTATTTGAGTTCGATGGCGCGCCACTGCAACTAGTTAATATCAACGATCGCTATTTGTATATTGGCGGAGCCTTCAACAAGGTTGGCTCGCAAGCCTTGGGCAGCCTTGTACGCTGGAATGGATTTTTTTGGCAAGCCCCGCAGCAAGCGCCCAATGGTGCGGTCGAACGGCTGGCGGCCAGCGAAAAATATCTGTATCTGAGTGGTAAATTTACCCATGTTGGGTCTAGCCCAAGTTTAGGCATCGCTAGTTTTAGCTTGGCTAGCGAGCCAGAACCAATATTCTATCGGAGTTTTATTCCACAGGTTAACAAATAAGCGTTGACTAGCCGCCCATGCCCGTTTAATCATAAATGGGCGTGGGCTAGCCGCGCTCAAGCCTCGTTAAGCTGTTGGCGAATGTGAAGCAGATACTTGGTGAGCCAATCGTGCTCAGCCCGAATCATAGTTTCGGTATAATCAAACAGGCCTTGGATATGCCAAACTTCGGTTGGCGCTTCGGCGCGGCGTTGCTGGACGCGCTCAATTTGCGCTCGCAATTCAGCGCAATAGTGCTCTAAGGCGTTGATAATATCGTTCAGATCAAGCAATGGAAAATTGGCCATGGCCAAGAGCAATGACGAATAGCGTTGTTGGGGCATGCTCAACATTGCTTGCAAACTCTCTTGCAATGCAGCCCTGCCACTTGGTAGAATGTTATAGACCATTCGTGAAGGCCGCCCATCGCCTTGTGAGGTTTCGCCCGCCACCAATTGGGCTTGCTCAAGCTTTTTGAGCAAATAATAAATCGACGAAAACGCTATTTCCGTCCATAAGCGCATCCCCCGCGCCTGAATAATTTGTTCGAGCTCATAGCCATAGCGTGGCTGCTCTGCCAACAAGCTTAAAATCGCCGCTTCAGCCTGAGTCAACTTTTTCATAGCACATATATCCTAGTAATAGAATAATCTACTTCTAGAGTATTAAACTATCATGGTCTTGTCAAGGTGAATTCATGGGGGAAGCTTTGGAAGGATGAGGGATGAAGGAAAATCAGAAGTCAAAAGGCAAAAATCAAAAAAGGATCAGGCTATGGGCTATCGGCTTTGGGCTATGGGCTATCGGAGATTAATTGGTAATACCAAAAGTTGATCCAAAAGCCGATAGCCTCTAGCTGTATTGGTTCATTGGATTAACGACGGCCTGATCCCCTCACCCCAACCCCTCTCCCACGTGGCGGACGAGGGGCTTTAATCCCGTGGTTTTTGCACAATTTGTCGGTAAAAACCAGTGCTCCCCTCGCCCGCGTTCAGTGGGAGAGGGGCTGGGGGTGAGGGATCAGGAGAAACATTATCCCAAAAATCTGTGCAATTCGTGGCTAAAAAACGCGCTCTTCGATCTCAGCTCCCTATGTTCTATGCTCTATGTTCTTCGTCTAGGGTAAATCGCGATTCGCCAATACCAATACCTGCTCGGTCAAATCTGCAAGCCGCGAGTCGATTGTCTCTGGGCGAATGCTGAGATCGTCGCGAAGATAATTAATTTGATCGTTGAGACCTTGGATAGCAGCACGGACTTCATCGCTGACCAGTGGAAAGGCTGCATCTAAATCGGCTTGGGCCAAATCGAGTTGGGCTTCGACATTGCCAGTTTGCAGGTTGCTATGGGCGATGCGGGCATTTTGAATGCGGATAGTGGCGCGTAGCAAATGCAAACTTCCAGCAGTAAACTCCAAATCGCGGCGCAGAGTTACCAATTCCAAGGAAATTGTGTCTTCAGGAAAAACGATAATCGTGGGTGTGGCGGGCATTGGGGATGGCGCGGGGGCGGGCAGCACCTCGGTGGCAGCGGCCTTGAGCACAGTTGGGGTAACAATTTGAATGACTGGTTGTTGGGCGGGAGGATCTGGTTGCAGGGCGAGGGCAACTAAGCCGCCTAGGAAGGCGGCCAGCAGCAAAGGCAACGTCGCCCGCAACACAGCGACAAGTTGTTGCTGAGAGGGGCGACGTAGCATAACTTACTTTTGTTGCTCCATTTGGTTGGCCAACAGCAAGGCCGAGGCAACTTCGCGCATCGACTTGCGGGTATTCATGCTCAATTGCTGAATCTTGCGGAAGGCCTCAGATTCTTTCAGCCCTTGAGAATCCATCAACATGCCCTTGGCACGTTCGATAATCTTGCGAGTTTCGAGCGTTTCCTTCAGGTCGCCGACTTGTTGTTCGAGGGTCAGGAACTCTTCAAAACGGGCGCGGGCAATTTCGAGTGCTGGCATCAAATCGCTATCGCGAAAGGGCTTGCTGAGATACCCCACAACACCAGCGTCGCGGGCGCGCTCGACCAACTCTTTGTCGCTGTGGGCAGTCAAGAGCAAGACCGGGGCAATTTTCTCTTCAGTCAGCACTTTGGCTGCCTGGATACCATCCAGTTTGGGCATTTTGATGTCCATCACCACTACGTCTGGGCGTAGTTCGCGGGCAAGGTTGATAACGCTCACGCCATCACCAGCTTCCCCAACGACAAGATAGCCGAGGCCAACTAACGTTTCACGCAGATTCATGCGAATCAGCGATTCGTCATCGGCGATGACAATGCGTGTCTGTGGCATACGGTTTCCTCCGGGTGCATAATCGGTCATCGTAGCTTCGATGAATGTACGCAAGTATAGCATGCTGCGCTATTCGCGGCAAGCAACCATAATGAGTAAATTGGCCTATCTAATGGGCTAAAATGTTCCACAGCGCATACTGCTTATGGTATAATCGGGGGTAACGATTGTAGCTTCGCTAGGATTAAGGAGCGTGCAATGCAAAAAATCGAGTTCATTGCTGAGGTCGCTGAACGCACCGGCATTTCTAAAAAAGAGGCACGCCGCGTTGTCGATGCTATGTTGGATGTGGTCAGCGAGCGCTTGCAAGCTGGTGAAAAAGTTGTCCTGACTGGGTTCGGTACCTTTGAAGTTCGCGAGCGCCAAGCTCGCCAAGGGGTCAACCCAAAAACGCGCGAACGGATGACAATCGAAGCTACGAAAACGCCTGGTTTCTCGGCCAGTAATAGCTTGAAACTGTTGGTTCGCCAAGGCAAGTCTGAGTAGCTCACAGCGTAGCCGATGTTGCTTTGAGCGACCGCCAATTGCTTGCGGTCGCTTTCTTGTGTTATAACCCTAGGGTGATAATGTTTTCACGATTCTTTAGTCGAAAGGGGTCTCACGTGGCCGCAAAACAATGGAAGTCAGCGCCAGCGATGTCGATTGACACCACGAAACACTATGTCGTCACTATGGAAACAACCAAAGGGAACATCACCATCGAGTTGTATCCAGAATATGCACCCAAAACGGTCAATAACTTTGTGTTTTTGATTAACGAAGGGTTCTACGATGGCGTGGTCTTTCACCGCGTGATCTCAAACTTTATGGTTCAAGGTGGCGATCCAACTGGCACCGGCACCGGTGGCCCAGGCTACCGCTTTGAAGATGAGTTCAAAGGCAATCCACTCAAGCACGAAACCGGCGTGCTTTCAATGGCCAATGCCGGCCCAGGCACCAATGGCTCACAATTCTTCATCACCCACGGACCACAACCTCACCTCGATGGCCGCCATACCGTGTTTGGCAAGGTCACCGAAGGTCAGGATGTGGTCAACGCCATTCGCCAAGGCGATAGCATGACCAAAGTAACCGTCAGCTAAATTGGGCTTTGGCTCAGCCCCTTGTTCTCAGCAGAACGAGGGGTTTTTGTTTTTAACCACGAAGAACACGAAGTACCACAAAGATTAATTTAGCGATCCTTCGCGATCTTCGTGGTTACCAAGTAATTAGGAGTGTATGATGAGCGAAGCAACGCCGATTCCGATGACAATTTTGACTGGCTTTTTGGGCGCAGGCAAAACGACCCTGCTCAACCACTTGCTAACCACCCAGCATGGCCTCAAAATCGCGGTGCTGGTCAACGATTTTGGCGCAATCAACATCGATGCCCAATTGGTCGTTGGGGTTGAGGCTAACGAAATTGTGAATTTGGCGAATGGCTGTATTTGCTGCACCATTCGCGAGGATTTGCTGACCACCACCCTCGAATTGCTCAACCGCCCCGATCGTCCAGATTATATTATCGTCGAGGCCAGCGGGGTTTCCGACCCTGTTTCAGTTGCCTTAACCTTCCGCTTGCCAGCTTTACGCTCATTAATTAGCCTTGATGCAATTGTGGCGGTCGTCGATGCAGAGCGCATTCAGGAACAGCGCCAGCAAATCGTCCAAGTCGGCGATCAAATTACCGCCGCCGATATTATAGTGGTCAACAAAATCGATTTAATTGATCCTGCCCAACAGCAACGAGTAATTAATTGGATTCAAGCAATCGTGCCGCGCGCCCGCATCTTGACTGCTGAATATGGCGTTGTGCCAATCGATCTGCTGCTCGGCATTGGCCAATATCGCATCGATCTGCTGGCTGATCGTCATGAATTTGGGCAGCATCACGACCAAGATTGGCAAACGTGGCATTACCAAACCACCCAACCGTTTACGATGAGTAGCTTGCAACATGCCTTTCAACAACTGCCAAGCTCAATTTTTCGCGCCAAAGGCATCGTCTATTTGGCCGAAGCTCCTGAGCGCCAAGCAATTGTGCAATTAGCAGGCAAACGCGCTAGTTTGCAGCTCGGCGAGCCATGGGGCGCAACCCCGCCGCACAGCAAAATTGTGATTATTGGCCAGAGCCAGAGCTTTGATTCAGCCCAATTAACTGCCCAATTTGATGCCTGCCTGGCGCAGACCACCCACGAACTGCGCGAAGAAATTCTGACTGTGGCCGAATGGCGACGTAAGTATCAAAACCAATAATTTTAAACTAATCAATTTAGTCTTGACAAACAATCTCAAAACTAATATCATTAGCTTTATAAACTAATCGAATTAGTCTTGAGGTCGGTTATGAAAACAGCGAGTTTGGCGAAGCAATTATTACATGCTGAAGGCTTGGGTTTATTATTGATTGCGATATTGGGCTATGCCTGGCAAGGTTTTAGTTGGTGGCAATTTGGCCTCGCCTTATTTGTGCCCGATCTGGCGATGTTGGGCTATCTGTTGGGGCCAAAAGTCGGCAGTATTTGCTACAATCTTGCTCATGTTACGCTTGTGCCATTGAGCTTTTTGGCGCTTGGGGTGAGCAACAATTGGTCATTAGGGCTACAAATTGGCTTGATCTGGTTGGCACATATTGGGCTTGATCGCATGTTTGGCTATGGGCTAAAATACCCAACTCAGTTCAAAGATACCCATTTGGGGCGTGTTTAGAGGAAGTTGTATGGCCTATCCTGCTCAGACCGATTATCCAACAATTATTGCTACTGCTCAACGGTTAATTGAACGCGATGGGGTTGAGCAATTGGCTTTAGCTGGCTTAGCAAGCGAGTTGGGCATCAAAGCGCCATCGTTATATCGCTATGTTGCCAATAAAACCGCTTTGCTCAAAGGCGTTGTGACAATCACGATTCAGCAATTGTTTGAGACCTATAGTCAGGCCTTGAATACCAGTGCAGACGATCCACAAAGCCAAATGCTCGCAATTTGCCATGGCCATCGCCAATTTGCTCATGCCCAACCGAAAAATTATGCTCTGGCCTTTACCGCTGCCAGCGCCGAACAACGAGCCGATTCGACGAGCTTGGTCGAAATGGTATTACCAGTGCAGGCAATCATGGCCCAAATTAGTGGCCAACAGCATTCGCTGAGCGCTTTGCGCGGCATGCTGGGGCTGATTCATGGCTTTGTCTTGCTCGAACTCAATCAACAGCTCCAACGTGGCGGCGACTTAAGCGCAGCCTTTGATTTTGCAGTGCGCAGCTATTTGGCTGGTGTTGCCCAGCTTCAAACTGATTAAAGCAGATTTAGCAAAACGATGAGTACGGTAATTAAACAAAATAAGATGATAAAGAGCTTGAGATTGCCATGAAATGCCTCCATATTGAAAGGCTTGCTAGGATAACCCTCATGCGCTCTGCGGTTGCGAGGCCGATTGCGCTCTAGATCCTGCTCAGTTAATTGAATCTCACTGGCCTTAACACGATCACGTTTCAAATAGGCTCCGATTTCATCCATCGAAACCTGCTCAGAAAGCTGTTGCGCCACATCAGCCAAGGCTTCTGGCTCACGTTCAGGAGCCAAATTACGCTCTGGCGGTGGCTGATGCTTTGGTGTTGGCCGTGGATTGATCATTGGATGTAAATCAGCGCGCAGCGAACGAATTTCACTGCGTAAAGCCTGAACTTCTTCTTCTAAACTTGCAATCCGTTTTCGGGCATCAATATCAAGCATACAAAAAAACCTTTCTATCTAATACCATCAGACCACGGTACGTTGCATGGCGGCGTGGAGTTGCTATAATGCGCGCAGCAACGAAGCTGATGAGCAATGGTGCTATTTAACATTCCCACTGCGGAGGCTTTTGGTATGAAGAAGATTCCTGTTGGTGTGCTAGGCGCAACAGGGATGGTTGGACAACGCTTTTTGAGTTTGTTGATCGATCACCCCTATTTTGAAGTAACGGTTGTTGCAGCTTCGGAGCGTTCGGCTGGTAAGACCTTGGCCGAAGCTGGCCGCTGGATGATCGGTGGCGAAATGCCTAGCCAATTTGCCAAGATGACCGTCCAGCCAGTTGATCAGGTTGGTGATGTTGGTTTAGTGTTTAGTGCCTTGCCCAGTGATGCTGCTGGCCCGACCGAAATTGCTTGGGCTAAGTCTGGGGCTTTGGTGTTCTCAAACGCTGGCGCGCATCGCCGAGATCCACTCGTGCCGCTGTTGGTCCCCGAAGTTAACCCCGACCATGTTAATTTGTTGGAGCTGCAACGCCAACACTATGGTTGGAGCGGCGGCATTTTGACCAACCCCAACTGCACAACCACCCACGCTGTACTGCCAATGCGGGCTTTGCACGATGCCTTTGGCCTAAGCAAAGTCTTGTTGGTTAGTATGCAAGCCATCTCAGGCGCTGGCTACCCGGGCGTGCCAAGCCTCGATATTATTGATAATGTTGTGCCGCTGATCAAAGGTGAAGAAGAGAAAGTCGAGTGGGAGCCACGCAAGTTGCTGGGCACGCTTGGCGCTCAGGGCGTAGAAGAAGCCCAAATCACCATCAGCGCCCACTGTAATCGGGTGGCCGTTATCGATGGCCACACCGAATGTTTATCATTGGCCTTCGAGCGCCCGCCAGCCGACGAAGCAGAATTGATTGCAGCCTTACGTGAATTCAAGGCCGAGCCACAAACCCTCAATTTGCCGAGTGCTCCCACCCACCCCATTTTGGTCACCGAATTGGCCGATGGCCCACAACCGCGCCGCGATCGCGATGCAGAACGTGGCATGGCAACAACCGTTGGCCGTGTTCGCCGCTGCCCAATTCTCGATTATAAATTAGTCTTGTTGGGGCACAATACCTTGCGCGGAGCCGCTGGGGGTTCGTTGCTCAATGCAGAATTAATGGTCGCCAAAGGCCTAATCAAAGCCTAAAATAAATCGCGCCCAGCATTGATGGTGAGTGATGCTGGGCGCGATTTAATTAAATAGTATTGATCACCACGATGATCAGCCCGATCAGCATAAATACGCCGCCAACGGAGCGAAAGGTCTGGTGCAGCCGTTGGGTAAACACCAGATCAGTGCCACGCCGCGCATCGCTATAGAACCATTGCTCACGAAATTGGCGCGAAACCAAGAGAATTCCACCAAAGAGCATTAATAACACTGCAAAGAGAACCATCAACACACCCCTCATAAAACTGGATATCTAGCTGTATCGTATCATATCAAACTTGGTTAATCATTGAGCTATTCAGGCTAAATAGATAAGAATTTGATTAATATCTATAGCTCATTAGTCATCAAGCCGCTAGTACCATAACCATAGCCTACCTAGGATGGCAGCCTAGCAGCATTTGTTCCAAGAGCTAAAATATAAAAAAGCCACCCGTAGGTGACCTTAACCAGCAAGCATCGCTTATCGATTAAATTAACGTCGTCGCCACCAACTTTGCTTTTGAGGTTGAATAAAATATGGCTCAGCTTGGGGAATTTGCGCATCAGAAAGCAACAAATGTGGTAATTCTTCGACCATACGGCGGGCACGCTGCTCGCCAATTAATTTGCTAGCAACAGTAAATGCTTCGTGCATTGCAGGAGCGCGTGCGCCGGTTGGAGCATGCGCATCGCTGGCAATAATTTGGGCCAAATTATGATAGACCATTTGAGTTGTAATATCTTGCAAGCGCTGGCCGTGCCAACCAACCAAGCTGGCAGCAGTAATTTGCACCACCACGCCACGCTCAATTAATGGAATCAAAAGATTAGGATTATCTTGGAAGACCCGAGTGCGCTCAGGATGAGCCAAAATCACCCGATGGCCAGCCAATTGTAAATCAAAAATTGAGCGCTGCAAATGCTCAATCACAATATGGGCTGGCGTTTCCAACAAAACAGCGCGACTGGTGCCATAGCCCAATAAATCGCCTTGACGCAAACGCTCGCTCAAATCGCTGGCAACCACAATTTCCGTGCCTAAAACAACTTGCAAGCCTAATTTTGCGCGTTGCAAATATTCGCGCAACTGCACCACCAAATCGCGTAAGCGCGAAGGAAGATAGAGCCGCGATTGGCTTGAGCCAGGCCCATGTGGCGTAGCAGCCACACATGTTACACCTTCGGCAACTAAGGCGCGGGCAATTGCTAACGAACCACTCCAATCGGTGGGGCCATCATCAATTCCAGGTAGAATATGACAGTGTAAATCGTACATAGAGTGCGCCTTGTTTTAGTTTTAAACTAGACCAAGCAAGTATACCACTATGACATCGCCCCATACGAGTGAATTAGGGGGGACGATACGGAGTAGTAATTAACAAATTTAACTAATCTCTATAGGTGATGGATTATACCGCCATAGACCTAAAAGTCAACGGATTATGTTTGGTTACTACGGCTGCTTTAACACAAAGTACTAGCCAAGACAGGAAAAAAAGCCTTGTACTTGACGAACAAGTGTGCTATACTGCCTTGCAGTGGCGACGCGAAGTCTGCCGCACTTTTTCGTAAGCAAGAGTATCTACAAGGAGTCAGAGTAATGGCAATCTCACCCGAAAAAGAAAAGGCCCTCGCCGCCGCCCTCAGTCAGATCGACCGTCAATTTGGTAAAGGCGCAATTATGCGCATGAGCGATCAACGCTTGTCGATCGAAGCCATTCCAACTGGTTCGATCGCCCTTGACTTAGCACTTGGGGTTGGCGGGATTCCACGGGGTCGGGTGATTGAAATTTATGGTCCAGAAAGCTCAGGTAAAACAACCCTGACCCAACATATTGTTGCCGAAACCCAAAAAATGGGTGGCGTTGCAGCCTTTATCGATGCTGAACACGCCTTTGACCCCGTTTATGCAGCCAATTGTGGTGTCAACGTTGAAGATCTGTTGGTCTCACAACCTGACACTGGCGAACAAGCACTCGAAATTTGTGAAACCTTGGTGCGCTCAGGCGCAATCGACGTGATTGTGGTTGACTCAGTTGCAGCACTCGTGCCACGCGCCGAAATTGAAGGCGACATGGGCGATTCACACGTTGGTTTGCAAGCTCGTTTGATGTCGCAAGCGTTGCGTAAGCTCTCTGGCGCAGTTGCCAAATCACGCACAGCCTTGATCTTTATCAACCAATTGCGGATGAAAATCGGCGTGATGTTCGGCAACCCCGAAACGACAACCGGCGGTAATGCCTTAAAATTCTATGCCTCAGTCCGCTTAGATATTCGTAAAATTGAGAGCATCAAGCAAGGCCAAGATGTGATCGGCGCGCGCGCGCGGGTCAAAGTGGTCAAAAATAAAGTTGCACCACCATTCCGCCAAGCTGAATTCGATATTATGTACAACGAAGGTATCTCGCGCGAAGGCAATATTGTCGATGTTGGCGTAACTATGGAAATTCTGCGCAAAAGCGGGGCTTGGTTCTACCTTGGCGACGATCGCTTGGGCCAAGGCCGCGAAAATGCCAAGCAGTTTCTCAAAGATAATCCAGCCTTAGCTGATGAAGTTGAAAAAATGATTCGGGCTGCCTCACCAGGCGCGCCAACCGCGAAAGTAATTGTCGGTGCTGCTGCTGCTAATGGCGGCGCTGCCCCAGCCGACGATGGCGATGGCATTTTCGACGACGAATAATCGGCTCAGCTAATTAATAGCAAGCGGGCGTAGCATTGGTTTGCTACGCCTTTTTGTTTGAGGAATTGCCATGCCAACTGGAACAATTACCCAACTAGAACTGCAACAGCACGATCGTGAACGGATTAACTTGTATATTGATTCGGTTTTTGCCTTGGGCATTAGCCTGCGCACGCTCGAACAACAAGGCCTCTACAAAGGCAAAGTGCTGAGCGAGAGCGATTGGCAAGCAATTGCCCAAGCAGAAGAGGTCGATAAAGCCTATAACGCGGCCTTGGTGTTTCTAGCGGCTCGCCCACGCTCAAGCCAAGAAATTCGCACTCGGCTGCGCAAACGCGAGTTTCCCGATGAGCATATTGATCTCGCGATTGAAAAACTCGCCCAAATTGGCTTGGTTAACGATGCAGCCTTTGCCCGTTTTTGGGTCGAAAATCGCCAACAACATCGGCCCCGCGGCGCGCGCGCGATTCAAACTGAGCTTAGCCAAAAAGGCGTACAGCGCGATTTGATTAGCGAAGTGTTGAACGAGCTAACCGACCAAGATGAAGAGCAAGAACGAGCGTTTAGCGTGGCCCGCTCGGCGTTGCGGCGCTATGCCAACGAGCCAACCAAAATGGCGTTTAGCCGAAAAATGGCAGGCTTGTTGCAACGCCGTGGCTTTGGCTTCGATACGATTAAGCCAGTGCTTGACCAACTTTGGCAGGAGCTTCAAAATAACGCCGAACCAGATGAAATCGATTAAGTTGCGCGGCGCACATGTGGTTGAAGCAGCGGCTGCATGGCTTTTTCGAGGGTCAGATAATTCTTAACCATGTTGGCTTGGAGATTCAAGTTCACCAATGCGGTTGCTACTTCTGGGCGCAAACCAACTAAAATGGTTTGCGTGCCCAGCAATTGCGACGCTTTGGCAATTTGAATGATTGTTTCAGCAACAACTTGGTCAATTAATGAAACTCCAGTTATATCCAAAATAATGGTATGGGCATGCACCCGCTCAATCGCAGCAAAAATATCGTTTTTCAAAATCTGAGCATGATCAGCAGCCATTTCGCCAATTAATGGAGCAATTAATACTCGTGGTAGCACCGGAATAACCGGAATATTGAGTTGCGCAACAATGGTTTGGCTAATTTGCAGTTCTTCGAGCGCTTGTTGCAATCCATGCTCACGTTGCGCAAGCTCATCGAGGGCTGTTTGTAAGCGCTGATTGCGCTCGGCAACCTTTTGTTCTAATAAATTATGGAGCTGTTGCGCTTCATCCTCGCGTTGCAATAAATTATAAATCTCCATATGTAAGCTGCTACCAAAACGCTCAACTAATAAAGCTTGGCTAATAATCCCAATTGTTAGGGTTACAAAAATAACCCAAAAATTTTCAATCATGTCGATTGGTTTTAACATACCAGCATATTCGAGTATTCCAACCAATGCAACAATTGCAATTGAAATTACTGCATTAATAATCAAGACTCTACGATTATTGAGCAAGGCACTGATAATTAACGGAATTGTAAAGAAAACAAAGCCATAGGTGCTATTTTCACGTAAAATCCCAACCACTGAATAGCCAAGCAATAACATCAATTGAATGCTGCCACTCACAATCATCGCAGCCCGCTGCAAGGCATTATGGCGGACTTGGTGCAGTGCAATCGCTGAGCCAATGCCCATAATTGAATAGGCTCCCATCGCCATCAACAGTTGCTTGAAGGTATCAGCGGTTGCAGGAAAAATGACGAAAATAAGCGCTGAACTGATCACGCCAAAGACCGCAATCACAAACAAGCCAAGCACAATTGCTTGGAATGCGCGAGCTTGGCGGCGTTCAATCAGCTTCTGTTGTGGTAATTGATCAAGCCATATCCGCCAACGCTTGCGCATACGCCATCCCCTCTGCTAATTCAATACAAGTCGTTGATTGATTAACGATAAAACTGCCTGTTCAAGGTTGGCGAAGGTCTGAATCGATGGGAATTTAATGTGCAATGCAATCAGGGTTTCGGCCACCTCAGGCCGCAAACCGACCAAAATTGTCCGCACCTCAAGAAAGCGCACGGTGCTGGCAATATGTAGGAGTGCTTTGCCAATAAAAGTATCGATTGTCGTCACACCCGTGACATCAAGAATAATTGTGTGGGCTTTGTTTGCTTCAATTGCATTGAAAATGTTCTCGGCAAAGGCCTCAGCCCGTTCACCAGAAACCTCGCCAACCAAGGGAATAACCAAAATTCGTGGCAAGATTGGCAAGGCTGGGGCACTGAGTTGGGTAAAAAGCTGTTTGCTATGCTGGAGTGTATCGAGGGTATGCTGTAAATCAAGCTCGCGCTGTTCAAGCTCATTTAGGGCTTGGCGCAAACTGGTGGTGCGCTCATTGACCGTTGTTTCAAGCGAATCGCGCAATTGGCTCAGGCTAGCCTCGCGATCTAAGGCTTCGTGCAAGGTCGTACGCAGGTTACTGCCAAAGCGATCAACAATCACTGCCTGCAACATCGTGAGCAAGCTAAAAGTACCAACAATTGCTTGCAGATTGATTGGTAGCAGCAATTTGCCAGCCCAACCCTGTGATTCAGCCCAACCAATCAGCGCAAAAATCGCCAGCGTCAGGCCAGTCATACCAAAAACTACCCGCCGATTGCTCAACAGGCCAGCTAAAACGATCGGCATCGAAAATGAAACCAGCGTAAAGCCCACCGCTTGGGTATACACGCCAATCGCCCAAAACGAAATCAATAACTGAATCAGGAAATTACTCAATAAAATCAAAATAGCTTGTTGCAAGGCATTGCATCGAATGCGCCAAAGTACCAACAATGAACTCAATCCCAACACGCTATAACAAACGACTGCCAGCAACAATTGGTTCGCGGAGCCACTGGTCAGCGGTGCCGTGACAACCCCAATCGCTGAAACGAGGATAAGCGTCAGCACCATATGTTGAAGCAACAGCGCTTGGCGACGTTCAACCACATGTTGTTGTGGCAAGCGCTCAAGCCATGCCCGCAATCGCATAACCATAAGGGGGATTCCTTAGCTATCTAGATTCGCTTTATTATCCCCCCAATGTCAACTATTTGCCTTGTTGATCGTCCTGTTTTAACCTACCCCGTAGAGGGGATATTCTGGTTAATCAACTCGCAGCAGAAGTGAGGATTTCATGCCATTCGTCAGCTTGGGGCTTTGCTGAATTCCGGCCAGATCGCAGGCATCAAGCACTGCCCGATACGCAGCTTCAAAGATAACTTGAACATCGTAGCTTTGGCCAGCGGCAAGCTGTTCGATTAGTTTGGCGGTGAACAACGAATTGGCTTCACCAGGCAAAATGTAGGATTGCTCGCTATCTTGGCAGCCAGCCAAAAGCATTTGATTGATAGGAATTGGATCGCGAGCAGTGCGAACTGGCATCACAGCCGCGCCAATAATCTGCTTCACCAAGCCGTTTGGCAATTCTTTGGCGATCAAGCCAGTTGGAGCCATCGCTGCCGAGCCGCTATGACAGGCATCGAGCACCACCAGCAAGGGGGCTTTTTCGCGAATTGGCGTGAGCCATGCCCGCAACTCATCATCGCGCACGAAGCTGCTTAGGCCTTGCTCCAAGCCACATTCATAGGGGCATAAAAATTCTTCTTTGCCATCATCCTCATCGCCATTATCGTCGTCGAAGCTCGCGCCATGGCCTGAATAATAAAAAATCGCCAGATCATCGGCAGTTACTTCTGCTGCCAGCCATTCCAAGGCAGCCTGAAGCTGGGCTTTGGTTGCCTGCTGATCCAACAGTACTCGCTCAAGCAGCGGCTGGTTGCTCAAGGGCCGCAGCGCATTCAAAAACGCTTGGACATCATCACGACAGGTTGGCAAGGGCAGAATTGCCGGATTGGCATAGACACTGATCCCAACCGCCACCACCAGCAAACGCTTTGGCATATGTTGCTCCTTCATCGTTTTCCAATTGGAATAAAGGCTGCCCAAAAAAATGGATGGGCCAAATGTGGCTTATCTGGCTGGGCAATCACTAGTTGCTTGGCTTTGGTCAAGATTGCGGCTTTATCGGCGTTTGGTTGCTGGCTGAGCAAGCCAAAATAGGCTGTAACCAAATCCATCGTTGCCAAGACATCGACCGACCACAAGCTCGCAATAATCGTGGGACTGCCACGGTACATGAGCGCCCGCGTGAGACTATTGATGCCCTCACCACGCGAAATTAAGCCCAAGCCAGCTTGGCAGGCTGCCAAAAAAATCAATTCGGTCTGCGGCAACTGCAGTTCAAACAGATCATGAATCGCCAAAAAGCCATCTTGGCCGCTGTGCTCGCTGCTGCCATCAGGGGCCGCCAAATTAAAAACCAAGCCCGAAAATTGGGGATATTTATCGTTGAACACGCCATGGCCAGCAAAAATAATGTAGCGCATAGCCTGCTCGTTCAAAATGCGTTTGAAATTAGCTTCGTTTGATTGAAATTCGGCCTGGGCTGGGGTGTGATCTGCTTGCCATGCAGTGAGTTGCACGGTGGGGCCATGCTGGGCTAATTCAGCCAACACCTTGCTGAGCACGCTGGTTTGGCTCAAATCGCTATAACTCAGCATTAATTCTTGGGCATAGACATGGCCAGGATAAACGCTTGACATATTGGTCTGATAATTAATATTGTAAACACCCAAGGCTACGTGTTCTGCCTGCGGCGTTGTTTGTTGCTGAAGTTGCAGCCAAAGGCTGATCGACTGCGCGCTGGAGATGCTGCCATGATTCAGCCAATAAAATGGCAGCAAATCGTGGCAAATTTGCTCTGGCGTGGCCTGATCGGGCGCAGTTTGGCGATAGGTCGCCGGATCTAGTGGCTGCTGATCGGCATCAAGTGGATCGTCGAAAAACAGCAAATCAAAGGGCAAATAATATAAAATCCCATCAGGAATGATGATAATTTGCTTGCCCCGCAATTGCTCCTTCAACCCCGCCGCCCACAGTGGCGCAAACAATAATTGAACCACCTCGCGATTGGCGCGCACAAACTCTGGCCAACGCGCCGCGCCACGCTGCACATACCAGATTAATCGGGCTACAGCATATTCAATTTTGGCGCGGCAGGCTAGCTCAAACGCCTGCAATTGATGACCATCTGCATACAGCACATAGCTCCATTCGCTGCCAATTGTAAAGCTCAAAATAACCGTGTTTGGGCGTTGCGCCAAAGTGGCTTGGACAGTTGGCCAAGTTGCTAATTGCGGTTGTAAGCCATGATCTTGGTTTTGCAAGGCTTGGGCAATGCTGCTTTGCAAGGCTTGCCAAGCGCCGAAAGCAGCCCGTTGGTCGGCCAATAATGCCACGAGATCAGCGCTGGCAGGTTGTTGCAACGCCAAACGAATTGCCATGCTGCGGGCGGAAATCGCTGCGGCGAGGGCTGCTCGTTGCTGTTTCAATTCGGGGCTAAGTTCACGCTCACGCTCAATCTGGCTGGCTGCCGATAATTGTTCAAAGCCATGGGCACGCAAACTTTCGCTCAGTTCTAGCAAGGGGCGACGGTCGATTGCATGCTTGAAATGAAAATGCATAGCGCATTCGAAGACCTGAAATTTATCTTGCAAGGCTGCCATTTGCCAATCGCTTTGCTGTACATTTTCACGCAGCAGTTGCACCAATTCGCAAGCATTGGCATAGGCTTGCTGGGCTTTGGGCTGGTCATTGAGCGCTTCGTGGGCGCGGGCAATCGTCAACCAAACCCGCCAACCAGCCTCAGGAATCAAAATTCCATGCATTTGGGCTTGTTTGAGCACTGCTTGCGGCTTTAGCTCGCTCAGGCCGATGGCTTGCAAGCAATTTTGGGCTGTGCTCAAGGCAGCGGTGGGCTGGCCCAGCAACAATTGCACTTCGCTGATGTTGGCAAACAAGATAGCTCGTAACATCCGATCAGCAGTTGTTTGGTTGAGCGTCGCCAGCGCCTGTTGCAATAAGTGCAGAGCTTGTTGATAAAGCTGATCTGCTGGCCCTAAATCGTGCAAACTGCCCGCTAAATCGGCCGAGAACCAGCCAGCCTCACGCACTAAATTGGCTTGCAACCAAGCGATATTAGCCTGATTGGCAAGAATCAAACTGCGATACTGCACCAAATTTGGGGCTTGCTCAGCCAAAGCCAAGGCTTCTGCATAGGCTTGTTCTGCTTGGGCCAAGGCGTGGCGATGCTTGGTATATTTCAGCCCCAACCATGCTTCTGGCGGTTGATCGCCGCGCAAGAGCACTTGCTCAGTTTTATCGTAGCTGATATAGCCGCGATGATCGAGCAAATTATTGCGCACAAAAGCAATATTGCCACGATTGATTGCCGCCAAACATTGGCCTTCGTGGTCGTCGGCTGCCAAAAGATTGGCAATGCTCGCATAGCAACGCTCAGCAGCAGCATAATCGCCAAGCATGATCAAACTATTGCCTTGCCATTGTGCCAACAAGCCAACAAAAGCCCGATTTTGGCGCGAATGGCTAGCAAAGTGTTGCTCGTCGAGCAAGGCTTGGCTAGCGGCAATGCTTGAGCCAAAACAGTGTTGGGCGAATTCTGGCTGGCCTAGCCCAAAAGCCAATTCGCCGCGCAAGGCTTCAAGCAACAAACCCAACGGAGCAGGGCAATTCGGAATCTGGCTGAGCAACTGTTGGGCTTGGGTTGGCTGAAATACTTGTTGTTCTGTCCATGCCAACCACCATTGCAGCACCGCTTGCTGGCGTTTGCCAAGCTGAGCATCAACCACCAGTCCCGCCAACAAGGCTTGCCAAACCAATTTAAGTTCATTCAGGGTCTGGGTTGCGGGGGTCGCAAAGCGCAAAATATTCGGCATTGGCACATTGACTGCTGGCAAGGGCAAGCCGCGTTGCGGGCCAGGCGCTGGGGCAGCATCATCATCAGGCCCAGCTTCGGCAGGCGTTAAGGCCATAATTGCTTGGTGCAGCGCTTGGAGCAAGGCTTGATCAGGCGGGTTGTGCAGTTGATAGGCCAGCAAAACCGCCTCAAGCATTGCGCGTAAATCATCGATTAACCCTGGTTTTAATTGATTGTCGAGCAATGGCACAAGCTCGTGCGCAGCTTGGGGATGGGCTGCCCGCACCCGATTGAAGGTTTCAATAATGCCAGCATAATCAGCTAATTGGCGTTGCAGCAAGATTAAGCTAATCGCGGCTTCAAGCTCGTTATTGCTGGCTAAGGCTTGCATAATCGGCTGCCAGAGTGCTGCAATATCGTCAAAAAGAGCGTGGGCATGCAGCTCGCAGGCATACAATTCGGCCTCGTCGGCCACGCACATCGTCCAGCTTGCAGAGCGCGAATCGTTGCTAACGCTGCTACAAAACGCGCGAATTGCTTGGATTTGTTTGGCGCTGAGGGTTGGTTGGTTGGATTGCCAAAGGTTGGGGAGTTGCAGGGGCAGGTTGGTTTGCTGCTGATTCAATTCGCAATACTGCTGAACATTGCCATGCCATAAGGCAAGTTGCTTGGCGCTAGCAATAATACGTTGGTTAAACCCCTGATCAGGCCAGCAATTGGACGCAGCTTGCTGCTGCAAACCAGCAAATACCGCCGGAATCCAATCGAATACCACCAGTTGCAACGCTTGATACAGCGCTTCGCCTTGTTGATATTGCGCAGTTAAGCGTTGTTTTGCTAGCCATTCGGTCAACCAGACTGTGGTCATCCTAGCCTCCAAGCGCGATGTTGGCAGCATTTTAGCAAATTGCCACCCAAAATACGAGCAACCATGCCAAATTTGGGCTTGTTGTGGCTCTAGCTGTTCAATGTTCCAAGGAGCAATCTATGCAACAGTTGTGGCATCGTTGGCAGCAATTGGCCAGCTGGAAGCGCTGGCTAGCGCTAATCATTGGCCTTAGTGGCATCGTCGTGGCTTGGCAAGCATGGCTCTATCGTGGCGATGGCAATTTGCACCTGTTTGTGCCCGCCATTGCTGGCAATAGCGTGTTGGTTCAAACGCCCAACGCCAAGCAAATTGTGATCGATGGCAGCACCGAGCCAATCGCGATTATGGCGCTTATGGGCGAGCGCTTGCCTTTTTGGCAACGCCAGATTGACCTTTTGGTGTTAACCAGCAACGAGCCAGAGCAATTAAGTGGTGCTTTGGCCTTGGCACGTAGTTATCAGATTGGCATCTTGCTGGCCCCAGCATTCGCGCATGATCCTGTTGCTGCTGAGCTAGCCCACGCCTTGAAGCAACAACGCAGTCGCGTGGTCTTTATCGAAGTGGGTCAAACATTAACAATCGATCATGTGCAGGTAACGGTTTTGGCAGCGCCCCAAGCCCAATCGCAGGCAATTATCAAGCTTAGTTTTGGAGAATGGCACAGCTTGATTGGCCTCAATCCAAGCGATCGGGTTGCCAAGCAATTGAATGTAACCCAGCTCCAATGCCAAGTATTAATTTGGCCATGGTCGCGGGGTGATGATCGTTCGCTGGCCAATCGTTGCGGTGCGCAAGCCGTGATTTATAGTCAAGGCCAGCCAGAACAACAAGATCCACGCAGCTATTTTGCCCGTGGCAGCCAAGAACGGCGCTTGCTGCACGAAAAACTCGATGGCTCAGTTCACATTCGCAGCGATGGCCAACGCATGTGGTTGCAAACCCATGCTCAGCCCTAAGCATGCTAAAATAAGCCGCATCGCCACACCCAAGGAGGCCAGTATGCGCAAAAAAGTTGCCCGTGCCTTATTCAACGATCAGCAAGATGAGCCAACAAGCCCACCCAAGCTGATTCGTTTTGGCAGCAATCAAAGCGATCAATGTAGTTTGTATGATGCTCCTGCCAAATTCGAGCAATGTTTGAGCTGTGAGTATCGGCGTGGCAGCAAAGGGCTTGGCATTCTCTGCGGCCATCGCTTTGGGCTTGATCCCACCTATATCAACGGCATTTTGACCCAAATTCGTGATGATGAGATTCTGCCGCTCTAGCGTTGAGCTGCGGGCGTTGGCCGACTTATGCTGAGCACAAACCAAATCACGCCAATAATAATTGCGGTGTAGGCAATTGAATAGACCAAGCCCAACGGTTGAGCAAAGGGAATCGATTTGAAGATAATCAAATTGCTGAGCAACAAATAGACTAAGGTATTGGCCCCAATTGGTTGCAGAAAACGCACAAACCATGAGCTGCGCGCGAGCAAACTGGCAAGGCTAAACCAGAGCAAGGCCGCCGCCAAACCGCCAACAATCCAATGCCAACTTGGCGGAAAGCGGTTAAATGGTTGTTGCTCAAGCGAGCGCCAAACCAACCAAGCAAAACCAAGCCCACCTAGAAGCCACGTTGGCCATGAGCCACGCCATTGTTGCTGAGCGAAGAGCATCCCTAAGAAGAAAATTGGGCTATATTGCAAGGCCGGAAAAGGATAGGCCAGCGGTGGATTCGTGCCAACTAATAAACTTAGTGGCACCGAAGTGACCTTGGCATAGGGAAAAAACGTTGTGCCCAGCAAAAGCCCAATCAAGCCCAGCATGCGCCATGGACGTTGGAGCAACCACCGTAACGGCGAGCGTGCCAGCATTGCAACGCTGAGCAAAATCGCGAAGCTAATCAAAAATTCGCAATACATCGGCAATTTTTGAAATATGATCAGATCAACGAAGCGGGGCCATGTCAGCGGTTGGTTTTCAATCAGTAACATCGACATCAAGCCAGAAACATAATAGGCAACAACTAACTTAATAATCGTGCTGAGCATTTGACGATAACGTGGTTGATCGTTGAGGTAGGCAAAGCGTGCAGTGTAGCCAAAACAAAAGACAAAGCCAGCAAACGAGCTAGCATCGCCAATAAATTCGCCTAATTGAACTTGTTTCCATTGGCGATCAGCACTAAATTTAATTACATGGGCCAGAATCATGCCCCAAACGAGCAAGCCCTTCATCACATCGATGCTATGGTTGCGCGGGCGGGCAGTAGCTACGGGCTGCGCCATGGTCACTCCTTGGATATTCAATCAAGCTAAAAGCTTGTCCAAGAGTACCACGGTTTAAATAATTAACGAATCACACCGCGGCGGATGGCAATTTCGACCAACCACAAACCTAAAGCCAACACGATGAGCCACGGCCACCATTGAATGCTGCTTACTTGGTTGGCAACTTGAATACTTGGGGCAATTTGCTCCAACGTGCCAATTTGGCCTCGACCAAGGCTGGTCAATTGTTGCAACAACGCTGGATTGGCCGAAACCGCCCATTCGCGATTGTAGGGCTGAATCACGCCTGCTTGGCTTTCAAGCCGATTTTGGCTTTGCTCTAAGGCTGCCAAAATATGGTATGCCCCAGTTTGCGGCACATCGGCCACAGCTTGATAGCGGCCAGGGGCAATTTGCGGAGCGCGCAAAACTTGTTCGCTGCCATCGGGAGCCAGCACGCGCAAGCCCACATCGGCTAAATCATAGAGTTCGCCAGTTTCTGCTTGGGCATCGAGGCTAATAATTGCTTGGTTTTGTTGTAGCTCGCTGCTAATGCGCAAATCGCCACGGGCGGGATTGGGGTAGGTAGCAGCAATGATTTGAGCCATCGTATTGCCCCAACTTGGCCACAGCTGCCATGGTGAAGTCCAGCGTTCGCCGCCATCGGAGGTAAATGCACTCGCTCGCCCAAGCCCATATTGCCACGTTGCGAGCAAAATATCGCCTTCGCTGGTGGTGAGCAATTGCTCAGCCTCTGGTTTTGGCGTAACCGCGACATAGCCGCCAAATGGTGGAATTTCGCCAAGGTTAAGGCCGCGAATCGCTGGGTGTGGCGTGACAAGATTTGGCTGAAACTGGCCTTCAGTTAGTGGATTTTCGCGGGCAATTTCTGCTTCTTGCAGCGTCAGGCGCGGAATATCATCGGGCCTTGAGGCAAAGTGATACCGCCCAGCGCCAAGTTTGGCCAATGATTCGAGCAAAACAGTATCAGCATCGCCACCAATTGCAATTGTCGAAAGCGTAATGCCTTGCGCGCGTAATGGAGCAATCAGCGATTCATACGAGCTTTCGCCGCCAGAACGACCGTCGGTCAACAGCACAGCGTGACGAACTTTGCCAGTTTGCTGGGCTAAGCCGCCTAAACCAACATCTAAGGCCTCATAAATATTCGTGCCACCACCAGCACTCAAGCCTGCGATACTATTTTGAATTTCGCTGAGCTGCAAGCCTTGGCCAACCTTAGTGAAATTAACTGTCCAATCATTGGTATCGTCAAAGGCCAACACGCCAATCGTATCATCGGCTCCCAAGGAATCGGTGGCAGCAATCGCGGCGGCCTTGGCAAGGCTAAATTTATCTTTGCCATACTCGCCGAGCATACTGGCCGAGCGATCAAGAATTAACAGCAACGTGACGGTTGGGCGCTCGCGACGTGGCGGTGGCTCCATCGAAACTGGCAATAATTCTTCGAGCGGGGTTCCCGCGTAGCTGCCCAAGTTGTAGCTATTGGTCCCGCCAAGCACGACCACACCATGGCCGAGGCTGCGCACAAATTCACGCAAAGCCAATTGCTGATCAAGGCTTAAATCGTTGGCCGAAATATCTTGCAAAACGATTGAATCATACACTCGTAGTTGGCTTAAGCTGGTGGGCAAAGCCGCTGGCCGCAAGGCTTCGGTCACCAAATTGGCAGCTTCTAAGGCATCGCGCAGGTTAGCCGAACTATCTGGCGAACGCTCAATAATTAGCACCCGTGGCGGCGGGCCAACCACCGTCCAAGCAGCAAGTTGATTGTTAGCTGGTTGTTGATCGTTGGTTGCGAGCAAGCTAGCTTGAAAACGATGAAAGCCGCGTGCGCCAGCCGTCGATTGAAACGAAACCAGATTGCGACCTTCGCTAATGTCGATCGTTCGAGCAGCCAGCCCAACGCCATCGCTGCTCAATTCAAGCCGCACTTGGCCGCTGACGCTCGAATAGAGCACAACATCGGCGCTAAATCGTTCGCCTTCGCGCAAGGCAGGCGGCACAATCAGCGATTCAACCCGAATATCGGTTTCGGGATAGCTCATTGGCACGCTATGCAAACGAATTGCGCGCTGGGCAAAACTGCTAACCTGATTCTGCCCGCTGGTTGTTGTGCTGGCTCCATCGCTGAGCAAAATAATATCGCCGCCTTGCGGCAATAAACCACCAGCAAACTGCAACGCTCCAGCCAAATCGCTGCCATTTGGGTCAATTGCTGGGCGTTGGTTGGTTTGGCTCACCTGCACATCGGCCCCAAAAGCCAGCAAGCGCACTGGGCGTTGCTCAATTTGTTGCTCGTAAAAAGCAACAGCCTCGTTCCAAGCAGCATCACGCACATCGCTGGGCAAATTGGCCGATTGATCGACGAGCAAAATTAGTGGGCTAGCTTGTTGATTGGCTTGGCTGCGCGGTAGGGCCAGCGCCAGCACAATACAGCCGAGGATCGCCAAGCGCAGCCCAATTATGCGCCAATCGAGCGTTGCTCGCCGCGCAATCCACCAGCCAACCAAAACTATAATCAGGAACAAGCCCAAAAATATCATGCAAGCGCCATCGTGAGGTTGTCACAACAAATCATCGTTTGAAGCATACCATAAATAGAAGAATGAATTATGAGGGATGAATTATGAACCACTCTTTTAGAAAATAAGAAGGATGAGGGATGAATTATGAAGTGCTTCTTGAGTGAAATAAGGCTCTCGGCTGAAGACTATAGGCTGTAGAAAAATACACAGTCAAGGATCAAAAACCACACTTCGTGATCTTCGCGTTCTTCGTGGTTAATTTCATCCCTCATAATTCATAATTCATCCTTACCATTAACGGATTTCATTCAAAAGTCGCGGATCGTGGCGGGCAAACTCTGTTATAATGAACACGTCTGTTCGATTATTCAGCTCCCCAAGCGCTGCCGCAGGAGTAACGCTAGGGGCTTTTTCCTGTTCAAGCACCAAAAAAGTGCTTAAATACATAGATTTTACGATAAAGGCGGGTGTATGGCGCAGGATAAAATTGTCATCAAGGGCGCTCGTGAGCACAATCTTAAAAACATCGACATCGAACTTCCACGTGATCAATTAGTTGTGTTGACCGGTGTTTCTGGTTCTGGCAAATCATCGTTAGCCTTTGATACGTTATATGCTGAAGGCCAGCGCCGCTATGTTGAATCGCTCTCATCGTATGCGCGCCAGTTTTTGGGCCAACTCGAAAAGCCCAAGGTCGATTTTATCGGCGGGCTATCGCCAGCGATTGCAATCGAACAAAAATCTGCCTCGAAAAACCCGCGCTCAACTGTGGGCACTGTGACCGAAATTTATGATTATCTGCGGGTTTTGTTTGCGCGGATTGGCGTGCCACATTGCCATAATTGTGGCAAACCTATCGGCTCGCAAACTGCCGAACAGATGGTTAATCGAGTTAACGAGTTACCCAAAGGCACGCGCTTTATGATTTTAGCGCCCATGGTTGCCGCTCGTAAAGGCGAATACAAAGATATTTTCGACGATGCTCGCGCTCAAGGGTTTTCGCGGGTACGGGTCGATGGCGAAATTCGCGACCTGCAAGACGACATTAAACTCAACAAAAAAGTTAAACATACGATTGATATTGTGGTTGATCGCTTGGTTGTGCCCACCGAGGATGATGAAACCTTCAGTTCGCGACTCAACGATAGCGTTGAAACCGCGCTGCGCACTGCCAATGGCACAATTATCATCGCCCTGCCAGAGTTTGCCCAACAAACTGAAAAATCAAAAACCAAAAAAGCCAAGGCAAAAGCGGTAGCTGAAGTTGAAGAAGAACTGTTGCCCGAAGAAGAAACCAGCATTACTGGCTTGAACGCCGCTGGCGATATTGTGATGAGCGAAGATTATGCCTGTGTTGATTGTGGCATTTCGTTCCTTGAACTCAACCCGCAAATGTTCTCCTTCAATGCGCCCCAAGGTGCATGCCCTTCCTGCGCTGGCTTGGGCACGCGCTTGGAAGTTGACCCCGAACTCTTGGTACCAAACCCCAATTTATCGTTGCACGATGGCGCGGTGACGTATTGGGGCGAGTTGCGCAAAAAAGTTGGCAGCTGGGGCTATCGCGCTTTGCAAGCAATCGCCGCGCACTATAAATTTGACCTTGATACACCGTGGAAAGATCTCGCGCCACGGGTGCGTGAGGTCTTGACCCAAGGCTCCGGCAGCGAAAAAGTTAAGCATGTTTGGAGCGAAGGTCAATCCAAGGGCGAATATTATCGCCGCTGGGAGGGCTTGGGAGCCGAAATTATGCGCCGCTTCCAGCAAACTGGCGTGGAAAATATGCGCGAGCATTATCAACAATGGATGAGCGATCAGCCATGTCATGCTTGTCATGGTGCAAAATTGCGGCCAGAAAGTTTGGCAGTGACGGTTGGCGATGAAAATATTCAGCAAATTTGTGCCAAAACTGTGGCCCAAGGCTATGCATGGGCTTGTGGCCTGACTGGCAGCGATGCTCACTGGGTCAGCCGCGATGGCCTCGATACCACGGTGCTGCCGTTGCTGGCTTCAGCACCAACGCCGGTCAAACTTGATGGTCGGCAGCTGGAAATTGCTGGCGAAGTGCTCAAAGAAATTCGCGAGCGTTTGGGCTTTTTGCTCAACGTCGGCTTGCACTATCTGACGCTTGACCGCTCGGCTCCATCGCTCTCTGGCGGCGAGGCCCAACGCATTCGCTTGGCTTCGCAAATTGGCGCAGGTTTGATGGGCGTGATGTATATTCTCGATGAGCCATCGATCGGCTTGCACCAACGTGATAATCGCAAATTGATCGATACCTTGACCAAATTGCGCGACCTTGGTAACACCGTAATTGTGGTTGAGCACGACGAAGATACTATGAAGGCCGCCGATTGGCTGGTTGACTTCGGGCCTGGGGCTGGGGTCAATGGTGGCAAAGTTGTGGCCGAAGGCAAGCCTGAATATATCAGCAGCAATGGTTCGTTGACTGGCAGCTATTTGTCTGGGCGCTTGAAAATTGAAGTGCCACCAGCCCGCCGCCCAGCCAAAGGCCACATCACTTTGCGCGGCGCGACCCACAACAACCTCAACAACCTCGACATCACGATTCCCTTGGGCACGTTGATTGCGGTAACTGGGGTTTCTGGCTCGGGCAAATCGTCGCTCATCACCGAGACGCTCTATCCAGCGCTGGCCAATTTGCTCAATCGCGCCCAACTGCGAGTTGGCAAATACGATACACTCGAGGGTTTAGAGCAGCTTGATAAAGTGATCGACATCGATCAGCAACCAATTGGCCGCACACCACGCTCGAATCCAGCAACCTATGTTAAGTTGTTTGATCAGATTCGTGAGGTGTTTTCGAACACACCTGATGCCAAGTTGCGTGGCTATGAGCCAGGTCGTTTCTCGTTCAATGTCAAAGGTGGGCGCTGTGAAGCCTGCCAAGGCAACGGCGAGCAAAAGATCGAAATGCACTTCTTGGCCGATGTTTGGGTGCGCTGCGACGAGTGCAAAGGCAAGCGCTACAATCGTGAAACCTTGCAAGTGCGCTACAAAGGCAAAACGATCTCCGACGTGCTCGATATGGATGTGCATACAGCGCTTGAGTTCTTCGAGAACCATCCTAAGCTCAAGCGGGTGCTGCAAACCTTGCACGATGTCGGCTTGGATTACATCAAACTTGGTCAATCAGCAACGACGCTCTCTGGTGGCGAGGCCCAACGGGTCAAATTGGCCAAAGAATTAGCGCGGGTGGCTACAGGCCGCACAATCTACATTCTCGATGAGCCAACCACAGGCTTGCACTTCGCTGACGTGCAAAATCTCTTGCGGGTGATTCAGCGCTTGGTCAACGCTGGCAACACCGTCTTGGTGATCGAACACAGCCTTGATGTGATCAAAACTGCCGATTGGATCATCGACCTTGGGCCTGAGGGCGGCACTGGTGGCGGGCAGATTATCGCCCAAGGCACGCCCGAAGAAGTTGCGCAACACCCAACCTCGCATACGGCGGTCTTCTTGCGCGATTTGCTGAACGTTGACTGAAATTAACTAGAAAATGCCCGCTAGCTGCTCGATTTGAACAGTTAGCGGGCATTTGAATTTAATACTTAAAGCTTAGTTGCCACAATTTCATCGAGCAAGGCATTACAAGCTTCGTTCAACATGGCATAGACTTCTTCAAAATTGCCAGTGTACCAGGGGTCGGGCACGTCGCGGCCTTTGATTCCATTGGGAATATAATCGAGTATCAAGCGTACCTCAGCCCCATCAGCCCCCAAAACTGTTTGCATATCGCGGCGATTTTGGGTATCCATGGCAATCAAATACTCAAAATTTTGTTGATCGATTTTGCCAAATTGGCGGCCTCGGTGGCTGAGGCTAATGCCATTGTGGCGCAGAATGCGCATGGTGCCATGATGGGGCTCATCGCCAACATGATAATGGCTGGTGCCAGCCGAATCGACTTCAATCGCATGACTTAGCTTTCGTTGCTCGACCAAGTGGCGCATAATCCCCTCGGCCATTGGCGAACGACAAATATTGCCTAAACAAACGAATAAGACCCGAACCATGCACACTCCTTCAAAATACCGCTAAGCAAGTCAAAAACAGGCTCTAGTATACCAGTTTGACGTGAATTTAAAGATCGGGTATAGTCTCGCGATATAAAAACAATTTAGTCGGAAATAACTGTCTAAATAGACATCGTAGCACACATTCTTGGAGGGTCTGGTTTTGAAATTACGCCAAATGGTAGGGTTATGCGGCTGTGGCATTGCCCTGGGTTTCGGTGGCTGGGCATATGCTGAATCCCAGCACACCAACGCAAATCTGAATCAAGAAACGATTGTGGCGTTTACTGGCGGCGCGAGCGAGCATGCTGGCTATGCGGTTGCCGACGCTGGCGATATTAATAATGATGGCCTGAGCGATAGCTTGGTCGGCGCGTGGGTCGCTGCGCCGTTAGGCCGCCCCAGTGCTGGTACCACGTATTTGATTTGGGGCCAAGCAATGACCGCAACCTTGCAAGCCCCCGATCTGGCCGAACGGGGCGTAGCAATTTATGGGGCCAGTCAGGGTGCTTCATCTGGCTGGAGCGTGACTGGCCTTGGCGATGTCAACGGCGACCAAATCGACGACTTTGCAATTGGCGCGTGGGGCGAATCGCCCAATGATCGCTCGACCGCTGGCAGTGTATTTGTGGTTTGGGGCGGCTCGCTGACCACAACCCTCGATTTGGCAGCGCTTGGCAATCATGGCTATCGCATCGATGGCGCAGTTGGCGGCGATCGCGTCGGCTATTCGCTGGCTGGGGTCGACGATCTCAACGGCGACGGCTTGAACGAGGTTGTAATCGGCGCAATTGGCGTTGATGGCAGCGCCGATAATGTTGGCGCGGCCTATGTGGTTTGGGGCAAAGCCACCACCAGCACCATCGATTTGGCAACCGCCACGAACTATGGTTATCGCATCGACGGCGCAGCCGCTGCTGATCGCGCTGGTAGCGCCGTGGGTAGCACCAGCGACATGAATGGCGATGGCAAGCCTGAGATTTTGGTTGGCTCGTATGTTGCCGATCCCTTGGGGCGCAGCGCTGCTGGCAGCGTGGCCGTAGTTTGGGGCGCAAATACCAATAGCGCATTCCACATTGGCGCATTAGCCCAAAACGGCTTTGTGATTGCAGGCGCTGGCACAAGCAATCGCGCTGGAATTAGCGTGGTTGGCACTGGCGATGTCAATGGCGACCAACGGGGCGATTTAGCAGTTGGCAGCGACCAATTTCCTGCTGGTGGCGCTGGCCGCGTCGATTTGGTGTATGGTGCAGCCTTGAGCGGCACGCTCGATTTGGCTCAGCCATTGAGCAACACGGTGCGCTTTGTGGGAGAGCAACCAGGTGATGAGGCAGGGTTCTCGGTGGGCTACAGCGATCAACAGCTGATTATCGGGGCCTATGGGGTTGATAGTAGCCTTGGCAGCGATACTGGTCGGGTGTATGTCATCAATACACCACCAGTCAGCAACACGATTAACTTGGCTCAATTGACAGCTGAACAGGGCTATAGCCTTGATGGCGTTGTTGGCGGTGGCCGCCTTGGGCGGGCGGTAGCGGGCTTAGGCGATGCTACTGGCGATGGGCATGGCGATTTGCTTCTGGGGGCCGACCTTGCTGGCAGCCAGACCGAAGGCCAAGCCTATATCGTTGGTCGCCTGCCAACAGCAGTTTATCTGCCGATGATCACGAAGTAATCGGCGGTTGTTTCAGCAACAGCAGCGGCATCACTGGTTCTCCGGTGTCGCTGCTGTTGGTGTTTTAGAATAGTTTTTGATCCACGAAGCGCACGAAGAGCACGAAGAAGAATAACCGCGAAGAATGCGAAGCGCACGAAGTTTGGCTATTGGCTATTGGCTTCTGATTTTTGACTTCTGACTTTTGACTTTTGCTTTCGTGGCATAGAGGTTGCATTAGGTTTGGGCAGATATTCTTTTGGATAGCTGGAGTTGAAGCAATGACCGACCCACAAATTACTGGTGAAGATAACACGATTCGCCCAGATGAAAATGCTGTTGATAGCACCCATGGCGCAACCGAAGAGCAATATGTGCCAGTCGATGGCCCAATGTCAGACCCGAACTCAAGCGATGGAACTGATGAGATGGGGATTGAACCAGCAGACGAAATCACCCCAGGCTAGGCCAAATTATGGTATAGTTATAGCTATTCGGCGCTCGCGAGAGCGTCGTTTTTGTGTCTAAACGCATTGGACAGCATGCGATTCTTCATGTATCCTGCGTGACGATAGCAATTGAATAATTAACCACACGAAATGGGTGAATGTATATGTCAGATTTTATAGATCGTGCGCTAATTACAGTAAAAGCTGGTGATGGTGGCGATGGGATGGCTACCTTTCGCCGTGAAAAATATGTTCCACGTGGCGGCCCCGATGGTGGCGATGGTGGCCGTGGCGGCAGTATTTATCTTGAAGTAAGCCCCCATTTAAATACATTATTGCCATTTCGCTTTGAAACCCATTATGAAGCCGATAAGGGCTTGAATGCTGGGCGGCAGCGCAAACGGGGCCGCACTGGCGAAGATATGTTTATTCGGGTTCCACCAGGCACAACCGTCAGCGCCGAAATTGAAGGCGAACTGCAAACGATCGACTTGTTGTTTCCTGGCCAAAAGTTATTGGTGGCTCGTGGCGGTAAGGGCGGCTTGGGCAATACTCACTTTGCCACTGCCTCGAATCAAGTGCCACGGATTGCCGAACTTGGCCAACCAGGCGAAGAACGCGAACTGCAACTTGAGTTAAAAGTGATTGCTGATGTTGGCTTGGTGGGTTTTCCAAATGCTGGCAAATCGACCTTGCTCTCGATGGTCAGCGCTGCGCGCCCGAAAATTGCTAATTATCCCTTCACGACCCTTTCGCCAAACTTAGGTGTCGCCGAATACAACGATTTTACCTTTGTTGTCGCCGATATTCCTGGGCTGATCGAAGGGGCAAGCCGCGGCGTTGGCTTAGGTCACGATTTCTTGCGCCATATCGAGCGCACCAGAATTTTAGTCCATGTGGTCGATGCAGCTGGCACCGAGGGCCGCGATCCATTTGAAGATTTTCAAACGATCAACGCCGAACTCAAAGCCTATTCGAGCGAGTTGGCCCAGCGCCCGCAACTGGTGGCCCTCAACAAAACCGACTTACCCGATGCCCAAGCCTTTGACGAATTGATGCGTCCACAAATTATCGCTTGGGGCATTGAGCCAGAAAATATCTTCCCAATTTCGGCAGCAACCAACCAAGGCCTTCAGCCGTTGCAACGCCGCATTGTCGATATTCTGCTCGAAATGCCCGAACGGATCACCCGCCTCCCGTACAGTGAGGAAATTCTGACCTTCCGCTTCAGCAATATCGACCCGAATGACTTCTGGCTCGAAACTGAAGAAGATGGTGTGTTGCGTGTCCACGGCGAGAAAATTGAACGGCTTGTTTCAATGACGAACTTTGCCCAAAGCGAATCGCTCGATCGGCTCCAACGGGTGTTGGAAGCGATGGGCGTTTCAGCAGCCTTGTTTGCCGCTGGTGTACGCCATGGCGATCCTGTGCGGATTGAAAAAGCTGAGTTGTTATGGCAAGACGAGTCGATTGGATGATGAGCGATTGGTCTACCAGCCAACCGATTTTTTCGCGTCGCGATGTGCGTCAAACCACATCGCGGCTGGCTCTGACCATGCTCGATGGATGTTTGATTCTCGCAGCCTTTGCCCTTGCGCACTGGCTGCGCTATGATGTCCGCTTAGGCCGCGATATTTACGACCCAGCTTCCTATCGCCAGTTATCGGCCTTCTACCCGATGATGTTGGTGTTTATGCTGACCCTTAGCACAACCCTACACTGGCGCGGATTTTATCGCTTACCCCGTTCTGCCTCGGCCTTCGATTCGTTCAGCATTATCGTTACTAGCACCACAATTGCGCTCGCCCTCACCGTCATGTGGCTCTTTATCAATCGCGCCGATTTATGGTCGCGCTTGATTATGGTCTTTGTCTGGTTTTGTGTGATTGTGGCCCTAACCTTGGGCCGGATTGGTTTGCGAATGCTGCGGCGTTGGGCTTGGCGACGCGGCGTAGGCTTAGAGCAAGTCGTGGTTGTCGGCAATCGCGGCCTCGCCAAACAGGTGATGGAAGAGCTGCAATATACCCTGGATCATGGCCATCATTTGTTGGGCTACGTCGAAGGCCCGCCCGATGATCGCGACGATGTGGCAGCCCCAGGCGAGCAATTTCGTTGGCTTGGCGCACTCAGCCAATTTGAACAAATTATGCGTCAGCGCCACGTTGATCAGGTGATTATTGCCCTGCCATTTTGGGCGCATACCAGCCTGCCCGAGGTTGTGCGCATCTGTCGCAAGTTCAATGTTGAATTTCGGGTTGCTCCCGATTTGTATGAGCTGAGTTTTGATCGGGTCAGCATTCAGCGCTTGAGCACAATTCCCTTGTTGCGCTTGAAGAAAAACGTCATTCGCGGCTGGAATTATGTCTTCAAACGCACCACCGATCTGCTGCTCATCGGCCTAACCGCGCCAATTTGGGCCACAATTTGGGGCATTGCCGCCTTGATGATCAAGCTTTCTGCGCCCCAAGCGCCAGTTGTGTTTCGTCAACCACGCATTGGCAAGCATGGCAAGCCGTTTATGGTCTACAAATTGCGCACCATGGTTCCCAATGCAGAAGCGCTCAAAAAGACCTTGATGGCGCAAAATGAGGCCGAAGGCGCACTCTTCAAAATCAAAGACGATCCACGGGTCACCAAAATTGGCCGCGTCTTGCGCAAACTGAGCATCGACGAATTGCCACAACTCTATAATGTGCTGCGGGGCGAGATGAGCCTCGTTGGCCCACGCCCGCAAGTGCCCGATGAAGTGGCGCAATATCAAGAATGGCACTACCGGCGCTTGGAAGTTACGCCCGGCCTGACTGGCTTGTGGCAAGCCTCAGGCCGCTCCAACACCACCTTCGACGATATGGTGCGCTTGGATATTTACTACACCGAGCATTGGTCGCTCTGGCTCGATGTGCGTATTATGATTATGACAATTCCGGCGGTGCTCTTCGGTCGCGGTGCATACTAAAGACGACATGCCCTCACCCAAACCCCTCTCCCGTGGCGGGCGAGGGGCTTTTTATTGTGGTTCTTGCGCAATTCGTTAGCAAAAATGGGTGCGCCCCCTCGCCCGCATGGAGTGGGAGCGGAGAGTGAGGGGAATTTAATAACGTGCTATAGTGGTGGCATTGGAATTGCGACAAGCAGGCTTGGCCTCATCGATAAGAGGTCGAAGCTGCGAAAGGATCGCTATGCGTTGGCTCAAGGCTGGGTTGTGGTTTCTGACCGAATGGGTAGTTTCGCTGCCACGCTTGCTGCTTGCCAGCATTGTGGCTCAATTGGGCTTGATGGGAGCGCTCATGGCCTATGCCAAGTTGCGTAATCGAAGTGTTGAAAATACCTTCCCGCAGCTTGATTTACCACCAATCGATTTGGGCGAGCATACTGTGCAACTGTTTGATGATGGTGGCTCGGTGTTTCGCCAAATGCTATTTGATATTTCCCTAGCCAAAGAATCAATCTTCCTCGAAAGCTATATTTTCGAGCGCGACGAGGTTGGTTTTGCCTTCAAACGAGCCTTAATTCGCAAAGCCCGCGAAGGGGTTAAAATTTATGTTACCTTCGATGGCATTGGCACGCTGCACGTTCCCGAGCGCTTTAAGTTGTTTGGCAAACGCCGCAACATTCGGGTCTTTGAATTTGGGCGGCTCAAATCGATTCGCTCATTCGTTGATACCAATATGTGGATTCGTACTCATCGCAAAATTTTGGTCATCGATGGCAAAATTGGCTATTTAGGTGGCATGAATATTGGCCGCAACTATGCCCGCACCTGGCGCGATACCCATTTAAAAATCGAAGGCCCAATGGCCGCCAACATTGCCGAAGAATTTATTGCACTATGGAATAAATATAATAAAAAGCACAAAATTAAATTGAGCTATCCAACTACCAGCAATGAGCATGTTGGCATTTGTGCAAATGATCCCATCGAATATCAATTGCCAATTCGTCAAACCTACCTTGATGCAATTAATGATGCCAAGCATCATATTTATATTTCGAATGCCTACTTCTTGCCCGACCCGCTGATTCGCGCAACCTTGATTGATGCAGCCAAACGTGGAATCGATATTCAAATTATGGTTCCCGAAATCTCGGATAATATCGTGGTCGATTGGATTTGTCGCGGCTTGTTGGGCGAATTGATGGAGCATGGCGCACGCGTGTTGCTCTATCGCGGCACGATGATTCATGCCAAAACCATGACCGTCGATGGCCTTTGGTCGACCGTCGGTAGCGCCAACTTAGATACACGCAGCTTGGCAGCCAATTACGAAATCAACGCTACAATCAAACATCCAGCCTTTGCGCGCCAAATGGAAGCCATGTTTTTGAACGATCGCGCCCAATCTCGCGAAATCAATTATCAAGCTTGGCGCAATCGCTCAATCTTCGTCCATCTTGGCGAACAAGTGCTCCAACCAGTTCGTGGACTGTTCTAGCAAGGCAGAAGTCAAAAGTCAAAGGTCAAAACACTCTATAGCAAGGCAGAAGTCAAAAGTCAAAGGTCAAAACACCCTATAGCAAGGCAGAAGTCAAAAGTCAAAACACCCTGTAGCGAAGGATTTCTCCTTTGCTACAGGGTATTATTTTTAGGAACCATCAATTATTTTAACTTTTGACTTCTGCCCTTTGACTTGCTAGCGTGCTTCCCACTTGAAGAAGCGGATTGAGAGCACGGTCATGACCACTAGCCAACCAAGTTGCACAACGAGGTTGATCAGCGGCGTATTAATTGGCGGGGCGTTGATCATCACTTGCTTCAAGGCATCGACCGTATAGGTCAATGGGAAGGCCTTAACCACCACTTGCAACCAATCGGGCAAGCCTGTAACGGGGAAGAACACCCCCGAGAGAAACAACATTGGGAAGTTGATCAATTGGGTGATAGCATTGCCACTTTCTTCGGTTTTGGCAATCGCCGCCACGAAGAAGCCAATTGCAATAAACATCAAAATGCTCAGCAATAGCCAGCCAATCAACACAACAATATTGCCTAAAATTGCTACGTCAAACATCAGTTTGCCAACCGCAATAATGATGATTGTTTGCAGCAAACCAATCGTCAAACGCATTGCCACATAGCTTACTAAGAGCATCCAGCGGGGCAATGGCGTTGCGTTGAAGCGCTTCAATACGCCTTGGGTGCGCATGGCGATCATTGGTTGCGCGGTGGCAAACAAGCCAAGTTGCATAATCGACATCGCCAAAATCCCAGGAATCAAGAGATCGATCCCACGAATTTGGCTTGAAAGCACCGATTGCACTTGCATGGTCAACATTGGCTTGGATTGGGTAATGCCTTGATCAACCTTTTGAACGATACTATCAACCACGCCTTGGAAGAAGGGCGCAAAGACTTGGCTCGATTGATCGACCTTCACCGTGACGCTGGCTGGTTGGCCGCTGGTGATGCTATCGCTCAGGCCAGCAGGAATAATCACCAAGGCTTGGAGATCGCCTTTTTGCAATTGGCTTTCCAAATCGCTGGCGCTACCACGGCTGAACTTCATATCCGAAAAGACGTTTTTATCAGGGTCTTGGCCTTCTTGGGTTTGGGTCAAGCCTTCGATTGCGCTGGCAAGTTGCGGGCCGATTGGGCCTTGATCTTCCAAAACAATCCCGACTTTTTCGTCAAATTTACTGCCGCCACCATAGAGCAAGCCGAAAATGCTAATAAAAATCAGCGGAAACAAAATCGTAAAGAACAGCGCCATGCGGTCGCGGGCAAATTCGCGCCATTGTGATAGATATAATTGCACAAACATGAGGTAATTGCTCCCACACTTAGTCGCGAATCCGTCGACCAGTCAATTTCAAAAACACATCTTCCAAGGTTGCAGCGCGAATTGTAAAGCCACGCAACTCGGTTTGTTGTTGCTCAACCAAGGCCATTAAGGCGTTGGTCGTGCGCGCAACACCCTTCGAGTAGATCGTGGTGATGCCATTTTCGTTTTGCACCCGTTCCACGCCTGGCAAAGTTGCCAGCAAGCTTTCGGGCAATTGCTCGTCATTGGAAAATTCCAAAGCGGTTTCATCGAAGTTATCGTGGATGAGCGCTTGCGGTTTGCCCAAGGCGATAATTTTGCCATGGTCAACCACCGCCACCCGATCGCACAACCGCTCAGCTTCTTCCATATAGTGGGTAGTCAAAAAGACGGTTTTGCCGCGTTTTTGCAAGTTGGACACAACATCCCACATCGAGCGCCGCGCCTGCGGGTCAAGCCCAGTTGTTGGCTCATCAAGGAAAATAATATCGGGGTCGTTGATTAGCGCAATTGCCACTGCCAAGCGTTGACGTTGGCCGCCAGAGAGATCTTTCGAGGCGGTGTTAACTTTTTCTTCTAAGTTAACTAAGCCAATCACTTCATCAATAGGCAAGGTATTTTTATAAAATGAGGCAAACAATTTAACCAATTCGCGGGTGGTGAGTTTTTGAAACAACGAGGTTGTTTGCAGTTGAATCCCAATTCGTTGTTTGATTGGCTCGACATTCTTCACAACATCGTGGCCTAAAACATGAATGCTGCCACCATCGGGCTTGCGTAGGCCTTCGATCATTTCGGTCGTTGTACTTTTGCCAGCGCCGTTTGGCCCAAGCATCCCAAAAACCTCGCCATTCGCTACGTCGAAGCTAATTCCATCGACGGCTCGCAACGGGCCATAGATTTTAACGAGGTTCTCAACCTGAATTGCGGTCATAAACAGTCGCTCCACACACACCTAGCTAACCAACTCTTTGCAAGTTGGCATTGCATTCGCCATCTTCATGTGATAATTCTAGGTGCTAATACGATACATGATAACAGTTCGTTGCACATCGCCCTTAAGCATTAGAAGGAGCAGCAGCAATGCATGAACAGGATCTCGTTCGCCATTATGCCACTATTCCGGTTGGAACTAGTTTTGTGCGCCCCGTTGATGTATTACATTTGCTTCAAAGCCAGCCGATTCCGGCCAAGCCGCGCATTTTTGATGTTGGTTGCGGCCAAGGCCAATTGGTCATCGCCTTAGCCCAAGCCTGGCCCGATGCCGAAATTATTGCAATTGATCTTTCGCCTGAGCAAATTGCCAAAGCCCGCCAAGCCGCTGCCCAAGCAGGTATCACCTCGATTCAATTTGGCGTGGCCAATTGGCGTGATTTTGATTTGCCACGCAGCGGGATTGATATTATTTTGGCCACCCAAGTCATTCAATTTATGCCCGATGAACATGCCTTCGTGGAATATTTGGCCGATGCGCTGGCCCTCGATGGCCAATTGCTGTTGCGCAGCGTTTTGTTGCCCGAAGAAGAGCCTGGGCGTTCGTTTGTCGAGCAGGTCGTTCGCCAATGGATCGACTATTCAATTCGCTTTTATAGCGAACGCAATTTAACCGAGTTGCTGCGCGAATGTGGCCTCAGCCGCCTGCGGATCGATAAAGAAGAAATGTGGCTCGACACGCTCTCTGCTGAGCGCCAAACCATCCTTAACACCGCGCTCCGCCAACATGGCTTCAGCCTCGATGATGTACAGCAGTGGTTTTGGTCGGGCACAATTGCTGGAGTACGCCGTTGAAAGGATGAAGGATGAGGGATGAAGGATGAAGAGCATGCCCTCACCCCAACCCTGCGATCATCCAATAGGCGAGGGACTGAATGTGGTGGTTTTAAGATCCCCTCACCCCAACCCCTCTCCCGTGGCGCGGGCGTGAGGCTTTCATGCTGGGGTTCTTGCGCAATACGTGGTAAAAACGGTCGGCTCTCCCTCGCCCGCGTTTTCGTGGGAGAAGGGGTTGGGGGGTGAGGGCTTCTTCCAAAAACCACAATCGCGAACAGCCCTGAAATCGCCGTGTGAAATATGATACAATTGACGTGACGGACTGCATGAGTCAGCCCGCCAGCAAAACCAACGGGGGGCTTTTTTAATTATGAATGTACAAGTGCTTCTTGAAAAAGCAGTCAATGGTGAGCGTCTTTCGGCTGAGGAAGGGCTGTTTTTGTATCGTGAAGCTGACCTGCTGGATTTAGGCATGGCTGCTGATGCGATTCGCCAACGGCTTGTGCCCGGCAATGTAGTTACGTATCTCGTTGATCGCAACGTAAATTATAGTAATGTTTGTACGACCAATTGCCAATTCTGTGGTTTTTATCGCCCATTGGGCCACCCAGAAGCGTATGTGCAAACCTACGAACAAATTGGTGCTCGCTTAGCCGAGCTTGTCGAATATGGCGGTACGCGGGTTTTGATGCAGGGTGGTCACCATCCTGAATTACGGCTTTCGTGGTATACCGGCCTGCTGCGCTATTTGCGCGAGCACTATCCCAGCATCGAGCTTGATTGTTTCTCGCCTTCAGAGATCGACAATCTAGCCCAAGTTGAAAACATGAGCATTCGCGACGTGCTGATTACGCTCAAGGAAGCCGGTTTGGCCGGGGTTCCTGGCGGTGGCGCAGAAATTCTCGACGATGAAGTGCGCCAACGGGTTAGCCCGCTCAAGCAAAGCGCTGCTGGCTGGCTCGAAGTCGAAGGCACTGCCCAATCACTTGGCATGGCCACAACCGCCACGATGGTGATTGGCTTTGGCGAAACCCTCGAACAACGCATGAATCACTTTATGAAACTGCGCGATTTGCAGGATGTTTCGCTGCGCGAATATAACAATGGCTTTATTGCCTTTATTTCGTGGACTGTCCAGAAATCGGAGTTGACCTCGTTGGGTCGTTCGAAGTTCTCGGATAACTACGGGGCAACCGCTGCCGAATATTTGCGTCATACCGCTATGGCGCGGATTATGCTCGACAACTTCAAGCACATTCAGGCTTCGTGGGTGACCCAAGGGCCGAAGATTGGCCAAGTGTCACTGAAGTTTGGCATCGACGATTTTGGCTCGACTATGCTCGAAGAAAACGTGGTTTCGAACGCCGCTCACGACACCTACCAATGTATGGGCGAGCGCGAAATCCATGGCTTTATTCGCGATGCTGGCTTTATTCCAGCCAAACGCGATACCCACTACAACTTGATCAAAGCCTATGAAGACCCCAAAGATAGCGAAAGCGTGCCATCAATGGGCATCAAACAGCCACGTCAAGCCAAGCAGGTCGAAATTCCCTTAGCGGTGAAATAACCTTTAACGCCAACGCCATGGATGCTTGGGCATTCATGGCGTTTGTATTTAAGCACTGATTGGCTGAATCGTATGCTTACCTGCCGCCATGTTTCCAAGCAATTTGGTACGCTGCCCGTCATCGATGAGGTGAGCTTTGATCTTGCGCCAGGCGAAGTGGTGGGCCTAACTGGCCAAAGCGGCGCTGGCAAATCGGTGCTGGTACGCTTGTTGGCGGGCTTAGAAAAACCCGATACTGGCGTGATTTCCACCCGTGGCCATTTGATCAACTCAACTCAAACTGCCTTTCGTGCTGGCCTTGCGGTGATCCATCAACAGCCAGTGTTGGTTGATCATTTGGATGTGGCGAGTGCAATTTTTTTGGGCCACGAGGTTGGGCGTAGTTGGCTTGGCTGGTTATCATTGCCCAATCAGCGCCAGCACAATTCCATGGCCCGCCAAATTTTGGCCCAACTTGGGGTTGAATTGCCATCATTGCGCACCCATGTTGGCAATTTATCCAGCGAGCAACGCCAAATGGTGGCGATTGCCCAAGTGCTGATTCGCAAGCCGCAAGTGGTGATTATCGATGAGCCAACGGCGCTGCTGCGCTATGAATATCAGCAAAAAGTTCTCGAATTGATTCGCGAATGGCAGGCGCAAGGCGTGGCGGTGCTGTTTAGCAGCCAAAACCTCGACCATCTGTTTGCGGTCAGTAATCGCATTTTGGTGCTGCGCCGTGGCCGCTTTGTGTTTGAGGCAGCGACCGAAAAAACCAGCCGTGAGGAAGTTGTGCGCGCACAGATTGGTGCTCGCGATCAGCAGCATCTTACGCCAATTATTTGGGCTTTAGAAAATTACCATCGCGCCAGCCAACAAGCAGAGGCCTTGCGCCAAAGCCAATCTAGCCTAGAGCACGATTTAGCCAGCCAGAATCAGCTTAATCGCCAATTAATTGGCCAACTCGATCAACAGGTGAGCAACCTCGACCGCGCCAACGCAGCCTTGCAAGAAGCGCAACGGCGGTTGCTTTCCGAGCGCGAAGGTGAGCGCAAAGTGCTAGCCCGCGAGCTACACGACCAAGTAATTCAAGATTTGGTGAGCCTTAATTATGATATTGATAATTTGCGCAGCCAAATTGACGACCCTGAGCAAGCCAGCCTTGGGCTTGATGATTTGCGCGATAACATTCGCCAACTGGTCAGCACAGTGCGGGCAATTTGTGGCAACTTGCGCCCGCCAACCATCGATAGCCTTGGCGTGAACGCAGCCATTCAATCGTTTGTGCGCGATTGGAGTAGCCGCAGCGGCATTGAAGTACAGCTTGATCTTGATGATGATTTGGAACGATTGCCAGAAATGCTCGAAATTTCGGCTTTTCGCATGATTCAAGAGGGCTTGAGCAATGTGCGCAAGCATGCCCAAGCCAGCAAAGTTGGCATTAGCCTGCGCTCAACCGCTCGCCGCACCCTTTTGTTGACGATTGCCGACAACGGGCGCGGCTTACAAGCAGAGATTAATTTGGCGGCGCTTGCCAATGCAGGCCACTATGGTTTATTGGGCATGAGCGAACGGGTGGCGCTGGTTGGCGGGCGTTTTCGGGTGCATAATCGTGCTGGTGGCGGCCTCATCCTCGAAATCGAAATTCCCTATCAGCCGCTTTAATCCTTGTAACCTTCATCGATTGGCAAATTGGGCTGGCGCGAAGCCTGTACCGCCAAACGATCGCAGCGCTCGTTATCCTTGATGCCTGCGTGGCCTGGCACTTGCACCCATTCAATCGCATGGCCTTGAGCTAGCTCAAGCAATGTTTGCCAAAGATCAGGGTTTTTGACTGCGCCCGTGGTTGTGCGCCAGCCATTTTTGCTCCAGCGCTCGGCCCAACCCTTTTGCATACCATTTATCACATACGACGAATCGCTAAAAACCACGACCTTGCTAGGCTTAGGCACTGCTTGCAAGCCAGTAATTACGCCCATCAACTCCATGCGATTGTTGGTGGTGCGGGAAAAACCGCCAGTCAATTCGCGCACCGTCGCGCCAGAACGCAATACCACACCATAGCCCCCAGGCCCAGGATTGCCATTGCTACCGCCATCGCTAAATATCACAACCTTGCCCTCGGCCAAGGCCTTTTGCGGATCGATCGCCAAACTTACGGGAGTCAGATCGACGTTTTGGGGAATATGTTGCGGCGCGCGCCCAGTCCGCTCGCGATACCACGCTTCTGCATCGGCAAAACTGGCAAAACCCTTAAATACTGCCTGATCGATACCTTTAACTTGGGCTTCGGCCCCAGCGTTGCCAAACCATTCGCTATAAATGCCTGGTTGGTGACCCTTGACCACTGCATAAAATTTACGTTTTGCCACACAATCCTCATAATTTATTGAGCAAACGAGCTGCCAACAATGCACGGGCAGCCTCGGGAAATCCAGCCAAGCCGGGGATTTCATTGCATTCTAACACCCAAAACGTGCCCTGTTGATCTTCAATGAAATCAATGCCAAGGATGTCGGCCTTGAGCTGCTGCATCACCCGCTGGCTATATTCCAAAATTTCGGCTGGCGGCTCGATCAGTTGGTAGGCATTGGTGGCAACATTTGCTCGCCAACCACTGCTGCGCCGTTGCATAGCCCATACTTGGTCGCCAACCAACAAGCAACGAATATCGCGCACATACTCAATGTAGGGTTCGCTGCTGCAATAATCGGGGCTAACAAAACTTAAATCGCAAAATTCGGCCCATTGTTCAGCTGTTTGAATCCGCATTTTGCCATAGCCAGCATGATAACTGCCAATTTTGGCGACAACAGGCAAATCTGGCTGAATTCGCTCAATCATGCCATCGCCTAAGCTAATGATTTGGGGCAGCACTGGCAAGCCCAAGCGTTTGAGCATGGCGAGCATCGCCAAACGATCATAACACGCTAGCAGAACATTGGTTGGATTGACACATGGAATCGCAGCAAAATCGAGCAGCGCTAACAGCCTTTGCTGGTGTGGCTCTGGGCGAACTGCGCCTAACCGCCACAAAACAGCCTCAACCTGAATCCGCCGATTTTCGCTGAATGCCCAAACCTGATTATCCTGAACTAACCATTTAGTTTGATTTAAACGACATTGAACAACATCGTAGCCAGCCAAATAATCTGACCAATCGCTTTCGCCGTGAATAACGACAATTGCCATACCCATGCTCCTGAAATCGTTTAGCGGCGTTGCTGAGCAAAGCGCGACCAGCCAGTTGTTTCGCTGGCATTGGCAACGCTCTGTAGCAAGCGCTGGGCTGCGGCAGATTGACCATTGTACTCCAGCGCCAACGCCTGCAACACCAATTGTTCGTGCTCTGCCCAAATTTGTGGCTCAAGCAGCGCCACTATTTCGAGCGCAAGCGCTGGATCGTCGCTGCCAAATAAGGCCGCATACAACGTAGCGATTGATGGATCGTGGTGCTCATAACTAAAACCATTGGTGAGATTAATCGGCACTGGAACCTGCTGCATCAGCGTTCCAGCATGCAATTCATATTCAACGTGGTTGGGTTTTGGCTGTTGCCCAGCAGCATTCGGCAAATACTCAGCGCTGAGTCGCTGCGTGCCGTCAGATTGCGGAGCTAAACTCAACGTGGCTGTGTAGAAGCTCGTTCCTTGATACTGGGTAACTCTGTTCTGCCAAAAGCGTCCATCAGACCATGCGAGCAATGAAAAATAGTCACGATACTCAAACAGCCATTCTGGCGCGCCATCAGCATCCAAATCGGTGATCGAAACCGCATTTGGGCGGCTGAGAAAATAATCAGGATCGCTCAAACTGGTTAGGGCTATGGCATTAGGCCACGGTTGGTTGGCATACACCGGCTGATAGCCAGCCTCAGTCGTCATAAAAACCCACGGCGTATAGATCCCAAGCCAATCAACAACTCCCAGCGGATCGTTGCGGCCATCGCCATTTAAATCGTAGTTTTCACTGAGCGATTGCAATGGTAAGCCGAGCGCCGCAAACTGCTCACCCAGCGGCACGGCCTGATTCCAAGTTTGGAGCGGTAGCAACGTCCGTGGGTGGCAAAGTGGTAGCCAATCAAATTCGTTGAAAGGAGAGCGATCAAGCATTTCGCGTTGATAGCCTTCCATAATCGATGGGCGTTCGGCGGCCAGCAATTCGCACCATTGGCTGATTGAGCCGTTGAAGCTCGTAAGCTTAAAATCATGCACCACCGTTGCTGCTAAAGCTTGAGGAAACTGCGTTAAAAGTCTATTCCAAGCAGTTTGCGCTGCCGCGTGATCGTGTTTGAGCAGCTGAATAATCCCAATTCGAAACAACGCAACTGGCCGTGCATCCTTCAGAGTTTGATTATGTCCATACTCAGCGCTACCATCAGGTTGGGCTGCTGCTTGTTCAAGCTGCGCGATTGCTTGATCAAAGCGCCCAAGCAAGGTCAAGCCGTGAGCATAGCGCAGTTGTGTGCCAATTGTGTTTGAAAAAGGGCCGGATGGTGCGGCAAGCTCAGCAGGAGCCAAATATTGCCCATCAAACGTATAACGTACATCGGCGCTGCTGACGCTTAGTTTGCCATCAATGGGCGTTAGGCTCAAATTGCTGGTATTCGCTCCAATCGGAAATAATGCTTTGGGCCTGCCAGCTTGCCATGTCCAAGCATACATTCGCCCCGAACAAGCAGAGCCACAATAGCTTGAGCGAACGAATAATTCTGGCTGCGCATCGCCAGTCACATCGCCAAGCTGAATCTCCGCGCCTGCATCATTTTCATAACTCAATCCATGTTCGCCGACCCATGTATCTTGCTGCCAGTGCATCCAGCGCAGTTGACCAATGGCGTTTGGCGAGCCGGAAATCGAGCCGCTAAGCAGGTAATCTTGGTTTGAATCGCCATCCAAATTGGTGGGCATAATCGTGAGCTTGCCAATTTCCAAGGCTGCTGGCTGGGTTGGTGCAAGCGCATGCGGCAGATCGAGGGCCAGAAATTCTGCCTGTGCCCAGCCAGCAAAGGCCCACGTAATGTCGAAAGCCTGCGGATCATCAGCGCCAAGCTCCATGCTGGGCTGGCCCAAGCTGATAATTCGTCGCCAAAGTGCCAGTGCTTGAGGATCAGTTGGGTTGCGCTGGAGATAATGGGCGATCAATACTGCCAAGGGCTTGCCACAGCCGCGAGTTACTGGCTTAGCACAAAAATCATTTGGCGCAGCGCTCAGCAGCAGTTCGGCAGTGGTTGGCATGGTTGGGGTAACACTAGGGGCTAAAACTGGCGGAGTTGGGGTTGGGTTGGCCGAAGTACAGGCGGTTAATCCTAGAAGCAGGCTTAGGCACAGGCTCAGCCGAACAAGCAGCAGCATACAATCTCCTCGTGGTTGATGAGGTCTCAGCTTGCACTCTAGCAGTTCAGAAGCAGCCCAACAATGATGAGCAAATGATGCTGCAATGAGTTAATCCCCTCACCCCCCAGCCCCCTCTCCCACTGAACGCGGGCGAGGGGGAGCCGACCATTTTTCGCCAAGGAATTGCGAGAGAACCATAAAGTTAAAGCCCCTCGCCCGCGCACGGGAGAGGGGGCTGGGGTGAGGGGAATTCCAACCTATTTATTGAGCAACTTCAACGCGCCGCTGACGCTATCGGCTGGGCTGATTTTGCCTTGTACATCGAGCAAATAGCCGTTTTCGTCGATAATAAAATGCGAGCGGGTTACGCCCATATATTTTTTGCCATACATCGATTTTTCGCCCCAAACGCCATAGGCTTCGGCCAAGCTATGGTTTTCGTCGGCAACCAACAAAAACGGCAGATCAAACTTGGTTTTGAATTTTTGGTGCGAAGCCACCGAATCAGGGCTGACCCCAATCACCACCGCGTTTTTCTCTTCGATTTGCGGATAGGCATCGCGAAAGCCACAGGCTTGGGTTGTACAGCCTGGCGTATCATCTTTGGGATAAAAATAGAGCACTACGCGCTTGCCGCGAAAATCGCTCAAACGAATGGTTTCGCCATTGTCGGCGGGCAGTTCAAATTCGGGCGCAAGATCGCCAACATTCAAGGTTGTCATCAGCTAAAGCCTCACACAAAAAGAGTCGATTAGCATTATTGTAGCCTGTTTTAAGCAAGGATGAATACCGAAAGGCAGAAGGCAAAAATCAAAAGTCAAAAAGAGTCTAGGGATCAGGGGTCGGGGTTCAGGCCATACGATACCCAATCTTCACGCTCTTCGCGTCCTTCGTGGTTACCGTCCTTTAACGCAGAGGCGCAGAGGGAAGTATGGCTATAGGCTTTTGATGTACTGGTTCATTGGATTGGCAACCATGTCCCCTCACCCCCCAGCCCCTCTCCCACGAAAACGCGGGCGAGGGGGAGCACCCATTTTCATCACGCAGTGCGGCAGAACCACGCGATTAAAGCCCCTCGCCCGCCACGTGGGAGAGGGGTTGGGGTGAGGGGATCAGGCGGTGGTTAACCTGATGTACCAGTACACCTATAGCCATCAGCCAATAGCCTCAGCTTCGTGTCCCTTCGTGCGCTTCGTGGTTAAAAAAGCTCTATGTTCTATGTTCTATACTGCTCTATCAAGGCCCACAGCTCAGCCACATGCTCGACCATGCCGTGATCCCAGGCTGGCGTGTGCAGAGTTACATAGCTGCGTGATTGGGCAAAAAGCTGGCTTTGTGTGTGGCTTACGCTCTCATCCTGCGTGCCATGCACAATCAAAATTGGCATGCTACGCTCAAAATCATCGCTGTCGTAGGCTGCTGCATCTTCCAGCAAGCCATAATGGACAGAACGCATCGCCTGATCACGATAATTGTAATATTCAAGCCAGCCGCTGGTTTGCCATTGTTGCAGCGTTGCCTCGCCGAGCATCAAACGCCGATTTTGGGCAAAATAGAGCGCTGGAGCCAGCAAAATCAAGCGTTCGATTTGCGCAATACGAGCGGCGGCGTGCAAAGCCACCAAGCCACCTAAACTTGAGCCAAGCAAACACCATGGCTCAGCAGAAGTGCCAATTATTTGCTGTAAATATTCAATTTGGGCACTGATAGTTAAGCGTTCAAACGAAGGTCGATTCAAATCGGGAACCGCTAATTTATGGCCTTGGGCGGCAAATTGCTGGCTAAACCAACGAGCTTTTTGCGAATTCGGCCCCGACGCAAAGCCATGACAATACAAATAGCGCATGCTCAATCCTTTGCAGCTTCAGATTGCAGGCATTGTAAATCATGTGGGGAATCGCCCCGAACAGTTGTATAATGCTTACACGATCCGTCGCACGACGCGGCGACAACCGTAGCTTGGAATCAAGGAAGGGCTAACCATGTTCAGTGATTCGCCCCACGAGGAATGCGGCGTTTTTGGGATTTACGCTCCCGACGAAGATGTAGCACGTATCACATTTTTCAGTCTATACGCTTTGCAGCACCGTGGTCAGGAAAGCGCAGGGATTGCGGTTTCCGATGGCAAGACCATCAATACCCACAAAGAAATGGGCTTGGTATCGCAGATTTTCGATGAGCGTTCGCTGCGCCACCTCAAAGGTCACATTGCGATTGGCCATACCCGTTACTCAACCACTGGTTCATCACAAGTAATTAATGCCCAACCATTTACGATGCATACGTTGCTTGGCCCACTGGCAGTTGGCCACAACGGCAACCTGACCAATGCTGCTTCGCTGCGCCGTCAACTGATGGAACGTGGAGTCGGGCTTATGACATCTTCCGATAGTGAAGTTGCAACGATGCTGCTTGCTGGCCTTGAAGGAAACACCTGGTCACAACGCATCGATGCCTTTACCAATTGCGTCGAAGGTGCCTATTGTCTGACCGTCTTAACCCGCGATGCGCTCTATGCCGTGCGCGACCCTTGGGGCTTGCGGCCTTTGTGCCTTGGCCGTTTTGGCGATGCTGGCTGGGTCGTCGCCTCTGAGTCGTGTGCTTTCGATACGATTGGCGCTGAATTTATCCGCGAGATCGATCCAGGCGAAGTTGTGCAGATCGATCGCGACGGCCCACGCACGATTGCCAAACATCCTGCGCCGCAGCAAGCGTTCTGTTTATTTGAATATATCTATTTCTCGCGTCCCGATAGCTTTTTACAAAATCAATTGATTCACGAAGTACGCATGCGCTTGGGCCACGAATTGGCCCGCGAAGCGCCAGCCGATGCAGATGTGGTGATTGGCGTACCCGACTCGGCCTTGCCCGCTGCGCTGGGCTTTTCGCAAGCAAGCGGCATTCCCTATGGCGATGGCTTGATCAAAAATCGCTATATTGGTCGTACTTTTATTCAGCCCGACCAACGGCTGCGCCAGCAAGGGGTTGCGCTCAAGCTCAATCCATTACCGAATGTGTTGGCGGGCAAGCGGGTCATTTTAATTGACGATACGATTGTGCGTGGCACAACCAGCGGGCCAATTATCAAGCTATTGCGCAAAGCTGGAGCCACTGAAGTTCATATGCGGGTCTCGGCTCCGCCAATTCGCCACCCATGTTTTATGGGTGTTGATATGGCGACTCAGCCAGAATTGATTGCCTTCAACAAAACCGAGGCCGAAATTTGCGAAAGCATCGGCGCTGATTCGTTGGCCTACCTTTCAATGGAAGGCTTGATTCGCGCCACCCGTCGCGATGCCAATGGCTTTTGCGGCGCATGTTTTACGGGCAAGTATCCCTTCCCGATTCTCGAAGCAGGCAAGGAAATTTTCGAACTGACCAGCGTTTAGCTTAAACAAACAAGCAGCCAGCCATGGTTCATGGCTGGCTGCTAATTATTTTAGGCATCGATTGTGCCGACCGCCAGCGGATTCGAGGTTGGCTGCTGGCTCCCGCCAGCTGGCTCGACCGTAATCCCTAGCAAGTTTTCGGCTCCCGTCGATGGCAAACGTTCAATCCAAATCAAGGCATCGCCACTGGTATTAACATCAAATACTTCCATACTTTGCGGTGTGCCATCGGCAATCAGCCAAAGTTGGTAGCTTTGGTTGGCAGCCAAGGGCGGCAGATGGCTGGCGCTGAGATAGCTTTGGCCAGTTTGCGGATTAACGATAATATTGATTGAGCCACCCGCCATGCCCGTGCCAGTATCGGCCAAAGGCACCAATTGCGTACCCGATTTGGCGAGCAATTCAGTTAATTGTTGATTTTCAGCAAGCAATGGTTGTAAACTAGCAACTTCATTTTGCAATTGCCAGATGCGACCGCCCAAGCCAGCCAAAAGCACCAGAAAAATAGTGAGAGCGGTTGCAATCAGATAGTAGCGGCGACCAAACAGGCTAGCCAGCCACGATTGACGCTTGGCAGGCTTGGGCGTTGGCTTGCTTGCCACCACATTTGAGGGCGGCTTGGCTAAACGCTCGCGAAAACGCGCATAGGCCCCTTCAGGCGGCTCGCGTTGCTCGACGCTCCAGCGCAAAGCTTGGGCAACTTGTTGATATTGAGAATAACGTTGTTGCGCTTGGCTATTTGAGGCCAAATAATCCTCAACCTCCGCCGCCTCATCAGCAGGCAAAGCACCAAGTGCATACAATTCAATAAGTTCATCACGATGGTCAGTCATTGAATACCCCTGTTTTGGAGAGAACGGCACGTAGCCGCTCCATGCCCCGACGAATGCGGGTTTTGACCGTCCCTAAAGGTTCACCTGTTGTTGCGGCAATCTCCAAGTGGCTCAAACCACGGAAAAATGCCAACTCAATTGCTTGTTGTTGGGATTCGGGCAAACTACGCAAGGCATCACGAACCTGCCCAGCTTGTTCATGCTGGATGGCTTGATCGGTCATATCAGGTTGGTTTGGGTCGGAAATGAGGCCAAGCATGAGTTCGCTGGCTTCAGCATCGACGGCTTGAGGCCGGCGGCTGCGTTTGCGAACTGCATCAATCGCGACGTGATGGGTCATCCCTAAAACCCATGAGCCAAAACGGCCTCGTTGTGCGTCGAAGCTACCTGAATAGCGCCAAACTCGTTCGAGAACATCTTGCATCACTTCTTCGGCATCGGCTTCGTTGCCTAAAATCCGGAGTGCCAACGAAAAAATGGGTCGTGCATAACGCTCATACAATGTTTCTAAGGCTTGGGTGTTGCCTGCGGCTAGCTGCGCAGCCAACGCTAAATCAGCCTGATCACCCGATGCCGCGGCCCGTGCCGCCTGAGAAGCTGGTTGATTTGCCACTGAAATCCTTTCTTATCTTATGTTCGTCATCCAACAAAAAATGGATGCGATGGGTCATAAAGATAATCAGTATGCATCCAGACTAATTGATTTTGACGTATAGCTATCATCCAAACCATTTGTGCTTGCACAACCCTTTTAGCTGCCCCCAATAATTAAATAAGCTTTGATTTTGTTAATCATTACGTTAATTTAATTATTTAATGTTAACATTTGTAATTAAATGAATCTTTTTACAAATGAGAACATTCACATGCAACGATTAATCAGTAATAGCGTAATCACAGCAACTTTTGATTAATCATCACAAGCACTGAGTAATAATGCTTAATGATCGAGCAGATTAATAGGTTTGTAGAATAGTAGCTCGTTAAGCAAAAGCTACGCCACCAAATCCACAAATATGCAAGGATCTACGTTAATCTGGTTCAATTCGGATGTTGCTACCAGGAAGGATACAATTGGTGGGCGGTGCAAGGAGTGATCAGGCGTGATTGCCCACTAAGGCTTGATGAATTTCCAATCTATCCGCCGCAATTCTAGCGATTCCCCGCAATTTCTGCAAGTGCCACTTTGCGCCTACGCTGCCCCTATTTCAGCATTGTTGTACTTCTTGGCCTAAACTGCTCCAATCTAGCTTCTTTTAGTCATTGAAATAAGCAACCAAGCCTAGCTATGATTATTAAAATTATTTAATTAATCAGGAGTTATGCTGATGGATCTAAAGTATCGTCATTGGCGGCTAGGGCTGTTGATCAGTTGCCTTGGCAGCATGCTGTTGGCTGGCTTGCTGAGCCAAGCAGCATCCGCCGCCGAGCCGCTTGCACTCAACGCCGAGGGCTACACCACCCGCAGTTATGGCAGCGTCAGTTTTGAAGGCATCAGCTATCCAGTTCAAAGCAATGTCGCCAACGAATATATTCCCAGCACAACCCATTCGTACAGCGATTTGGGCAGCTATTATTTGGTCAATAGCGATTACAGCTTGCCTAACGTGCCCAACATCACTAACGGCATCTTGTGGTCGACAGGCAATAAAAACCGTGGTTGGGCAATCAATAGCGAGTATGATATTCGGGCTTTGGTGCAAGCTAATGGAGGTTTGTATGCACCCTACCAGACCATGCCCGGCTATCAGTTGGGGCCTTGGAATGCCAGCACGCCATGTTGTGGCTGGACGTTGCAGCGCAACACCACAGGCTTTTATATCCAAGCAGATGGCAAGGTGCGTGTACCCAAAACCCCAGCCGCCGCCCAACAAACCTGGGATGCCAACCAAAGTCTGACCGCAATCAACACCACCAACGAAAGTATTGCTGTCACCGATGTGATGTTTCCTGGTGATGAGGATTATTACGCGGGCAACACCTATTTGCCGCGCTCGGCTGGCGTGCTAACTGCCAAATACAAACATTATGACAATCGCAATACGCACATTTATTGGGGCTTGAAAGGCCAGCATGTGCGCGATGTGGAAGATTGGGAAGCAGATGCGCCTGGTGGTAGCAAGCGCAAAATCTACACCGGCGGCTTTAAAATCGACGAAAGCGATAATGGCCAAGTTTGGGCTGGCATTTCGCATGGCAACGAATTTATCGATCTCAATTTGCAGCCTAGTGTTACGGCCCAGCAACTCTACAAAGTTGAGCTTTGGATTCAACGGCCAACGGGCATGGAATATTGGGGCGGCTTGAGTTATCAGCAAGGCGCTGATGGCAAATGGCGCGCGTTTGGCGATGGCAGCCACGTGACCAATTGGGGTAATGGCACGTTTGGCTTGGTGGCAACCGCCTATCGCAACCGCAACGAACGCATCTTGTTGGTCTATCGCGCCTTGCCTGGCGGCGATAATCCGCCAACTCCAACCCCGCCACCGCCAACCAACAACGCCGCCTATTTCAACCTGATCAATCGCAGCAGCGGGCTGTGTTTGGATGTTGACAATGCGAATAGCGCTGATGGTACCAAAGTTCAGCAATGGACGTGCAACAACTCGAATGCCCAGCAATGGCAATTGCGGCTTGCAGAGAGCGGCTATTATCAACTGGTTTCGCGGGCAACTGGCAAATGTTTGGATCTGGCGGCGTGGAGCACTGCCGATGGTGGCATTGCCCATCAATGGGCCTGTGGTGGCAATCAAGCCAATCAACAATGGAATCTGCAAACCGTCAGCGATGGCTGGGTGCGAATCGCCAACCGCAACAGTAGCAAATATCTCTCAATCGTCTATGGCTCGGTCGAGCCTGGCGCGGCAACCCATCAATGGCCTTGGCTGGGTAACCCCGACCAACAATGGCGGCTTCAGCCAGTTGGCACGCTGCAGATTGTCAACAAAAACAGCAATAAATGCGTTGATGTCGCTAATAACCAGAGCGCCGATGGCACGAACATTTTGCAATGGCCGTGTTACGCTGGAGGTGCACAGCAATGGCAATTTCAGCACACCGATAATGGCTACTACAAATTGCGCCATCCCAGCAGTGGCAAAATGCTCTCAGTTTCAGGCGATTCAAACGGCGATGGAGCCAATATTCATCTGTGGGCGGGGGTCAGCAACCAAAGCCAACAATGGCGAATTGAGCTGCTCGACGATGGTTTTCTGCGCTTTGTCAATCGAGCAACGGGCAAAGTGGTTGATGTAGCTGATGGCAGCAGCGCTGATAATGCCAATATCCAGCAATGGACGTGGAATAGCAGCGCCGCCCAACGCTTCAAACTGACGAATTAGGAGTTGTTAACCACGAAGAACACGAAGATTAATTTCTTGGATTATGGTGTTTTTACAAAACCCATTCGTTCAACGAACCCAACATTCGTGCCCTTCGTGCTCTTCGTGGTTAAATTTCATCCTTCAGCACGTTGTTAACCACGAAGAACACGAAGAACACGAAGATTAATTTCTTGGATTATGGTGTTTTTACAAAACCCATTCATTCAACGAACCCAACATTCGTGCCCTTCGTGCTCTTCGTGGTTAAATTTCATCCTTCATCCCTCATCCTTCATCCCTTCATTAGGCAACGGCTAAGTCTGGCTCCAAGGCGGCGATCAAACGGCGAACTTGTTGCATCAATTGGGCGAAATTGGCGTGGTTTAGTGATTGTGGGCCGTCGGATGAGGCGCGGTCGGGGTCGTGGTGGACTTCGATCATCAAGCCATCTGCGCCAGCTGCCAAGCCTGCCAAGGCCATTGGCGCAACCAAGTACCATTTGCCAGTGCCATGGCTGGGGTCGGCAATCACAGGCAGGTGGGTGCGGCGCTTGGCGACGGCCACAGCATTCAAATCGAGGGTATTGCGGGTGGCGGTTTCGTAGGTGCGAATCCCACGTTCGCAGAGAATTACATTGCGATTGCCAGTTGCGAGGATGTATTCAGCGGCTAATAACCATTCTTCGACGGTAGCTGAAGGCCCACGCTTGACCATGATTGGCTTGCCAGTTTGACCAGCTTCTTCCAAGAGGGCGAAATTTTGCATGTTGCGAGCGCCAAGCTGAATAATATCGGTGTAGCGGGCAACTAATTCAACATCGCGGGTATTGAGCGCTTCGGTGATGATTGGCAGGCCGGTTTCTTCGCGGGCTTGGGCCAAAATCTTCAAGCCCTCTTCGCCCAAACCACGGAAGGCGTATGGCGAGGTGCGTGGTTTGAATGCGCCACCGCGTAGGATGTTGGCTCCTGCTGCTTTGACGGCGTGAGCTGTGCTCAACAATTGCTCGGCGCTTTCAACGGAACAAGGCCCAGCCATCACGACTGGCGTGCCACCGCCGATTTCCAAATCGCCAACCCGAATTACCGTGTTGTGTTGTTGGAACTCGCGGCCAGCCAGTTTGTAGGGGCGGGTAATGCGCAATGTGGTTTGTACGCCGCTCATTGATTGCAATTGTTCTTCCAAGCCAGCTGGGATTTTTGCCCCAACCACCCCAATCACAATTCGCTCTTCACCTTCGGATAAATGGCCTTTGAGATTATTTTCAGCTAAGCGGGACAAAACAGCGTCACGGTCGGTCAGGTCAGCGTGCGATTTCATTACAACGATCATGGTTAAATGCCTCCAAATTGACAAACCCAAATACCAATACCAAGTACCAATAGTGGACGGCTGGCAGCCAAATTTAGGCTGGTTGCCAGGTGGGCATGTTCAACAACGCTGTTGATTGAGCGCGCTCAGGGCGCAATTTGGCGGCATCGCCAAGATAGCAATGTATGATTTCGCTGGGTTTGCGGCTGGTATTCCACAACATCAGCACCCGAATACACATCGATAAACTGCCAGGGACATCCATTTCGTGGGCGCAGAGCATCGCCAAGTCGTTCCAACCAAGTTGGCGAGCGGCCAAGGCAGGGAATTGCGCGTTGAGATTGGAGGATGTGGTAAAAAAGACACATGCAACATCGTCAAGATCGATCTCGTTAGCCTGAACCATGGCCAACAACAACTCACTGGTTGCGGCGAGCACAGCCTCTGACGTATTTTCCACTGCCACCGTCGCACCGCGAACTCCACGACAAACGAGCATAGCATCCTCCAATTGAAGCACAACAAAAAGCGCGGAGCTTGTCGCTCCGCGCCGAAGGTTCTTCCAAAAATCAGTAAAGGTGTGTCTAATCCTTCGTAGGCAGCGACAACTCAATATGGCAGCTAAAGTAATAAAAATAGCTGCTAAAGAATGCATATGAGTTATAGCTGTTGAAAGATTGCATGGCTGACAAAACCTTGTGTCAATTACGATTGGCGCGAGCATACCACATGGCTCGCCATTTCGTCAAGTATCAATTTTGAGCAACAAACTTAACAATCTTGTGAAGGATGAGGGATGAGGTGTAATGGTTCATTGGATTGGCAACGAGTGGCATGTCCTCACCCCCAGCCCCTCGCCCACTGAACGCGGGCGAGGGGAGCACCGGTTTTTACCCACGAATTGCGCAAGAACCACGAGATTAAAGCCCCTCGCCCGCGCCACGGGAGAGGGGTTGGGGTGAGGGAATCAGGCCATGGTTAACGCAATGAACCATTACACCTCATGCTCTATGTTCTCTATGTACTGATTCATTAGGTTGGCAACCATGTTCTCTCACCCCCCAACCCCCTCTCCCACTGAACGTGGGCGAGGGGTGCACCGGTTTTTACCCACGAATTGCGCAAGAACCACGAGATTAAAGCCCCTCGCCCGCGCCACGGGAGAGGGGTTGG
>NZ_JBHUPY010000016.1:0-56825 GCF_042688385.1 Herpetosiphon sp. NSE202 | reverse complement strand
GGTGAGGGAATCAGGCCATGGTTAACGCAATGAACCATTACACCTCATGCTCTATGTTCTCTATTTTCCGATCCCCAATCCCCAGCCCATGATCCCTATGCTCTATGTTCTATGCTCTATCCTCGCTAGGCACTTGCCGCAAAACGACTGGTGCGCAAGGTTGATGGCGCTTGGCGACGACGAGCAGCGCGTAATGGCCGCACTGGCAATTGCTCACTCACCACGGCAGTGCGCACTGGCAGAGGCTTGCGGGCTGGTTGCTCAATCGTGGCGATGCTATAACCCAAAGCACTCATTTGAGCCATCAAGTTTTGCGGTGCAATCTCGCGCATCACCAATTGATCGTCATCTTGTTCGATGATAATGCGGCGCATTTCGGGGTTCAAACAGTGATGTGCGCCACCTTTACCGCCAATCATGGCTTGGTATGCGCCAACGCCACAGACCGCCAAGACCATGCCTGCTTGGAATTCAGGCAACATCAAGGCTGGGCGATGCGAACGTGGATACAGATCGTCGGAATCGCAGGTGCGGCGGCCACCCAAACGCACTGCTTGCACCGCTGTATCCCAGCCATCCAAGGGCACAACCACAAATTCTTGATCAACAATTAAGGTATCTGGGGCCGAAACCATCAATGAGCCATTCAACAAATACCAAGGCTCAATTGCGCCAGCTTCCTTCACGCGGCCAACTTCAATCAAATATAGGTTGTGGTTGGCAACGGTGTAGCGGCCACATTCAGCGATGATCATGGGTGCTGCCACGCCATGCTCAGCACAAATGGCTTGGGTATTCGCCATCAAGTTGGTCAAAAAGCCAACATAATCAAATTTGAAATTCAAATCGTAGCCCGAGGTTGGCATGCCGCCGCCAAAATTGAACATCGTCAAGCTTGGGGTAGCGCTGGCCAAAGCAGCATAGGCGTTGGCGGAACGAGCCAAACGAGCTTCCCATGCAGCAGCATCCTCAATTTGTGAGCCAACCATGGCGTGATAGACCACCAATTGATGGGCAGTGCCAGCCAAACGTTGAGCAACAAGTTGCATTTCTGCGGGCGTTAAGCCGAAGCGCTCTGCACCAGCATGATTGCGATCCACGACTTCAGGGGCGTGGCGCTCACGAACACCAAACAACATTGGTTCACGGCATTGAGCCAATACATAATCAAGTTCATCGAGATCATCAAGCACTGTTACGACCCGTTCGTAGCCAGCGTGGCGCAAGGCCAAGATCCCATCGAGATACATCGGCTCTTTCGAGCCATTACAGAAGATATAGCGATCTTCGGAAAGCACGCCTTGCCGCCAGAGATGGTGAGCAATCACCACATCGGCAGCAGCCGAGGTTTCGTAGTGAGCACCAGCATTCAAGGCTGTACGCACCACTTCTTCCGAAAAATTGGCCTTGGTAGCATAGGCATACAAGAACGAGCCTGTATAGCCTGCTGCTGCCTGTGCAGCCATCGCATAATCAAGCATATTCTGCACCTGCGTGGTAATTTGCGGGCAGAACGAAACCTCAAGGGGCGCACCAAATTGCTCAACCAATGCACCCAGATCGACCGTATCGCCCAAGAGCAAGCGCTCGTTGCGGCGCGTTAGAAAATCGGTCAAAGCCCCAGCACCCGAAAAGCCAAATGAATCATTCAGGTAGCCAGCATAGGTTTGCTCGATCAACTGGACATGTCCCTCCAAGCCGTGATAGCCACGACGATAGTGCTCAGCCACAACAGGGGACTGAGAGAACAAAGTACAATCAAAATTAGCGGTGTTCGTTCGTGTGTTTATTGACGGAGACTCCCAAGTGCATTGCCCGTTTTTTGGGCATAAAAAAACCACGTGTCATGGCGACATTTGGCTTAAGCACTGGGCATAAAAAACCTGCCCAATTGTGGCAGGTGAGGAGATAGACAGAGAACCATTGCTAGTCTGCTAGCAAGATTTCAATACTCACCAACCTAAATTGAGGGAGGTTCAGCACAGCGCCGCGTAATTTGTCGCAGCGTGCAAAAATTCTGTCTACCGTTCATATAGCCTCGTTGAAAGCCCGCTCGGAAGTCAAAAACCAGCGCTCAAAACAATGTGATGCGCCCCAGAAAACAACCACCACTCATCGTTCCAATTGATGCAGCGACCTGCTGCCGATGAGCGCCGAGAAGGCACGGAAACCGTTGGTGAATTTCGATCACCGTTGCATATTTTAGCGTACTTTTGATGCTTGTCAAATAAGAAATTTGTATAATTATGCCCAAACAAATGTGTGATACTTGAATCGAGCTACATTGCCGTAACTGGAGCCAACTGAAATGCTGGCACAATCAATTGGAAACACGATCCTTGCCCTTGAACACTTTCAACCATAACATCGCCACCTAAAAGTTTAGCTAACGAACGACTAATCGCTAGCCCCAAACCTGTGCCGCCATAGCGAGCGGCGGTCGATTGCTCGGCCTGCAAAAACGGCTGAAATAAATTAGCAACTTGTTCGCTGCTCATCCCAATACCGTTATCGGCAACTTCAAAATGCAACCAGTTGCCATCGCGCCGCACCCGTAGGGTAATTGTGCCTTGCTGGGTAAATTTGGCCGCGTTGCTCAGTAAGTTAAGTAAGATTTGGCGCAGCTTTTGCACATCGCTGTGCATCAAACCCACATTCTCAGCAATATCCAGCACCAAACGATTGTTATTTTTGGCGATTTGTGGCTGGCAATACAGCACCAAATCATCAATGAGCTCGTGAACATGAAAATCTTGGCCAAACAATTCCATACGCCCAGCCTCAATCTTCGCCAGATCAAGCATATCGTTGATCAGCCCCAACAAATGCACGCCAGCGTTGTGAATAACCTTCAGGTCTTGCTCGTAATTGGTTAATTGCTCAGCAGCAGCATCTTCTTGCAGCAGCTCGCTATAACCAATGATTGCATTCAGCGGCGTACGCAACTCATGGCTCATCATGGCCAAAAATTGGCTTTTTGTGTGATTCGCCAACTCTGCATCTTCTTTGGCGGCAAGCAGCGATTGCTCGATTTGCTTGCGTTGGCTAATTTCGTTGGCCAACAATTCGCGCTCGCGCTCAAGCTCGCCAGTTTGGGCCTGAATTGTTGTGAGCAACGAGCGCAACCAACCAATCATGCCAATCATCAGGCCACTCATCAGCGCTGGCGGCCATAATGCGCGCAACTGCACCCACTCCATACCAGCCCAACGCAGCATCCACAAGGTAATCGACAGGCCAATGACTGTCGCCACCAAGCCTCTGCGCCAGCCAAACGACCATGCAACCAAGCCAATCGGAATCAAGACAAAGGCTCCAATCGTGCCACCAACTAAGCGATAAAGCCAAGGAAAGGTAAGCACATAAATCACGACAATTATCAGAATTGTCGCAATTCGGTAGAGCTGATTGATCGATTGGTTAATCGTTTGGCGTTTCATACATACCAATTCTAGCCTTACTCATCAAGATCGGCAATTTCGAGGCTAAGCGCATCGATCGAAACCTGAATTTCGCGCAACGACAAGCCCAGCGAGGTCAACAATAGCAATAAACTGCCCCCAAAGGTCAATTTGCCCAAAAAGGCTTGGCCTGCAAACAACACAAACATACACAGTACGCAGAAGAAAAATGCTGCTACGCCGCAAATTTGCATGCTGCGAATAATCCCAATTCGATAGCGCAAATTTTCCAGTTGGCCACGAATCCGTGGGTCGCGATCGATTTTATAGCGGCCTTTGAGTTCGCGCATTAACGATGCAATTGAGAGAAAGCGATTGGTATAGGCCAAAAACAGCAACGAAATTGCTGGAAACAACAGCGCCGGAGTGGTAAACGTCAATTCCATAATGAGCCTGCTTTGATGCTAAATCGAACCTCATAACCAGTCAGTTTAGCACTTTTAGCGCAAGCAATTGGAAAAAGCAGCACAGCTTACAGCACGCGATTAATCACAATTAACGCCAAAACCGCCCATTCGGACGAATGAGCGGCTTGGAACAGGCGAGCGAGCTTATGAAAGTGACTCATATAAGAGGCCGCCAAGCCCCATATAATCGATGCCCTTCAGTTGATAGCGTTCAACCTCAAGGTCGGTTTGGGTCATCAAGAACGAGCCAAGTTCATTTTTGAACAAGGTATATTCGCGGGCCATAGCATGGCTGCCGCTATATTGAATTGTCACAAAAACCGTGGTTGTGGAGGGCAAGCTAAACATGCGCACCAGCAACTCGGCTTCGGTTGGGGTTACACCGCTGCGTACCAACGTATCTGCTGATTGGGCGGTTTGGCCTTGTTCGGCCAATTGGCGGGCCATCACCAGTTTTTCGCGGCTAATATCGACGTGGAGGTTAACTGCTGCAGTATTGGCTGCATAATCGCTCAATTGAAACACCGTTTCGATCAAGCGGTCAAGATTGGGCATCTGCGCGAGGTTGTGAACTTCGGGGTTGATCACCGTATGCACGACTAAAAATTCATCGCGTACATGGCCAAAACCTTGAAGCACCACCCCATCTGCACGAGTATGATAAACCACCAGTGAGCGTTGTGGATACGCGCAACTTGCCACAACTCCAAGTAAATCTCGAACAATTAATAGTTGACCATTTTCATCGACCGCCGCAGCGTTGCGAGCACGGAGCGAATGTTCAGCCTGCAACAACTCCAAAGCGCGTTGATTCTCATCGGCGGTGGTCGCTTCGACACCCATCAAAGCCGGAGCTTTTAAGAGTGCACTAATTAACAGCAGTTCACTCCGTGAAAGTGTCACTGCGACCAAGGGTTGGGGGGTTGTCATGCCCTAATCTCCTACGGTACAACCGCAAAGGTACTGTCAATTGCAATAGGATTGGAATATTGCTGTTCCCATGCGTGGCCCGAAGCATTGCGATCATCGACTCCACGCTGGCGCGATTCGCGGGTGTTCACCGCAATCCGTTGGATCGTTGACCATTGCGCTTGTTCATTCGGGGCGATGGGAATTACAAATGAACGCTGATTGAGATTACTAACTTTTAATGCCTCTAACCAGTTCGCTTGATTTGGTTCTTCCCGTTCAAATTCGATCGTGGTGAGTTCGCCATTAATCTCTGCATCGACTAAGCCCACGATCAGTCGATAGCCATCAATTTCGAATAAAGCCGTTTGCAAAGGCGCATCGGGAAACTGGCGACTCAAGGGTAGCGAAAAGACTGCTGCGCCTGCATGAGGCTCAAGATAGGCCACGGTTGTGGGCTGGCCTGCTTGGGTTTGAGCCTGAATTAAGCTTAAACGCTGATACCGTGGGTTGTCACCCAACCACGGACTGATATCCAACGTGCCAATTGTCTGAATCGACTGTTCGTCGAGGCCGCTACGCACGGCCTCGGGAACAGCACTTGATCCACATCCAAAGAGTGATGCCAACAAACCCATTGCAAGCATCCTCCACCATACTCTGCACACAAGCTTCATGGGTTATTTCAGATATGGTGCAACTTCGGGATAGCTGTTCTTAATGATGCTAACCACGTCGTTGCTGGTCCAATAGGAGTTGTGATTGCTAATTGGGTTACCCGCATTCGCATTGGTCGTAAAGTAGTTAATCCCAGCATCACGGAAGCCACGATCGGCACCGAGCACCCCAGGCACCACTAATGGCAACGACTTCGGCGCGAGAATCCCTGTCATCAACCCCGGCGTGATGAAATTGCGGCCTTCGTCGGAGCGAATCCATGGCTGGCCAATGTAATCGCCCTTGTCGCTAATGCTGAGGAACTTAGCATGTTGCATTGCCCGATCAGCGTTCGCCACTGGCGACCCCATCGTAACCACCCCGGAAACATCAACGCCCATATTGTTTTCGAGCATTGGCGCAAGATTGCTAACAACCGCACCACCACCGCTATGCCCAAGCAGCATCACCGATTGGCCAGGCAGCAATGGGTTGCGCGCAAGGTCTTGCTTGATAAAGTTGTAGCTTTCTTGGGTATACTTGCCCTGATCTTGCATCGTATACTCTTGCACAACTTCGCTAACCCCAACGACGGTATTGAACAGCTGTGAGCCACCGTTGATTAGGCCTGCACCTGCGCCAGTAACTTTGTTGATTGCACCAGCACCCAAACCAGTCAGCCAATCAACTGGCGACAATAACCCACCATGATTGGTTCCTTTGAGGTCGGTTCCTTTCAGATCGGTCACATAGTTGGTGTTGTAGATAGCGGGCATCGCCTTAACTTGGCTTGGATCGTAGCCGTTGGCGGCTAACAAACGGGCCAGTTCTTGCGGGCCGCCGCCTGGCGTACCATCAGCCTCGGTCGCATTAATCCCATTGACAATGTACATGCGTGGTGGTGGCAATTGGTTGCCAGCCGCCGAGCCTGCTGCAAAGCCTTGAGCCGCAGCGCTGAACGATGTCGACCCATTGCCAGCACCTGCGCCGCCTTCGCCAAACGTCATGACCTTCGAAGCTTCTTGTTCAGCTTGCTGAAACACGCTGCTAATTTGTTGGGTCACAGTTTGGGCTTCCCGTAATACACTGGTTAGACGTTGCATAACGGGAAAGATTTCCGACTGCATTTCGTTAAAAAATGCCTTGGCCGCATCACCCATCCATCCGCCATTTGCTAAGCTATCATAGCTCTGGCGAATCTGGCTGTTGATTTGATCAACTACCTCCGATTGCTTGCCAAACCGACTTGCAACTTGAGTGAGTTGGTCATACTGAGCTTGAACGATTTCAGCTCCCATGCCAATACTCCTTAAAAGTGCGCTTCAACCCCTGGAATATTCTTACTCTCGTAGACCGAATGTGGGGTAAAAAACCGAAATGTAGCAGTATCATCGTATAAAAACAGACTTACGTCAAGATCTTTATTAATAAAAAGCCCGAATCTAGCACCTAGCTAGTTAGTTATTGTTAAGTTTTATTGGTAGCTTAGTAAAATTTGGCTGATTGAAGCCCCTACGAGCCTACCAAACCGTTGCAAGAACAAGACCATGCAGCAAGCAAAAGCCCCATGCTCATTTGATCATGGGGCTTGAATAGGGCTTAAACGAACGGCAGAGCTCGTTAATTTCTAAAGCACTATTAATAATTGCGCGAGCTTAGCCATTATTGGGTAGAGACTTCGCCACTATTTGCCAAAAATTCCAACATCCAATCAGCGTCGTGACGTTGGCTGCCATCAGCTTCGGGGCTAGCATCAAACCAGCCACTAAAGCGCCCAGCTTCAAGCACTACATCCTTAGCCTGTAAACCAGCAACCGCTAGATTTTCAAATCTTTTGAGTTTGCGTAAACTTGCTGCATTCAAGCTCACACCCCGCAAATCGCTGTTATAGAGCGTCGCAAAATCAAGAATGGCATGATCAAGCTGCACCCGTCGCAACGAACTGCGACTAATATTCAGCCGAATTGCATTGGTATAGCTAAGGTTGGCGTGATCTAAAATGCTGGTTTCAAAATCTGTTTTGTTGAGGTCGGCATAGGCTAGGTTGGCTTGGCTAAAATCGCTCATTTTAATAATTGCGCTAATCAGATCAGCCTGTTGCCAATTGCTTTGGCGTGCATCAACCTGCTTACAAAAGCTCGATCCAAAGCAGGCTTTGGCCAAATTGGCTGCTTGCAAATCGACCTGTTGCAGCGTTGCGCCAAAAAAATTACAACCGCGCAAATCACAGCCTGCCAAAACTACATTTTCCAACTGCATGCGCATCAACGAACGGCCACGCAAATCCATACCGCGCAAATCGCAATTGCGTAAGCTTATGGCTTCGCCAAGCTGCTCCTGCAACCATTCGGCATGGGCTTCGAGCAGTTGATCAAGTTTTTGTTGCGAAAAGTAGCGCATCACCAATCCCTCATTCCACGGTTAAGGCCTACAATTACTTAGCTGAGGTATATGCGCTGTTCGATAAGCTCGACTGCGCGGCTAATCCCTTGCTCTGCTTGCAGGGTTTTGGCCATGGCTTGGGCCTTTTGCTGCATTCGAGGCGTATTTGCTGCTTGGGCAATCGCCCATGCTAAGTTCTCTGCCGTTAATTTGTTGCGCGGAATTGCTTTTGGGCCTAAACCCAAGCTGGCGATGCGCTGGCCCCAACGCAGTTGATCGCCCAAATGGGGCACGATTACTGTTGGCAAGCCGGCTGCAAGGCTCGCGCAGGTTGTGCCCGCCCCGCCATGATGCACCGCCGCTTTAACATGACGAAAAAGGATTTCATGCGGCGCAGCGCCAATTCGAAAGACAGTTTTTGGAAGTTCGATTTGGCCCAAACCTGCCCAACCAGCTTGGATAATTGCCCGCTGCCCGCTATGCACTACTGCCTTGAGCAACAGTTCGCTAAAGGCATCGGGGTTGGCCCCAGTCATGCTGCCAAAACCGATGTAGATTGGGGTTGGCCCAGCGGCCAAAAATTGCTCCAGCTCAGCTGACATTTGCCAGATTTCATCAGGCGGCAAGCGCCAAAAGCCCACCGTTTGAATATTGGCGGGCCAATCGTAGGGATGCGGAATAAGCGCTGGGCTAAAACCCTGAATAATCGTGGTTTGGCGAAAGCGTTGCAAATATTCGGCCCTGGTTTGGGCTGGCAATTTGAGGCGCTGCTGACGAAATTGATTCAAAAATTTGCCGCCAATTTGCCAAGGAAATGGTTCAATTATCAAGCGCCCAAACCAATAATTAAGCCAGCTATCATGGCTTTCCAGTAGCGGCGCGACGCTCGATGGCCCAGAACGAGTGGCTAACATTGCTGGTTGCAACGGCGCACTGATATGTACCAAGCCTAAAACCTCGGCCAAGGTGACCGCAAAGGTATCCGAGGTAAAACTGCTGATTAACACATCGCACTGTTGAGCAGCCTGCCATGCATCCTCAATCATCGTCAGCGCATGTTGCTCCAACAAGCGGCGCATCGCTTGCATTTGCTTGGCTGGATTCGCACCATGTTTGACCCAATCGTTGCCTTGGTCGCTCAGCATAAGTTGCTGAATATCAACCCGGGCGATTGCCACCTGCAAGCCAAACGATTCGACCCACGCCTGAAAATTACTGCTGACCAAAAGCGTCACCGGATGCCCGCGCTCTTGCAAGGCCAAGCCCAAAGCAAGCATTGGCTGCACATCGCCGCGCGTACCCAATGCGATGATTAATATTCTCACACGCTGGCTCCTAATACAAAGGCCAAAGGCAATTCTGCTCGTTCGCGCCAAGCTTGCTCGGAGTGGCCAGCCCCAATAAATTTTTTGGTCAGCCAATCGTCGCCTTGACGATAGCCCGCCGCGTGCATAAAGCCATCCATCTCGCGTTGAAATGGCTCGTATTCTGCATCAAGATCTTCGGTGCCAAAATCAAAATAGATCCGATGCTCGCTTGGCTCAGGTAAGCGCTTGCCAAACCACTCAACCAATGCACTACCGCCAATTGGCCAGTGGGTCGAAAGGCAGCCAGCATTGCCAAAAACCTCAGGGTATTGCACCAAGGCATAGAGCGAGATCAAGCCGCCCATACTTGCACCCATAATGCTGGTAGCTTCAGGCTCAGGGTCGGTGCGATAGGTCGCATCAATTTGCGGCTTGAGTTCGTTCACAATCCACGCCAAATAGTGGTCGGAAAGTGGCTCGCCGCCAACCGCAGCCACAAATTGATCTTGCATTGCTTTGCTGCTGCTGTAAAACGGCTTGGCTGGCAGGTAGTCGCGAATCCGCTGCTCGCTATTCCAAATGCCAACCACAATCGCGCCATTAATCGTTTGGCTGGCAATCAAGTTTTCAATTGCCTCATCAACGCCCATATCAATCCCGATGTAGGCCAGCGCTGGGTCAAACAAGTTCTGGCCGTCGTGCATATAAATTACGGGAAACGTTTCCTCGGAGCTATGGTAGTTGGCTGGCAACCAGACATCAACATGGCGTGGCAAGAGGCCAGCAATCGCTACATCAGCGTAGCGTTCTAAAAATCCCGTTGCATCGGATAATTCAATCGTTTGCATAGATACCTCATCAACTAATCGAAACTCTTGAGCATTGTTTTGATCAACTTAATTGCTGGCTTTGATGGCAGCCTCGAACCAGGCCAAACCACTTGCTGCATGCTGCTATAGCTCCGTGGATTGAGCAAAACCATCGAGCGATAATAGCCATTACTCGGTGTCGAAAATGGCAATTGGACTAGCTTTATACATTCGGCGCTAAATGGACGGGCACTGACCGCAATCGTCATTGCATTGGGAATATGCAGCCGTAGCCAGCGCTGACGCGGAAAATTGGCCTCGACGACCGTTAATTGCGCAAGATTCGCTTGCTCTAAAACATAGGCTTGCTGTTCCAACGGAATCGCCAGCCGATCGAAATCCCAAAATGCGAGATCGCTGGTCACTTTGCCAATCAATGGCAGGGCTTCAACCCAACGCAACTGGAGATCGGCTGCTTGAGAGTTGTGCTGAATTGGGCAGCTGTATTGATAGCCATGCTGCGTCAACCAGCTGCGTAATTGGTCAAAGAAGTAATAATTCATGCCATGAGCCACATCCAAAGCGTACCAATTAATAATGATGGTAGCACAAAGATCAAGCCCAATTTTAAGTATTCTTTAGCACTAATTTCAATCCCTTTGCGCCGCAGAATCACGAGCCAAAGCATGGTTGCCAAGGAGCCAACAATCGTTAAATTCGGGCCAAGATCGGCTCCGAAAATTGTGCCGTAGATCAAGGCTGGTGCAGGTTGGGTTGGCAAATGCTCAAGCGTCGAGGTCATCACCAAAGTCATCGGCACGTTGTTGATCATATTCGAGCCAAGCGCACTACCGAAAATCACCCGTGCAATGTTGCCCAAGCTGGCGCTGCTGCCCTGCAACAAACTTGCGCCAAAGCGCTCAGTCCAGCCCAAGTGCTCGATTGCGCGCACCACTAAAAACATGCCGCTAATAAAGCCAAATAAGGCTGGCGAGAGTTCATGCAAGGCATGCTTGGGCTTGAAGCTACCAGCCCACCAGCTCAGCGCTGCCAAAAGCGCCGCGCCCGCCAAAGCCACAAATGCCAATGGCACTTGCCAAAGCGAGCCACCAACATAGGCAAGCGCAATCAATGCCAAGCCAATGAGGGTTGCGCGATACAGTTTGGGGTTGGCGATCGTGAAATCATCAAGCAGCGCCAAATCATAACTGCCCTGCAAATCACACCGAAACAACCAAGCAAATAAGCCAATGTTCCAGCCAATGCACACCAGCGATGGCACCAACAAGTAAGTCCAATATTCCCACAACTCGCGATTAAAGCGGGTCAGCACCAGAATATTGATTGGGTTGGAAACTGGCAATAAGGCCGAGGCCGTATCGGCGATAAAGGTACAGGCAAACATAAATGGCAAGGCCCGCAAACGCAAACGGCTGGTCAACGTCCAAACCACTGGCGTAAGAATCAAGGCCGTGGCATCGTTGGAAAGCACCGCCGTGATTAATGTGCCAACGAGAAAGACCGCCACATATAAACGCTGGGCTGAGCCATTGGCCCAGCGCGCAGCATACAACGCCAACGCTTGAAATACCCCTGCTTGCTCGGCAAAAAAGGCAATCAACATCAAGCCAACAAAAAAACCATAGACATTCCATTCGCGGGCCAAGGTTGGCACAATTTCGTTGAGCGGCAAAATGCCCACCAAGAGCATGGCCAATGCGCCAAGTAACGCTACCCAAGCTTCCGAAATCCGACGCGGACGAACCATCACGCCTAAGAGCGTGGCCCCAAAAATTGTTCCACCAAGCAGCAGTTGCATGATCTTCCTACAGTAAACGAGGGTTTAAGCACCAAGCGCACTCTTTAACGCCGAGGCGCAGAGGCATTCTGGCTTTTGGCTTTTGGCTATTGACTTACGCATGACAAAAGCAACCCCTATGCCGATAATTTATGTTCTACGGGTATTGGTTCATTGCTTTAACCATGCCCTGATCCCCTCACCCCCTAGCCTAGCCCCCTCTCCCGCCCGCGGGCGAGGGGGAACCAGCCAGTCCGTACTCCCCTCGCCCGCGTGCAGTGGGAGAGGGGATGGGGGTGAGGGCATGCTCACGTTGCCAATCCAATAATCAGTAGATATATGTTCTATGTTCTATGCTCTATGTTATTTCACTGGCCTCTAAAACAGAGAAAACCGCCAACCACAGCGTGGTGACGGTTGCTACGAATGATCGTTTTTAAGCGCCTACAAATACTCGAATTGGCTCATGCGTCGTCGCCACTCTTCCTTGATTTGGACAGTGTTTGCGCCGCGACTGGTGAAGAAATCGAGAATTAAGCGATTGAACTGCGAATTGGTTTCCAAAAATGGAAAGTGAGTGCTGTTTTCCAAAGTCAAAACTTGGTGCTCAATCGCCGCAGTTTCAAACAATTGGGCATGATCGCGGGCCACAATTTGGTCGTTGCCGCTATAAATGCCCAAGGTTGGCGTTTTGAGCGTTTCAAGGCTTGAACGCAAATCAGCAGCCAGCACCGAATCAAAAACCCGCTGAATCACCTCGCCAGCAGTGGCGTTGGTATCTTCGAGCACTTCGCGATAGGTATCGTCATCGATTTTGATATTTTTGAGCAGCTTGTTCCAGGTTTCGGTTGGGTTGGCCTTGCCCATCAAGCGCGAAAGCGTGCTCGGCTTGACCAAGCCACTCAACGGCTCGCCATAGACCGGCATATTGGAGGTGATGACTTTGATAAAACTGTTCGGAGCTTGGGCCGCCGCCCGAATTGCGACCATGCCGCCAAGGCCGTGGCCAACGAGGTTGGTGCGAACCATCCCCAATTCGCGCATAAAGGCCAACAATTGCTCAACATAGGCATCGATGTTGTAGGTGCCAATCGCGCGATCCGAATCGCCAAACCCCCAAAAATCGAGCGCATAGGTTCGAAAGCGATCCGAGACCATCTCCATTGATGGCATCCAATAGCGCCACGAGCCAAGCCAGCTATGCAAGAAGATAATTGGCTGACCACGGCCAAAAACTTCATAATGCACAACCCGATTTTCGATAAAAATTGCACTCATGCCCGCGTACTCAACAATTCGCGTACCCGACCAATGAGGGTTGCTGGGGCATAGGGCTTGAGCATATACTCGGTCGCGCCTGATTCCCAGCCTTCCTCAATTTCGGTTTTTTGCCCTTTGGCCGACAGCAAAATAATCGGCGTAGAAGCAAATTGCGGATACGTGCGCAACTCGCGACATGCTTCATAGCCAGTCATCTTTGGCATTTTAATATCAAGAACCAGCAATTCTGGCTCAACCTGAAGGGCTAGCTCAACCGCTTCAGCTCCATTATGTGCTTCGATCACCTCAAACCCGCCAAGGCTCCGCAGGCTGAAGCTGGTCATAAACAGCACATCTGGCTCATCGTCTGCAACGAGAATTTTGATCATGCCCATCGAAGCTCCTGTGTTCTGCCGATGCTAGACCTCATCACGTTCGCCTAAGTCGGGGCGGGGCTGCATTTCTGGCAGCGAGAAGCTAAATGTACTGCCTTCGCCATAAACGCTTTGCACCCACATATCGCCATTATGCAATTCGATAAACGACTTAGCGATTGAAAGCCCTAAGCCTGTGCCGCCAACCTCATCACGTAGGGGACTATCGGCTCGATAGAATCGTTTGAACAGGCTCTTTTGTTGCTCTGGTGTCAAACCGACCCCAGTATCTTTGACATCAAGCTGGATCATGTTGTCCTCGTTGATGAAGGTGCGGATGATCACGCCGCCATCAGCATAGGTATACTTGATCGCATTCGAAACCATGTTCGTTAAGACCTGTCCAATCCGCTTACTATCATACTCGATTAATGGCAATGTGTCGTCAAGTTCAAGCTGTAAGGTCATGTTCTTCTTCTTGATCTCAAGGTCCCAAGTTGCCACTATATCGCGCACTAATTGGTTGATATTGCTTGGCGCAGTGTTCAAGACAATCTTGCCTGCTTCCAAGCGTCCAATTTCGAGCAAGTCTTCGACCAAGCCGACCATGCGCATAGCGTTGGTCTTAACAGTTGTAAGCATTTCGCGCTGCGGGTCGGACATTTGACCAACTGCACCGAGTAAAAGCAAATCGACAAAGCCGCGAATTGGGGTAAGCGGCGTGCGCAGCTCGTGCGAAACGGTCGCGATAAAGTCGCGCTTGGCGCGGTCGGCTTCAACTTCACGGGTAATGTCGCGCAAAACCACCACAACCCCGAAGCGCGAGCTTTCTTCGCCAACCACCGGCGCGAAGTTGGCAGCAATCGATTGGCCAGGCAATTCGATCATGCTGCGATGCACGCCCTCTGAGCGTTGCACAATTTGAATCCCTTCGTGCAAACCAGTGTAGAGCAGCAAAGCCCGACCTTCTTCGTGCAATTCTTCTTCGTTGCGCGGTGCGGCAATCACTTGCAAGCTGTTATGCATCACTTCCGAGCGCGGAATCCGTAGCACATCTTCGGCAGCTGGATTATACAGAATGATCTTCTCGGTTTGGTGGTCGAGCACCATAACCCCTTCCGAAACACTCTGGAGAATAGCAGCGGTCTTGCTGGCTTCTTCGCGTTGTTGCCACATCGCATCGGAGAGCCGGTCAGCAGAATCATAAACCAAGGTGTAAAGGTCGGCGTTGTGCAAGGCCGAAGAAACTTCGCCACCAATCGTTGAGAGGAAGCGCAAGTGGTCTTGGGTAAAGAAGCCGATTTCGTTGCTATAGAGCATCAGCACCCCTTGAGGTGCATCGCTCGAAAGCAATGGCACGGCAATTACCGAGCGTACATCGTCGCCACGCCCGCTTTGGGCATTCGTCCAACGCTCATCCAGCCATACATCGGAGATAACCACGCCTTCGTTGTGCTCGATAATCCAGTTGGCTAAACCTGGGTGCTGGAAGCGCACGCGGGTTTCAATCGATTTCAAGCCCAATTCCTCGTTGAGCACCGCATGACAGACCAAATCTTTGGATTCGCGGTCGAGCAAGAAGACTGCTCCACGCCGAACCATCAAGGCCGAAGCCGCCAAATCGAGGGTTCGCAGCAACAGTTCATCGCGGTCGAGGGTCGTACCAAGCTCGGTTGCAATGTTGTAGAGCGCTTCGACCCGTTCTTTTTCGCCCTTGAGTTCCAAGGTACGTTGATCAACGATTTCTTCAAGCTCAAGGTTGAAGCGGCGAATTTGATCAAACAATTGCGCATTGTTGATCGCTTGGCCAATTTGGGTTGCCAAAATCATCAAGCTCGAAATGGTGCGTTCGTTGAAGGTAAATGGTTCATCCATCCCCACAAAGACCACGCCCCGCAAGCCTTCGCGTAACATTGGCAAGAAGATCGAGCCACGCATGCCGATGCTATTGACGAATGGCGCTAAAGTGGCATCGGTGCTGGCATCAAACACCGCCAACGGATGGCCAGAACGCAATGGCCGCAGAATTTCCATGCTGCCAACATCAAGCTCGTTGGCATTTGGCAACTCTAGTTCCATATGGTCGCGGTTAAGCGCCAACGAGTTGGTGATGGTGTAGCCATCGCCCGAAACCACGATAATGCCGCCAAAATCTGCCCGCGACATTTCAATTGCACTCGACGAGCTGATTGCCATCAATTCGTCGATTTCCAAGGTACTGGCCAAGGAAACGCTGGTTTCTGAAAGCGTCGAAAGTTCGCGCACGCTTTGGCGTGATTCCGAGAAGAGGCGGGCATTTTCCAAGGCTTGGGCTGCTTGCGAGGCAATCGTCAGCAACAATTGCACCAATTCGTCGCTATAAGCATTGTCTTGCTCATAGCTCTGAACCGTCATAACCCCCACAACTTTATCCGCTGCAATCAGCGGAATGCCCAACCACGAGCGTGCCATCTCGCCAACTTGGTCGACCTTCATTTCGGCCATGCGCTCGGCGATGTGTGGGCCTTGCAGCAACAGAGGTTGACGCTTGCGAATCACGTATTCGGTAAGTCCGTTCACGCCGCGCTGTGGCAAGACGTTGCCCGTCGTGCCATGCTCGTAATAGAGCGGGAAGGTCACTTCTTTGTTACGCTCGTCGTACAGCGCCAAGTAGAAGTTTTCAGTATTGACCAACTTGCCAGTTTGTTCGTAAATCACGCGCAGCAAGTCGTCAAAGCGCACCGTCGAACTCAAGGCTTGACCGATGTTATTCAACGTATTCAAGCGTTGAATCGATTGCTCACGCTCGGAGAACAAGCGCGCATTGGCAATCGCCGCGCCAGCTTGAGCCGCAACCGTGGTCACAAAACTCATATCATATTCAGAGAAGGCATATTCCTCGTAGCTCTGAATATTGATAATCCCAATCACATCGACCCCAACCACAATTGGCACAACCAAGTACGATTGTTCAAGTTCGCCGCGGTCGCCAATCCGCATTGCGCTTGCTTCGGTCGTTAATTGGGTTTGAGCATCGCGATATTCGTTGGCTTCTTCCGATGTGTTCAGCAACAGCGGCTGGCGATGTTCAATCACCCAGGCTGGCACCCCAACCGACAAACGGCGTGTGCCGATCGTGACTGGCTCGCCACGGTCGTGGGCTTCGCGGAACTCCATCGAGTGGGTTTGCGGATCGTACAAGCCAATAAAGGCCGTGCTCACATCGACAATTTCGCCCAAGCCAGCATACAAGCGCTCTAAGATTTCATCCAAACTAATCGTCGATGTAATCCCTTGGCTGATGCGGTTGAGCGTATCCAACTCGCGAATCCGGCGTTCGCGTTCGGTAAACAGCATCGCTTTTTGGACTGCTGCCGACGATTGGTTGGCCAATGATTCCAGGAATTGAAGCTGGCCACGGCTAAATGCGTTGGCTTGCGGGCTTTGAATCACAATCACGCCCAACGGCTGATTGATATTCATGCCATAGGTTTGGCTTCCCATCGTGATCGACGCGGCGATTACCGATTCTGGCTCGATAGCATCGGGAATGCCTTCCAGCCGAGGCGAATAGCGTTCGTTCTGCAAATCGTGCTTGCTGTTGAACATCAATGGGCGTTGCTCAAACAACATCGTTTTGAGGAAGCTGTTGCTCAGCACATGCGAAATCAACGAATACTGCTGGCCATTGCTAAACCCAACCGTGGTCGAAATCATATTGGTTGGGGCATCGTAGAACACGATATAGGCGTTGTCGGTATTGTAGATTTCGGTCAAGCCCTTCAAAATTGAGCTAGCCAATTCTTCTGGCGAGAGCGTTGCCGTCATCGATTGGCTGATCGACGACAAAATTGCCGCTTCGGTTACTTGGCGTTCACGCTCAGCAAACAAGCGTGCATTTTCCAAGGCGATTGCGGTTTGGCTGGCAACTGCCTGCAAGAATTGAATGGTTTCGGTGCTAAATGCGCGTGGCAGTGGGCTTTGAATGGTGATAACACCCAAAACCATATCGCCAAGCATAATCGGAATCCCGACCCACGAAGCCATCGGCGTATCGTGGCCCAGCAAGAAGCGCGAGGCGTTGGCGGTTTCTTCAATCGAGTTCAACACAATCGTGCGTCGCCCGCGAATAACTCGACTCAGCACGCCTTCGGCCAATGCTTGGGGTTCGAGCCGTTCCTCGCGACCGCCATTCATCACCACAGGGAAGGTCAAAATGTTGTGATCGCTGTCGTAGAGCACAATGAATGAGTGGCGCGTATCAACCACGCTGCTCAAACGCAGGTGCAATTGGCGTAGCAAGGTTTGCGGATCAAGCGTCGAGGTGATCGCCTGGGTCACATCATTTAATGCTTGCAGCACCGTAATTTGGCGTTCGCGCTCGACAAACAGGCGCGTGTTTTCAATTGCAATTGCCGCTTGATCGGCCAAAGCGCTCAAGAGCGCGGTATCGTCCTCGTTGAAGGCAGCGCCTTCGCCAGACATCACGCTGAGCACACCCAACAATTCGTTGCGATAAACAATCGGCACACCCATAAAGACCGAGAGGCCATGGTCGCGATTGAATTCGACATGTTGCGAGATGATTGGCGATTGACCATCGGTTGCGCTGGTCGTCAACGGCTTGCGCAGCTCGGCGACTGTCCCAACCAAGCCCTCGCCGCGTTTGACCCGCAGGCTTTGGACAAAATCGGTTGGCAAACCCAACGATGCTACTGGCTGAAGCTCTTCATCGCCAGTAAACAAAATCACGGTTTCGATTTTGAGTTGGCGGGCCACCAAGCGCACCAAGGTATCCAACACTTGGGTTGGCTCGTGAATTGAGCTAAGTGCTTGGCCTGCTTCGAGCAACACCGACAATTCGCCAACTTTGCGGCTCAGCACTTGGGCTTGGCGCTCAGTTTCAGCAAACAGACGGGCATTTTCCAAGCCTTGCGAAATTTGATTGGCGATCGTTTGGCAGGTTTCAGCATCGCGTTGGCTGAAGTTGCGCCCTTCGACCATATGATCAAGCCCAATCGAGCCAACCACTTCGCCCTTGACGATCAACGGCACCAACATCAATGATTGAATGCCTAGTTGCTTCGTCGTTTCGCGGAACGATTCGGTCATTTCATGCTCAAGCGGATTGTTGATCACCAATGGGCGGCGATGGCGCTGCATCCAAGGAATCGTGCCGTTGTTGGCAACCGGAACCTCGATGCTGAGATCGCCTTTGGGAAATTCAGCCCGCGTGTAGCCAACTTGCGCCTCGTAATCGAAAATCACCAAGCGCGCTTGCGAAGCATCGGTCACTTGGGCCATTTCTTCGACGGCCAAATCGTAGAGCACTTGGGTATCGAGGGTTGAGGCCGTCAGATCAGAAACGTGATTGATCAGCGCCAAACGCTCAGCTTCAGTTGCTAGTTGATCCAAACCATCTTGGGTTTGGCTATACAACAGCACGTTTTGCATCCCCAAGGTCACCTGATAGGCCACGTTGATCAGCAATTGCAAATCGCGTTCGTCGAACATTGCTTGCTTGTAGTGTTGCAGCAGCAAAATCCCGAGCGGTTCGTCGTTATTGGTGAGCAATGGCACGCCCATCAACGATTGCGAAAGCACCGTGTCGGCAGAGGCAACCCGTGGATGAATATCCGGGTAGGCCTTCATTTCCTCGTCAACCGACTTGAACAGCAACGGCTGGCGATGCTCCAGAATCCACGCGGTCAGCGAGTGCGGCGTAATTGGCGTGGCTTTGGGATAATTGATAATCATGCCACGATCAATCACGAAGCTATGAATCCGTACCGTCAGCTCGCTATCGAAGACGCTAAGATTGAAAATATCAATCGGCAAGAACTCACGCAACACGTTATACACGCCTTGCATCAACTCATCGGCGTTCAAGGTCGAGCTGGTCACTTGACCAACCCGTCGAATCACATCAAGCTCTTTGATTTGGCGATCGCGTTCGTTGAAGAGCTGAACTTTTTGGATGCCCAAGCTGATGTGCGAAACCACGTTGGTCAAGAAGGCCACCGTGCGTTGATCAAAGGCGTTTGGTTGATAATCTTGCAACGAGAGCATGCCAATCGGTGCGCCGTCGCGGGCAATAATCGGCACGCCAACCCATGAACGCGGCGATTTGTTTTTGCCCTGAATTGGGTTGGCCATGGGCTGAACGCCCTTTTGCTCCAACTCAGCTTTATTGGTCACATCGGCCAAAATCAATGGCGCACGATGTTGCACGACCCAGGCGCTCGGGCTGCCAACTCGTGGCTTGCCGCGCGGAGTGCGTTCTGCGGGCACACCTTCTTGCACCGCATAGCCATCGATCACTTGGTCGTGCTCAGCATCGTAGATCATCGTATAGAAGACTGGGGCTGCGGTAACTTCTTGCAAGTATTCAGCAGTCAAGCCCAGCATTTCATTCAGATCAAGCGAGGCGCTCATCAACTGACCAATTTGGCTAATCGCATCCAACTCGCGAATTTGGCGTTCGCGGTCGCCAAACAGGCGCGCGTTTTGCACTGCCAAGGCCACTTGGCTAGCGATCGTTTGCAGCAACTCAGCGTCGCGTTCGCTATAGACATTTGGCTCGTAATGCTGAACTGAGAGCATCCCCACAGCAGTATCATCACGAATCTTCAGCGGCACACCAATCCACGAACGAACCCATTTATCGGGATTGCCAAAGCGTTTGATTGTATATTTGCCCTCAATTTCTTGAGGCATATCGCGGAAGACCAACGGCTCAAGTGAATTAACGACGTGGGCCGAAGGCGAATTAGGCAAGAGCTTTTCGCGTTGTTCTTCAATAAAGAACTTACCTTCTTCAACATTCACCCGCAGCACAATCTCACCCAGCATTGGGTCGTAGACGAAGCTGTAGAAAACATTTAAATCTAAGATTGTGCGCAACGACTCGTACACACCTTGGAGAATTTTCACAAAATCAAGCGTTGAGTTGGTTAGGCTACCGATTTTATTGATCAGCGCCAATTCAGCCAAGCGCGATTGACTATCGCCGTATAAGCGCGAATTTTCAATCGCCACTGCCAATTGATTAGCAATTGTATCCAGCAAGGCTGCATCGCGTTCGCCATAGCGCCCAGCTTCATTATGTTGCAGCGAAAGCACCCCGCGCACCGTGCCATCGCCCAAGAGCAGCGGCACGCCAATCCACGAGCGTGGCACATCGGTGCTATTACCTGCTTCTGAACGCGGTGGGCTATTGCCATCGTTGGCGAGCAACTCGGCGGTCATGTCGTTGAAGAACAATGTTTCGCGTTGTTTGATGATTCTAGCCATCAACGAGTTTTCGTTAATTGGCCCATTGACGACATCGGGCATAAAGTGTTCATCATCAATCGCCAACGATTCGACCACACTATTGCGTTCGGTATCGAATACTGCCAAATAGTAGGCCCGAATTGGCAGATTTTCGCGCAACACGTTATAGACTTCACGCGCCAGATCATTGAATTTGAGACTGGTGGTGGCAGCGCGGCTAATGCGGTTGATAATCGCCAGCTCTGCAATTTGGCGCGAACGCTGATCAAACAAGCGTGCATTTTCAATTGCAATTGCCGCTTGGTTGGCAAAAATTTCCAGCGTTTCGACGGTGCGGCGGGTTGGCGCTTCATGGGTAAACGGATCATCGACCGTCATAATCCCAATTAATTCGCGCTCGGTTGAATACAATGGCACCAGCAGTTGGTCGCCATCGTGCCAAGCACTCGAATCGTTGCCGCGAGTTATATAGTAGGCTCGCCCAATCCGATATTGCGAGTCGAGCAATGGATGGATGGTCTCAATCGCAATATCTTCATTGCGCAATTGCTCCAAATCGGAGAGCGCAATCCCCGCGCCAGCAACCGTGCGCATAATCGTTGGATGGGCTTGATCAATCAGATTGAACAAGACCATCCGATAGCCAGCGGCTTCGGTAACGCTAAATGCAATTTGCTCAAGCAGATTGCCAAGCTCCATATCGGCGCGCAGCGCGTTGCCAATCTCCAACACTTCATTCAAAAGGCTAGCGCGTTGTTGCAACAATTCACGTTGTTTAACTTGCTCTTCGTAGTGTTGGGCATTACCAATTGCCAAGGCAGCTTGGTCGGAAACAGCACGGACAAAATCGAGCGCAGCGTGATCGAAGGCATAGGCTTTGGTATCGCCGGCAATAATTGCCCCAGCCACCCGATTTTCATACAAAATTGGAGCCATGAGCAACGAACGAACTTCGCCCCACTCGACATTATCGTCGAGCGCGGCCACATCGTCATAGATCAAGGCCTCGGCGCGTTGCATTGGCTCGCTCAGCAAGCCATTATTGAGCAATGGCAAGGCCAAAAAGCCAGCTTCTTCAGCAGAGCCATAGCCATTTTGGGCAATCACGTGCAGCGATTCATCATCGTTATAGAGCACGACAATCCCATAGCCACAACCAGTTGCTTGGCTAATTTCGGTCAACATTGCTGGCAACAACTGCTCAAGCTGCAAGGTCGAGGTTAGCTCGCGGCTAATCCGTTGCAGTGCCAAGAGTTCGCGCACCCGTTCGCGCAGCACTTCGTCGGTAGCCTCGTAGCGTTGAACATTGCGCAAGGCTTGGGCTGCTTGGGAGGCAATAATATTCAGCAAGCGCTCATCTTCAGCATCAAAACGCCCAATTGTGCCCGAACCAAGCTCCAGCGTCCCAATCAACTGCTCGCCGATCAACATTGGCACGCCTAAGAATGAGCGGAAGGCCAGGCCACTTGAGGTTTCGTGTGGTCGAATGGGCTTAACAATCTTCTGGCGTTGCAAATCGTCGATCCGCAAGGTTGAGCGATGACGGGCTAACCAGCCAGTCAAGCCCTGATCGATGCCATACGAGCCGCCCTCGCTGGCGTAATGTTGGCGGGTACGCGGCGTGGCATATTGGCTATTGAGCACTTGGGTTTGCGGATCATAGACGCAAATTTCAAGATCAATATTATCAAAGAGCTGGGCAACGCTTTCGCCGATGCTTTCAAGCGCAACTTGCAGGCTTACGCCGGAGGTCAATTTGGCGCTCAGCGATTGTAGCACCGAGAGTTCGGAGTTACGGCGACGCTCATCATTTAATAAGCGGGTATTGCCAATTGCCGTAGCTGCTTGAGCAGCCAAGGTTTGGGCCAAGGTAATTTCGCCGGGGTTGAAGCTGCGCACACGGCTGGTGGTAGTACACAAGAGAATGCCAATTACCCGCTCCTTGAGCAGCATTGGCAGCCCCAAGGCGCTGCGAATACCCCGTGCTTTGAGCCAGGAACGTTGAGCACTAATTCGCGGATCGGTGCCAACATCAACAACCGAGACTGGTTGCTGGGTATCGAAGGCAATTTTCAAAATCGACTCAGGCCGCAACTCATAGGTTGCCCCAATCGACAAATCGAGCGAGTTTGCTGCATCGTCATCGGTAGCTTGGGCCACCAACTCACAGATTTTGCGCCGATCGTCCCAGAGCAATAACAAACATTGCTCGACCCCAAGGGCCAGCAATACATTTTCAGTCAAGCGATTGAGAATATGGGTCAGATCAAGCGAAGAGCCAACTGTCAAGCTATTTTCATACAGCAAGTACAATTCGCGTTGGCGTTGACGTTGGGCATCGAAGAGCTTGGCGGTGCGCATTGCCAGCGATGCTTGAGCCGCAAACGATTCAAGCAAGGCTAAATCGGCGTTTTGAAAACCGCGCTCAGGCTCGATATGCACCAGCACCAAAACACCAATAATCGTCTCGTCGGCGCGTAATGGAGCGGCCATCACCGCAGTGAAGTTAATGCCTTCGGGCAGATTATCATATTGTTCTTTGGCTTGGCCATAATTATTAACCAGCATCGGCTTGCCACTTTGAGCCACCGTGCCAGCCACGCCCTTGCCAACCTGAATCCGTGCGCCATTCCAATTGGCAGGAAACTGCACAACTTGGCGCAGCTCCAAGTATTGCTGGTTGGAATCGGTCATATAGACCCCACCACCAGCAGCGCCCAGCAATTCGGTGGCTTGGGTAACCAAGGTTTGCAAAAATTCGTCTGCATTCAGCTGTTGCGCCAAGCCCTGCAACGATTCGGTCATTGCGGCAACGGTGCGCTCGCGGCGGGCAAACTCCTCTTGCAAGGCCACGCCCTGCCATAAGGTCGTTAATTGCGCCAACAGAACTGTTAATGGCTCTGGCTCTAGGGTAACCGGTGCCACCAAAACGCCTGGCACTTCGGCGGTGCCAATCGCAAACAGCTGCCAACCTTCTGGCAGCCGAACCTCGCTTCCACCATTTAAAACCCGAGCAGGCAACAACCGATTGGTTGCGCGTTTATTCATGCCCCATGCAGTCAACAACGAACGTTGCTGACCTAGGCGGAGGATCGCCCCTTGAGCAAACAAGCCGCTTTGTTTGAGCAAATCGGCACAGCGCTGCGCGAACGTTGGCAAATCAGGCAATTGCTCACGGGCGAGGTGAGCAATGCCTGTTAACACGTGCCAAATTGCGGTGGAAGGAGGAGAGATTTTCATGGGCGTTTGTGTTCTTTAGGCACAGGCAGTAACTCCTGGCTTAGCGGCCAAATTTCACAGCGCTACGAACTGAACCTTCTTGCAGGTTGGGCAATGGGCGCACACTTTCAGCAGTTTCGCTGAGTTCACGGATATCGTAGAATGGCCCATCGGCGCTATCAAGCACCCCAATTGAAACCGTCATGAGTGGCTCTTGGCGTTCAGTACCATCGGCGTTTTTGGCCAAAATATAGCCACGTTTGCGGTCGGGATAGCTATAGTGCAAGCCAATTTCTTGGTCAAAGCGTTCGGCAATCCGCTCCATAATTGGTTTAGCCCGCTCAGGCATCGAGGTAATCAAGAAATCCGGCCCAGTCACTAACTGACCGATAAATTCCTCTTGACCACCCAACTCGCTAACGACTTCGTTGATCAACAATGCGCCAAATTTGAGCACATCTTCGCCAACGACCGAGCCATAGACTTGGGTAAAAGTATCGAAGCCATTGATATGGACGGTTGCCAGCGTCCAGACTTCGGCGGAGAGCAAGCGCCGCAGCTCTTCGTTAATCAATTCGGCGGTTGGCAAGCCAGTGACTGGGTGGGTGCGGCTTTTTTCGCGGGCCAAGGCCAAGTTATTGCGCACCCGCATATGCACTTCTTCAATATCGAACGGCTTAACAATATAATCATTGGCTTGGACGACCCCAAGCCCTTCGGCTTTATCGCCGCGTTCACCACGGGCAGTTAAGAAAATGATTGGAATATGCTTTGTACGGGCATTGGCGCGCAGTGCTTTTCCAATATCATACCCGGTCATATCGGGCAAATTCACATCAAGCAAGGCCAAATGCGGCGGCGTGCGTTTCACAAGATCGAGCGCTACCTGCCCGCGCATCGCGGTCATCACTTCATAACCTTGCGAGGTGAAGTAAATTTTGAGCAAGCCAGAGATATCGGCTTGGTCTTCGACGACTAAGATGCGTTCTTTGCTCACAGTATCCTCCATCATCGCACGCCGCGTGCGATGCAGCGTTAATCACGGAATTGTTCTGCTGGGTACTCATCGGCGACGCGATCGCCCACAGGAATGCGTTGAACGCGGGGATCGCGGTCGGGATAGAAAACTGGTGGGCGGGTGTAAATACCACTCGAAACATTTTTAGGAATGACAGAATGATCATCGCCATAAATCAAGACCGTGCCTGATTCAATGTTGCGGGCTGGATAAATGACAAAGCCTGAGCCAATTTTACAATTATGGCCAATCGCCGAGCCGATGACTGGCAGGCCAACTTCTTCCAAGCGCCCGCGATGGAGCGTCTTGATTGGCTTGCCCAGCAAATCGAAATCGGTACAGGTATTGCCAGCCCCGATAAAGGTATTACGGCCAACGACGCATAACTGCAAACAGGTATTTTGCGCCACCATCGAATTTTCCATCAAGACAGTCATGAACAAGGCGGCCCGGAATGGCAAATAACAACGGTCACTGACCACGCTCAGCATCACTTGCGAGCCTTGCATGATCGTGACGTTATTACCGATCAAGCTATTCGTAATCACCACTCCAGCGCCAATATTCACGTTGTTACCGATTTCAGTTGGGCCTTGAATAATCGCCGATGGGTCGATTGAGCAGTTCTTGCCAATCTTGACCACTGGTGATGATGACAGAAAGTGCTTGCGTTCGATAAACGAGCGAAAGCCAATCTTCAACTTCAAACGCCAACTGTTGGCAACCTCTTGCTCCAGCTTCCGACCCCATGCAAACACCCCGAGCGGAGAGTTTGTCATGAAAATATGGACCCAGCTTTCGATTGAACAAAACGCACGAATTGGCACCTGGAATACCAAATCCCCTTGGTTGGGCGCCATATAGCTTGGAATATGGTAGTAGCCCATCTCCATGGCATTGGTATCGATTACCAGCGGTTGTGGATTCGGGACAACGCCGCGAGGGAAATAGTAGAGGTCGGCAATATAATGGTTACCATGCTTGCGAATACCCTCTTGTAATCGCAAAGCATGGGCCGTAATCATCGCATCATCAGCAGCAAAAGCCACTTGGCAAGGTTGCCCAGTGGCGCGTGCCTCAGCGATAAACGTCTCAATGAAATCGCGGTTGAAATAGAGATTATCTTTATGCACCAAGAGTTCATCACTACTTGGTGAAATTTCAGACCAATCGTCTACTTCCGCAACACTTTGGCAGTGGCGTGCAAGCAGATCACGGTGTAGCAGCCACAGCGGCTTATTGAGAATCCGCAAATCACGCGCTGGTTCTCCAAAGGGAGCGATAAGCGTAGGATCGCGGAGAACAATCCGTTTCATAACGAGTCCCTGCAGCTCAAGACGTTTCGACCACCGAAACCAACTGGTATCTGCTGGTACTATACTCGAATTTTCACGAATATGGGCAGCAAACAGATTACAGTTGGATGTCTGTGAGCGTCCTGCTCGTCGCCAGCGCACAGATTGGCAGACTTACATCGTCCTAATCTATTGGCTCCTTGTCAATGGCAAACGCACAGTATGGGTCGCCATTGCGTGGACTTGCAACTTGTTCGACCTTGAAGTTATGACCGCCGGTCACCCACGTCAAGGCTTCTTCGATAATCCCTTGCGCCAAATAGAAGATCGGGGTGCTATTGCCGCGTCCCCAGAACACTGGTGATTTATCAATGTAATAGAGGAAACGACCCTTTTGGTCTTCTACCCGACTCGGCTGATCGCTGAAGCGGTCGAATGTTTGAGCTACCGCATTCAAAACGATCTTCATTTTCATGGTCATGGGCATCAGTTTGAGCGCAAGGTCGGCCATCCCCAATAGTGGGCCAAATTCTTTCAACCCAAGACTAAACGCATACCGTCCGGCCCGCAGTTCCATCCCACGCGCACCCCGTGGACCGAACATTGTTTCGGTGGCTTCGCTGATCGTTGCGAGATCAAAGAACGAAAATTCGCGTTTTAAGTCGTTGGGCGGATAGTTATTGACGAGGTGTTTCATCCCTGCCATATTTAGCAGCGCATTGACCCCCGTGCGGCCCATAACATCTTCCAAACTGAGAAGATACAATCGTGCGATTTTATTGGGGTAGAACAGGCGCTCAAGCTCGTCAGACGTATTGGTGCGCTCTTCTGCCATGAGTAACTCCTTGCACTATGCTGTGAGCTTCGCAGTGGGGCAACACGGCGTGGTTCGGAACGTGGCCCGGCCAGCACGCACATTGTACATTAAGGCTATACCTTCGTCAACACAATGTGCCTTTATAATGCCCCAAATTCACAGTTGCTGTTCACGCTTTGGGCATACCGTCAAGCTAACACGGTTTGAAGGAAACGGCCAGTCCATGAAGCTTGATTCATAGCGACTACTTCCGGCGGCCCAGCCACAACCAGCTGGCCACCAGTGTCTCCACCTTCAGGCCCTAAATCGATCACCCAATCGGCGGTCTTGATCACGTCAAGGTGATGTTCAATCACCACAACGCTGTTTCCTGTATCAACCAAGCGTTGCACGATCGCAATTAACCGTTCAACATCTGTCCAATAGAGCCCTGTTGTTGGTTCATCAAGAATATACAGGGTTCGGCCTGTCCCGCGACGTGCTAGCTCTGCCGCTAGTTTTACCCGCTGCGCTTCGCCCCCCGAAAGAGTCGCCGCTGGCTGGCCTAGGGTCAAATAGCTTAACCCAACCTCAACTAAACTCTCAAGTTTCCGCGCCAAGGCCGGAATGCGCTCGAAAACGCTTAAGGCTTGGCCAACTGTCATGGCGAGTACATCAGCAATGGTATACCCACGATAGCGAATATCAAGGGTTTCCCGATTATAACGCAACCCAGCGCATGCGTCGCAGGTCACCGCTAAATCTGGTAAAAATTGCATGGCAATCGTTACCACACCTTCGCCACGACATTGCTCGCAGCGCCCGCCCTTAACATTAAACGAAAATCGGCTGGCTCCATAGCCCCGCACTTTGGCTTCAGCTGTCCCAGCAAACAATTGACGCAATGCGTCGAAAATACCGGTGTAGGTCGCAGGATTGGAACGCGCTGAACGCCCAAGCGGCGTTTGATCAACCGCAATCACTTTATCAAGTTGCTCGTAGCCTTCAAGGCTGCGATGCCGACCCACTGCTAGCCGGCTACCATGCAATTCGTTGGCCAGCCGTGGGTAGAGAATCTCATGAATAAAGCTCGATTTTCCCGAGCCAGAAACGCCAGTAATGGCCACCAAACAGCCTAAAGGAATCGTTATATCAAGATCTTTGAGATTATGCTGCTTGGCTCCACGTAGCAGTAGTGTAGCATGGGTTGGCTTTCGCCGTGTTTGAGGCAAACCAAGCTGACGTTGGCCAACTAAATAGTGGCCAGTTTGCGAATTGGGCTGGGCCATCAGTTGTTCAACTGTGCCACTCGCAATAATATGCCCACCTTGCAAGCCCGCCGTCGGTCCAACCTCAACCACCCAATCTGCCGCCGCAATAATCGCTGGGTCATGCTCAACCACTAACACTGAATTACCAAGGTCGCGCAGTTGTAATAATGTTTGTAATAAGCGCGCTGTATCACGTGGATGCAAGCCAATCGACGGCTCATCCAACACATACAAAACCCCTGATAACCCAGCTCCAATATGGGTGGCTAACTGAATCCGTTGCGCTTCACCACCAGATAAGCTATCAGCAGTGCGCGCCAAACTCAAATATTCTAACCCAACATCACGCAAAAACTGTAAGCGCAACACCATTTCACGCACAATCGGTGCTGCAATCTGCTGATCGCGCTCGCGTCGCAACGTATTGGGCAACGCACTGAGCCACGCAAAACACGCCTCAATCGATAAGCTCGTGATTTGATCAATCGCCCGCCCTTGTAGTGTAACTGCCCGCGCCTCTGGTCGCAAGCGCGAACCTTCGCATGCAGAGCAAACGGTGCCTTGGCGATAGTGGCTCAGGCCTTCGCGCTCTTGTTCGCTCGCCTGTTGCCAATGTTGGCGCAACCAACCAAGCAACCCAGGCCAAGACTCCAATTGGCGGCGCAAGGTCTTGGTTAAAGGCAATTGCTCAGCGCTTGGCAGCGTGCCTTCGAGCCATAAATCTAACGCCCAGCCCGCCATTGTGTCAACAGGCTGTTCGAGATCAATGGCCAAAGCGTCTGCTACAGCCTGAATTGTTTCTTCCCAATATTGTTGGTTGGTCGTCGTGCTGGTGCGCAGTGGGTTCAAAAGCAATTCGCCAAGAGTTTGCGCTGCGTAGGATTGTAACAGGTTTCGATCAAAATCATCAACTGTGCCCAAACCGTCGCAAACTGGGCACGCGCCATGTGGGCTGTTAAATGAAAAAATGCGTGGCTCCAAGGCCCCACTGGCCAATGGCCCATGCTCAGGGCAGGCCGCATGCTCGCTATAGCGCATCTGCTGACCATCGATCGGCTGAACCAGCAATACGCCAGCGCCTGTTTTGAGCGCAGTTTCAACCGAATCGCTGACGCGCACCCGATCAGGATGGTCATTCAAACTTATGGCTTCGCTGTGGCGAATAATCAGACGATCAATCACTACCTCGATGCTATGCGCCGCATGATGATCTAAATCGATCTGATCATCAAGGTCAATAATCGCCCCATCGACCCGCACCCGCACAAAGCCCGCCCGCCGCGTTTGCTCCAAAACCGTCGCATGCGAGCCAATTTCCTCGTTGACCAAGGGCGCTAAAATCATCAAGCGCGTGCCATCGGGATAGCTCAAAATCTGATCGATAATTTGGCTAGCGGTTTGCTGCTCAATCGAGCGGCCACAAATTGGGCAATGCGGCTTGCCAATTCGCGCATACAGCAAGCGCAAATGATCGTAAATTTCGGTGATTGTGCCAACAGTTGAGCGCGGCGAACGATTGATTGTTTGCTGGGCAACCGCAATCGCTGGCGCTAAACCACGAATGCTATCAACTTCGGGCCGAGGCAATTGGCCCAAAAATTGGCGCGCATAGCTCGAAAGCGATTCAACATAGCGACGCTGGCCTTCAGCATAAATCGTATCAAACGCCAAGCTCGATTTGCCCGCTCCCGATGGCCCGGTAAAAACCACCAATTTGCCTTTGGGAATGGCTAAATCGATATTTTTAAGATTATGCTGGCGTGCGCCAACAATCTGAATCTGGTCAATTTCAGCCATAACCGCTTCCTTTAAATTCGCTGTAATCGAATCAAGCCACCTGAACGGGGTTGGTTAGTTGGCAACCAAACTGGCCGCAAATCTTGATTGGGCACAAGTTGCCAATCATAATTGGCGATTAATTCACGCACAACCAAGCGCATTTCGATTTGAGCTAATGCCAAACCAATGCAAATTCGTGGCCCGCCGCCAAAACCAACCAAACTATAGGCTTGTTTGCCCTCGTTGCTTGGTGCTGCAAAACGATCGGGGTTGAACTGGGTTGGATTATGCCACAAACTCGGCATCTGGTGAGTATAAACCGATGAGTACATTGCCAACCAACCCTGCGGCACATGATAGCCAGCATACTCAAAGGCTTCAACCACGCCGCGAAAACCACCAGGCGCGGGCGGGTGTAAGCGCTCAGCCTCACGCAACACATGATCAAGCAAACTATGTTGATTAGTACTGATTTCTTGGCGCAAACGTTGCAGAATTTCAGGCTGCTGAGCCAATTCAAGGCAAATCCAGGTCAGCAACGAAGCAACTGTATCGTGGCCAGCCCACAGCAAGAGCAATAATTCACTCATTAATTGATCGTCGGTCTGATTCGGGTCGGCGTGTAAAAGCAAACTTAAACTATCCAACGCATCAGGTTGCAAGCTCAAACGCCGCAACTCGATCAGATAGCCCAAGCTTTGGCGCAAACGTCGCCCAGCCTGTTGCGCCCGATAATAGGGCGTGGCCGGAATTGGGTAGGGCACTGGGGTAAATAAGCCAGCGGTAAAGGCCGCAAAATCGTGGTGCAAAGCCTCAGCAATCGGGGCTGGCGTGTGCCCGCAAACCACGAGCAAGGCCACATCAAAGGCCAATGCCTGCAAACGCTCCAATAAACAAACTTGATCAGCAGCGAGCCATGTTTGAATTTGGGCTTGAATCAAGTGCTGAATCTGCGGTTGCAATTGTTGCAGCGCTGCATGAGCAAAAGCAGGCTTGAGAATATGCCGTTGCTGATCGTGCTGGTGACCATCAGTTAATGATAAGCCGCCACCGATGAGGCGCAGCATAGCGCGGCCCCAACCAGCGCGCCACGAAAAATGCTGGGTTGCTTGGCTGAGTATAAAGCGATTGCCCGCTGGCTCCAATAAAACAACACAAGGCCGACCCAAAAGATGGGTCGACCAAATCGGGCCATAGCGTTGAGCGCGTTCTTGGGCAAATTGCAATGGGTCAGCAGCCCACTCACGAATCTCACCAATGAGCGGCAGCCCAAACGAACCAGGCGGACAGCCAGCAGGCGGAGCTAAGCGTCGTTTCACGGTTTAGCGCATAAACTTCAACCCAAAACGCCCAATCAAACCGAAGCCAATCAAAGCCACACCAAGCCATAACCACGTATTTGAGGTTGATGGGCTACTGGTGACTGGCAAAGCAACCGGAGCGGGTTTGACCACACCGGTATCAGGCAAGGTTACTGGAGGCATTGGGGTAGCGGTAGCCGGCACGAGCGTTGCGCTTGGCAAGGCGGTTGCAGTTGGCGCAATCGCGGTTGGTTCAAGGGTTGCAGTTGGCTCAAGCGTTGGGGCAATTGCGGTTGGTTCAGCAGTAACCACCGGAACTGCGGTTGCAGGTAAACGAGTTGCCGTGGGTAAGGGCGTTTCTGTCGGCAGCGGCGTAGGCGTTAATGTTGGACGAGGTGGTTGAGCCAAGCTACTTGCAGCTGCTGGCCGGAGCAACACCAAACTGAGCACTCCGAGCATAACGACAGCAAGCAAGCCAGAGAAACGACGAAACATAAGCAACCTCTCGACAAAACTGATTTGATGATTCAATTGAACGTTTCGGCGGGCATAGCAGCATTATAGCAGCATGCATGCCGAAAACCTATCAATCTTAGGCTGTTTTGCAAAGAGCCTAGCCACGGCAAATTCTTGCACTAGGCTTGGCTACTACTTGGAATAATCACCACGGCCAGTTGTACATCGTCGGGATTAATTGCTTGCTCGCTATAGAATTTGCGCGCTGCCTCGCTAGTTGCCGATTGCCAGCAGCGTTCAGCTGCCAAGACAATTTTGTCGACTCCTTGAACTGCGGTAAAGCTAGCAAAGGCCATTGGAGCATCGCTTGGCGCGCCACCAACGATTGCTGGCGAAGCAAGCACATCAACCTGTTCTACGCCCAACGCGGCATAGGCTTGGGCAATTTCGGCCTCAACATCAGGGGTAATTTCGCCATGCGGCGCTGTATGATAAACCGTTGTATTCAAGACAAAGCCAGGAGTCGTCCCAGCTAAATTAAGCGCAGTCAAACCAACCAACGCTGGATCGACAGCACCAGCTTGATCAAGAGCAATCAGAAACTTCACAACACGCCTCCATCAGCGAATAAGACAAAGTTATTCAGTATTATAACAATCGTTGAGCGGAGGAGTTAGGGCAAAGAGCAAAGAACATAGAGCATAGAACATAGAATATAGAACACGAAGAGTTGAAACCGCGAAGAACGCGAAGGTTGAGTTGGCTATTGGCTAGGTTTACTGGTTGATTGGATTGGCAACGATGGGAATGCCCTCACCCCAACCCCTCGCCCACTGAACGCGGGCGAGGGGAGCCACCCGTTTTCATTGACGAATTTTGCAAGAACCACAGCGTTAAAGCCCCTCGCCCGTTGGACGGGAGAGGGGTTGGGGTGAGGGGATCAGGCGGTGGTTAACTGATGTACCAGTACAGCCCTCACTTCTTTTGACCTCTGATTTCTGACGTTACTTTTTCATCCCTCATCCCTCATCCCTCATCCTTTTCACCCCTCATCTCTCATCCTTCACAAAGGCCTAGCGCAATTCGCGTTTGAGAATCTTGCCAGTGGCACTAATTGGCAATTGCTCGTGGAATTCGACAATGCGTGGGTATTTGTAGGCGGCAAATTGTTCGCGACACCAAGCCACAATTTCTTCTTCGCTGGCTTCGGCACCTGGCTTTTTGACGATAAAGGCCTTGACTTCTTCGCCCAGTTTTTCGTCGGGCACGCCCAGCACGGCCACCAACGAAACCGCTGGGTGGGTCATCAGCACTTCTTCGATCTCGCGGGGATAGACATTGTAGCCACCACGCAAAATCATATCTTTCTTGCGATCGACGATTGAGAGATAGCCATCTTCGTCAATCGTGCCAACGTCGCCGGTATACAGCCAGCCATCTTGAATTGCGGCGGCAGTTGCATCGGGTCGTTTGTAGTAGCCCTTCATTACGTTATGGCCGCGAATCAGAATCTCGCCTTTTTCGCCTGCGGCAACTGAATTGCCAGCATCATCGACGCAGCGCACTTCAACGCCCCAGACTGGTTGGCCAACCGTGCCTGGCTTCGAGGGCAGATCGATATGATTGAAGGTGGCAATAGGTGAGCATTCCGAAAGCCCATAGCCTTCGAGCACCCGCACGCCGAACACTTCTTCGAATTGGCGCATCACTTCAACGGGCATCGGCGCACCGCCCGATGAGGTCAGGCGCAAGTTGGCAGCAATCGGCGTGGGATCGATCTTATTGGCGGCGATATATTGCAAGAGCGCCCAAAACATGGTTGGCACGCCCGTCCAGAGATTGACTTTATCGCGCTCCATTACGGCCAGAACTGTGGCTGGCTCGAAACGCGGCAGCAAGGTCAGGGTTGCGCCAGCAAAAATATTGGCATTCATCTGCGCGGTTTGGCCGGTTGAGTGAAAAAGTGGCAAGGTAATCAACACCACATTCGAGCCATCGAGGCTATTATCAAGAATTGGCCAGGCCAAATCGCGGGCCACCATGGCATTGAAAAACATATTGGCGTGGCTGAGTTCAGCACCTTTGGGCTGGCCAGTCGTGCCCGAAGTATAGAAAATTACCGCCGTATCGTCGGCTTTGGTAGGGTGGGTCGTAAATGTTGGAGCTTGATTGTACATCAATTGACCCAAGGTTTTGACCCCTTCGATGGGCGATGGCGCAGCAGGATTGACGGTCAGCACGATCATGTGCTCGCAGTTTTCAGCTTGATCAAAGCCAGCTTTGCCCATTTGGCCCAACGGCAACTCGGCAGTGCCCTCAAAACAGAAGAAAGCCTTGGCATCGCAATCGTTAAGGTGATAGGCGATTTCGCGCGGCTTCAACATAATATTCAAACAGACGATCACTGCGCCAACTTTGAGCGCAGCGTAGTAGACCATCGGGAAATAGGGCAAATTGGGGCACGACAGCGCCACATGATCGCCAGGCTTGATGCCAAGCGCCAGCATGCCATTGGCAATTTGGTTGGTCATGGCATTCAGCTGGGCATAATTGAAACGCATATCGTTGAAAATGAGGGCAGTGCGGTTGGGGCGCTTGCGGGCGTGATCATCGAGCATTGTGGCCAAATTGAGCGTCGTAGCCGTCTGGGGAATCATCAATGAAACCTCCTAAAAAGCCATAGAAAAATCTACCACCGCACTGCCGAAACCTTAGTTTGTCAGAGCCGCAGCAATTGTTGATTCAATTTCGTGAATATCAAAGGGTTTGGTGAGATAGCGCCAGCAGCCCGCTTGGAGCGCCCGATCGCGGTCGTGGTTATGTGCCCGGGCACTCACGCCAGCTACCCGCAGTTGGTCATGCTGAGGATGCGTACCCAAGTGACGCAGAAATTCAAAGCCATCCATCTCGGGCATCATCATATCGAGCAAAATGAGGTTTGGAAGTTTGGATTGATCTAAAAGCCAATTAAGCGCTTCTCGCCCATTGGTGGTTTCCACAATCTCGCAATCGGCATAATCCTCGAGAATTTCGCGCAAAATATCGCGGTTGTATGGATCGTCTTCGACCAGCAGAAAAACTGGTTTGTTCATGGAGTATCCGATTCCTTCAACGGGGCAAACCGTTGGACTTCAGCAACCAGCTTACGCATACTGAGGGTATGTTTCGTCTGAATGGCTTGCGCAGCTTGGCGCAATTGGCGAATTTCATCGTTGGTTAAGTCGCGTGCTGTCACAATAATCACCGGAATATTGCGGGTTTCAGGGTTGGCACGCAGTCGTTCGAGCAGTTGGAAGCCATCAACCACAGGCATCATCAGATCAAGCAAAATCAGTTGGGGATAATTGCCCTGTTGAATCAGATCAAGCGCCGCAGCACCATCATATGAGGCTTGAGTAGCATAGCCATGCTCTTGCAAGGTTGCACACAGCAGTTCGGCCATATCATAATCATCATCAACAACGAGAATAAAGCCCGATTGAGTTTGCACCCCAAGCAACTGGCGAATAATCCGAATGAGAATTTGGCTATCGATTGGCTTGACAACGTAGGTGGAGACACCAACCCCTGGTAGCTCATTGTATAACGAAGCGTCGCTTGCGATCAAGACGGGAACTTGGACTAAATGGTCAATTTCGCGCAACGCCGCCAGCGTTTCCCAGCTTTCGCTATTGGGCATCACCAAATCAAGGGTAATTGCTGCTGGTGAATGCTGTTTGGCCCAGGCCAAAGCACTATGCCGATCGGCGGCAACAATCACCTCGAAGCCAGCGGAATTTAATTGTTCTTCGAGTTGCAAGGCCAAATGTTGATCGTTTTCAATTACCAGAATGGTGCGCCGCACACCTTGGTTGAGCCGCACCAGCTGCGCACCACGACTCACTGGCAACATTAGTGTAAAGCTGCTACCTTGGTTTTCGCCTGCGCTGGTGGCCCAAGTGCGCCCACCATGCAGCTCGACCAATTGCTGAACAATGGATAAACCTAAGCCAGTGCCGCCAAAACGGCGCGTCGAGCCACCCTCAACTTGATAAAAACGATCCCAAAGTTTCAGCAAAGCTTCGGCTGGCACGCCAACCCCGTTATCGTTGACCTGAACCAACACATATTGGCCTGCCAACATCGGCGGCACTTCGGTCTCTAAAGCTTGGGACAACCATTCAACTTGGCCTTGTTCGTTGATATTCAAGGCCGCTGAAGCCAAGGTAATTGTGCCATGCTCGGGCGTAAATTTAATTGCATTGCTCAAAAGGTTGGTCATTACTTGGCCAATCCGTTCAGGATCGATCATCAGCAAGGGCAGATCATCGCTCAATTGCAAAATCAGCGTTTGATTTTTCTCGCGAATCATCGTTTGCAACATGGACACTTGCTCTTCCAAAAGGCTATTGATGAGCGTCGTTTGGCGCTGCAACTCAATTCGGCCAGCATCGAGCTTGGCAATATCCAGCAGGTCATTGACCAAACTCAGCAAGCGCTGGCCGCCTGTGCGAATGCCATCAATTTTGGTGGTATGCCATGGTGTGAGCACTTCGGTGCGTCGTTTGAGCAATAGCTCGCTATAGCCCAAGATTGCGGTCAGCGGCGTGCGCAACTCGTGGCTCATGTTGGCGACTAATTCTTCTTTGAGCCGATCAAGCTCTTTGCGGGCGGTCAAATCGCGGGCGACCAGCACAATCCCCTCGATAATGCCATCGCCAGAGCGCAAGGGCGAAACGCTGACCTCGTGAATAATTGGCACGCCATCGGCGCGGGGCAAGGCAACCTCAACATCGCGCACAGTTGTGCCAGCCAAGGCTTGCTGCACTGGATGTTCATCGAAGCCAAGCACATTGCCCTTGGCGGTTCGCCAAACCAAGGTCGTCGAAAGAAAATCGAAGTGGCGACCAGCAAAAAATTGCAAGCCAGCCTCGTTAATCCTGGTTTGATGGCCTCGGCTATCGTAGGCAACCACAATATCATCGATGCTATCGAAACTGGTTTGCAACTCGTTGGCTTGCTGCTTGAGCAAATAAAACAGTTGAATATTTTCGAGCCATGCAGCTAAGCGATCAGCTACTTGGCGCACAAACAAGGTTTGATCGTGGTCGAGCAGACGTTCGGGCGAATCAGAGGCCGCCGAAATTAAGCCAACTGCTTCATCTTGAATTTTGATTGGCACTGCCAAATACGAATAGAGCGTAAACGGCTCTAAATGTTCGCGTACCTCGCTAGTCAGATAATTCGGATGACGTTGCTCAGCTGGCACATTGAAAAGCTCAACCACCTGAGCGCGTTCAGTAAAGATTGGCGAATATAGGCCGTTATCAATTCGAAACTGAACGCTTTGCACCATTTGGTCGATGTAGGCTTGGCGACTTGGCAATGCATGATACGAAGCCATCACATCGAGAAACTCTTCGCGTGGCGGCGGAAAACGCAGAGCAATGCTACACCACGTATTCAAGACGTTGCCCACCGTTTGGGCCACAAACGTATAGGCTTCAGCAGGAGTCGGATTAGTCACCAAATAATCGCTAATTTCGCGCAACACCCGCGACTCGTTGATCCGCACGCCCAAAATACTGTTAATAATTGATAATTGATTGGTATTGAAACTCAACTCATGATTACTTTGCAGCAATTGGCTGCCTTTATCCTCAATCTCATGAATTAAATGCTGTTGGGTGCGCCAAAAACGCAGCGTAACAAGCATCGAAACCACAATCAAGGCCGAAAGCAAGCCAATCGAGGCAAATTTGATCCAGTTGTAGGTATCGATTTGGGCGCGATAGCCATCGGAGCGTTCGCGCAACTGCGTGCGCAAGATATTCGTGGTATCAATCACCGCTTCGATTTGCGGGCGGCCTTGTTCAAGGGTCAATTCGGCCAAAAGCATGTCTTGCTTGGCCACCGAATCCAGCACTGGTTGATAGGTGTTGTTTAGCCATTCGTCAATTTGCTGCACAACCTGAGGCAAGCTAGGATCGGGCGGGTTGAGGGCCAAAACTTCAAGCCCTTCGGTAACAATCGCATGCTGTTTTTGAATCTCGTCGTAGAAAATAGCCGAGCCGGTGGTGGTATAGCCACGCAAGTTATTATGTAAGGCCAGCAAGGCAATATTGACTTCGTTTAAGCTCACCCGATAGCCCAGCAAACTTGCATCGCGAGCGCTCAGCCGGTTCATGCCAAACGTCAAGAGCGTTGATGCGATGAGCAATACAACGACCAAAACCGCTTGGATACTCATTAACCAGACAAAGCGTGAGCGCTGTTGAGCTGAGCTATACGGGGTTGCAATCACGAGTTATCGTCCTTTCCACACAGGTGGGCGTTTTTGCAAAAAGGCTTGGAAGCCTTCAAAGCCATCCTCGCTATTAAAAATTTCGCGCTGGAATTCAGCTTCGCGGCGGAGCGCATCGCCAAAGCTTTGATCGTTTTGAGCCGCCAGCATCGCCTGTTTGCCTCTGGTTAACGCCAAAGGAGCTTGTGCTGCAATCGTCGCAGCATAAGCTTGCACATCGTTGGCAAAATTTGCTTCATCAAAGACCGCATTGGCCATACCCCAAGCTAAGGCCCGTTCAGCCTCAACCATCGCCCCAGTTAACATCAGTTCCATGGCGCGACCAAGGCCAATCAACCGTGGCAAACTATACGTCCCACCACCATCGGGAATCAAGCCAACTTTGATAAAGATTTCTGAGAAGCGGCCTCTGCTTGAGACCAAGCGCAAATCGCAGGCCAAAGCCAAATCCGAGCCAATCCCTGCGGCAACGCCATCCACAGCGGCAATAACTGGCCACGACGATTGGCGAATGCTCAACAAGGTTGGGCCATACGATTCGGTCAAAACCCGATATACATCATTTGGCGTGCCACCAGATTGCAAGGCCGCCATAATATCGGCCCCTGATGAAAACGCGCCACCAGCGCCAGCAATCACAATACAACGAGTGCCATCATGTTCGCAAGCCTCAATCGCTGCTCGCAGCGCGTCCATGGTTGGTTGGTCGACCGCATTGCGGACTGCTGGGCGATTAATCGTGAGGGTCGTTACATTGTCGGCTTTGCTAATCAGAAGCGTGTCAGTCATTGACGATCTTCCTTTGTGCTAAAGAACCTTGGTGTCAGCGAGGAATGGCAGTAGTTTGGCCTAATCATAGGCCATCTTACGCAGAGCGTCAACGCAACCAGTCACCACAAAAAAATGCTGATTCCGTTATAATAGTCGGTTGGTACTCAGTTTTGGCTGAACCACCCGATTGCTTCTAGCTTGGAGTTGCCATGACACGCGCATTACTGGCATTGGAAGATGGACGCACCTTCTGGGGGCGGGCTGTCGGCGCACGCGGCGAACGTGCAGGTGAAGTTGTGTTCAATACCAGCATGACTGGCTACGCTGAAATTTTAACCGATCCGTCGTATCGCGGTCAGTTAGTAACCTTAACGGCCTCGCATATTGGCAATTATGGCATCGATCAGCTTGATCTCGAAGCCGCTACACCATGGGCCGAAGCGCTGATCGTGCGGGCCTTTACCGAGCGTCCTTCAAATTGGCGTTCCAGCGAATCGCTCAGCGAGCTTTTAGCACGGCGCGGTGTTATGGCAGTCGCTGATCTCGATACGCGAGCCTTGACGCGGCATATTCGGGCAGCAGGCGCAATGCGCGCAGTGCTCTCAACCGAAGACCTTGATCCGGCGAGTTTGGTCGCCAAAGCCCAAGCTATCCCAGTGATGGAAGGCCGCGATTTGGCCAGCGATGTTGGCACCCAAACCAGCTATGAGTGGAACGAAGGCACACCAACTGATTTCACTACCTTGCAACTGGCACTGCCTGAAGCAATCGATAACCGCCATGTCGTGGTTTACGATTTTGGAGTCAAACGCAACACCCTGCGCCGCTTGGTCGACTTTGGCTGTAAAGTCACGGTTGTGCCAAATCGCACTTCTGCTGAAGAAAGCTTGGCATTAAAGCCCGATGGCGTGTTGATTTCCAATGGCCCAGGCGATCCAGCCACCTTGGATTATGCAGTTGACACAATTCGCAGTTTGATTGGCCACGTGCCAGTTTTTGGCATTTGCTTGGGCCACCAATTGATTGGCCAAGCGCTGGGCGGCACAACCTTCAAGCTGCCATTTGGCCATCATGCAGGCAATCACCCAGTGTTCGATACCAGCACAGGTAAGGTGCGAATCACGGCCCAAAATCATGGCTTTGCGCTCGATCCTGCCAGCTTGCCCAGCGATGTTCAAGTGACCGAAGTGAGCGGCAATGATCACACCTGCGAAGGCTTGCAGCACCAGAGTTTGCCAGTTTTCAGCGTGCAATATCACCCTGAAGCTGGGCCTGGCCCGCACGATGGTGATGAGCACTTCCGACGTTTTATCGCGCTCGTTGATCAACAACGCAACTAAAAAACACTCAGCTTAACGCCAACCCCGCGCTGATTGTAGCTGATCAGCGCGGTTTATTTTTTAATTCGTGCTTGAAACTGAACCTTTTTGCCCAGCCCTCAGTATAGTTGAGCAAGCATGCATGAGGGAAAGCTCCGATGAATTCATCTGTTATGACAGAATTTCAGCAATTGCACAGCGAAACACTCGAATCATTGCATAGTCGTTATCACGCAATGGTACTCCGAACTGCCTATTTAATTTTGGCAGATTGGGGTCATGCTGAAGATGTCGCCCAAGAGGTCTGGATGCGGGTTAATCGGGCTTTGGTACGCTTTGATCCTGAACGAGGAGCATGGTCAACTTGGCTGCACCATATCACGGTAAATTGTTGTTTAAGCACCCGCAAACGGCTAAGCCGCTGGCTGGGCGAACAACTCCGGCCTGAGACAGAACAACCGCAAGCGACGACCCTTGATAATTTGTTACGCAGCGAGGAGGAGCAAGTTATCTGGAACGCCATTAGCAATTTATCCTTAAAATTGCGCAGCGTGATTGTGTTGCGCTACTTTCACGACTTAAGTTACGAACAAATTGCAGCTATTTTAGAATGCCCAATTGGCACAGTGCGGTCGCGTTTACACACTGCCCATACCCAACTACGCAACCACTTGGAGGATGTATGAACCATGATCTAGCGGCAGTGCTTGATTATCTTGATCAGCGGTTTGGCACGAGTGATCGTCAAGCCTTTGAACAACGCCTTGATCAAGAGCCACAACTGCGCGAATTACTTGAAAAAACCAAAACCATGCAACGCAACCTGCGCTCGATCTTTGGCCAGAGCGAGCGTTTGGCTGCGCCAAGCCATAACATTAAGCATTTGACCAAATTAAGCACCTACAGACATACCCTCAACGCGTTGTTGATTGTGGTCGTATTATTGGGTGGTATGTATTTGGCCAAACGCACAAATGCCTATCCAGAACTCAACCACGATGCGCTTGCTTTAGCCATGGCCGATCACGCGCCAGACACGCCAGAACAACAACTGCTTTTGATCAAAGGCGTTGATCACGAGCAAAATCATTTTGTGCGCGCCATGCACGATGCGCAGCAAATGTGGCAAGCAAATAATGTCGAGGCATTAATTATCGCCAATAACGGCGATCGTGTTGAGCTGAGCAAGCATGAATCACACTATCTGCTGAGCCGTAAAAGCAGCGACGAACAACCAATTTGGCAACAATCACTGCCGTATGAACCAGATTCGAGCACAATTCTTGGCTTGTATAGTAGTCCCGATCAGGCTGAGCTGTATCTCAGCGCCTATGCTCCAAGCCATGCAAATCAAACAGCCAATTTCAATCAAGCACTCAATATCATTCCAAAACAGCAACGTAGCTCACAGCAGGAACCATTAGCCTATGCCGTACCCGTCGAAAGTAATCCAAATTCAATCTACGATGTACTTAACTCGGTCACAGGCTCGCATAGTGAGGCTAGCATTAGCCCAATTACTGATACAAGCGATATGCTCCAAATCGAATTTCCGCAACCAGCGGCGGGCCAAAGCCCAGATGTAACACCAATGAGCACACAACACCTGATTATTGATGCCAACAGCGGCGCGATAAAGCCAGCAACGTCTGAATGCCCATGTCGTTATCTTGAGAGCAATACTATTTTGTATCGTTACGATCAAGGCTTGCCGTTTAGCGATTATCTCGATTATGAAATCTCCCCAGCCAACCCCAATCTGCTCACGCTGCTGACTGCTGATCAACAAGTGCTGACCTATGATCTGCAGCAGCACAAAACCATCAATTCAACCAAACTAGAACTTGAGCCACAACTCAACCAAAATCTGCATCGATCAATGCAATTTGAGATGTTTAGGTTTGATAGTTCGAATAAGTCTGTCCTTAGCATGGCTGATGTTCAAATCAGTGGCAATCAACAAATGATTATTATTCGTGATAGCGATGCATATAGCACAAGCTTCTATGCCTTCGATCGCCAGAGCGGCAAGCAAATCTGGCAGAATTCGCTCTTGCAATCAATCGATAGTTTTACCACCAATTGGGATGGCTCAACGGTCTATGCAATCGATGCCAGCCCAAGTTCAGCCCAAAGCCAGAGCACACTCTATTCAATTAGCGCGAGCGATGTAGGATTGACCAACTATGAACAGCAACAGCTAGAGGAAATTCACATGATCTATGATTTTTGAAGACCCGCTGCTTGATGTGAGCAGCGGGTCTTGCATCCTTGCTTAGTTTTTAATCACCAGCGGCGTATGAATATGGTAGAAACTAGCGTCATTTGGCACAGTGGCGCTAGCATCAACCCCAGTGTGTGCAGCCTCGCGATTGTTCACATGATCGATTGCGCGGCTGCGAAAATCGTAGCGATGATCGGGCTGACCAATAAATCCTGGCGAGCTGCTGGCTGGCACAACTGTCCAAACCGACCATTGACCATCAGCTTGGTCGCGCACGCTAATTTCAATCTGGCGTACGCCGCTGCCAACATCGTTGCTATTTAAATTCAGTCGAATCACGCCCGTTGGCTCAACGATGGCACTACTTACCGTTGAGCTAGGCGGGCTAGCATCAACTTGCCAACTAAGGCTGCGCGTCGCTTCCAAATTGCCAGCAGCATCACGAGCGGCATATTCCAAGGTAAAGTTGCCGCCACCAGGTGTAAAGGTCAACATGCTGCCTGCATCTTCTTCCCAAGCACTGCCGTTCCAGCGCCAGCGAATGCTAGCAACGCCCGAGCCACCATGATCATCAGCAACGATGGTCATTTCGGCATTTGGCGCAAAATAGTTGCCATAGCGCACAGCTCCAGCCCCGATATTAACTGGAATTGGGCTGAAATCGTTACTCCCAGGCGTTTGCCAATCGTAACTCAACACCGCTTGCGAGGTGCGCTCAAAATATTTGAAGCCAAGCTGATGCTCGCCGGCGCTCAGCCAACGCTCGCCAATCACTTCGCGCTCAGGGTGCAGGCCATGCGCCTCGGCCACCAATTCCTCATCAATCCAGAGCCAAGCGCCATCATCCGAGGTTAGGCGAAAACGATAGTTGCCAGCGACCGGAGCCACAAAACTCCTAGTTTGGCGCACGATAAAGCGATCATTTTGGCCGAACAAGCCACCATCGCCTAAATCGAGGCGTGTGCCGCTCCAACCAAAACTGCCCAACAAAGCACCTTCGGGAATCGAAAGCGGGTTGGCAGTGCGCGCCAGAAAATCATCGGGGATCGCGCCCAACTCATAGACCAAAGCCTGTGGCTGCCAATCGTTATAGATCAACGATTGCGGTGGATCGTTTTCAGGATTGATCGTAATGGTCTGACTGGCTTGGTTTTGGCTAAAGTAACGCACATATTCTTGCACTAAACCAGCACGTAAGGTTACTTGGCGCGGGCTGGTGGTGTGATTACGAAAGCGGACATAGCCAACCAAATCGCGGGCCTCGCCGGGCGCAAGATCGCCGCCAATGCTCCAGCGCCATGGATAGCCGCCAGTATCGCCGGCACAGGCCAACGTCAGGCCATCGCCGCCAAGCACAACCCGAAAACGCCCAGATTCTTTAGGATAGCTCGGGTAGCCGTCGTTGCCATTGCCAAGGAAACATTCGCCTTCGTCGTAGGTGTAGCCAGTGGTGCTATCGCTTGGGCTACCAGCATCGGGCGCTTGGGTTTCCAGGGTCACATTGCCAGTGTTGCGCACCCGAAAGGTTACTTTGAGCAATTCGCCACCAGCCAAGGTTGTGCGCTCATAATTGACTGATTCGAGCGCAACGTTGACTTGGGTATCTTGCTTGACCCAGCGCACAGTATCGAAAATCACTTTGCGCTCAGCGCTCAACGGCTCGTTGGTCAAATCGGTTAAGTGAACTTCGACAGGCACACCAGAAAGCGCTAATGGGCTAGTCGTAATTTCAATCCACTCGGTGGTGGTATCTTGGCTCAACACCCGTTCGCCAATTTGGACTCCATTTTGCCAAACTGTGTAGCGCGCGCTTTGGGTCGCATTCAGCGCACCACAATTTTGCGGCACATGGGCAAAAATTCGATAATTGCCAGCCACAATATTCGCATTGCGCCAGCGCCCACTATTGCTACTTTCCAGCGGATCGTTCGTCGAGTAGGTGTAGAAAATATGCCCGCCATCGCCGCAAGCTGCCTCGTACCATTGAGCAGCCGAGCGCGTAAAGCTCGATTCCAGATCATCGATCGTCATATCGCCATTATCGGGCATGCTGCTCAAACGCGATTGCACCCGCGAACGAATGGTTGGCAATAAGCCATACAAATTATCGCCAGGGCAGGACGTGTAGCCCACTGGATTATTGGTCACATCGCGATGACCACCAATATTCGGGGTAATCGCCCCAGGATTCCCACAATAGCGTGAAATATCGCAACCATAATAATAGGCTCGACCAAGCGGATCGATGCCGCGTTGTTCAGCTTTCCACGCCAATAATTCGACCAAGCTATTTTGGGCGGTGCTAGTTGGCGGCACGCTGGCATAGGTGCCAACCATCGAAACGCCCATCGAGCCATAATTGCCGGTATCGTGAAAAGCTACTGCGTTATCGCCGCCAGCGCGGCCTTCGAAAATCGTGCCATCGGGCGCAATCAGGTAGTTGTAGCCAATATCGCCCCAACCACGAGTAAAGGTATGAAACGACCAAATTGCCCGAATCCGATCGCCCCACCAGCCTTCGCTGCCGCCCAAGCTATTTGCATCGGCGGTATGGTGCACAACCAAATGGGTTACTGGATAGTAGGCAGGAGCCACGCGGCTGCCTTGGCCATCGGGGCTGCCCCAACCAGTCCGGCTCACCACAGGCGGCTTGGCCACATCGGTTGCTCGTTCGGCACTTGCCTCTGGCTCTGTTGGGGTTAATGCACCAACATCAACCGTGCTAACCCGCAGCTCGCGCAACGTTGGCAAACTGCCATCTGGGGCAGGCCCAAACTCAATTTTGGCTTGCCACCATGTTGCTAAGCCAGCAAACATTGGCGAACCCCAATGCACATCGGCTGCATCGCGTTCATCCAAAAAATCATGCGATTCTTCGATCAACGCCCAGCGAGACCAATTGCTGCCATCGCTCGAAACCCGCATGGAAATATGCAAGGTCGAAGAAAGCGGCTCATCGGCCCGCCATGAAGCCAGCAAATCGCTAAATTGATTGACCTGTTGCGGTACAGTAATCAGCATCCCGCCAGCAGCTTCTGGCTGAATGCCATCGGGCGTGACGCGCGTGCGCTGCCCATTGCCGCGACCTAAGGCATTGGTATCGAGCACAACTTCAACTGGCTCGAATGAACTCGAACGGCGTTCGCCAGTTTGGGCCGAAGCCGCCACCACAAACAAGGCCGCAATAATGGCCACAGGCCAAGCCAACCACCGCAATGGCTGACGAATGCTACGCACTTGCGCAACCAACCAAAATGCTACTTGTTTCATCGCAACCCCCAGAACTAGGTTAAATCGTAGCCGTTGCTACACACAGTAGCATGAGCCTGACAGCAAAAGCAGGCTTTTAAATGACAATCGGATGACAAGGGGGAAATTATGAAGGATGAGGGATGAGGGATAAATGCTGAAAGCAGAAGGCAGAAGGCAAAAGTCAGAAATCAAAAGTCAGAAATCAAAAGTCAGAAATCAAAAATCGAGAGCCAATACCCAATCATAATCATCTGTGGCTAAAATACTGACCCTTTGTGCAATTCGTGTCCTTCGTGGGTCGGAATTTTAATGCAGAGGCGCAGAGACGTGAGGGCTTTGGGCTAGTAGGACATAATCCAAATAATCTGTGGCAATCTGTGGCTAAAAATACATTCTTCGCGCTCTTCGCGCGCTTCGCGGTTTCCGGCCTTCGTGCTCTTCGTGCGCTTCGTGGATCAAAAAAGAGGATCAGGCCATAACAGCCCGATCCCCAATTTCGCTATTGCTAAATTTCGGCCTCACGTTCAACCGCTGCTTCACGGGCCATAAACTCATTAATCGTGCGTTCGAGTTTCTTGGCCGAGAAGGGCTTGGCAATCATCGGCGTGCCAATTTGGCGCATTGCAGTCAGCGTCGCTGGACTCATCGTATCGCCGGTGATGAAGATAAAATGCTTGGCTAAATCGGGCGATTTTTGTTGCAAGGCCCGATACAGTTGAAAACCGTTCATACCAGGCATTTTGACATCGCTCAGAATCAAATCGAACTGTGCTTGATCGACTGCTTGCAAGGCAGCCTCGCCGCTGGCCACAACCATCGGCTGATGGCCCAAATCGCGTACCAAGCGTTGAATGACTTGGGCCACACCTTCTTCATCGTCAACGACCAAAATTTTGTAGGCTTGGTCGGGCTTGACGGTGGTTTCACGATCATCATCGTTGATCAGTTCAGGATTTTCGCCCTCGACCACCGGCAAGGCCAAATGGAAGGTAGTGCCTTCGTTGGCCACGCTATCGACCCAAATATTGCCACCATGATCATGCAAAATGTTGTAGCAGATCGATAACCCAAGCCCTGTGCCCTTGCCAACAGGCTTGGTGGTAAAAAATGGATCGAAGATCCGCCCAACCAGATGTTGAGGAATGCCCGGACCAGTATCGCCGATGTTGATCCGAATTTCATCATCAACTCGCTCAGTTTTGACCGTCAGGAAGCCACCGCTGCCTTTTTCGGCCATCGCCTGATGAGCATTGCCAATCAAATTCAGAAAAACCTGTTGTAATTGGTATGGGTCGGCCACGGTATTGGGGAGATTTGGCTCGAACTGACGTTGCACTTTGATGTTATCAACTCGCAAATGATAGCTATGCAAGCTCAGCGTGTCATCGATTACTTTATTCACATCAACTGCCACCCGCTGCGGCTGATGCTCACGCGCAAAGGTCAAGAGGTTGGTCACAATGCGCGCTGCTCGTTCTGCTTGGTTATTGATGTAATTGAGGTCGGTCCGCGCATCGTCATCCAAATCTTTGCGGCGCAATAATAGCTCGGCAAAGCCTTTGATGCTGGTCATCGGATTGTTCAACTCGTGGGCAACCCCAGCCACCAATTGGCCAATTGCTGAGAGCTTTTCTGCTTGCAGCAATTGCAATTCCAAACGGCGGCGGTCGGTTACATCACGCGCAATACAGTGCAGGCCAATCACCTGATCGCCGCGTTGCATCAGTTGGGCGCTGACCTCAATATGCAAATCTTCGCCATTAGCGCGACGCAAAGTTAATGGAAACGCACCGCCATCGCCAGCAGCTTTGGCCAATTGACGTTGCAATTGATGCTCAATCGCTGCTTGGTCATCGGGCACACACAGCGAAATCAGCGTGCGCTGCATCAATTCGGGCAAAGCAAGGCCCAATAATTTCACCCCTTGACGATTGATCGAAGCAATCCGCAACTGTGGATCAAGGGTGAAGATCATATCGTTGGCGTTATCGAACAATTCGCGGTAGCGTTGCTCAGAATCGCGGGTCGATTTAAACAGACGCGAATTTTCAATCGCAATCGCTGCATAATCGGCTATTGCTGAAAGCAAATATTGGTCGTTTTCGCTAAATGTGCGTTGCTGCACCCGATTATCAACCGCCAACACGCCAATTGCATGGCGGCCAACAATGAGTGGCACTTGCAACATCGCCTGCACCAAAAGCCCAGTCCGCAACTTAAGATCTTGGTGTTGCGAGCGATCAAGGCGAATTGGCTTGACCGTGCGAATAACCTGGCCAGCCACATTATCATCCATCTTGACCCGAAAACGCTGCACGCGCTCCTCGCCAAGATTTTTGGCCGCCCGCAGATACAGCTCATCACCATCGCGCAGCAGCAAATAGCCTTCTTCGGCGTGCGTCAGATAGACCCCAGCATCAACGATCCGTTCGAGCAATTCTTCAAGGTCAAGTAGCGACGTGACCGATTTGCCGACGCTTGAGAGAATCGTTAACTCCTGCAAGCGCTGTTGTAAAGTGCGGGTAAGCACCTCTTTTTCGCGCTGCAAACGGCGTTCGCGTAAGGCCCGCTCAATCGCTGCGCCTGCTTCTGAAGCCTCAAACGGCTTGATCAAATAATTTTTGGCACCAAGTCGAAAGGCCTCGACAGCGGTTTGCTCGGTACCATGGGCGGTCATCAAAATCACCGGAATATCGTAGCCAAGTTCGCCCATTTGGCGAAGCACATCAAGCCCCGACGTATCAGGAAGTTGGAGATCAAGCAAAATGAGGTCGGGCTGGCGTTGTTTCAAAAAAGCCAGACCTTCCCAGCCTGTGGGTACGACGCGCGAACGATAGCCATAGTATGGCAGCACCGTCTCAGCCAAAAAATCGGCTATCTGACGGCTATCGTCGATGATGAGGATTTCTTCCATGGGACATCCTTCGCGTGTGGTTGCGTGTTGTATGGGCAGATTGTTGGACTCATAGCTATTCTAACGAGTCGCATCGCTCTACGCAATAGGGTTAACCGCAATCTAAGGCCTTAATCGTTATTTTCTGCTTGGCGCAAAGCCAAAATCGCCAACGAGGCTTGCTAGTGCGCCTTCTGCGTCGATTTTACCTGTTTTAATGCTGTGGTCAATTTGCACCACGCGTTCGTGGAGCAACCGCAGCTCAGTTGGGCTAAAGTTGCGGGCTTGTTCTGCCGCTTTGCGCGCGACAAATGGCTTTTGGCCCAAAAGCTTGGCCAATTCATCGGGCGCAACCTTGCCTGCGCTCTGGGCAGCCAACATCAAGCGGGCCTGACGGGCGATCATGGTCAAAATATAGAGCGGCGCAGCATCATCGGCCAATAAGCCATTCAGGCCTTGCACCGCCGCCGCACCACGTCGCGCACATAGCGCATCAATAAAATTAAATAAATTGGTTTCGGTTTCGTCGGCCACCAGCAAATCAACTTCGCGCACGCCAATTGTGCCTGGTTCGCCGACATAGGCAGCGAGCTTGGCAATTTCGTTATGCAGCATCCAACCGTCACTGCCCACATAATCAACCAAATGTTGGGCTGCATCGGGGCGCAGTTGCACGCCGTTGGATTGAGCTTCTTGCTGCATCCAACCAATTAGCGCATTGCCTTCCCGCAATTTGAATTCACGTAGCTCTGCTTGTTTGCTTTTGGCCAAAGCCTGAATATCCTTGACCACGCTCAAACGACTATCAGGCGCATCGCTTTCGTTTAGCACCAAGTCGGTTGTATTGGGCAAACGTTGAACCAAGGTTTTAAGGCCATCACGCACTTCAGCAGATTTAGCGTTCTTCAGCAGATCATGCACAATCACCAAGCGGCGATCATGGAACACGGGATAGGCTTCGCAGGCAGTACGCACATCGTTGAGTTTGGCAGATTTGCCATGGAGCACCACCACATTGAATGCAGCGGCATCAGGTGGAAAGGCCGCCTTGAGCGCGTTAATCGTCGCTTGGCGGGTATAATCGTCGGGGCCAAAAAAGAGATAGAGCATAAAAGAAAACACCCTTCAATCAGCCGTGAGCGGGGTAGTTTTGAACCTGCTTTCGCAGGTGGGTGCCAGCCCTTGAGTCGTGCAGCACCAGCCGCACTAGTCGCGGAACCCGGCTCCCCTTCATAAAGTGTTGGCTCAAAACTAATTCCCACCGCACGTACAGCGAAGGGTGCACCTTATTGTACTATAGCCCACTCAGATCTGCAAAAATAGCATGTCGTTATCCCAACACTAGAATAGATTTAGCCAATTTCGTTGCTACTTGGCGGGTACAAATCGCGCAAGCCTTGGGCGGTTGCTCGCATCATATCAATCAGCTCTGGCGGCTCTAGCACACGGCAATTGTCTAAGTAGCGCAAGAGAATTTGGCGGGTTTGCCAAAGATTATGCACCGTGGCTGTTACCAGCGCCGAGCCATCGTCGCGATATTGAATGTCGGTATTATCGAACCAGTGGGCGACCTTTTTATTGCGCGCCACAACATCGCGCAGCTCATACTTCACCGTCCACGTTGGGCGTTTGGGCAAGGCTGGCGGCAACACACGAGGCAAAATCGTCAAGCTATTTTTGCTGATATAGTCAATGCGATAATCGACATAGCGCCCAATCCGCTCGACCATTTGTTGCGGGCCTTCGAAGCAATAGCCCAATAAATAGGCATGGCCATCGCGGGTAAAAATATTAACTGGGCCAACCCGATGATTTTCTTCGCCTTCGCGTTGGCTTGAGCTATAGCGAAAGCGAATTTCGCGCCGTTGAGCAATTGCTTTGCGCAAATTGCGCATAATTTGGGCATCGTGATCGTAGGGAGTAACTGGGCCAGCTTGGTGTAAAATTGGCTCGCCAGCATTCAAAGCCCCGCGCCGCTCGATCGGTAAGAAATCGATAATCCGCTCGACCAAACGCCGCACCTGTTGATGATCGGGCAAGCTGCTATTGGCGGGATAGCTAGCATCGAGAAAGCGCAAAGCGGCAATTTCATCATTGGATAAATTGAGCAAAGCCAAATCGCCAACGCTAACCAAGCGATAACCCACCGAAGCGGTATACTCGATCACACAGCCAAACACCTCGCGCAAGGCCCGCAAATCGTGGCGTAATGCTTCGCGAGCAGCCTTGGGATACGCTTCGAGCATCTGGCTATTAACTTCGTCGATCAAGGCATCGCTCGTTTTAGGGCCACTCCCCAAACAGCGCAGCAATAACATCTGGCGCTGAACTTTCATCACCGATGAACGCTTGATTCCGCGTGCTTGTCGTTTTGTATTCACGGATTCCTCACTATTCCAAAAGAGGCCCATTGCAATGTAGGGTGGAATGTGGGGCACATATGGAACTCCAAACAACCTAGGCAAGCGCAACGATAAGCACTCGTGGATGCAACGATTGAGGCTCGTCAACAGCTTGCACTGAATGTGGTAGCATAGCACGTATCGACCAAAGACCAAGGCAACGTTTGTACCATTCGTTCTTTTTGCCTAGGAGGATGCATGAATTACTATCAGGATGTGTTCCCATGGGAAGTAGTGGTCGCAAGCTCGATTCTTTTAGCTTCGATCGCACTCTTCTCAACAGTTCGTTGGATTTTTCGGCCACAACCTAAAATGTTTCCAGGCAAACGGATCGTACTGTTTGTGATTTGTCTTGGCTTGGTGTTTTATGCCTTCCGCTTTGTGCCAAACTTTCGCGATAAATTTGAACGTGGGCTAACCACCAATCGCGCGGCAACCAGTGACACCCCGCTTATTCCCGAACTGATGACTCCTCGCTTCAGCCAAGATCAAAAGACGCTCTATGAAGCAGGGATTCGGTCGATTCAAGCTCAACGTGGTTGGACGATTACCAATCGTTCCGATAGCCAAATGTCGCTCAAGGTCGATATTGATGTGATGTTTGGAATCTTCACCGATGAGTTAACTGTTGCCTTTACTGATGAAGGCGGGCAAACTCGCGTGGATATCCAATCGGCATCCAAGGTTGGCGGTGCAGATCTTGGGGCAAATCGGCGGCATATTCGCCAATTGGTGCATGCACTTGAGGAAGATTTAGGGACACCAAGTCAGTAAGCAGTTTGAGCCAACAAGGGTAGTTTGATCGGCTACCCTTGTTGAAGCGAAAGCATTTACCACAATTCGCTGCGTAAACCAAGCACAGCGCCCAACTCATGCAGGGTACTGGCGGCGAGATCAGCGTCGTCAATTTCACCATTGATGCTGGCTTCAGCCAACGTTATCAATGCTTGCAAACATGCTGGTGTTTGAAAATCGGCATCAAGTGCTGCGATTGCCTCATTGCGCAACTCTTCAGCATGAAGTGCGCCACCAGCTACACCACTATTAACCGCCAGTTTGAAGCGCTCAACCGTGCGCTCACCCCAAGCCACATCTTCGTCGCTATACTCAAATTGATCACGATAATAGTATTTGAGCAAGCCCAGCCGAATCGCATCGGCGCTGTAGTGTTCGAGGGTTTTGCTGGCCAACACCAAATTGCCCAGCGATTTGCTCATCTTCTCGCCTTCGTAAAAAACCATACCAATATGCGACCACGCTTCAACGTGCGGGCTTTGGCCGGTAAAATTCTCGGCTTGGGCTAATTCACAGGCATGATGCGGAAACTGCAAATCGCTACCACCACCATGAATATTAATTTGTGGCCCAAGGTACTCCAGCACCATGGCGGTGCATTCAATATGCCAGCCTGGCCGACCGCGACCCCATGGGCTATCCCACCATGGTTCGCCGGGCTTGGTCGCTTGCCACAACACAAAATCCAATGGGTCGCGTTTATGCGGATCATTGGGGAAATTGCCGCGCTGGTTGGCAATCTCCAGCATATTGGCATAATCGCTATGCGCCAAACTGCCAAAATCGGGGTCTGCATGCACATTGAAATAGACATTGCCTTGGTTTTCGTAGGCCACGCCCCGCTCAATCAAGCCACTCGTCACTTCGATGATTTTGGCGATCGCATCGGTCGCTTTAACATAGTGATTGGGCATGCGCACATTCAGCGAATCCATATCGCGTAAGAAACGCTCAGTTTCTTGGCGGCCCAGCTCATCCCACGTCAGGCCGAGTTCAGCGCTTTTGCGCAAAATATCGTCATCAATATCGGTCACATTTTGCACATAAATCACTGGCAAACCTTGCCATTCCAAATAGCGCCGAATCGTATCATAGACCACATAGGTGCGAGCATGGCCCATATGGGTGGTATCGTAGGGAGTCACGCCACACACATACATGCGCACAAAGCCATCGATTGGCTCCATGGCAACCGGGTTTTGGCGCAGGGTATCATAAAGCAACACGCCTAGGCCTCCCCTTGCTCGTCGAGGGTTTGATCGATGGCATCATCACGCTCAATCCGCAAGCCATCTTCATACGAGCCAGCCCGATCCTCTACATCGCCCGATTCAGCAATTTCAGGATTGGTATATTTGCCATCTTGGAAGCCACTATCGTAGCCAGCTTGGCCTTCAAAGCCTTGATCATCATCACGTTTGGGTGGTTGTTCAGTCATGATTGATCCTCTAACACAAAAGAGTCCTGTACTACTGTACCTCAAAAATGGCTAAAATAGCATCAGAGCCTAATTAATATTGCAACAATTGATTGAGACTTGTATCATAGCGCCCATGCAAGCATCACAACCTTTAATTATCGCCATTGTTGGCGCAACTGCGGTTGGCAAAACCGCCTTTTCACTTGATTTAGCTCAAGCCTTGAACGGCGAAATCGTCTCGGTCGATTCCCGCTTAGTCTATCGCGGCATGGATTTGGGCACGGCCAAACCAACGCCTGCAGAACAAGCGCTGGTCAAACATCATTTAATCGATGTAGTCAACCCAGATCAGGATTATAGCTTAGCGACCTACCAAGCAGCCGCCTATGCAGCGATTGCGAGCATTGTTCAGCAGGCCAAACTGCCAATTTTGGTTGGCGGCACTGGTCAATATATGGCAGCATTGTTAGAGGGTTGGAGCATTCCTGAGGTTGCGCCCAATTACGAATTGCGCACGCGCTACGAGCAACAAGCTGAGCTTGAAGGCCATGCAGCGCTGCATCAACAACTGCAAGCCATCGATCCCGAGGCGGCAGCGGCAATAGACTCTACGAATGTACGGCGGGTTATTCGAGCGCTCGAAGTTTTCGCGGTAACTGGGCAGCAAATTAGCCAGTTGCAACGTCGCCAGCCACCAGCTTATCGCATCCTGACGCTCGATTTGGAGCGGCCTCGTGACGAACTGTATGCACGGATCGATCAACGAGTTGAGATCATGGTTCAGCAAGGGCTGATTGCCGAGGTTTGGGGTTTAATTCGTCAAGGTTATGGCTGGGAACTGCCAGCGATGTCTGGCTTGGGCTATGCAGAATTTCGGCCATTGTGGCAGGGCCAACAGAGTGCCACTGCCTGCATCAGCCAACTCAAATTCAATACCCATCGTTTTGCACGCAAACAAGGCGCATGGTTTCGGCGCTTGCCCAATCGGGTTAGTCTCGACGCTCGGCATACGAATCTGCTGCAACAGGTGCAGGCGCTGCTTGCTGCAATGCCTGGGCCCGAACCAGCACATATTGATCGTTAGCCTGTTGCAAAAACTGCTCAGGATCGCCAGGCACGCTATAGCCAAGCCGACCAAAGAGCGCATACGCCAATTGAGTTGCAATCCGTAAGCGCCGATCAGGGGCTAAAGTGCCACGGCGCAACAAAAAGTTTTGAACCAAATCCATATCGACTGGGCGCAAGGCTGTGATATTTGGCAGCGTTGCGCCACTATCTTTTAATGCACTCGCAACTTTATCGTTACGAGTCGATTGCAACAACATCTCAAGCGTAACCCGTTGGCGATCGCGCACCACAAACGTACTTGCGGCTAAATCGCCCAAACGACGAGCGCGTTTATCGATCATCATAGTCAATAAGCCAATCGAGTAATACGCTGGCACAAAATCAATCAAACGAATCAAATTGCGAATCAAGCTACCGGTGAACGTGAGAGGTTTGCCAGCCTCTTGCACCACCCGAATGCCCAAAAGCCGCTTGCCTGGGGTTTGACCATTCCAAAAGCGTTCAAAGGCGATATAATAAATCACAACGGTAAAAATAGAGAATGCAAAGAAAATTCGGATAGCCATCGGATTAACGAAGAGGATCATACCGATATCGCCGATATACAAGCGAAAGGCAATAAAGAGAATAATGGAGAAGAGGGCAGTATCGATTAATGCAGCCACAAAGCGCGCCCCGATGCCAGCCACATCATACCCAAACTCAATACTTTCCGGAGTATCAATAATATAGCGATCGTTCATCCGATTATCAATCATCTCTATCTCCAAACAATACAATCAGTAGAGGAGTTGCTTTATGGTAGCAGAAGATTTTATCAATGCCAAACATCATGCTTGGGAGCGATTAACCCAGCTAACCAGCCGTGCTCAGAGTAATATTATTGCCATGAATGCAGCCGAATTGCAAGAGCTTGGGCGGTTATATCGCCAAGCAACGTCCGATTTGGCCCAAGCGCGGCGCGATTTTCCTGGCCATCCGCTCACGATCTATTTAAATGATCTGGTGGCGCGAGGCCATAGTAGCATTTATCGTGAGCGCACATCGCCCATAACTGGCATAAAAAACTACTTTTTATATCAATTACCGCAGGCATTTCGTGAGCTACTGCCATTTACTGGCATTGCATTTCTGGCGTTTTTTCTGCCAGCGCTTGTTGCATGGATCATCAGCTATCAAGATCCAGCCCGTGGCGTGGCGCTCCAGCCAGAAAACCAAGGCATGATTGAGCGAATCCAACAGGAAGATGAATGGTGGCGAACATTAAACAATAACAATGCTCAGGGTGCGACCATGATTCTCAGCAATAATATTATGGTTTCATTTCAAGTCTTTGTTGGTGGCCTAAGTTTAGGTATCCTAAGCTTGTATGGGCTTTACTATAATGGCTTACACCTAGGGATTGTTTCGGGAGCGGCCCAAAATATGGGCTTTGCCGATAATTTATGGGATTTCGTTGCCGCCCATGGCCCAGTTGAATTTAGCATCATCTTCCTCTCTGGGGGTGCTGGCTTACAACTTGCTTGGGCAATCTTACGGCCAGGCATGGTTTCACGGCGGGCAGCCTTGGCAATTGCCGCCCAACGGGCCTTCACAGTTTCTGGCGCAATCGTAATGTTTCTCATCCTAGCGGGCTTGATTGAAGGGTTTATATCACCCCAATATCTCCCATTGTGGTTTAAGATTGCAGTTGGTATTATCAGTGCTGGTAGCATGTATGCCTATCTTTTATTAGCTGGACGCAACGTCCAAAAACAAGAATCTGCTGAAGCAAGCGCCTTGAAGCTTGAAACCCCAGCACTCTAGAGGATCATGATGAAACGACGAGATCAATTAGCAGTTGGTTTGATTTTGGCAGCGTTAGTAGGCTGCGGCACGCCTGTTGCCAGCCGTCCAACGCCAAAACCAATTGTTAATCTAACCGCAGCTCCAACTATCGATTTAGATGCAACCCGTGAAGCCTATAAAAATGAATTACAGCCAACCGCCCAACCATTGGGCTTGTATATTGTGCGTGATGGCGATACGCTTGAATCGATAGCCTTAGCCTTCAACACCAGCGTTGAAGAAATTTCAGCAACCAATAAGCTCGAAGATATTAATGTTATTTCAATTGGGCAACCGTTGATTATTCCATCGCTGATTAGCGGCACCAATAATCTGACAATCACAATGCCATTAAATCAGTCTAAAGACCTAACTCCAACACCTTGACAATGATTTTCAGCGTGCTATACTTCATACATAACCTTTATTGATACCTACCGCAAGGGATAAAGGAGGTGATGCTAATGAGTGATAGTAGTCATTGTAGCATCACGGGGGGACTTCTCTAGTCCTATCGTGAAGCAAAAAGACGAAAGCAAACCGCCAGTTCAATGAACTGGCGGTTTCGCATTTTAGGCTACTTGAGGCTTGGCAAGGTTATGATTAATAGCGGAATGGCATGAGCCCAGCGCCGCCAAGTGGGCAAAGGATTCATAAGGTTGCTAATGAGTCGACCTGAGCAAAAAACGTAGAGATACAAAAACGCGCTAGCTGTTTGAAACAGCTAGCGCGTTTATTTGGATGGTACGCATCCCCCTACGTTCCCACAGCGGGTGCTGCAGTAGCCTCGGTGTGTGTCGCGTTCACGGCCTGGTTCG
>NZ_JBHUPY010000015.1:0-294576 GCF_042688385.1 Herpetosiphon sp. NSE202 | reverse complement strand
GTAATCATGTTTTTGATATAGTCGGCGTGGCCTGGGCAGTCGACGTGGGCATAGTGGCGATTTTCGGTTTCGTACTCAACGTGCGAAATCGAAATCGTAATCCCACGTGCGCGTTCTTCTGGAGCATTGTCGATTTGATCGAAAGCGCGGAATTCAGCGCGGCCACGGAGTGCCATGGTTTTGGTGATGGCAGCAGTCAAGGTGGTCTTGCCGTGGTCAACGTGTCCGATCGTCCCAATGTTGATGTGGGGCTTATTCCGCTCAAACTTTTGCTTAGCCATGTCGTTTGTGGCTCCTGCTATTACAAATACCGTTAGCCGCTGACAAAAAGACAACGGAACAGGAATGGAAAATTGGTAGTCGCGCCCTGCGGCCCCTTAATTGACCATTCCCTACGTGGTTCTACGTTATGGTGTGCGGGGTACACTTACCCAGATAAAGTTGACTTGTTTAAATGTCACAACTCGCACGAAAGCCGATTATAACACACCTTTTAGCGGAAACGCAAATAACCGCTTGCAAACAATCTTGGCTTGTTAATCGAGCGTTGGCGGGAGCACGTGCGAATCGAACACACCAACGCTATTCGTCATAGCGCCGACCAATTTTGAAGACTGACGAGGCCACCAGACCCCATGTACTCCCATCAGCAACAGTACCACGAAGCGCTGGTTTGATCAAAAGAGCGATAGTTGTTGGATTGGCGCTGGCGGCGTTGGCAAGGGATACGCAACGCCACGCGCAACCAACGCTTGGGCCAAAATCTCGCACATTTCTGGCGAACGCTCTTCAACGGGGCAATGCATAAATCCATATACGGTTAAGCCATCGTTCAGCATGGCCACAATCGTATCGGCCCATTGCTCCAACAGCGGACGATCAATCGCCAAATCGGGGTGGCCCATAAAGCGCAACAACACAAATGGCGCGGTTACATCAACATGATAAGGAACCGTGGGCTTTTTACGCCGCGCATCTAAAATGACTTGATCGCTGGTTGTGCCAGTATTAATCGGGCGCACATCGACCAGCACCCGCCCAACCCCATGCTCAGCCAACAGGCCATTCAAACGCTGGGCTGCTTGCGGTGCAAACCAGCCACGATGGCGCACCTCAACCGCCAAGGGTACACTTCGATCCCACGCCGCGAGCCAGGTTTGCAAATCGCCAAACTGGGCAGGGCTATAACTCGGGCCAAGTTGCAGAAAAATCGGGCCAAGTTTTGCGCCCAAGAATTGCATTTGGGCTACAAAGGCCTTGGTTGCAGCAATCTGCTGGGTCAAATTGCCGCTATGGCTAATTGCTCTCGGCACTTTTGGGCAAAAGCGAAAGTTGCTTGGCGTATCGCTGGCCCAACGCGCAACCGTCGGCTGGTCGGGCACTGCATAAAACGTCGCGTTAATTTCCACCGTCGTCAGCCGTTCAGCATAGGCCTTGAGCATATCGCCATTGCTCGTGCCAGCAGGCAAAAATTGGCCAACCCAAGGCCGATAGCCCCAAATCGCACAGCCAAGATAGATATTCGACATTGGATACACTCCCCGCTACAATGAGCGTAGCATCATAACCCCGAAACCACCAAGCCATACCACGTCAATGGAGCCTGTGGTAGGTCGGCAGCGCAGAGGAGCCTCTATGAAACAGCGAGTTGTCATCACCGGAATCGGGATTTGCAGCGCCCTTGGGAATGATATTGAAACATATTGGGCCGCCTTGCTCGCTGGCCAAAGTGGGGTCAAACCACTGCCCGAGCTGGCACCCTATAAAGATCCGGTGGTTGGTGGCGCAACCCCCGAGTTACCGCTACTTACCAGCCATCGCCGCCAACCAGACCGCATGATCAGTTTAGCGCACCATGCGGTGCAACAAGCTATCAGCATGGCCCAAGGCCTACCCCAAGATACCGCCGTCTTATGGGGCACAGGCTATACCACCATTTCAACAATCGAAGCCTGCTATGAAAATTGGTTTACCAATGGCAAAGTACGTGCCGATACCGTGCCAGCCTGTATGCCCGCCGCCGTGCTGCCACACCTCTGTACGGTGTTCGATTTACACGGCCCTAGCACCTTAATTTCGGCAACCTGCGCCTCTGGCTTGCAAGCAATTGGCATCGCCGCCGATCTGATTCGAGCTGGCGCGATTGAAACCGCCGTTGCTGGGGCTTCCGATGCACCATTAACCAAAGGTATGTATGCAGCTTGGAAACCATTGCGCGTGCTGGCAACCGATTTGAGCGACCCGAATCGGGCTTGTCGTCCATTTAGCGCCGATCGTAATGGCTTAGTGCTGGCCGAAGGCGCTGGAGCGTTTGTGCTCGAAAGCCTTGAGCATGCCCAAGCTCGCAAGGCCCCGATTCTGGCCGAGATCGTTGCTTCTGCGGCCACGACCGCCAGCGGCAGCATCGTCGCACCCGATTTGGAACATCAGACATTAACATTAACCAAAGCCTTACAACGGGCCAATATGAGCATTCACGATGTCGATTATATTAATGCCCATGCAACTGGCACCAAGCTTGGCGATGCAGCTGAAGCAGCGACCATCAAGGCCGTCTTTGGCCAACGAGCGCAGCATGTGCCAATTTCCGCCATCAAAGGCGCAACCGGCCATGCGATGGGTGCAAGCTCTGCGCTCGAAGCCATTGCTACCATCTTAGCCTTGCGCGATCAAATCTTGCCGCCAACCATCAATTGGCAAGCTGGAGACCAAGATTGCGATTTGGATTTTGTGGTTGAAGGCGCACGCAAGCAGCCAATTAATCTCGCCGTTAAAGAATCGTTTGGTTTTGGTGGCTCAAACGCTGTTTTAGTGCTACGTCGCTGGGTATAATTGACGCAGCAAATTTGCCACCAGTATAATTTCTCTTACGCAGCACCAGCGAATTGGAGGGCCAATGGCAGCCGATAAAGACGCATTATTAAAAGAATTGCGTGACCAACAAGACCGCATTCGTCGCCAAATGACCGAACTCGATGCCTTGATTCGCCAAAATCAAGCAGAAGTCGATAAAATGTCGCAACGCGAAATGTCAGTTTCCAGCCGCCGTCGCGATATGGAAGTCAATTTCGAGCGCTACGAAAAAGTTGATATTAAAAATTTCTATACCTCAGCCCAAGAGGTTCAAACCCGCGTGCAAATGATGCGCAGCCAAGTTGAGCAATTGCAAACCAAGCAACAATTGCTGCGTGAGCAACAAGATACGCTGCAAAAACTCATTCAAAGCCTCGATGAAGTCAGCGTTGTCGCCGAAACAACGATCTCAAACTTGCCCCAAGTTGATCCACAAGAGCAAATTGCGGCAATTATTCAGGCCCAAGAAAAAGAGCGCCTGCGCATTTCGCTGCAAATGCACGATGGCCCAGCTCAATCGATGAGCAACCTGGTGCTGCGTGCCGAAATTTGCGAACGCTTTCTTGATCACGACACCAATCAAGCACGCTCAGAAATGGCCAGCCTCAAAACTGCCATCAATACAGTGTTGCAAGATACGCGGCGGTTTATCTTTGATCTGCGTCCGATGACCCTCGATGACCTTGGTTTGCTGCCGACGCTCAAACGCTATGGCCAAGAATTTGGCGATAAAAACGGCATCGAAATCAATCTTATGGTCCAAGGCTTGGAATCTCGCTTACCAAGCCATTATGAAGTAACCATTTTCCGCTTTGTGCAAGAAGCCTTGAATAATGTCCAACGCCATGCCAATGCATCGCATGTACGCATTATTCTCGAGGCCGACCCAAGCAAAATTCAGATTGCAATTGAGGATGATGGCGCTGGTTTCCATGTTGCCGAAACCCTCAATGATCCCACTGGCAAGCGCAATATGGGCATCGCCAGCCTTCGCCAACAAGCAGAAGTCTTGTTGCGCGGCCAAATGGGCATAGAAAGCACGGTAGGCCGGGGTACACGGGTTGTGGCCGTAGTACCTGCACCCTAGTCACCCCTAACGATAGTACTAACATCCTATTGTCGTTCAGACTCGGGTCGGATATGATGTCCACATCGTAATTATTTTCTTTCTCTCAAGGAGAACTGCAATGTTTCGTTCATTTTTTGCTAAAGAAGAAGGCCAAGGCTTGGTTGAGTACGCTTTGATCCTCGCCTTGATCGCTATCGTCGTTATCGCTGTTTTGACCTTGCTCGGCAAGAACGTCAACAACAAATTGGGTAGCGTCGCCAGCACCTTGAACTAGTTTTCCTCCCGGAAAACACCCAAAACCAGCACCAATCGGTGCTGGTTTTGCTTTTAACGTTTTTATGATCATGCGGTAGCCTCTCCTAAGCCTCAGATTTGCATTATAACCCATGGTTGATTCAAACTACCCTCATTGATAGGACTAACATCCTATTGTCGTTCAGATTGTGGTCAGCTATTATGCATACATCGTAATTATTTTCTTTCTCTCAAGGAGATACCGCAATGTTTCGTTCATTTTTTGCTAAAGAAGAAGGCCAAGGCTTGGTTGAGTACGCTTTGATCCTCGCCTTGATCGCTATCGTCGTTATCGCTGTTTTGACCTTGCTCGGCAAGAACGTCAACAACAAATTGGGTAGCGTCGCCAGCACCTTGAACTAGTTTTCCTCCCGGAAAACACCCAAAACCAGCACCAATCGGTGCTGGTTTTGCTTTTAACGTTTTTATCAATCCACTCGCTGGCTAAACCCCAATCTAAGCTCAGCTTACCCACGATAGAGTAACGCTAAGCGTTCGCGCGTTGCGGCTGGAATCGCCTCAGGTGCCGTCATCACTGCATGAGCCAACGCCGAGTGCGCTGGATAAACCGCCGCAGGATCGATCAGCGGAATTAAGGCAGCAATCGTGTTTTGGGCTGCCGTCACATTACGGTTGATGGTTTCGACAACCATAGCCGCAGTTACATTATCATGCTCGGGATGCCAACAATCGTAATCGGTTACTAACGAAAGATTGGCATAGGCAATTTCGGCTTCACGGGCAAGCTTAGCCTCTGGCAATAAGGTCATGCCAATAATCGAGCAACCCCAACTGCGATATAGCTCCGACTCAGCTTTGGTCGAAAACTGCGGCCCTTCCATACAACAATAGGTGCCACCTTCATGCACGGTTGTGCCACTTGCAGCATGCGCCGCTTGACGCACCAAGGCACTCAGATGGGGGCAAACTGGATCACCAAACGCCACATGCACCACAATCCCTTCACCAAAAAAGGTTGCTGGACGCACACCCTTCGTCCGATCAATCGCCTGATCAGGAATGACTAAATGACCAGGCACCAATTCTTCGCGTAAACTGCCAACCGCACTCACACCAAGAATAAAACGCACACCCAATTGTTTGAGCACATGAATATTGGCCCGATAGGGCACTTCTGAAGGCGTGAGGCGATGACCACGACCATGGCGCGGCAAAAAGGCCACTCGTTGGCCAGCCAAATTGCCCACAATCACTGCATCACTGGGTTCGCCAAATGGCGTAGTTAGTTGTATTTCGCTGCGGTCGGTCAATGCTTCCATCGCATAAAGCCCACTACCGCCAATAATTCCAATGCTAATTGGTTCCATACGCTACCTCCTGTTGTTTATTGGCCTAGTATAGCAGAGCAGACACCAAAAGCTCTATCACACAGGTGACAGGGCCAGACGTTGATCGATCAGGGCTACGCTCCTAACGCCAACTGTTTTTCATTTTTTTTTAGATACTGGGCCACTTTATTGACTAAAACTTCATAGTCGATGGGTTTTTCGAGATAATCGATACATCCAGCAGCAGTCGCTCGCGATAGCTCGTTGTAGGTTGTGTGGCCAGTCACTGCAATCACTGGAATATGTGAGTAGCGGCTTTCGGCTTTTAATTCGGCGGTTGCCGTCCAACCATCCTTAACTGGCATCGCCATATCCATCAACACCAAATCGGGAGTTGTGTTGTGCACTTTATCAAGCGCATCTTGGCCATTGACGGCGCTAATCACGCTATAGCCATTCAACGATAACATCTGTTGGAGCAAGAAGCGGTTATCGCCATTATCATCAACAACTAAAATCATCCCCATGGGAAGCCTCCTAAGTTGGTTGGGTATCAGGCCACAACGCTCGAACTAACTAATGACGATGCTGCCATCACCAATGTCGATTCCGCTTGTGTTGGGCATTGAACAGGTATTTGCAACGTAAAGGTCGAGCCAACATTGGGACAGCTTTCGACGTTGATTGCGCCACCAAGCATCGCTGCAAGTTGTTGACTCAGCGCCAAGCCCAAACCAGTCCCGCCATAGGTGCGGGTGGTCGATTCGTCGGCTTGGACAAATGGTTTAAATAAACGCCGTAATTGATCGGGAGCCATGCCAATGCCAGTATCGCTAACCGCAAAAACCAGCCATGGCTCGTTGGCTCGCTGTTCATCCCACACTCGCAGGGTTACAGTGCCAGCTTCGGTAAATTTAATCGCATTGCTCAACAAGTTGAATAAAATCTGGCGAATTTTGCCAGCATCGCTATACACCACGCTGTTACTTGCAAAATCAGTTTTGAGTTGATCAAAGCGCGCTTCAGCAAGCGGCTGCACAATTCCCATCACTTCATCAACCAAGCTAGCAAGCTGCACTTCGCCAAGATCAAGATTCATCTTGCCATGCTCAATTTTTGAGAAATCGAGCACGTTTGAAACCAGGGTCAACAAATGTTTGCCCGCCAAGCGAATCCGCTCCAGCTGCGGCAATACATCTTCTTGGCCACGGGCTTTGGCTCCAAGATGCAGCAGCTGGGTATAGCCCAAAATTGCGTTCAGCGGCGTGCGCAATTCATGGCTCATGGTTGCCACAAACATACTTTTGGCTTGGCTAGCAGCTTCTGCCGCTGCCTGAGCGCGCAACGCCGTTTCCTCGGCCTGTTTGCGCCGAATAATATCCTCGGTTAGTTGTTGCTGCACATACAAACTTTCGGCCAGCTCAGCATTGCGCAGCTCAAGCATATCGCGATGTTCGCGCAGGCTTCGCACCATGCTGTTGAAGTTGTTGGCCAAGGTTTGCAGTTCGTCGCCCCCACCAACTTGAACCATGCGCTCAAGATCGCCACCAGCGACTGCTACCGTGGCATCGGTCAACTTGCGAATCCGCCGTGCAGTGCGCGTTGCCAACAACAAGCCAATCGCACCTGAGAGCAGCACGGTAAAGGCAATTTGGCCATAAATCACCAAACGCGACGATTCAAAGGTTTGGCCGACCGAAGCCAAAGCATTGTTGGCTTGGTTTTGGCTCAGCTGGCCCAAAATATCGGTTGCGCTCAGCACATCTTCGTAATAAGGATTAAGCCGATTGAGCACTGGCTGAACGCTGCCAGTGTTGCCAAGCCGGGCGGTTGGCAAAAATTGCTCATTTGTCGCTTGGACAAAACGCTGCCACGCCATCGAGACAGCATTGAGGGTTTCGCCTTCGACCATGCTGGTATCAAGCTGTTGGTATGCAGTGAAGGCCGTGCGCATATCTTGCTCAAGCGTTTGCATTTCACCTTCGATGCGCGCTTTATCAGCAACACTGTTGTTGATAATATATTCAAGTTGCAAGGCATGATATTTAGTGCTAATAAAATTAATTCGATCGCTCAAATCGAGCGAAGGAATGGTAATTTGTTCGATCATCGAGGCTTTTTGGAAAACGCTGCTAAAGCCATTTAACGCAAAAATGCCCAAGGCGATCATCAGGGCCAAGTCGAGGGCAATTGAGCCAAGCAATTTTGTTCGAAACGAAAGCCGCATTGCTACTCTCCCTCTAGCTCAAGCAAGCGTTCAATCGAAACCCCAATTTGCGAGCCACCCTCAAACATCGAGCCAAGTTTGCGTTGTTGTACCCGTTCTTGGGCAAATTGATAAGCTCTCGTTGGCAAGGGCACATATTTCACAGCAGCCACCACGCGCGGCAAATCGCTCAGGTAAAAATCGACAAATGCCGCAACTTCGGCTCGATCCAAGGCATCGGCGCGAACATAAATAAAAATTGGCCGTGAAAGCGGCTGATATGAGCCATCGGCAATTGTTTGCTCGGAAGGCAACACACAGCCATTGCCTGCATCAATTGCGACCAATTGCAAGCGATCTTGGTATTCGCGGTAGTAGGCATAGCCGAAATAACCCAAGCCGTTGGGATCGCCAGCAATATCTTGGGCAATCAGATAATCGTCTTCGCTGCTGATCACATCGCTACGGCTTGAGCCTTCGGTGCCAACAATCGCGCTGGTAAAATAATCAAAGGTGCCTGAATCTTGGCCAGCGCCATACAATTGCACGGTTGTGGTTGGCCAAGTTGCACGAACCATGTTCCAAGCAGTGATAGTATTGGTTGCTGCTGGCTGCCACAGCGTGTTCAACTCCGCCAGCGTAATACATTCGAGCCAGGTATTATTGGGGTTGGTAACTAACGAAAGGCCATCGAAGGCCACTGGAATTTCCACAAAATCAACCTGATTGGCGGCACACTCGGCGGCTTCGCTCTGCTTGATAGGCCGTGAAGCATCGGAGATTACCGTTTCTCCAGCACAAAACTTCTTAAACCCGCCACCAGTGCCGCTTACGCCTAATTGAACTTGCACGTTGGGCGCAATCAGCGCAAAATCACGCGCAATTGCTTCGGTAATGGGAAACACCGTACTTGAGCCATCGATCACAATTGAGCCGCGCAACGCTGGGTTGGCGGTTACTGCAGGCGACGGGATTGCTTGCGCGAGCGTTGTTGGTGGGGGAGTCGCAGTTGCGGGGAGGCTTGTAGCCGTTGGTTGGGCGGTGTTTGCACCACATCCAGCCAGCGTCAATAGGCAGCAAAGCAAAAGAAATCGTTGTAGCACAGCCACACTCCACAAACTATACAGCTTGTAGGGTAGTAGCCAATTGTTAAGTGTTGGTCATATCGAGGTTAAGAATCGGCAAAATGCCTGTTGTTGATTAAACACGCAACGCCCATGGAGTTCCATGGGCGTTGCGAGCTACGAGGCTGGCTCGTTGCTTATTTGACGGTCAATGTACCCTTCATGCCAGCGGTGTAGTGGGCAGGATAGGTACAGATAAAGCTATAGGTACCTGGTTGCAGGCTGACGGTAAAGGTATCGCTTGCGCCAGTTGCAATCGTTTTGCTATGGCCCAACGATTTGTCGGCTGGTGGCAAGAAATCAGGAGCTGAAGCCATTGAGGCATCAACGGCTGGTTGTTCGTCGCCAGCTTTAACAATGACCACGTTGTGGGCCAAAGCGCCTGGGTTATTGAAGGTGACGGTTACTTCGCCAGCAGCTGCTTCAACTGCGGTAGTTTTATAGGCCAAGGTGCCACCATCGGCAGCATCGATCGTAATTGCTGAGCTACCGCCCCCGGTGCTTGGTGCGCTGGTTGCAGCGCCGTTATTTGTAGTTGGGGCTGGAGTTGCTTTTTCTTCGCCACAAGCGGCTAAAGTCAGTGAAACGACGAGCAAGAGTGCAAAACTCAACTTCTTCACAGAAGCATCCTTTCAAGTGTTATCATTAAAACAACCGTTGGCGTTATAGCAACGGCTGGAAGGCTCACATTGAGTATACCATCCCCCATGGGGCTGGGTATCAGGTATTAACCTGATTGTCTAAAGAAGCACAAGGATTTGCTAATTTTCTAGCTTGGGTTAAGCTTGCGCAGCTTCATCGTTTCTTCATAGCTTAACTATGGTGAGAATTGGCTTAAACGCAGCTAAAAAAGCAGGTTTTTGGCCCAAGGTTATGGTATTATCCACAACAGAAAGCTTGGGCTACCCGTTGTTGACGTGCGAGGTTCACCTTGGAAACAAATAGTAGCGATGTACGCCGCGCAGGCGAGGCCTTACAAAGCCTGGTTGGCGAAGTAGGAAAAATTGTTGTGGGGCAGCGGGCCTTAGCTGAACGCATCTTGATTGGTTTGTTGGCCAATGGTCACTTATTAATTGAAGGTGTGCCAGGATTGGCCAAAACCTTGATGGTTAAAAGTATGGCCGAAGGGATTCATGCCCAATTTGAACGGATTCAGTTTACCCCCGATTTGCTGCCTGGCGACTTGATTGGGACTCAAATTTACAATCAACGCACTGGTGATTTTTCGATTAAAAAAGGGCCAATTTTTACCAACTTTTTGCTGGCCGACGAAATTAACCGTGCGCCAGCTAAAGTGCAAAGCGCGTTGCTCGAAGCCATGCAAGAGCGCCAAGTGACGATTGGCTCGGATACTTTTAAATTGCCGCACCCTTATTTGGTGATGGCAACCCAAAACCCAATCGAAAATGATGGAACCTACCCCTTGCCCGAAGCGCAAGTCGACCGTTTTATGCTCAAAGTTGTGGTCGATTACCCTACCCGCGAAGAAGAATACGAAATTCTCAATCGCATGACTGGGGCCAGCACGCCCAAAATGAGCACAACCATGACGATCGAAGAGCTTGATAACGCGCGCAAGATTTTCCATCAAATTTATATTGACGATCGGGTCAAGCATTATATTTTGGATTTGGTGTTTGCTACCCGTAAGCCAGAGCAATATGGCTTGGCGCAAATTAAGCCCTACATCGAATTTGGCGCATCGCCACGGGCAACCATCTTTATGACCTTGGCCGCTAAAGGTGCAGCCTTCTTGCAAGGCCGCGCGTATGTTACGCCAGATGATGTTAAGCATATGGCCTTGGATGTGTTGCGCCACCGCTTGATTGCAACCTACGAAGCTGAAGCAGAAAATATTACCTCGGAAAACTTGGTTGCCCAAATTCTCAATCGGGTACGCGTTCCGTAGAGCATAGAACATAGAACATAGAGCATAGGGTTCAGGATTCAGTTTTTAACGCAGAGGCGCAGAGCAAGGAAGAATTATGAAGGATAAAGGATGAAAGCCAGATTGCAAATTAAAATGCGTCGGGTAGAGATCCATAATCCTAATAATCGGTGCTCATCTGTGGCCAAAAACGGAAGTTTCATGCCCTTTGCGTTCTTCGCGGTTTCAAACTTCGTGTCCTTCGTGGATCAAATTTATATGGATATGGTCGTGAACTAGCTGCTGGGTAAGCCAAACTGGCCCCCGACTCCTAGCCCCCGACCCCAACAACACTTATGAATTTACAAGAACTCATGCGCCAAGTGCGCTTCATTGAATTGAAAACGACCAAGTTGGTAACTGGTGTGTTTGCTGGCATGTATATGAGCAGCTTCAAGGGGCGTGGCGTTGAGTTCGATGAAATTCGCGAATACGAACCTGGCGATGATGTCCGCGCGATCGATTGGAATGTGACCGCGCGCACAGGCCGTCCGTTTATCAAACGCTTTGTTGAAGAGCGCGAGATGACCGTGATGTTGCTGGTTGATATGAGCGCTTCAGCAGATTTCGGTACCACCCGCAAACTCAAACGTGAGCTTGAAGCAGAATTGTGCGCAACCTTGGCCTTTTCGGCGGTGCGCAACAACGATCGCGTGGGCATGCTGTTGTTTACCGAAGAAGTTGAGCGGTTTGTGCCACCGCGCAAAGGCCGTAACCATGTGATGCAAATTGTGCGCTCGCTGCTTACCATCGATCCCAAGCATCGCGGCACCAATATCACTAAAGCCCTGGATTACCTGAATAATGTGGTCGAAGGCAAAGCCTTGGTGTTTATCATCTCGGATTTTCGTTCGTTGGACAATTGGATTCGCCCGTTGCGGATTACTGCTCGTCGCCATGATGTAGTGGCGGTTCGGGTTGAAGATCCACGCGAACGCAAATTGCCCAAAGTTGGCTTGGTACGCTTGCAAGATGCAGAAACCGGCCAAGAGTTGGTTGTCGATTTGCGTAACGAAAAATTACGCACGATGTTTGAACAACAAGCAGAAGCCCAGCATCAAAGCCATGTGGCCGAGCTGCGCGCGCTTGGCGTTGATCATATGAGTTTACAAACCGATGGACGCTATGCTGATTCATTGCAAAGCTTCTTTAATCGGCGGATGAAACGCCGTGAACGCGGCTAGAGGAACAGCTATGGCAAAATTGTGGTGGCTATTAGGATTAAGTTGTTTGCTCTTGATTGCGCCGGTCGCAGCCGCCGAGCCAGCCGTAGCCGTGCGTGCCCAACTCAATCGCACCAAGATTACGGTTGGCGATTTGGTCGAGTACGAATTGCAAGTGACCACGCCCAACGGCTTTAAAAGCGAACTTCCAGCGATGCCAACCAAAATGTTTGGCGAATGGGAAGTGCGTGAGTGTGCGCCCTTGGATGAAACAACAGTCGCCGAGGGGCTACGCCAAGGCTGGCGCTGTCAATTAACCAACTGGGATGTGGGCATTCATGCCTTTCCAACTCAATTGGTCAAAATAACCAACCCCGATGGAAGCACTGGCCGCGCCAATACACAGCCTGTCAGCGTCGAAGTGGCTTCGGTGCTTGATGAAAATGCCCAAGATATTAAACCATTGAAACCACAATTGATTATGAATGAACAAGCAAATTATTTGTTGATCATCGGGCTTTCGTTGTTAGCAGTGTTGGTTGCTGGCTTTGCAGTGTGGGCCATTAACTACTTCCGCAAACATCGCCCAGTGCCAGTGCCAGCCGCCGTCCCGCAACCAGTCCGCGATCCATTTGGCATCGCCATGACCGAGCTTGAGCGAATTCGCGGCTTAGGCTTGATCGATCAAGGCCGAATTGTTGAACATTATGCCTTGATTGCCGATGTGCTGCGAACCTTCATTACCGATCGTTTCTCGGTACCAGCGCTTGAGCGAACCACGAATGAAGTGCGTTTGGCGCTCTCGCACCCAAGCATGCAACAACGTCGCGATCAATTATTGATTTTGTTGGCTGAATCCGATGGCGTGAAATTTGCCCGCCAATTGCCAAACCCAATCGAAGCCCACGCCATGATCGATAATGCCCGCCAAGCAATTTTGGCAACACGCTGATATAAAATCAAAAGTCAGAAGTCAAAGGGCAAAATTGGATCGTATCTTCGATTAAGTGCTCGCATTGTTCGGTTTTGAATTTAGATTTGTACTTTTACTCAATTCAGAAGGCTAAGGGTACAAAATAATGAATTTGCTGATTTAGCATCGAGAATTTGTTTCATCATCGTTGATTATTTTGACTTTTGATTTTTGCCTTCTGATTTTACTTGAGTTGCTTATGACATTTGCTTATCCATTGTTATTTTGGTTGTTGCCGATTGTGCCGATTGTGTGGTGGGCCATGTATCGCCGCAGTCGGGGCGAAGTCGTAACCATGCGTTTCTCCGATTTGGGGATGTTGCGCGGGGTCAAGCCATCGTGGCGCATTCGCATGCGGCCAGTCCTGATTTCGCTGCGTGCTGCGGCGCTGGGCTTGTTGGTCGTCGTCTTGTCGCGACCACAATATGCCCAAAGCTCCGAGCGGGTTATACGCGAAGGGATTGATATTCAGCTGGCTTTGGATATTTCGCTAAGTATGAAAGCTGGCGATTTCGACCCCAAAGATCGGATTACCGTAGCCAAAGAAGTAATTGCTGAGTTTATCAAGGGTCGTAAAGATGACCGGATTGGCTTGGTGGTTTTTTCGGGTAATGCCTTTACCCAAGTTCCATTGACGCTTGATTATGACTTTTTGCAAAATTTGTTGAGCCAAGTGCAAACAGTGCGCCGCCCAGACGGAACAGCGATTGGCACGGCCTTGGCCCACTCAGTCAATGGCTTGCGCAACAGCACCACCAAAAGTAAAGTCGTGATTTTGCTAACTGACGGCTCAAGTAATCGTGGCGATATTGAGCCAGCTCAAGCTGCCGAAATTGCGCGGGCCTTGGATGTGCGGGTGTACACGATTTTGGTGGGCAAACCAGGCGGCGGCGAGTATCCCGTCCATGATGCGTGGCGCGATGAAACCTACCTGATTCCTGCGCCAACCGCCGAAGATGAAGTGGCGCTGCGCGACATTGCTGAACAAACCGGCGGCATTTTCTTTCGCGCTGGCGACGAGCAAGGCTTACGCGATGTCTACGACACAATCGATAAAATGGAACGCTCGCAAGTTGCCAGCGAAAAATTGGTGCGCTACACCGAGGCTTGGCAACCATGGGCCGCAGGCGCACTGTTGCTCTTGATGATTGAAATTTTGCTACGCAATACGATCCTACGGAGTATTGGCTAATGGCACTTGTTCCTGCAAATTTGTGGCTCTTATTAGTCTTGTTGCCCTTGGCTGGCGTGTTTTGGCTTGCTCGCCGCGCCGAAGAGCGCGATCGGGCGGCGCTGGGTGATCCTGGGCTGATTGCCTCGTTGCTTTCGATGCTGCCACAGCGCCAGCGCCGCATTCGCATGGCCTTGCAACTGAGCGCTGTTGGCTTAATTATTGTGGCCTTAGCGCGCCCAGTGTGGGGCAGCGGCGACGAAACGCTCAAGCGCAGCGGCTTGCAAGTGCTGATTTTACTCGATGGCTCACGCAGTATGGCCGCGCAAGATGTTCGGCCCTCGCGAATCGATGCCAGCAAACGAATTGTGCTCGCAATGCTTGATCGCTTAGATGGCAATCAGGTGGGCATGCTGATGTTCGGTTCATCAAGTTATGTGCAATTTCCCTTGACCAGCGACCTTGCAGCGGCGCGATCCTTGGTCGAGCCAATCAACCCACGCGGGCTTTCGCTTGGTGGCACTGATGTTGAAGAAGTCATCACCGAAGGCTTGCGATCGTTTCCAATTGGCCAAGTCGAAGGCCGCACGATGATTTTAATTACCGATGGTGGCGACTCCGATCCACAAGCTGATGGCGAGGCGGTTGCTGCCGCTCGAGAAGCCGCCAAAATGGGCCTGACGATTCATACAATTGGTATGGCCACCGAGGCTGGCGGCCAGATTCCAGTCTATGATGAACTTGGCAATATTAGCTATGTCGAAGATCAAGGCCAACGGGTGATTAGCAAGCTCAACCAGCCGTTGCTTGAGCAAATTGCCTCGGCGACTGGGGGAACTTACTTCGACGGCAGTTCGTTAGATCTCGACAAGTTGCAAACAGCGCTCGAACAAAGCGCACCTGTCGATATGGCCGATCAAACCAGACGGATTTATAGCGAGCGGTTTTATCTTTTCGCAGGGCTAGCGTTTATTTTATTGATTATTGATGTTTATATTGGGCGCTTGGATCAAGGAAAGGTGGCTACAGCATGAAACGAACACCAGCAATTGTGAGCACGGGCTTGCTGTTAGTAGCCCTCACTGGTTGTGGCGCACCGTCTGCCGCCGATATGAATGCAGAGGGCAACGCACTCTACGAGCAGGGTGTTTATGGCCAAGCGCTCAATCAATACAAAGAAGCAGCCTTGATGGCTCCTGATCGGCCAGAGCCGCATGTTAATTTGGGCAATACGCGCTATCAAATGGGCGATTATTTAGGCGCGGTCGAAGCTCCAAATGCAGCCTTACAAACTGCTGACCCAGCCACCCAAGCGATTATCTATTACAACCAAGGCAATGCCCATTTTCGGCTTGAGGAGCTTGACGAGGCGATTGATGCCTATAAAAAAACCCTGCGCATCAACCCCGATGATCTTGATGCCAAATATAATCTGGAGCTAGCCCAAAAAATTCAAGAGCAGCAGCAACAGCAGCAACAACAAGCGCAGAATCCGCAAGATCCCAATCAGCCGCAGCCACAGGATGGCCAGCAAGATCCCAATCAGCCGCCCCAGAATGGCCAAGAACCACCTGAGCAAGAGCCTGGCGGCGGTCAACAACCACCAGAACGACCTGAAGCGCCGCCATCAAGCATCAGCCCTGATGAAGCTGAGCGCCAGTTAGACCAATTGAAACGCAGCGAAGATCGCAATCGTGAGGATCTTTACGATAATTATGCGGTTGGCGCAGATGGTCAGCCCACCGATAACCAAGGTGGAGATGACGAAGGCTGGTAGGATCTAGGCCAATTGGCGAGCCAGCGTGGGTGCAATATCTTCGCTGGCATAAAAACGCTGTTGGCTATATTCCAACACACTTTGCCACGCTGGGTAGCGATAGATGGGATCGGCCACGTGAATATAACTTGGGGCGGTTGCGCGAGCTTTGATCAAGGCGTGACCGCCATATTGGGTCAATGATTGGCCCTGCCCACCCCCAACCCAATGTCCCTGCAAAAATTGCCAAGCCTGATGCAACATCACCTGTGGGCTGGCCACGCGATACAAACTCCCCTCACCAAAGCCAGTTGCCCGATAAATCTGGCGCTCAGGATCGCTATAAATTGGAATTGGCAAGCGATAGAGCCGCGCAAAGGCTTGGGCTGCTGCTGGCTCAGCCATCGTAATTACTGCCAAATTAATATCCAACATGCGAAACGCCGTGGTGTACTCATACAAATCAAGCAAATTGCTGCGACACACCGCGCAGCCTGGATGGCGCAAAAAAACCAAGAGCGCCGCTTGATCGCGCCATAATGAGCCAAACGGTAAACTCTGGTTATACATATCGCGAATTGCAATCAGGGGCAGGGCTGTATCCATCGCTAGGTTCCTCGTGGAGTAAAAGCGAGCACTAGGCATACGATAGCATTGCCCGACACACAATAGTAGGCAACATTATGGTTAACTTCGGCTAGTTCTTTTGATCTAGTTTAGCTGTAACACTTAGTACTGATGGCCTAACCCGCGCACATTGCTAAACTTCTGGTATTGAAATGTTAGTTCTTTACTGGTGAGGTGTGGCAATGTTTCTGGTTTTGCATATTATTGGAGCACTGGTGGCGCTGGGCACGGGCTTGGCAGCCTATCGCTGGCAAAATGGCACAAAAATTCACCGCTGGATTGGCAAAGGCTATTTGCTTGGCTGGGTCACGTTATTTAGCACTGGCATTATTATTAGCCGCCAAGGCATTACTGCGCCAGACGTACTCAATGGCTTGGGCATGGCTTCTGCGGCCTTCGCCTATGGCGTAATCTTCTTTCGCAAACGCTTGGGGCGGCGCTGGTTGCGCTTGCACTATCAATGGATGAGCCAATCGTATGCCTTTGTGTGTGTCGCAACCCTCAACCAATTAATTGCCCGCATGGGGATTGAAATTACCTTTTTGATCTTTGCGGCTGAGGTTTCCTTGCCATTCTTTATCTTGCCGTATGTGGGCAAAAAGCTTGATCAACGCTATGGCTTTGCGTCCAAGCCCAACCCATTGGGCAATACTGCCAGCAATTAGGCTCAACCATTGAGTGCATTGCAAGCCCCTCGCCTATGCTATGGGCTAGGGGTTGGGCTGGGCAAGAATGCTATAGTATTGAGGCCGATTTAGCCGAGTAGATGGTTTTTATGATGCTCCCGGAATCAACCACAACTGAACAACAAACCCAGCAAGATCGGATTCACGGCCAGAGTTTATCGTGGTCGGGAATTATCGCAGGGCTGGTGGCCTGTATCGTGCCGCTGATCATTGGGGTCAGCAATGGCAGCCTGTATGGTTGGCACTTAGCAGTGTATATTGCCGCAGGCAGCTGTTATTTTTTACTCAAACGGGTTTTCTGGGCCGAAACCGCGTTTTGTTTGCGCATGCGGCGCTATCCACAATTGTTAATTAGCGTAGTTTTTGGCCTTGCAGCCTTAATGCAATTAATCAGCGGCGATTTTACGACCCAACCAATTGCCTTTATGGTACCAATGGTGTTTATTGCCGGAACCTACCCATTGCCCAAAACCCTGGTGATTGCAGGCTTTATTTCTATTTTGATGAGTGTCTGTTTTATTTTAGCGGGCTTGCCACTCAATAGTATGGGCTTCTCTGGCTTATCGAGCCAGATTGTTTTGCTCTTATTTGTCACCTTGTTTGGCTATGTGACCAATCAATCGGTCTTGACCCGCCACCAAGTTGAGCAACTAGCCCAAGAATTGGCCCAAGAACGTGATTATTTACGTCAACTCAGCGCCAGCACCGCTGCGTTATCGAGCGAAGTAGAACTAAGTCGGGTTTTAGCCCAAGTGGCCGAGGCAGGCCGCACCCTCGCTAATGCTCAAGCGGTAACAGTTGCGTTGCGCGAAGATCACGAATGGAGGATCGCGACCAGCATTGGCAGCCCCGAACCAAACCAACATAGCCTCGAAATAGCGCTGCATGCCAAGGGCGAAGTAATTGGGCGTTTGACCTGCTGGAGTGCTGAGCCAGCCAATTTAGCCTTGCGCCAAGCGCTTCAGCCATTTGCCGATGCAGCTGCGTTGGCAATTTATAATGCTCAGCTTTACGAACAAGCCCGCTTCTCGGCCACCCTCGCCGAACGCAACCGCCTCGCGCGCGATTTTCACGATACGCTAGCCCAGCAATTAACTGGCTTGCGTTTGCAAATTGAGGCTGGCATGCGCAACCTGCATCAGCCAGAAAAAGCCCAAATTCGCTTGCAAAAAGCCTACGATTTGGCCTTGGCAGCCTTGCACGATTTGCGCCGCAGCGTCTGGAATTTATCTGCGCCAGCGATTGATGGGCGGGTACTCAACGATGTGCTGGCCGAATTGGTGGATACTTTTCATCAGCGCACCAATATTCAAAGCCAATATAGCCACGATGGGCAGGAGCTTAACTTGCCCAGCGAGATGGCGATTCAGGTGCTGCGGGTGGTCAATGAGGCGCTGAGTAATGTTGAGAAGCATGCGCAAGCCCAGCATGTGGCAATTCGCTCAACAGTTGCTGCGGGCCAATTGCAAATTACGGTCAGCGATGATGGCCAAGGCTTTGAACTGGCCACGGTTCAGCAAACCGCTAGCGGGGGTTTTGGCCTCACCAGCATGCGCGAACGCACGCAGCTAATCCATGGCACACTCTCGATTCAAAGCCAGCCAACCGCTGGCACGCTGTTGACCTTGTGTTTGCCGTTGTAAATCTTGGGGATCGGGGCCAAGGATTTGGTTTAACCACGAAGAGCGCGAAGATTCACGAAGCTTTTTAGCCACGAATTGTACGAATTACACAAAAGTTTGTTTTTTAGCCACAAATTGGCACAGATGCTTAAGATTATGTTCTCTTTTATTTTTGCCTTCTGATTTTGCTTTCATCCCTCATCCTTCATCCTTGCTCTTTGCTCTCTGTTCTTTTTGACTTTTGACTTCTGACTTTTGACTTTTGTTTTCATCCCTCATAATTCATCCTTCATCCTTGTTCTATGCTCTCTGCTCTATGTTCTTTTTTGATTTTGGACTTCTGACTTCTGACTTTTGATAATTCATCCTTCATCCTTTCCATGCTGAGGACTAATGGTATAGGGCTATGGGTTGGAAAATTAATAGTTTCGCGGTAGGATAGCGACATCAACAGCTACCCTGATAGCGAGTCATTGATGCGCCACCTAATTGAGGTGGTCTTTTTGGTTGGTTATCAGCATCTTGAGGGGTTTATGCACCGTTTAGCTATTCGCCGCGAACAAATTCCCGGCATTCTGCGTGATTATTTGGTGATGACGATTGGTACATTGTGTATCGCGCTCGCCTTGAATATATTTCTCGAACCAAACAATGTAATTTTTGGTGGGGTCACAGGGATTGCGGCCATGCTCAAAACCTTGTTTGGCCTGCCAATCGGGATAACCTCGTTGGCGCTCAACATTCCACTGTTTATTATCGGCTTGAAGCGCTTGGGCGGCTTTGTTTTTGGCATGCGTACCGTCTTCGCGACGGTTATGCTTTCAGTCTTTATTGATTTGACGGCCAATCGAGTAGGTCAGTTTGTGCAGCGCGAGCCGTTGCTCTATATCGCGTATGGAGCTGTACTGAGCGGCATCGGCACAGGCTTGGTGTTGCGGGTTGGCGGCACAACTGGCGGGGTGGATATTGTTGCCCGCTTGTTGCAACAATGGCGTGGCATTCGGCCAGGCCAATCGATGTTGATTGCCAGCGTCGTAGTTTTCGGCGCAGCAGGCTGGATTTATGGCGCAACGCCAGTGCTGTATGCCTTGTTGCTGGCCTTTATCGAAACCCGCGTGATCGATATTGTGTTGGAAGGCTTTAGCGATGGCCGTTCAGCCTTGATTGTTTCTAATAAACCAGAAGCGATTCGCGATGCAGTGTTGCATGATCTTGATCGGGGCGTGACTATGCTCGAAGGGCGGGGCGGCTATAGTGGCGAAGAACGAGCGGTGTTGATGTGTGTGATCAGCCAAGCAGAAATTGCAATTCTCAAAAAACTGATTTACAACATCGATCCACGGGCGTTTGTGGTGATGACTGAAGCAGTCGAAGTCTTGGGCGAAGGTTTCAGGCCCGCCAAGGCCGAATAAAAAAATCACCCGCCGAAGCGAGTGATTGTATGGAGCCGATGACGAGACTTGAACTCGTGACCTACTATTTACGAAACAGTTGCTCTGCCAACTGAGCTACATCGGCTGATGTGCGCTGAAAATTATAGCAGTGCCCATCAGCCTTGTCAAATAGCATACGAGGGATCAGAGGTTAGGGGTCAGGGGTCAGTCACATAGCATACTATTTGAACCACGAAGCCTGAAACCGCGAAGGATACGAAGGCTATAGGCTATAGGCTATCGGGAATTATTGACGTACCACAAAATAGTCCGATAGCCTATAGCCCTCAGCCAATAGCCACCCATCCTCTGCGCCTCTGCGTTAAAAGCTCTATGTTCTATGCTCTTTGTGTACTGATTCATCAGGTTAACCACCGCCTGATCCCCTCACCCCAACCCCTCTCCCACGGCGCGGGCGAGGGGCTTTAAACGCGTGGTTCTCCCGCAATTCTTCATTCAAAACGGTGGCTCCCCCTCGCCCGCGTTCAGTGGGCGAGGGGGTTGGGGGGTGAGGAGACATGGTTGCCAACCCAATGAGCTAGTACATCTATGCTCTATGTTCTATGTTCTATGTTCTATGCTCTGTGTTCTATGCTCTGTGTTCTTTTCTGACTTCTGACTTTTGATTTCATTCCTCATCCTTCATAATTCATCCTTTTGATTTTTGACTTTTGATTTCTGACTTTATAATGGACTGGTTGCAGAACAACAATTCGCATGTGAACAAGGATTGAAGCACAATGGGACATACATTTTTCGGCCAGCATTTGTATTTGAGCGTCGCTGGCAATATTGGGGTGGGCAAAAGTACCCTCGTCGAGACGTTAGCTGGTGCGTTTGGCTGGCAGCCCTACTACGAATTTGTGGCCGATCATCCCTATCTCGATGATTTTTATGCAGATAAACATCGCTGGGGCTTTCATTCGCAAATGTGGTTTTTGGCTCAGCGCTTCGAGCAACAACGCGAAATCGCCGATACGCCGATCTCACTAATTCAGGATCGCTCGATCTACGAGGATTACGAGGTGTTTGCCAAGGGTTTGTTGGAGCAGGGCATTATGAGCCATCGCGATTTTCGCAGCTATCGCAAGCTCTACCAAGCGCTCATCCAATCGACCACGCCGCCAACCTTGATGGTTTATTTGCGCGGCTCGGTGCCAACGCTTTTGGAGCGCATCAAAAAACGTGCGCGGCCAAGCGAGATGAATATTAGCGCCGATTATTTGAGCCATTTGAACAATCGCTACGATGAATGGTTGCGGCGTTTTGAATTATGTCCAGTGCTGACGATTGAAACCGACGACTTGGATGTGGTCAATCGCGATGATCATCGCCAGCAAGTGATTGAGATTATTGGTCAGGCAGTTGGTCGGCGCAGCAATTTCCAATATCGTTTGCCAATCGAAGGCGACAAAGAATAAGCTAAATAGCCCAAGTCGCGCATCGGCTTGGGCTTAATGCTGCCCTTCAACCCGCAAGGTAATTGTTGTGCCCTGTTGCGGAACCGATTGTAATTCGAAGTTGCCACGATACAGTTCGGCTTGGGTCGCCAGCGCCGCTAAACTTGAATAATGCTGATCGTTGCGCAATTGCTCAGGATCAAAACCAACGCCATCATCACGCACCTGCAAAACCACAACCGCCTCATCGCCATATAATTCAACATTTAAATGCTGAGCTTGGGCATGTTCGCGCACATTGCTGAGCAATTCTTGGGCGGCACGCCAAACATAGGCCGTCGCAGTTGGCGAGAGCACAGGCAAATGGCCATCACATGTGAAATTGATGTTCAAATTGCCTTCGGTTTTGAGGGTGCGCAATTCGGCGGCCAAGGCTTCGGGCAAGGTACGTTGGGCCAATGGCAGGCCGCCAACCGAGCGCAAACTGCGGTGCATTTGTTGGCGCAGTTGATCGATTGCCGTCGCATCAGGCGCTTCGCGCAGGCTGTGCAATTGCTGAATCGTTTGTTGGTAGCTTTTGGTTAGCTCTTTGACGCGCGATTCGCTGAGATTAAAGGCTTCACTATGCAGCAAATCGCGACGCGTGCGCCATTCGTTATGCGCTGCAGCCCATGTGCCAAGCGCAGCCGTTACTGCTTGAAAAATAAAGACTGGCAAGGCATCGCGCCACGCCAAACGCCCAAACAGCACAGCAGCATCGGCAATCAACATTGCAATTAGGGCCATTGCGCCGCCACTATAGCTCCACCAACGCCCAGCAGCAACCAAGAGCGGAATATAGGCCAAAGCCCATAAACTGCCGCGTTGCAAGGCATCGGCGGGAGTCAGCCACAACAAAGCCGTCACATGTACCAAATCGGTGAGCAATAAACTGGGGATGTAGAGCCAGCTCAACCAACGCCGCGCCTGCGGCAACAGCAAAAGCCCAATCAAAATTCCGCTAACGATGATTAACGGCGAAACAGGCCGCTCACCAAGCCAATAGAGTAGCAATGCACCACCAACCGAGAGCACCAATTGCACCCCAAAGTATGTTCGTAACCCACGCATCACCCGCCGATGGCGCTGGCGTAACCACGTTGCCGAATACATCATGCCGTCTTGGCCCCACACTAGATTTGGCTGAAAACCACAATCGCTAGCTTGCAGAGATCATACCAAAAAAGTGCTTCTTTGGCAGCACGATTAACGCGCTTCGGTCGAAATCATTCGCCATTGTTGCCAAAGCAATAATCCAACTATCCCGCTGATTTGGCGTAACCATGGCCATGGCAAGCCAATTGCGCTTATGTTGATAAAAAGCAGCGTTCCCATAATGCCAATGACAATGCTCAGCACAATCAACAATCCATCGATGACCAAGCGGCGGCGATAAAAACTTTGGGTGCGCAGCCAGCCAATCAGGATTGTATAGCCAGCCAATAGTCCGCCAATCCAAAGCCAATCGGTCAGCAGCAAACGCTGATAGTTTTCCCAAACGCTCCAGCCAGCATTGAGCAAACTAAGCCATAACAGGTGTTGATTAATGCTTTGGTAGCTATCTCGGTCGAAGGGCACAATATACATAGCATGGTTCCTAAAATAGCAACAGGGCTGAGCATACTCAACCCTGTTAGTAGTTAACGAGTGGACATTTTGGCAATCGTTACGCCATCGCCACCTTCGCCTTGGCTACCGCTATTGTACGATTCGACCAAAGGATGACGTTTGAGCAGCGTTCGCACGACTTGGCGCAAGGCTCCAGTTCCCTTGCCATGCACCAAACGCACTTCCGAAAGATTGGCCAAATAGGCATCGTTGAGATAGTGATCGAGCTGATTTTCCACATCTGAGGCACGCCAACCACGCATATCAAGCTGCATCGAAACATTTGGTGGCGGTGGTGGAGTATTGATCATGCGCTGAGCAGGCATATATTTTTGCACCGCTTGGGTTGGGGCAGTGCCAGCTTTTTCTAAACGCAACTCGCGTAAATCGACCCGCAGCCGAAAACCACCCAACTGCACTTCGGCTTCGCTGGCCTCTTCATCCAAATCCAAGACCACGCCCGAAAGCTTAACGCTGCTCACAAAGACTTGATCGCCAACTTGGATGGTGCGAGGAGCAGGGGCAATTGCAACTTTGGGAACAACCGGAGGTTTGGCTTTGGGTGGAGTAGGAGCCTGAGGAACCCGTTCACTAACCCGACTAAGGCGTTGTTCAGCCTGTTCCATCCATTGGCGGCTAACCGAAACTGAGCGAAATTCATCACGTAAACGGCGTAATTCGGCGCGCACTTCGCGCAATTCTTCGTCAAGTTGGCGTTGGTAACTGGCTAATTGCTGTTCGCGATCTTGTTCAAACTCGTACAATTCACGGCTTAAGCGATCGCGGACTAACTCTGCATCTTCGCGCAATTCCAAGGCGCGGGCGGCTTCGGTTTCAGCGGTTGAGCGTTCACGATGAATCGCGGCCAGCAAATCTTCAACTTGGACATTATCGCGGCTAATCGTAGCCCGAGCGCGTTCGATTAGATCGCGTTTAAGCCCCAAGCGTTCAGCAATTGCCAAGGCATTCGAGCGGCCTGGTAAGCCAATTGAAAGCCGATAGGTGGGCGATAAGGTTTCAACATCAAACTCAACCGAGGCATTTTCAACTCCATCGGTGCTATAGGCAAAGGCCTTGAGTTCAGCATAGTGGCTGGTTGCCATCGCCAGACAGCCAACATTCAGCAAGCGTTCGATAATTGCCCGCGCCAAGGCTGCGCCTTCGACCGGATCCGTCCCAGCACCCAATTCATCAAACAACACCAACGAATCAGGAGTTACCCGATCTAGGATTTGAATGATGTTAGTCATGTGGGAGGAGAAGGTGGAGAGGCTTTGTTCGATGCTTTGTTCATCGCCGATATCGGCAAATATTTTGCCAAAAATGGGTAAGCGCGAGCCTTGATGAGCTGGAATGTGCATGCCTGCTTGAGCCATTAAGGACATCAAACCGACGGTTTTGAGCGCAACGGTTTTACCACCAGTATTTGGGCCGGTGATAATAATCATTTGGGTGGGGCCGCCCAACCAAACATCGGTTGGCACAACCAGATCTTGGTTGAGCAACGGATGGCGCGCTTTTAACAACGAAACTGTTGATTCTGGATGCAAATCATCGGCAGGGGCTGGCGCATTAATTAATGGCTGGCTCGCACGCAGGCTAATGCTATATTTGGCTTTGGCAAAGGCTAAATCTAATTCAGCGGTTGCCTCTACCCCAATAATTATCGGCATGCCTTCGCTGGCAATTTTGCCCGAAAGCGCCGCCAGAATGCGCTGAATCTCTTCGCGTTCGGCCAATTGCAACTCGCGCCATTGGTTATTTAATTCAACGGTGGCCAATGGCTCGATATACAAGGTTGCGCCAGATGATGATTGATCGTGGACAATCCCACGCAGGGCGCGGCGTTGCGGAGCCTTGACTGGCACAACATAGCGGCCATCACGGACGGTAATAATTGGCTCTTGCAACACATCGGCATATTGCGATGAATTGATAATCGCCTGCAAACGTTCTTGCAAACGATTAAATGCCACCCGAATAGCGCTGCGCAAACGGCCCAATTCAGCAGAAGCACTATCTAAAACTTCGCCATCGGGGCCAATTGTGCGTTCAATTTCGTGCTCAAGCGTGGCCAAATTTGGCAGTTGCTCGGCTAAGGGATGCAACGGAACAAAATCAGGATGATTGCGTAAAACTTGGCCACGCAAGCGGCGCATTGCCGCCAAGGTGGAGGCAATCTCTTGCACCCGACTCGCCTCAAGAATCCCACCACGACGAGCATGTTCTACCGCAGGGCGAACATCGCGAGCACCGCCAATTGAGACATCGGCAAACGATTCAATTAAAGCACGGGCGGCACTGGTACGAATTTGCGCCTGGAGAATCCACTGCCCATCGGTTGATGGATGGAGTTGCGCAACCAACTCACGGCTTGCACTAAACGCAGCATGACGTGCAAGCTGATCACGAACTTTATCAAATTCAAGGGTTTGGAGTACAACTTCTGATATCATCACGAAACTTCTTCTATTGCAAGTGCAACAAGCACCGCCCGATTACCGTTGAATACTACGGAATAATGCATCGGCACTCTCTGGCATAATTGGACTAATCGGTGCATAAATCAGCGGCAAGATAATATTTAAAAATACATCTTTTAAAACTGATGCCCTAGTGCTCGCCTGCAAAAATTCCATCGCTGGGTAATCGAGGATTGCTGCTACATTTGTTGTAAATAAATACCGCAACATCATTGCAAAAATACTGGCGATCATTGCCCCAAGAATTAACCCAAGGAATGAACCAATCACCTTATCGATAAATTGGGCTTTGCCGCCCACCTTAAGATACCGAAAGGTATAACTTGCAACGGCAAGCAGAATAAAAAACAAAACGAACAACAAAGTCAAAAATGATAACATTTCCAGAATTTGGAATGGTGTTGTCGAATTTTTGCTTATAAATGAGGCTAATGGCCGAAAATAGAGTGATGAAAGCACAATCGTCAGGTAAAAGACGATAATCGCAATCCCCACCTTTAACATGCCTTGAAAAAACCCGTAAAAAAGCCCAATCACAACGAATAGCAGCAAGAGAATGTCTACAAATGGCATGAGCAAGTCCCTTATCTACCCACGCAGAACCAAAACATCCGGGGAAATCCTTTGATGTTGCTGGATCATGGGTGGCCAAAGCGCGATGGGCGTATTATAGCATAGCCCGATCTGCCGCTTCAGAAGCGCCTAACGAGCCTCACTCGCTTGCTCCAGGTAGGCTGGATCAATGGCAGTGGTAAGCCAAACGCCATTGTCGCTGCAAAAAAATGCTTGCCCAGCATTGAAGAGTTCTGCGGCCTTGACAATCAAAAGCACTGCTTGGCCATGGCGTGCGCCAACCTGCAAAGCAGTTGCCTGATCGAGCGAAAGATGCACATGCTGACGTTGCATAGGCCGCAGCCCAGTTTGCAAAATCGTGGCTAGGTTGTGCTTGGCCGTGCCGTGATAGAGCCTTGCTGGTGGTTGTTGGGCCACAAGCCCGAGATCGACCGTCACCGTATGGCCTTGATGGGCGCGAATTTTTTGGCCACTTTCGTCGAAGCCAAAGCGTTGTTTGTTGTTTTGAGCCACAACCTGCTCAAGCTCGGCTTTGGTAATGGCAAAATTATTGGCTTCACAGGCCGCTAATAAGGCATCGACCGCAACCCAACCACCGTGTTCAAGGGTCAAGCCCAACCGCTCTGGCTGATGGCGTAGATGTTTACTCAGATATTTGCTCACCCGAACTAATCGACGTTCATCCATTGCAGGTTTGGCTCCTTTGCACCACGCGCTTGTTTGCCGCTTGAATTTTAGGGCTAGCTTTATTTGACCATAACTTTAGGCTTTTGACATCAGTCTCTGGATTTAGACCGCGCCTCGGTTTTGCGATGGAAATTGATCAGCCTATTTGCCCCTAATCCTCAATTCACGTACACTTGCAGTATGAGCGTGTATCGTATGTCCCACAATGACGTGGAGGATTTTGGCTATGTCACCGATTTGGGAACCACTGTTGACGGGCTTAATCGATTATGCTGGGCTTTTTCCGCCAGCAGCTTTAAGCATGCATCAAGCCACCAGCAACTATGCCACGTATCGTTCTAGCAACCAACACGGCTATCTAGCGCGTTTTATTTTGCCCTATAGCCGGCTTGCAGAATGGCAGGCCAGCCTTGGCAGCAAACCAAGCCAGCCTTGGCCGATCAGCCTCTTGGTCAACGATCCAGCCCAACTTGCTAAAATTCCGGCGCTCAACCAACATTACCAAGGCTGGTTGGTGATTGATAGTGCCGAAATCAAGGCCGACCGCCTCGAACAGATTGCAGCAATTCATGCAGCGCAGCCCGCTAATGTTACGGTCTTCGTTGAAATTCCTCACGATCCCGACCCAAGCAGCTTAATTGCTGCCCTGCGCAGCACTGGGCTACGCGCCAAATTACGCACTGGTGGCATCACCGCCGCTGCTTTTCCTGAGCCAGAGCACATTTTGCGCTTTTTACATGCCTGCATCAGCAATGGCGTGGCCTACAAAGCAACCGCTGGCTTGCATCACCCGTTGCGCGGCGAATACCGCCTAACCTATGCAACGGATAGCGATCAGGGCTGGATGTATGGCTATCTTAATCTTTTGTTAGCGAGCGCCTTACTGCAAACAGAGGCCGCTCATCACGATGTGCTTGCCGCCTTGGTTGAGCATGATCCAAGTGCAATCAAGTTTAGTCAACAAACAATCGATTGGCGCAATTGGCAGTTTGAAGCTGATGATGTCCAAGCAGTGCGTCAGAGTGGGCTGATTGCCTTTGGTTCGTGCTCATTTGAAGAGCCAATTAACGAATTTGCCAGTTTTAGCGAGCAGCCAGCCTTGGCCTATGGAGCAAGCAATTAATGTTAAACGAAACCCATGATCCAGCGTTGCGCAGTTGGGTAGCGAGCGCCAACCAAGCTGGAGCCGATTTTCCGATTCAAAATTTACCGTTTGGCGTGTTTCGCCGCCAATCCAGCAACGAACAATGGCGCATTGGCGTGGCAATCGGCAGCGAAATTCTCGATTTGAGCCAAGCTGCTGAGCATTTTAGCGATTTAGATCACGCGACGTTAGCTGCCTGTCGGGCCAGCAATCTGAATCAATTAATGAGCTTAACGCCTGCGGTTTGGCATAGCATTCGCCTACAATTAAGCCGCATGTTGCGCCAAGGTTCGGGTTTGCAAGCAGCGTTGGAGCCGTTGTTGCTGGCTCAAGCAGAGGCCGAGTTGTCCTTGCCAGCAGCAATTGGCGATTTCACCGATTTTTATGCCTCGATTTTTCATGCCACCAACATTGGCTCAATGTTCCGCCCCGACAATCCGCTGTTGCCCAATTATAAATATGTGCCGATTGGCTACCATGGCCGGGCTTCGTCGATTCGGGTCAGTGGCACGCAGGTCAAACGCCCACACGGCCAAACCAAAGCTCCCGATGCAACAGTGCCAAGTTTTGGGCCATGTCGCTTGCTCGATTATGAGCTAGAGTTGGGCTTTTGGGTCGGCCAAGGCAACCAACTTGGCCAACCAATCAAGATTGAGCAGGCCGAAGATCATGTTTTTGGGGTTTGCTTGCTCAACGATTGGTCGGCACGTGATATTCAAGCTTGGGAATATCAGCCACTTGGGCCGTTTTTGGCCAAAAATTTCATCAGCAGCATCTCGCCATGGGTCGTGACCCTCGAAGCGCTTGCGCCCTATCGCTGCCCCGCCTTCGAGCGCCCAGCCGACGATCCGGCTCCGTTAGCCTATTTGGATAGCCCAGCCAATCGCAGCACTGGCGGCCTTGATGTGGTGCTTGAAGTAAGCCTACAAACTGCCACCATGCGCGCGGCTGGCCAAGCCGCCGAGGTGCTGAGCCTTGGCAATTTCCGCGATATGTATTGGACATTTGGCCAAATGCTGACCCATCACGCCAGCAATGGCTGCAATCTTCAGCCTGGCGATTTATTGGGCAGTGGCACAATTTCCGGCCCAAGCAAAGACTCACGTGGCTGTTTGATGGAATTAACGTGGCGTGGGCAGGAGCCAATTCACCTTAGCAACGGCGAGGAACGGCGTTTCTTGCAAGCTGGCGACGAGCTGATTATCCGTGGTTGGTGTGGCACCACCGATGGCCTGAAAATTGGCTTTGGCGAGTGTCGCGGCATCGTTTTAGATTAAGAACATCGAACAGAGAGCATAGAACATAAACTTGGCGCTATTTAACGCAGAGGCGCAGAGCATATGAGGCGATGGGCTGTAGGCTATTGGCTATTGGTAGATGAGGCTAACCACCGCCTGATCCCCTCACCCCAACCCCTCTCCCGTGGCGCGGGCGAGGGGCTTTAACTCCATGGTTCTCTCCCAATTCCTTGGTAAAAAACGATCGGCTCCCCCTCGCCCGCGTTTTCGTGGGAGAGGGGGCTGGGGGGTGAGGGAACCTGGTTGCCAATCCGATGTACCATTACAGCTATTGGCTAGCGGAGCATCTGTTGGCATTTCAAACAATCCAATAGTCCTCAGCCGCTAGCCTTCATTTCGTCGATTAATCTCATTTCTATATTCTATGTTCTTTTTGACTTTTGATTTTTGCCTTCTGCCCTTATCATTGTTCTTTGCTCTCTGTTCTTCATCCTTCATAATTCATCCTTTCTAGGATTCATGCTTCATCCTTTCTAGGATTGACACCGCCTAGACTGCCAACTATAATCGAGCAGTCCTTTAAATGCGGTCCGGCGAGGCTGCGAAGGCGTGTAGCTCAATAGCAATTTTTGCGCATTTTCGCTCATGCCCTAGGTCGGATCGTCGGCTTGGGGTTTGTTGTTTCTCCGAGGTTGTATGGCACATACCGACTACTCCGTTGATATCGTGATTCCGGTATTGAATGAAGAGCAGCAGCTCGAGCAAAGCGTCTTGGCGCTGCGTGATTTTTTGCAGGCTTCATGCCCGTATCGTTGGCGAATTGTGGTCGCCGATAATGGCTCGACTGATCGCACGCCCCAGATTTGCCACGATTTGCGCAGCCGCTTTCCTGGCGAGGTCGATTTTGAACGCTTGGAGCAACGGGGCCGCGGGCGGGCCTTGCGCACCGCGTGGCTCAAAAGCAATGCTGATGTGCTTTGTTATATGGATGTTGATCTTTCGACCAACCTCCGTGCCTTGCCGCCGCTGCTGGCAGCATTAATTCATAGCGATTATAGCCTTGGCACTGGCTCGCGCTTGATGCACGGGGCGATTGTAACCCGTCAATGGAAGCGCGAAATGATCTCACGCGCCTACAATTTCTTGATTCGCTTGCTCTTTTGGCATCGTTTTCGTGATGCCCAATGTGGCTTCAAAGCCATTACCCGCCAAGCAGCCCAAGAACTCATCCCAACGGTGCGCGATAACGAATGGTTTTTTGATACTGAACTCTTGCTCAAAGCAGAAAAACGGGGCTATCGCATTTTTGAAGTGCCAGTTGAATGGATTGAAGATTTGGGCACGACGGTCAAAATTGTTAAAACTGCATGGCAAGATATTAAAGGCTTGGTGCGGGTTCGCTTGGGTGGCTAACTCATTCATTAGCCCTAGGTCGCTGTGCGGTAGCGTTCGCACCAAATCGGGGCTACAATAGATGGTACGCGACGGATCAGATTTGGTTGGCAGGAGCAGATCGATGACACCCAAACAGTTGATGAATGATGAGGAAATTCGCCGCGCCCTCAAACGCATCGCCCATGAAATTGTCGAACGCAATGCAGGAGCAAGTTTGGTTTCCTTGGTCGGGATTCATCGGCGGGGTGTGCCATTGGCGCGCCGCCTAGCCGCCATGATCGCCGAAACCGAACATGTGCAAGTGCCAGTTGGCGAGCTAGATATTGGCCTCTACCGCGACGATTTACATTCGCGTGGGCCAGCCCCAATCTTAGGCCGCACGATTTTGCCTGAACTAGGCAAACGGGTCGTGGTTTTGGTCGACGATGTGCTCTACACCGGACGCACCATCCGCGCCGCATTAAACGAATTGAGCGATTGGGGTCGACCAAGCGCCATCCAACTGGCAGTGCTGGTTGATCGCGGCCACCGCGAGTTGCCAATTCGCGCCGATTTTGTGGGCAAAAATATTCCCACCGCCAAAAATGAGCGGGTTGATGTGCAACTCAGTGAAATTGATTCAGCCCAAGATAGTGTTGTAATTGTGCAGGAGGACTGATGGGGCGAAGCGGGCAAGCACGACGACGGCGACGGACATCACGCTTTTTGGAGCACGTTGGGTCACGGCGCAAACGAGCAGCGGTGGCACCATTGCAATTAGATGGCCGCGCAGAAACCGCTGCATTGTTGGCGACCCTTGATGAACTTGCACCATTGTTAGATGAGCAGAGAATTATGGTCGAAGATGAAGAACTAGCCAATTTATTAAGCCGCTGTACCATCGATCTGCGCGCCCGCGCCGAACGCGATGAGTTGCGTCCGGCCTTTTTGCGCGAAGAAGATTTGCTGGCGGTTCAGCAATTATTAACCTCGATGGATCATGTCAATCCGATTATTTTGGGCAAGGCGCGTTCGGGCAAAACCGCCTTGGTGCATGAATTGGTGCGCCGGTTGGTCAAAACGCCGCAAGATATGCCCGAAAAACTACGCGATTTACCGATGTACGAGATGACTCCTGCTTCGTTGTTGGCTGGCTTGCAATTTGGCGAGGGCTGGCGCGCCAATCTCTCGACCTTGTTTGGAAAATTGGCTGAGCAAGGCGCGGTGTTGCTGTTTATTCGCGATATTCACGCGGCGGTCGGGGCTGGGGTCAAACGTGGCGATGATGATGATGATGATTTGGCCGCCGCGCTTGAATCGAATTTACACAATGGCAAATTGAAAATTATCGCCGAAGCGCGGCCCGATCGTTGGCAGGCAATCGCTGCCGATCGCGAATCGTTCGCCGATTTGTTTACCTCAATTCATTTGGCGATTCCCAAACCAGAGCAAGTGGCCGAAATTGTGCAGCATGTGGCCGAGCGCCATCGCCAGCGCGCTACTATTGAGCCAGCCAGCCAAGCCACCGCAATTGATATTGCTGGCCGCTTTATTCTCAACCAAGCTTTTCCTGGCAAGGCAATTGAATTGCTGGAAGATTCGCTGTTGTTGGCAGAACGCCAGCAGGAGCCAGAAGTGTTGCCGCGCCATGTGGTTGAATGTTTTGGCAATCGCACTGGCCTCACCAAATTATTGCTCGATGAAAATGAGCGCTTCGATGAAATTGCCCTGCGCCGTTCGTTCAGCGAACGCGTGCTTGGCCAAGATCCCTCGGTCATCGCCATGGTGCAAAAGTTGGCCTTGCTCAAAGCGCGGCTGCACGATCCGGCGCGACCAATGGGCGTGTATTTCTTCCTTGGGCCAACTGGCGTGGGCAAAACCGAGCTAGCCAAAACCTTGGCCTCGACCTTGTTTGGCAGCGAAGAGCGGTTTGTGCGCTTCAATATGGCCGATTACAGCGGCGAATACGATTTTGCCCAATTATTTGGCCGCACCTGGGGCGATAGCGATGCAGAACGCCGTGGTAAGCTGACCATGGCGCTGATCAATTTGCCTTTTGCGGTGCTATTGCTTGATGAATTCGAAAAAGCCCATCGCTCAATTTTCAATCGCTTTTTGCAATTGTTCGATGAAGGTATTTTGGTCAATGCGATGGGCGAGGAAATCAACCTGCGCAATACGATCATCATTATGACCAGCAACTTTGGCGCGACGATTGTGCAAGGCGAAACTTGGGGTTTTGCTGCCCGCGAAGGCATCGAAGCAGTTGAACGGCGGGTTTTGCGCGAAACTGAAGAATTTTTCTCGCCCGAGTTTATCAATCGGCTTGATGGCGTAATTTTCTTCAAGCCACTTTCGCAGAGCGATATGCGCAAAATTGCCGCCCGCGAAATGCGCAAATTATTCGAACGCGAAGGCTTGGTGCGGCGCAACGTGCAGGTTGAGCTTGACGACGCTGTGCTCGATATTTTGCTCAAACATGGCTACAGCATTCGCTATGGCGCGCGCTATCTGAAGCGCCAAATCGAAAAGATGGTCACCTATCCCTTGGCCTCGGCTTTGCTGACCCGCCCAGAACAAACCAATGGCTTGTTGCGCTTGTACGTTGCCCGCGAGCAAATTAAGGCTTCGTGGGTAGCGAATGATGATGATGAGCCGCTATTGCCCTCGCCCGAGGAGCAAGCGCTGCAATTGCCCCAAACCGTCGAAGAAGCGGCGCTATTTATCGAGCAATTGCACAAGCGACTGAATCATCTGATCGCGCAATTGAATGTGGTCGAAGCGCGCGAACGCCAAACCGAGCTGATGGACGAAATGTCCAGCCCCAGCTTTTGGGATGATCACGATCAAGCGCAGTTTTTGCTGGCTGAGTTGAGCAATGTGGCACGGCGCGTTGGCCGTTGCGACGATCTGCGGCGCTTGTACCACGATGCAGATCAACTTTTGCAACGCATTCGCGAGCGCAACGAACGCCGTTTGTTCCCCGAACTGATGCGCATGGCCAAACGCCTCGAACGCGAGTTGCGCTTTGCCGAGCTAGAAATGTTGTTCAGCAACCCAGAAGATTGGCACGATGCCTATATCGTTTTGGAGAGCGACCAAGCTGGCTTGCGCTGGGTACGCAACTTGGCCAATGCCTACTTGGAATGGTCGCTGGGCAAGCGCTTTGAAGCCAAGGTCATTGATGAAACGCCAGCAGAAGATAATCTGATTCGGGTGACCTTGCAGGTTAGCGGCTCAGGAGCGTTTGGCTTATTGCGCAGCGAAGCAGGCACGCATCGAATTGCCGAAACTGGCGGCGAGCCACGGCTCAAAACGGTCACCCAAGTGCAAATTACAGTTTTGCCAGTGCCAACCGAAGATACGCCAGCCCCAGCGAGCAGCGAAATCGAAACGACTGTCAACAATACTCGCGCCGATGGCTACTTTTTGCGTAAGCTGCGGGTAACTGGGCGAGCGTTACATCGCTATAGTGGCACGGCGGCCTTTGCCTGCGCAGGCAGCGAGCGGGCAGTGCGCGAACTCTTGCACAGCCTGCTTTTAGCCCGCTTGGCCATGAAAAAGCTCGATGATTTTATTCAGCCAAGCGACGATGCTTGGGGTTCGGTGGTGCGCAGCTACCACTTGGGCAAACGCTCAACCATCAAAGACCCGCGCACCGAAACCGTGCATACAAATCCCAAAGCCGCCCTTGCAGGCGAGCTTGACATCTTTATTGAAGCGGCGTTACGCTGGCGAGCAGCATTGCCAGCCCGTCGCTAAATCGTCAAGGCGCTTAGGCCACAACCTAAGCGCTTTTGATTAATATGCAACTTGCTATAGATGGAGAATTTCTATGAGTTCGCCAACCACTACTCCGCGCCGTCGGCATGTGCTTGATCTTGATGATTGGAGTGCCGACGAACTACGCAGCTTGTTGACTATCGCCGCCCAGATGAAAGACATCTTGGCGCGCCCGGTCAAGCAAGTGCCAACTTTGCGCGGCAAAATTGTGGTCAATATGTTTTGGGAAGATAGCACCCGCACTCGTTCATCGTTTGAGCTAGCTGCCAAAGCGCTTTCGGCCAATGTGCTCAGCCTCGGAGCCAAGGATACCAGCGTCAAAAAAGGCGAATCGTTGGTTGATACGGTGCGCACGGTGCAAGCGCTAGGCGCAGATTACATTGTGATGCGCCATGGCCAAAGTGGCGCGCCCTACTTGGTGGCCCAGCATTTCCGTGGCTCGGTGATTAATGGCGGCGATGGTCGCCACGCCCATCCATCCCAAGCCTTGCTCGACCTCTTCACGATGCACGAACGATTGGGCGAACTGGCCGATAAAAAAGTGGTGATTGTCGGCGATATTTTGCATAGCCGCGTGGCGCGCTCCAATTTGTGGGCACTCACCACAATGGGCGCTAAAGTCGTGGTTTGTGGCCCGCCAACCCTGATTGGCCCAGCCAAATATTGGCAAAGCACTTGGCCCAAGGTCGAAATTTCGCATAGCCTCGATCACGCCGCCGAAGGCGCTGATGTATTGATGGCCTTGCGCCTGCAACACGAACGCATGGAAGGCGGCTTGTTGCCATCGTTGCGCGAATATAGCCGCCGGTTTGGCTTGAATGCGACTCGTGTCGCCAGCGCCAACTCCAATGTGATTGTGATGCACCCAGGCCCGATGAACGAAGGCGTTGAAATTATGCCCGATGTAGCAACCGGCCCGCACTCAGTCATTGAAACCCAAATTACCAACGGCGTTGCCATGCGCATGGCCTTGTTCTACTACCTCGCAACTGGCAGCGAGCAGGTTTAGAATTTAGTTCCCTCACCCCCAGCCACCTCCTTTCAAGGGTAGGTTGTTAATAAAGAGTGTGGTGGTCAAACATTCCCTCACCCCCAGCCCCCTCTCCCACGAAAACGCGGGCGAGGGGGAGCATCAATTTTCACCACCAATCATGCAAAAACCACGGCGTTAAAGTCCCTCGCCCGCGCCACGGGAGAGGGGGTTTGGGGTGAGGGGAAGTTCTCATCCATTGCTGCAACCCTCATCAAATCCTCAGCTAATTCGGCTACAAACGATCTATTATTGGCCTACGATCAACGGCAGATCGAACTGCCTGCGAGGTTTCAGCCCGATCCAGCCTTTTTGCGCTATCACAATCAACATATTTTCCAAGGCTAGGATTGTTTAGTGGGAGAGCTTGATTATGACTATGCGCCAGCAATTAGCCAAGCAATATGGCACTAGCACCAATCTCCAAGCCCGCATCGCGATTCACGAGCGATTTAGCACCAACCAACAAGATTGGGTGGATTGGCTGTGGGAAACCATGCAATTGCCCAAACAAGGGCGAGTGTTGGAGCTTGGCGGCGGCACTGGGCGCTTATGGCACGAGCAGCGCAACCATTTAGGCCAGTTGCAGATTAGCTTTAGCGATCATTCGCTGGGCATGCTGCACACAGCCAAAGCTCAGCTTAGCGCGCTTGATCAGCTTAATTTCAGCCAAATCGATGCCCATTATTTGCCATTTGCCGACGCTTCGTTTGATGTGGTAATTGCCAACCATATGCTCTATCACGTTGCCGACCAAGCCTTGGCCTTAGCCGAAATTCGGCGTGTGCTCAAGCCAAATGGCACGTTTTTTGCCGCTACCAATGGTAACCAGCATATGTACGAAATCAAAGAGCTGATTCAAGCGGTCGATCCCAGCGCCGATATTACGCCATTTAGTTTGAGTTTTAACCTCGACAACGGAGCTGAATTATTACAAACTCAATTTGCTCATGTCGAGCGAATCGATTTTGAGAATAATTTGGCCGTCACCGAAGTTGAGCCAATTGTGGCGTATGTGCGCTCAACCCAACGCCTAAGCGAGGAATCATTGGATCTGTGTCGCGAGTTGGTCAGCGAGCAATTAGCCGCCAACCAAGGGGTGTTCCCAATTCAAAAAGCAGTTGGCTTATTTATCTGTCGTTAAATTAAGAACGCAGTGATCGCTAAACGATCACTGCGCTTTCGCACGCGCCATTGCGTACCTCCAATCAGGCTTGTTCGCGGCGTGGAACCAAGCTCAATAAGGCTTTGGAACGCAAGCCAAGCAAGGCCGAAATCACACAGGCCAAGCCACCAATCCCAGTTGCGATTGGCGTGCCCCAATGTTCGGCCACAAAGCCTGCTTGCAAGCTGCCAACCAAGCCCAAACCAACCAAGGTCATCACATAAAAGCCCATCACTCGCCCACGCAAGCTATCGACAGCGGTGGTTTGCAGAATGGTGTTGGCGGTCGCCAAAAAGCTGACCATCGAAAAGCCAGTGAAGGTCATAATTGGCAAAGCCAGCCAAAACGAGCGATTGAGCGCTAGCAAACAGATGCCCAAGCCAAAGCCCAATGCTCCATTCAGCAACAACTTGCGGCGATCGGTTTGGGCATTGGTGCGGGCTACCCGTAGCGCCGCCAGCAAAGCGCCAATCCCATTCGCTACCATCATCGCGCCCAAACGAGTTGAGCCTTCAGGAATCAGCGGCGTAAGCAAAATTTGGTCGGCAAAAATCGGCAGCAACGAGGTATAGCCAAAGCCCAAAATACTTGGCACCAGCACAAGCACCAAAATGATCCGAATGAGTGGCGTTTGCAAGGCATAGCGCGCACCATCCATAAAATCATTAACCGATGAGCTATTGCTTTTGCGGGGCGCTGGCGCAATCAGGCCCGTCATCATCATCAAGCCAATCAATACTGCGATAAAGCTCAAGCCATTGAGCAAAAAGGCCCAAGCTAAGCCCACAGCGCTCACCAACATGGCGGCAACTGCTGGGCCAATCGCCCGTGCGCCATTGAAAATCGAGGCATTCAGGCCAATCGCATTCATCAGATCATCACGATTGCCGATCATTTCTGAGGTAAAGGCTTGGCGGGCTGGCATATCCACTGCATTAACCATCCCATTGACCAAGGCTAAAGCCAAGACATGCCAATAGACCACGCTATCGCTGAAGGTCAAAATTGCCAAGGTCAACGATGAAATCATGGCGGCCATTTGCGCCCAAAACACCACCCAGCGCTTGGAATAGCGATCAACCAAGACCCCAGTGAAGGGCGAGAGCAACAAAACTGGCAAGGCGGTGCAGGCAGCAACCGTGCCCATGGCAAAGGCCGAGCCGGTTATTTGGTAGACCAACCATTGCAAGGCCAGCGATTGCATCCACGAGCCAATCAGCGAAATCAGTTGGCCAAACCAAAAGAGGCGAAAATTGCGATGATTTAACGCCCGAAACATATACGGCCATTGCCGTGGAAGATGTAGGCTTTGAGCTAAAGTTCGTTTTTCAAGCATCTGCACGATTCCTGTCTAAGCAGCAATAGGTTAATCATATCACGATATGCTAATTTTTGCATACAACTAAGGAATGACTATCGCCCCATTGTTCCTATTCAGGGACTAGCCATGCTCAAACCCATGGATGCAATAATGCAACCATGGGTTTAAGCAAGCAGCGGAATGCTGCTAAAAAATTGCTGAAGGCGTGGGTGGAATGAGGTGTAGAGAGGAACGAAAACGCTTTAGACTTCGCGGCGGGTAAGCCAAAATACGCCTAAGCCAACCACAAAACTGGCAATAGCCTTGCCGAAATCACCAAGCGGCATATCGCCACGCATCACCGGTACACCAAGCGCTGCGCCCATCCATGGAAACCAGGCAGGCAGCACCAACAGGCGCTTGATCCGATCGGAGAAACGTTCGTGAGTACGAATCCACTGGACAGTTGCTAACCAGCCAATCAATGCCACTACTAAAAGAACGATGATAAAACTGCTTGATGAAGCCATGGGCTACCCTTCATGAATCTTGACAATAATCGTGTTATCTATTGTAACAAAGGCTTGAGCAAAAAATGTTGGCTAATCGTCCTGTTTTGGTGAGAAGTTGGTTAATCCTTTGGGTTGATCCACGAAGCGCACGAAGACCGAAACCGCGAAGGACGCGAAGAGCGCGAAGGTTGTTTTAGCCACAGATTTGATGATATTCTACTAACGCAATGCCACTAATCCCAAACCCTATGTTCTATGTTCTTTGCTCTATGTTCTGCTTTTTGACTTTTGACTTTTGCCTTTTGATTTTCCTCCTGATCCCCGACCCCCAATTGTTGGCATTTGGTAATCCAGCGCGGCTGATTTTGGCTTGCAAGCGTAGTACAATAGAGCAATTCATGGCTTGTAGTGTAGTGAGGTAGGACAATGGCAATTTTGGGCATTGATATTGGTGGCTCAGGCATCAAAGGGGCGATTGTTGATGTCGCTCAAGGCACGATGATTAGCGAACGCTTGCGGATTAGCACGCCCCAACCAGCAACCCCCGAGGCTGTGGCTCAAACGGTGCAGCAATTAGTTCAACAATTAAATTGGCATGGCCCGATTGGCTGTACGTTTCCGGCAATCGTCAAAAATGGGCATACGCTCAGTGCTGCAAATGTTGACCAAGCGTGGGTTGGCGCAAATGCCGACCAATTGTTCGAGCAAGCGACTGGCTGCCCGTTTCATATGCTCAACGATGCTGATGCTGCTGGCTTGGCCGAAATGAAATATGGCGCAGGCAAAGATCATCATGGGGTTGTAATGATGCTGACCTTTGGCACTGGCATTGGCAGCGCCTTGTTTGTGCAAGGCTTGCTGGTTCCCAACACCGAGCTTGGTCATTTGGAAATTCGCGGCAAAGACGCTGAACATCGGGCCTCGGATCGGGTGCGCGAAGAAAAAGGTTGGGATTGGCCAAAATGGGCCGAGAAAGTCAACGAAGTTTTGGCCCGCATCGAAGCCTTATTCTCGCCCGATTTGTTGATTATGGGCGGTGGCGTGAGCAAACGCTTCGATAAATTTGGCCAATTTTTGCAAACCAACGCGCCCTTGGTTCCCGCTACGCTGCAAAATAACGCTGGCATTATCGGTGCAGCCTTGGCCGCGAGCGAACTCTTTGAGCAAGGCCACCACATTCCCAACGCCCACTAATTTTTGACAACCGCTACACCTTTGAGGATTCTATGTCGACGCTTGCTTTATTTAGTAGCTTGGCTCAAACGTTGCTGGCAACCACACCCTTCGAGCAACGCCTGCAACATTGTTTTGGCATGTTGGCGGATAGCTATCCTCAGCTCGATTTACGCTTAACCTTATTCAATGAGCCAGATGCTCGCCCCCACGTTGTCTTGCCGTTGCATCGTACCAGCGCCGTGTGGGATAACACCAGGATGCTGCAGGTGGTGCGGCGGCGACAACCAGTCGTGATCGATCAGCATACTGCGCCAGCCTTGCCACCCAGCCCATTTACCACCAGCTCAATCGTTGCCAGCGAATGGCAAGCAGATATGCAATGCTATTTGGGGCTACCAGTGCAGTGGGAAGGCCGCTTGTGGGGCGTGTTGGAGGCGCGGCGCAATGGCACATTCAGCGCTAGCGAACGCACATTATTGAGCAATTTATTGCCCTTGCTCGCTACCGCCATTGGCGAATCACACTGGGGCCGACCGATTCATCCGACAAACAGCGAACAACAACTTGATGTTCGAGCATTAACCCACGATTTAGAGATTGCGCCCGATGTGATTAGCCTATTAACCACGCTTTTGCAGCGGGCGATCCACGGCGTGAAGGCCAGCGCTGGCGCAATCAATCTGGTCGATCGCGAGCATGGCGAATATCAACTCGTGGCATCGCAGGGGTATCCTGCTGCCTCAGGCATTAGCGAGCGTGCCTTGTGGCCATGGAATGTTGGCGTAGTTGGGCGCGTAGCCCGCACTGGCAAAGCTGCATTATTAACCGATATTGCCCACGATAGCGAATGGCAGCTTTCAACTCCCGATGTGCGAGCCGAAATCGTCGTGCCAGTTCGGGTTGAGGGCGAGGCTTGGGCGGTGCTTGTGCTTTCAACCAATCGCGAGCCATTGTTTAGCACCCGCGATCTGTATTTTATCCAAGCCTTAGCCGATGTGGCGGCGCGGCCATTACAACGTGCTACCAGCTATAGCGAATTGCTCGAAGCGCGCATGCAATTGCAACAAACATTGGCTAGTTTGCCCTTGGGTTTAGCCTTAACCGATAGCGAAGGCAAGATTTTGCGCACCAATCCTGCCTGGTATCAGCTTTGGCAAATCGAGCAGCCAGCCGATGAAACTGCGCTGTATTTGCCATGGGATATTTTGCCCTTGCTGCTGAAGCGGTTATCTCACCCATTAGAATTGACCGATTTCTTTGCCGAATGCCAAGCCCACCCCGATGAAACCCTCGAATTGGCTTTGCGCTTGAGCGAGCCGCTGCAAGATTTGAAATTGCGCTCAACTCCGGTCAAAGATGCCCAACATCAAATTACTGGCCGTTTGGTGGTGATTGAAGATGTGACCCGCGAGCGCGAAATCGACAAGATGAAAAACGAATTTGTCTCGGTGGTATCGCATGAATTGCGCACACCATTGACCTCGATTTTGGGCTATACCGAATTGCTGCTGGCCCGTGAATTCAAGCCAGTCGAGCGTCAAGAATTTATTCAAACCGTGTATGATCAGGCCAATCAACTTTCGAAAATGGTCGATGATTTACTCAATCTTTCGCGTTTAGATGCTGGCCAGATCAAGCTCAATCGCTGGGTGGTTTCGCTGCACCAAATTATTCGCGAAATTACCAAGCAGCTCAACGAAACAATTTCCGAGAAGCATCGTTTGTTAATTGATATTCCCGAAGCTATTCCGCCGATCTTTGCTGATAAAGATAAAGTGCGCCAGATTTTGACCAATCTGCTCTCAAACGCGATCAAATATTCGCCCAATGGCGGCCAAGTGGCGCTGATTGTGCGCGAATTGCGCAAAGTGCCGCCTGGTGCGCCGCCGCTGCCCAACGAGCGCTCGGTCATTATCGCTGTGCGCGACCAAGGCATGGGCATCTCCGAAGATGATTTACCCAAGCTCTTCACGCGCTTTTTCCGCGTCGACAACTCGACAACCCGCAAAATTGGCGGCACAGGTTTAGGTTTATCAATCACCAAAGCCTTGATCGAACTCCATGGCGGGCGGATTTGGGCCACCAGCACGCTTGGCCGTGGCACAACCTTCTGGGTAACCTTGCCGATTGCCACCGAACTAGCCCGCCGAGGATAAGCAACAAAGGATGAAGGATGAAAGTTTATGTTTAACGCAGAGGCTCAGAAAGGATGAAGGATGAGGGATGAAGGATGAAGGAAACCACGAAGAACACCAAGAACATAGAACATAGATGTATTGGTACATTGGATTAGCAACCATGTTCCCTCACCCCCCAGCCCCCTCTCCCACTGAACGCGGGCGAGGGGGGGCGAGGACGGGCGAATGGAATGGGAATTATCGCGAACCCCAGCCCCCTCTCCCACTGAACGTGGGCGAGGGGGAGCCGCCGTTTTGAATGAAGAATTGCGGTAAAACCAGGGTGTTAAAGCCCCTCGCCCGCCACGTGGGAGAGGGGTTGGGGTGAGGGGATCAAGTCGTTGTTAATGCAATAAACCATTATACATAGAGCATAGGGTTCAGTGGCCAAGCTTTAGGCTAGTGAGAACAATCTGAGCCAATCTGTGGCGAAAAAACTTAATCTTCGCGTGCCTCGCGGTTTCTTCCTTCGTGCTCTTCGTGCTCTTCGTGGATCAACATTAGGAAAGTGCTACAACCTGTTGATCGATCTGTGGTTCGTTGGTTGGCTTGGCAGTTTGGGGATCGCGCACGCCAAAGCGCAGAATCAGCCATGTCAGCAACCCGCCAGTAGCCGCCACCGCAAACGTATAGGTGTAGCCTGCCGAATCGGCCAGCCAACCGCCAAGTAAGGGCGCAAGCAAGGTTGCCGGAGCAACCAGCGTATTGGCCAAACCAATGTAGCTTGGGCGCTCGGCAGGGCTGCCAAATTCCAAGGTCATGGCCATAGTTATCGTCCACAAGGCTACGTTTGCCATGCCAGCCAGGGCAAAAATCAGATAAAACCAACCCAAGGCTGGAGCTAACCATGCACCCACGCCAGCAGCTAAGGCCAACAGTGCACCGACTTCCATCACCCGCCGATAGCCAATTCGATCGCCCAGCCAGCCCATAATCGGGTTGGCAATGGTTTGGGTAACCAAATAAATCGCGGTCATAATTCCAGCAGTTTGATCATCCAACCCAAAGCGTTTTACTGCATAAACCGTGAAGAAGGCTGTTGCCATCAAGCCAAGCTGCGAGATAATGCGCGCCGCCAGAAACCAGCGAAAATTGTGGTCGCGTTTGAGAATAGTGGCGATGCTGGCCCAAAAATCACGTTGGCTGCCATGCGTATATTCTGGCTCGCGGCTTGGCTCTTTGGTGGTGGCCAAAAACGACCACGAGATAACCATCGCGATGCCCGAAATACCAAAACACAGCGCAAAATCCAGCGGCGAGGGCAGTTTATTCAAAATAATGCCAGCGCCGACCGCGCCAATGCTCGCTAAAAGATTGGCGGCAGCAGATTGCACCCCAAAGAACGTGCCGCGCCAACGTTGAGGCATAATTTTGCCGATCATGGTTTGCCAAGCGGTCGCCGTTAAGCCGCCACCCAAGCCTTGCCAAATTAAGAGCATATAGGCCAGCCATAACGCCAATTCACGGCCTAAATCAGCAGCAAACCAGGCAATTAAACCCAAGCCAAAAAATGGCATGCGCTCGTTGATTGTCATGAGCAGCACCATTGGCTTGTAGCGTCGCAACGAAGCTACGCGCCGCGCCGTTAATAATTGGGGTAACTGCCAACCAACCGAGCGAATTGCCAAAATCAAACCAAGTAAGAGCGCCGAATCGGTCAAGGTATGCATAAACAATGGAATAACCGTCACAAACGAGGCGATGCCGGTTGCGGCTCCAAAAAATGCTCCATCGGCGACATTAACCACCACATTATGCCGAACGTGCGCGTCAATTTCCTGCTGTTCCATAACCTGCCTAGCCTTGTTTGCAAAAACTATGATATGTCCATAAACGCATTATATGTATTCCGAGAACGTTTCCATCAGTCTCATGCAGGAGTTATATTTACGCACAAATGTTCACAATTGAAATGAATTATGTTATCATTTGGCTCATTGATTTTGTGTTGAGGTATATGATGGAAGCACTCACGATTATCAAAAGTTTGGTGGCTTATAACGCCGATTTTGATCAACGCATTTGGCAAAGCATCGAGGGCTTGAGCGACGAACAATTTTGCGCCGATTACGCCTATTCTCATGGCTCATTGCGCAACCATTTGGTGCATGTTGCCAGCGTCGAACGGGCTTGGCTCACTGGGTTGCAATCTGGCCAACGGCCTCCCCACCTCGATCCAGCGGAATACACGACGATTAGCAGCGTGCGCGAAGTTTTTAACGACATCCGCGGCCAAGTAGCCAGCTATGTCGAGCAACTCAATGATCAGCAATTAGCCGAGGTCTTGCCGGGCATTAATTTGGCGCGCTGGCAGGTTTTGCTGCAAATTACCAACCATGCGACCGACCATCGGGCACAGATCTTGCGCATCTTGCACGATTATGGTCAAAAAACCTTCGATCAAGATATTGTGCAGCATTTTTGGGGACGTTAATTCGTGGTATGCTAACCAACGTTCTCAGCCTTTAAACGCATAGAGGAGGCCACGTTGGGCACGCGAATTGCAAGCGCTTTGGTATTAGCTCCGGTCGTGTTGATCATTGTGTGGTTGGGCGGTTGGTGGACAACCGCGCTGATTGCCATCGCCGTGGTCATCGGCATCTATGAAATTCAACGGATTTTGCGGGCTGGTGGCTATCATCCACGTTTGCCATTAGCGGTTGGCCTTGGCTTGGCCTTTGTTGCGGCAGCGGTCGCTCAACCACGCACCAACGTCAATTTAACTGGCGCGGTGGTGGCGCTTGGCGCAATGGCTAGTTTGATCTACGAAATTAGTCGCAAGGATCGCACGGGCGCGCTTGATGCGTGGGCTGCCAGTTTGGGCAGTGCAATTTATGCGGGAGCGATGCTCAGCCATTTTGTCTTGCTACGCGCTGATTCTAGCCCAACCCTGAGTGGCGGCCCACTAAACTCATTCAATATCGAAACTGGCGCAGCCTGGATCTACGCAACCTTTGCTGTAACCTGGGCCTCAGATACCGGCGCGTATTTTGCAGGCCGCGCTTTTGGCAAGCACAAAATGGCTCCCTTGCTTAGCCCCAAGAAAACCTGGGAAGGCTTTGTTGGCGGCACAATCGCCTCAATTGCTGCTGGCATTGGGATTGTCGCGCTTTTAGGCATGCAACTAACCATCGTTCAAATGATTGTTCTAGGCATGATTGGCGCTGGCGGCGGCACGTTGGGCGATTTAGCCGAATCATTGTTAAAGCGCCAAGCAGGAGTCAAAGATTCGGGCAACCTGATTCCTGGCCATGGTGGCTTGCTCGATCGGGTTGATTCGCTGCTGTTTACCGCGCCCTTGGTCTATTATCTGCTGGCGGCTTGGCTCTAACAACTTGGCTGAGCAACTACTCTGACAGCTCTGTTCCAAATATGGAGCAGGGTTTTTTCATTCGCTTTACAATGTTTACAAATAACCAAAAGTCTGCTATATACCAATACATAGTTAGTTGTTTTGCTCAACAATGATTAAGGAGTTTGTCAATGCTGCCAAGCCGTTCATCACTCTGGCGGATGCTGTTGTTATTCGTTGTTCTGCAGTTAGTAATTTTGGGCCTTATGCGGCGATCGCCAGTGGTTGCGGCTCAATCACCTGCGGTTCTCAGTGCTTCGCAGCAATTTAACCCAAGTATGAGACCGCTCCCAAAGGCTCAATCGATCACAGGAACATGGGATAGCGAGTTGGCCAACAAGCTCAATATTCCGGGGACGATCACCGATTTGGTATTTGCCGATGATGGCCGATTAACCATTATGGGCAAGTTTAACTATCTCAATGGTCAATTCGTGAATGGGCTAGCCACCCTGAATCAGCAAGGAGTTTGGCAAAGCTACGGGTTGCATGCGCAAGAAAGTGGTACGGTTGCGACAGCCACCTACTATCACAATCAGCTGTATGTTGGTGGTCGGTTTAAGCACTTGGCTGGAACTCCGCTGAACGGAATTGCTCGTTGGAATGGGACAAGTTTTGAGCAAGTGGGCACGGGGGTTAGTTACGAGAATGGTGACCCAGCAGGAATTAATCAATTAGGGGTTATGAGCGATACGCTCTATTTAGCAGGTAATTTCAATCACTTCAATAATCGACTAACCCCAGGAATCATTGGCTGGCGTAATCAGCAAGTTATAAACTTACCCAGCCATCCGATTGCCGACGTACGCCAAATGGCGCTGGTTGATAATCGCATGATGATCACCCATGTTTATCCAGGCAAGGAGCAATATCCGCTGAGCTATGCTTTTTTGCAAAATAATCAATGGATTGAGCCGCCTTGGCTTGGGCCAATCCAACGCTATAATTTTGATTGGGTTTTTGCAGGCAATAATGGCTTCTATCGCCCAATGTATGCTGATTCAAACCGCACGATCAGCCAATTACAATTTTGGCAAACCGATGATTGGACGAATAGCATTCCAACCTCGCTCAATTTGAATTATATGAGCTTGACCCAACTCGCCAATCAGCAAACGTATGTCAGCGATAGCCAATACCTGCATCAACTTACCTCCGATGCTTGGCAATTGGTCAATTTGCCGATGCAAATTCGGCAGATTAACACCCTCGCCAACCATAACAATATCCTGTATCTTGCAGGCGATTTTACACTCAATGGGCAGCCAAGCAGCCTAGTCCGTTGGGATGGAACCCAGCTTGAATCGCTGGCCACAACCATTCGCTATGCCAATGTTGCGAGCCTTGGCGGCCAGCAAGGTCGGCCAATTGCCCTTACGAGCGACTTCAACCCATTAACTTCATGGTCTGATCAAACGCTTTTTAGTTGGCATAACCAGAGTTGGCAACCGTTGCTACGCAAAATAACCACAGAATCGTTCGAAGTGCTATCGGTTGATGATCAAACCAGCTATTTTGCTGCTGAAACCCCAATTACGACCACCGACACCATTAAACGCAACCTTTGGCAAATTCAGCCAGACGTTTCATTCAGTGATCCGCTCAGTCAGAGTGCAACGATTAGCACGTGGTCTATTTCTGGCACGCAGCTTCTGGGTAAGCTTTATGGCGGTTCATTGGAAGGCGTGATCAAGCTTGATCAAGGCAACATGAGCAATCTAGCCGATCATGGCGGTATCCTGGGCTGGTTTGATAAGGTGTTGATGACCGATAATCAATTATATGCAGTTGAGCCAAGTGGCGAACGCGGCTATTGGCACACCTATTTTAAGCGCTGGAATGGCACAAGTTGGCAACAAATTGACACTGTTGGAATTGCCGATAGCCAAAAGAGCCTGCAAATTGTTGGTTGGCGCGGCTCGCTCTATTTCCTAGACCATAATCAATTGTGCCGCTTCAATGGAACAGACTGTCAAGTGGTTGCAACCTTCGATCAGGTGCCCAATGTGTTGGTTGCCGATGATAATAATTTTTTATATGTTGGTGGGCCATTCGAGCACGTCGATAATGTTGCTACTGGCACGCTAGCCCGTTGGGATGGCACAACATGGCAAGGCCTCAACCAGCCTGCGAATGGCGAAATTACCCAAATTAGTGCCAATGATCAGCATTTGTATATTGCAGGCAAATTTACCCATGTTGGGGCCACGCCCTCGTTGGGCGTGGCGGCCCTGCGTTTTGGCGCGAGCGAAGTTGAAACATATCTGTTCTATTTGCCGCAGGTTGTACGCTAAATAACAAACATGAGCCTAATTTCTTAGCCAATTAGGCTCATGCTTAACTTAGCGTTCTTGGGCAATTTCATCTAATTCAGGAAAAATTGGTTCTAGATTATCGCCTGAGCATTCAGTAGCTTGCCTTTATATTTATTGGTAATGATTTTAAATAATAATCCAATCAAAACAAAACCTAAACCGGTTATTAGTAACCCGAAATAGATTGGATCATTTTCAAATTGATAGCCAAGGCACATATCATCGCAAAATTGGTTATTTGAACGATTTGATTGAAGCAAAACATAGAGGTAATAGCATAAAAACCACATTCCAACAAACGTCAATCCATATAAACTTATTACTTTGATTGATTGATTCATGCTAACCATACTAAGAATTAATACAATTGCCTGTATGCCAATAAAAAGATCGATATCTTGATCTGCACTAAAATTGAAGCTTCGTTTAAGCAAAAAAAAGCTTATTCCAGCAACAATTACGAGCAATAGTGGCTTTACCAGCCAATGTAATAGCCTTAACATCGCCATATCCCCCAACTATCCATATAGCTAAATCCAACTATAGCAAAGAAGATTTCAACTGTCAATATATGTCAGGATTATGATTTTGGTTAGTAGTAAACCTCGACATAATGTTTTACACCTTTAATCCACAGCTTATTCACGTAGTTATCCACAAGCAGGTATGGTATAATGCAAAGACGAAGCGGGAGCCAGCAAAACGGGCTTTTTTACCTCAAATTCTGAGTAAACTACATGCTCCCTTGACACACCAAGCTGAGAATAAGCGCTTTCTCTACCATAGCGATGGCCTAAAAACCACCTTTCGTGATTCATTTGTGTAAAGCATTTTCTGCTTTTTTACCGCCAATCTATGGGCGGCTTTCGCTATGGGCAACCCTAGCTATAAAAGAGGTTTGTTATGAAAGATTTTGTCCATCTTCACGTTCACTCGGAGTATAGCTTGCTTGATGGCTATGCCACAACCAAAGCCATCGCCGAACGTGCTGCTGAGCTTCAGATGGATAGCATCGCCATAACCGACCACGGCGTGATGTATGGCGCGATGGAGTTTTATGCCAACGCCAAAAAAGCCAACGTCAAGCCAATTATTGGCATGGAAGCCTATATCGCCCCCAACTCGAATAAAGATCCGATGGTCAAGGGCGGTAAAAATTATTATCACCTGCTGCTGATCGCCCAAAATGAGGTTGGCTATCGCAACTTGGTCAAATTGACTTCGCGCTCGCACCTCGATGGCATGGGCAAAGGTATTTTCGCCCGCCCACGCATCGATCGCCAGTTGCTTGAGCAATATCACGAAGGCTTGATCGTTACCTCATCGTGTATCGCTGGCGAAGTGATTCAAAATGTTCAATCAAAGCAACGCCAAAAAGCTGTTGAAACCGTGGCTTGGTTCCGCGATTTATTTGGGCCTGAGAATTACTTCCTCGAATTGCAACTGCATAACAATACGCCTGAACTGGTAGAAATTAATGAAGAACTGGTGCGCATCTCGAAGGAAATGCATGTGCCCTTGGTCGCAACCAACGATACCCACTTTGTGCGCCGCGAAGACCTTGAAGCCCACTCACGGGTGATGGCGATGGGCTTTAACCTCACGCTCCAAGAGTTATGCTCGAAAAATTATCAAATGGACGAAACCTACCACATTATGTCTGGCGACGAAATGTGGGATCGCTACAAGATGTATGGCACTGCGCCGATGGAAAACACTCGTCGCATCGCCGATATGTGCAATTTGAAATTAGATTTTGGGCGGGTTGAATTACCAGAGTTTGATATTCCCGAAGGCCACGATGCAGCTTCGTATTTGCGTCTGATTTGTGAAGAAGGCTTGATCAAGCGCAGCAACGGCGAGCCAACCGAGGAATATGTGCAACGGCTGAGCTACGAACTTGATGTGATCAACCAAACGGGCTTTCCCGATTATATGTTGATCGTTTGGGATTATGTCAAATTTGCGCGCTCGAATGGGATTCCATGTCTGCCGCGGGGTTCGGCTGGTGCTTCGTTGGTGCTCTACTGTTTGGGCATTACCGACGTTGATCCAGTGCAAAACAAGCTGCTGTTCGAGCGTTTTCTCTCGCCCGAACGCTTGGAAATGCCCGATATTGACACCGACTTTGCTGATTCGCGGCGCGGTGAAATTCTCGATTATATTGCGACCAAATATGGACGCGAGAACGTGGCCCAAATTATCACCTATGGCACGCTGGGAGCCAAAGCAGCGCTGCGCGATATGGGCCGCGTGCTCGATATTCCGCTCAGCGAGGTCGATCGGGTTGCAAAGTTAATTCCCACCTTGCCCGTGGGCATGACGATCGCCAAATCGCTGGATAAAGTGCCTGAACTCAAGCAAATTTATGATAGCGACCCCAAATTGCGCGAGTTGATGGATTGGGCGCAAAAGGTCGAGGGGCGGATGAAGAGCGTCGGAACCCATGCCTGTGGGGTCGTCGTTAGTCGCCATCCGCTTGAAAATATGGTGCCATTGCAGCGCCCCACCAAAGATGAACATGGCATCATGGCAGCCTTTGAAGGGCCAACCCTCGCCAAAATGGGTTTGCTCAAAATGGATATTTTGGGCTTGACCAACCTTTCGGTGGCCGCCGAAGCCTTGCAACTAATCGAGCAAACCACTGGCAAAACGCTATGGCTCTCGGATATTCCGCTGGAAGATAAAAAAACCTTCGAGGCCTTGGGCAGGGGCGAAACGGTCGACGTGTTCCAACTTGAATCGGCGGGCATGACCCGTTACCTTGTGCAGCTCAAACCCACGCGGGTTGATGATTTGTACGGTATGGTGGCGCTATATCGGCCAGGGCCGCTGGAACAAATTCCGGTTTACATTCACAACAAAAATAATCCCCACGCGATTAAATACATTCACCCGATTCTCAAGCCAATTCTTGAGGATACCTACGGGGTTATCGTTTACCAAGAACAAATTATGCAATTGCTGCAAGCGGTTGCCGAATATACGCTTGGTGAAGCTTATATCGTGATCAAAGCCATCAGCAAAAAGAACAAAGAACTGATGGCCGAAAACTCAGTACGCTTCAAAGAGGGTTGTATTCGTAAAGGCTTGACCCAAGCCCAAGCAGACGAATTGTGGGAACTGATTCTGCCTTTTGCAGGCTATTCGTTCAACCGCCCGCACTCGACGCTGTATGGATTGCTCTCCTATCAGACTGCTTGGCTCAAAAATAATTATCCCACTGAGTATATGACCGCCACGCTTTCGGCAGCGTCGGGCGAAATCGACGAAGTTGCCAAGAGTGTGGCCGAAGCCTCACGCTTGGGCGTGGCCGTCTCGCCGCCCGATGTCAACAGCAGTAAAGAAGGCTTTACGATTGTTGAAATCAACGGAACCTTGCCTGAGGGCATCAAATACAATCGCGGCATTCGCTTTGGTCTGAGTGCAATTCGCAACGTTGGGATTGGCCCAATTCAAGCAATTTTGAAAGTGCGCGATGAAAGCGGCCCCTTCAGCAGTATCGAAGATTTTTGTGCGCGGGTTGATCGCGGCGTGCTCAACAAGCGGGTGATGGAAAGCTTGATCAAATGTGGCGCAATGGATTCGTTGCCAGGCACGCGCCACCAGAAACTTGCGATTCTTGATCGGGCGATTAGTGCCGGCCATGAAACCCAAAAAGCCCGTGAAGCAGGCCAAAATAGCCTGTTTGATATGCTTGGCGGCGGCGAACAATCGAGCACCCCAACCATTGCGCCAATTCCCTTCCCGCCGATCGCAACCGGCCTCGAAATGCAGCGCGAATTGCTCAACTGGGAAAAAGAACTTTTGGGCATGTATATTTCTGAGCATCCGATGGCTCAAGCCTTAGAGAGTGCCCCGCACGATCCTGGCCGCATCAGCCTTGGCATGATCACGAAAAAACACATTGGTACAGCCATCCGCCTGATTGGCATGATTAAGAATACCAAACGGATTCAAACCAAAAAAGGCGATTCGATGCTGGTCGGCAAGGTCGAGGATTTGGAAAGCGAAATCGAATTTGTGGCCTTCCCACGCACCTTAGAGCAATATGCTGAATTCTTGGTTGATGATGCAATTGTCCAAATTACCGCCAAAGTCGACAATCGCCGCGACGAAATGCAATTGATGATTGAATCGGTGAGTGCCTTCACTGTTGAGCAAAAAAATGTTGCTAAGCCTGCTGCGCCAAGCGTGGCAGTTCGGCGCTCAGTTGGCGCAATCGACGAAATGCCCGCCTATCTTGATGATGGCGCACCACTGCCAGAGGAAGCCTTCAATGATGATGTTTATGTTGAGGTACGTCCAGCGATGAGCACTGCAAGCGTTTCTGCACCGATCAATGGCAATGGCAATGGCTATGCTGCCAGCAATGGACACAGTAACGGCAATGGCAATGGGCACAGCAACAGCAATGGCAATGGACACAGTAACGGCAATGGCAATGGTCATTATGCCAACGGCAACGGCAATGGCCAAAGTGAAGCCGCAGCTCCAGCGGCAGTTACGATTGTGCCACGACCTCGACGCAAAGTAAGCGTCGCGCCAGCAGCCAGCCATGAAGATACGAGCAGCGTTGCGGTTGCCAGCGGGCCACGTTTCCATTTGCATATTTACTTGCCCCGCTCAGGCAACAACGAAACTGATATTCGGCGCATGCAAGAAATCGATCGGGTGTTACGAGGCTATGAAGGTGATCAACCAATTACGATCTATCTACCCAACCCCATGGGCCAAGTGATGTTGGAGCCAAGTTACCGCATCAACCCGCAAGAAGGCTTGCTCAGCAACCTTTACTCAATGCTTGGCCAAGAGAGCGCCGTCCTCGAACAACTTTAAGTTAATCAAAAGCGTGGGCGATCAAGCTTGATCGCCCACGCTTTGTATTTAAGCTGATTAAAGGGTCGGCGTGCGGGTTGCTTCCGGCGTGCGGGTTGCTTCCGGCGTGCGGGTTGCTTCCGGCGTGCGAGTTGCGGTACGCGTTGCTTCTGGTGTGCGGGTTGGTGCGGGCATCCGCGTTGGGGTTGCGGTGCGCGTTGCTTCTGGCGTTCGGGTTGCGGTACGCGTTGCTTCCGGCGTGCGAGTTGCGGTGCGCGTTGCTTCTGGTGTGCGGGTTGCGGTGCGCGTTGCTTCTGGCGTGCGGGTTGCGGTGCGCGTTGCTTCTGGCGTTCGGCTGACGATCGGCGTTGGATATGGACTGCGCGGCGTTGGCTTCGGTGTACGGGTAATTGGCACGAGCGTTGGCTTCGGCGTGCGCGTAACAAAGACAATTGGCGCAGTTATTGGCGCAGGATAGCCACCTTCGATAGGGCCACTTTTACCGCTGGCTTGGCTCAAACCTGCAAACATAAAAATAATGACAAGGCCAGCGACCAAAATTTTGAAACGCCATTCGGTGGTTGGGTTGGCTGACATGGACGGCTCCTTCTAAGGCTATTCTGCTAGGTAAAACGTAGGTAAAACGTGATCAATAGCGTTTCGCTATGGCCTATCGATAGACAATTCGTCAAATCTTGGAAAGGTTTTCACGCGCTCCTAAACCGAAACAATCCAGCTTTCATCTCAATTGTTGAAGTTCACATGGCTGGTGCTACAAAGCTCAATGCTATAACACCTTGGCAGCATAGGGACTGCATAGGGAAAGCAAATTGATGCCCTAAGGTTACGGCTTAAGCGGTAAACTGCCTATAGCCCGAAAGGTATATTCCATCGGTATTTCAAAACAATCCACAGCTGGATACTACTCCTATATCAAACAAGGACTGGCACATATAATCGTGCCTATCAATGGGCTGCCACTGGGAGATAAACCTGCCAAAACTGGCTTTGCTGGCTCAAAAACAGGCTATTGGCGCTATTCCAATGGGTGGCAAGGTAGCTCTGGGCTGGTGGATTGGTATGAAAATAATCATCATGCCCACAATCGAAAATATCGCGAATGCTATGCTCGGGGCAAGCAATAACTAATTGTGGGTACGATGGCGCATCGGAGTAGCACATAATGTCCCATTCATCGGTGCAATGCCAACTGCTGCTTGTATTCGGGGCATTTGGCTGAACGCCACCAATCATATGCATATGTTCGTGGGCAACAACCCGCGCATTCCAACAGCCTGCATCAATTCGCGCATACGCCACTGTATGATTATTGGTATTCGCGCTACTGGCTTGGGTATCGTGCTGCACGGTGGCAATTCCACAGTAATAACGGGCCTCAACAAACATCAAATATTTGCGATCAGCGCGATTAAACCCTTGGGCTGCCACAGCGGCAATCGTTGAGCCAAAATCGTTATCAGCACTCGGCGCAATAACCACATGCTGAACATCAATTTGGCAAGCCTGATCGAGTTGCCAGCGAATATGGCGTTGGCCGCCAGTTAGTTGCGCACTTTGGTTATAAATACTATCCACACCGACTAATTGCTTGCGCAAGACTGGCGCGATAATTGAGCTATTGTCTTGGGTATCGCTCGCCCGAACATACAAGACTTGGGTTCGATAGTAGTTGGTACTATCATCAAGGCAAGGTTGGGATGATTGAGTCATTGACACATGTATTTTATTGTTAGGATAATTCAATTCATTATCCCAACTTTGGGGTTGCTGTGGCTCAATAGGATCGGGGCCGTGGGTACATAAATTGGTGGTTTGAACCCGAAACATGCCAGCACATTGGCCGCTCGTTTCCCATACCAAATTTGTATAATAAAGATTAAGCCACGGCTGATCGATAAAGCGCGTAGGTGGCACACTTGGGCTTGCCTGTGAAGCTGTTGGGAGTAGCGAGATTGCTATCAGTAACACCATTAAACGGATGATTAAACGCTGCATACATGCCTCCATTTGTAAAGCTCTACGCGCGTTAGAGCCACAAGTTGGGCAAAATCAGCAGGTACTAGGCGAAAAATCACCCTAAAAGCCTAACACCGCCATGAATTGGCAGTGTTAGGTGAGCTATTGCTATGAGGGGGAAAGCAATAGGTCTATTGGTTAGCTTTGCGGCGGGCTTCGCCTTTGAGCTCTTCGGCTACACCTTCTGCTTGCATTTGCTCGTTGTTGAGCAAATCGCCAGCAACTTGTTTGAGGTTGCCTTTGGCTTCATCGGCCATACCGCCGAGGCGTTCGGCTGCTTTAGCGGCCTCTTGACGAGCTTCGCCTTTGAGTTCGGTTGCGCGGCCTTCGGCTTGCATTTGTTCGTTATCTAAAGCATCGCCAAGACGTTCTTTGGCATCGCCATATACTTCTTCAGCTTTACCTTTAATCCGTTCGCCTAAGTTACCCATTGCTAACTCCTTTGTTATCATAAACTAACTACTATCAGGCTTTCATATGGTTGTATAAAAGCAAATGCTGTGCCACGATAGTTTAGCTAGGATTCCGAGTAAGCATAATCATGCGCAAACCAGCGCTGACAGCGATAAATAGGCCAATGAAAAAAAGCCGTAATGGCCATTTGCGCCGCACGGTATCAGGATTAAAGAGCAAAAACCCACCAATAAAGGCAAGGCCAAGCCCAAGAATCACACTAACCAGTTCAAGCGCAAAGCGGCTCATGTCAATTTTGACTGGGCGCAACAGCTGCGGATAGTGATAAGCAACGCCTTGGATCAACAGATCGGCATGCTCTGCCGAGCAATGAAACATGCTCATAACTGCTTGAATTTGCTGCGAACGATCAGCATTGCTTTTTAACAGCTTGACGATCTGATTGAGATCAGCGGGATTTAACTGTGGGTAGGGTGGTGCTGCTGGCAATTGAAATGCATTTGATGCACCTGAAGCACTTGGATTGGGAGTCTGAGCACTCGCCAGTGGTGGCATAGCAACTGCCGCTGCCGAAGAATTTGGTGCTGGTGGGCTATCCCAAGCATCAGCTTGCTCCCACGGCAAGAGCACCGATTCTGGCTCGATAGCTTGGGCTGCTGGTTGATAGCCATGGCGTAGCGCACGATCCAAACAATCTTGGCGTTTCTGGGGGTCATCAAAGGTTTGGGCAAGCTGCCACCATGCCTCGCCATGGCTGGGATTAGCACGCACTAGCGTGATCAAATGGTGTTGGGCAAGCTGATAATTTTGTTGATTTAACGCCTGTTGGGCAGCCTGAAACAAATCAGTCGTCATACTAGATTCTCTCTATTCTAATTAATGCCATTTGATCGATTAAGGATATTGCTCGAAGCGCGATTGCCATTCAACCTGATTGAAGCTAATTGAATCGTGGATGCTGATCATGGGCACGGTATCGACCAACGATGGTGTGTAAGCGGCAACGCTCAAAAATGGTTGCAGACCTTGGCTCAAGAGTAACGCCAACAGCCGTTCCTGTTGCTCCTGTTTCAGGCCTTGCAAGCCATCGAGGGGAAAAAAACGCTGACCATATTTGGTTTGGGCAATCAGCAAAGAATAATCGTTAAGCATCAATGCATAGCAAATTTGCAACTCGGGATCGGTCTCTACTTGCACATATTCATTTAAATTAAACTGCAACCATTCATCACCATAGGCCAAACGTAACAACAGGCTATCGCTGTCGGGGTCATATGTGGTTTGCGGCTGAGTCATAACACACCTTCACCTACGAAAAACGGTAGTAGATCCACAAAACGAGGCTAGAGCGCCATTGTAGCATAGCTATATGGGTTAAACATACAAGCCCATGGCCAAAACCATGGGCTTGAGCAATCAGGTTAATTTAGCGAACTTTGGGCAAGACCCAGCGCTGAATCCGCCGATTGGCTTTTTCGCTAACATAGACACTGCCGTCAGGGGCAAATGCCATGCCGCTTGGTTGGCCAGTCGAGGCATCATCATTACCTTGGCCACCCCAAACCAGCAACAATTGGCCAGTTGCCCCATACAAGGCAACTTGGTTTTTGCTTGGAATCGCAGCCGCAACCCGCCCTTGGGTATCGACCGCAATAAATGGGTCGAGATAGGTATCGGTTTGCCAGCCAGCAACCGACCATTGGACGCTTGGCGTTGCTTGGGGCACGCCATTCGCATCAAGCGGGAAGACCTGAATCCGGCCATTCCAAGTATCGCCAACATACAAACTGTTGTTGGCAGTACCCAAACCAATTGGCTCGTTGAATTGGCCGATGCCTGCGCCAGCAGTGCCAACTTGGCCCAGGTAATTGCCCTCGGTGTCGGTCACGACGACCCGTTTGTTGCCAGTGTCGGCGATATAGACCCGCCCACCACTGACGACCAAGTTGCGCGGGCCAAAGAAGCCCAATGGATTGGCAGCATTGCCTTCAGCCGTGCCGCCAGTGCGCGTGAGGCGCTTGCCTGAGCCAGGTTGTAGCTCTTCGCTGCCGCTGCCCCAGCTGGTAACGAATTTACCTTGGGCATCAAATTTGGCAATTCGCGCATTCCAGGTATCGGCAACATACACAAAGCCTTCTTCATCGACGGCTACGCCTGATGGTTCGAGCAATGCGCCAGTATTTGTGCCGCTGATAATCTTGGTTTGGCTATCGGTTTGATAGACCAAAATTCGATTATTGGGCGCATCGGCGATATAGACCGAGCCATCTGGGCCAGTCGTAATGCCGCGTGGCTCGGCTGGCTCGTCGCCCAACAATTGGCCTTCGGAAACCAATTTGAGCGTGCTGCCCGTACCGGCTACAGCGCCACCTTCGCCAACTGGCAAGTTGGCCAAATCGCGCTTGACGAAGACCACAATCTCGCGACCACCCAAAGAAACGGTCGAGGGCAACTCGCGCGAAAGCATATATTCACGCATTGTCACCCAGTTTGATGGCCGCAACGGCCATGTCAGAATAAAAGCGCCGCCGAGGGTACAATTAAACTTCGAGCGCCCATTGACATCCTGCTGGCCTTTCATGGCTGGATCACAACCATAGGCAGGATCGTAGAGTTTATCTTTGTAGCTCGATAGGCCATCGCTGCTGCTCTCAGGAAACCACCAGTTATGGTAGGTATCGTAGAGCTGCACATAGCCTGCTTGTTCCATACGTTGAGTGGTGTCAGTAGCCAAGTTCGATTTGGAAAAAATCGCCATTGGTGCGTCGAGCATGGTTTGGTCGAGGGTAGCGATTTGGCCCTTGCTGACCCACTGAATATTCGTCCAATCGCGGAAATACCAATCGAGCGGCTGATTTAAGCCACCTTCGCGGCTTGCGCTTGATTCATCGCCTGAACTAATCAGGATTTTCATGGTATGGCCGCCAGTTGGATCTTCGATTGAGCGGCTGTTGCGGGTTTGGCTAATTGCCAAGCGCTCAGCTTCGCGCACAATCACTGGCATATCCGGCGCAGTTTGGGTATAGACCAAAAATTCAACTGGCACATCTGGTTGAATATAGGCCGCGACTACGCTTGAGCGCAGGCTATAGAGCCCAAGCAAGGCCAAAATTCCCAAGGTAGCGAAGGCGGCAATCACTCGTAAGCGTGCTCGTTGGATCAACATCCACAGCAATACGCCAACAATCAGCAACAAAACCACGAGCAAGAAAGCGCTAACGCGGGTGCTCATCACTTGTTGGCTGGCACCGGTCGCCGCGCCAATCGCCCCCATAATTGCAATAATTAGGGCAAAGCCGATGCTGCCCAAAGGAATTGCCAACCAGGCAATGCTGCGTTTGGTTTCGGCCCAATTGGTGCGCTCAACAATTTTATCGAGTGCCCATGCGCCGGCCAAGACTGCTGGCAAGGTCATGTGAATCGTCAGCCAAGGCATCTTTTCGCCAGCCCACGAAAACAGGGTCAGCGCCATCAAGAACCAGTAGAACAAAAAGCCCAGCCAAATTGCAGGCACAGTTTCTTCAAACGTGGTTTCGCGAATTTCGGCCTCAGCTTGGGCCATATACGAGGTTTGGCCAGCAACCACAACTGGATTTTCGCCAACTGGTACGCCATCACTGATTGGCTCAATTGTGACAACTGCTGGCTCAGCTGCGGCTTCAGCAACAGTTGCGTCAGCGGCAGGCTTGGCGGGTTCATCGCCAGCTTCATCCCAAATGCTGGAATTGGTAACGGCCTTACGCCAGCCAATTTTTGCCAGCCAACCACCTAAACCAACCAAGGTCAAGCTCACGGGCAACAACTCGTAAATGCCCAATTGCATGAAATAGTAGAACCATGGTTGGTCGCCGCGGGCATACGTTTGCTGCGTACCAAACCAATAGCTGATGCCGGCAAACAGGCCATCGACAATCCCGCGTGGATAGGTAAAGAAGGTGCTAAACAGCACAACAAAGGTTACGGCAAAGGCAGCAAAGGCTTGCCAAAAGACCCGTTTGCTCACGTAGCGCAAGCCTTGGCGAAACAACGGCGCTTCGCTCCAGCGCAGGCTCACTAATTGACCAAACAGCAGCGTTGAAAAGCCAATCAGGCCCAAGCCGCCAAAATTCAATTCATTGGCGGTTTGATTGACAGCGGTTGGCAACGAAACATGGGGTTGGAAGATCATCAAGACCCCGGTGATTGCCATCAGAATGCCTGACGCAATCACAAATTTTTTCGAGCCAAGCGCTTCCCAAAGCAGGCGCTGAACCAAAAAGCTGATGATAATAAAGCCAATGATAAAGACCAACTCGTGGGTTGCCCAGAGCAATGCCAAGCTCGCCATTGCCAAATTCAGCCAACGGCTACGTCCATCTTGCCAAAAGCGGAACAATCCGACCATCAGCCAGAAGGTAAACAAAATCGCCAAGGCATCGTGGCGGGCAAAGCGCGTAAAGTAGAGCAAGGTTGGCGAAATCACCATCAAGCCTGCGCTGAGCAAGGCTGCACGTTTGCCAATCAATGGCCGCAACATCCAGCACGAAGCAACGAGGGCGATGCCAGCCACGGCCATGGGCAAACGCGCGGTCGCATCACTTGCGCCAAACAAAAAGTAGCTCAGATAGGTGCTGAGATACAGGGTTGGTCCGTGAAACACTGGGTTATAGCAGTAGGTATCCGAGGCGGCATTGTCGATGCCACATTGAAAACCGCCCTTGCCCATATAAAACTGCCAGCTATATTTGGCATGAATTGATTCATCGTGGTGCATCGCCATATTGCCCAATTGCCACAGGTGCATAAACACACTCAGCGCAATCAACACAAGATAGCCAATTAACTCGCTATTCAGCCAGCCAAAGGCAATTGAACGATCTAACCATGATGAACTCTGCCGACGGCGTACTTGCAGTGGCTGAGCGCGACGCAGACGCTTTTTGGTTAAGTCAGGTGTGGTCATAAGCAACAAATCATCTCGTTACAAAGTGGAAACACAGACCGGCCTAACGCACCTGCGATTGGCCATTCATATTTTGGGTTTGCACGCCCAACACATGGGCATAGCGTGGACGAACATAGACTTTGAAATCGACCGACGATAGCTGGCCTGGCGGCTGACGGAACAGCAAATAGCGCCAAAGCTCATTTTGGGTTTTGGCATCAAATGGGTTACGAATCAGGCGGCCAATCGTCGAATCTTGATCGTATGGCGCTGGCTGCATCATTTGTTCGCCGCTACTATCGCGCATGGTTTGGCCATTGGCATCAAGCTCAGGCACCTCTGCAAAGCGATAGAACTGCGATTCAGGGAACCACCAGCGCAATGGGAAGCGGCCTTCAAGGAAGCCTTCGACATTGGCTTGGTTGGTCGTCCAGTTGCTATCGATCATCAAAATTGCCGCTGTTTCTGGGGTGGCAGGGCTGTTCATCGCGCCAGAAAAGCCCGTTGCTTTGGTATATTCGCGCACATACCACTTCCAGATTTGCTCATTATCGTACATAATCGGCAATTCCATGCGGCCTGTTTCGGCAATTGAAACCTTGCGCAAATCGTCCATCACGCGGCCAACATCGGGCGAGCTTTGCACATACACCAGCATTTCAATCGGAATATCGCCATTTTGGTAATTCAAGCGCCACGCCGAGCGGAATGAATACATGCTCCAGATGATGGTTAATGCCAATGTTAAGCCAGTTACTGCCCGTCGCCAGCCGTGGAACATGCTATAAAAGCCAGTAATCGCCAACACAATCAAGATCATGCTACCAAGGAACATTGGCGTAGCTGGGCTGCCAGTTGGCGCAATATTCGGCTGAATGCGCACCATTCTGGTTAATTGCATCACTGCGTAGCTTGCAACCAAGCCAATCACCGCCAAATAGCTCACTAGGCCAAGCCATTCGGTGCGGCGCGTTGGTAATTCTTTGCTCAGCCATGCCCGTTGAATTGGCTGGAAGCCCCAAGCAAACACGCGCCCTATGCCCCAAGCAGCAATAAAAATCAAGGGCACTGCAACGTGCAAGGTGATCCATGGCATTTTCTCGCCAGCCCAGCTATAGAGGGCAAACGAGCCAGCTGCCCACCACGCCAACAAGCCAGGAGCCATGCGCTGCGCAGTCAAAGCAGCGCCACGCTTGATTTGTAAGGCCAAGTGGCCAATACCTGCGATGGTGGCCGCAAAGCCAGCAAACAACAACAATGGCTCATACACCAGCAATTGCACAAAGTAATAATGGCTGGGCTGACCGCCACGCTCAACGTCGTGTTGCGCTACCCAATACAGCAGCGAGCCAGCAATCCCCGAAACCACGCCAACTGGATGCACCCCAAACGAGGTGAAGAAGGCGGCGTAAATCACCAAGCCCAAGACCACCGCCAAAGCGCCATGCATACCCCAAAGTGAATCCAAGGCTGGCAGCAAACTGCGTTCTGGTGCTTGGCTGACGGCGCGTTTCCACATGGTTTGGGTTTGATCTTTGCCCTTGTAAAACCAAATAATCACAATCACTGCGATCAAAAAGACCACCGTGAGAATGGTCAAGGCCGTAATTGGCATGTGCATAAACACGCCATTATTGCCATACAGGGTTTGATTTTTGACTTGATGATAGAGTCGGCTTTGGTTGGCTTGGGCTTCAGCATCGCTAATGCCAAACAAGGTTTCGCGTAATTTCGAGAAGTAGCCTTGGCGCAAACCACCATTCGCTGTATCGTCGAAAAACAGATCATCCCCTTGGTTGCGCACGATCAAGGCTTGGCTTTCGGTGACCAATGGCAGCGGTAACCATTGCTCTTGACCATTGGCATCGAGCACCGGAGCAGGGTTGCCACTGCCCGAAACCACCAAGCCGCGATGATCAGGAATGCCCTTGAGACAGGCTACCGCCAACAAGCCATAAACCCCAAACAGAATCAAGAGCTTGCGATTGACCTGCCAGAGCGTGACCAAGACAATAAAACTGCCAAGGGTCAAGGTAAAGAGATACGAGGTCTCAATCGTGACAAACATTAAAGCAAACGAGGCAAAGAAAATATAAATCCAGCGCACATGGCGGGTGGAGATATAGCGAACGATCGCAATCAAACAGATAATTTCTTGGGTAACTGCAAAAATATCGTGGCGAATAAAACGCCCGACATACAAGGTTACTGGCGAAATTAACAGGTAGCCTGCCATCATCAAGGCCGTGCCACGCCCAATATTTTTGCGCAGCAGCCACGGCGTTAATGTGAGGGCTATGCCAAAGGTCGCGGCGGCCAAACGGGCTGTAAACTCATTGTCGCCAAACAAAAAGTATTGCAAGGCGGTCCAATAATACAAAAACGGCCCGTGGGTCAACGGATCGTGCAAATAGCCATCGCCGCGATAGAGCAACCACGAGTAGTACGCATGAATCGTTTCATCGTGGTGCAATGAGCGACCGCCAAGCGCCCACAGATGCATAAGCACCGAGAGCAAGCCAAGGCCAATATAGGCCAGATGTTCAACCGTGAAGCGGCGACGTTGTGTGCGTGGCACGGCTACCTGTCGTGAAGATGTTGCGATCATAAGTATGTGTTCTCTGTGTCGTTGCAAAGGGGTTGGAGCAGCGCTGCTCATTGAGACAACGAAATGTGCCAGAATTTTTTGGTATTGTACTCGAACGAGGGGGGAGTGACAAGAAACAAAGTCTTAACGCGCTCAAACATCCAAGCGCGAGCCAACCAAAGAGCTGGCTCACGCTTGAAATTAGTATTATTCGGCGTTATCGATTTGGGCGCGTTGCAAGCCGCCACTGTAATCGACATACAACGATTTCCATTCGCTGTAGGTATCGAGCACCTGCGTGCCGCCTTCGCGCTTGCCGTTGCCCGTGCCTTTGGTGCCACCGAAGGGCAGGTGAATTTCGGCCCCGATGGTTGGCGCATTGACATAGACAATCCCCGTGTAGAGATCGCGCATGGCAATGAAGGCATTGTTGACGTTGCGGGTGTAAATCGACGATGACAAGCCATATGGCACATCGTTGGCGACATCAATCGCTTCTTCAAGGCTATCGACGGGAATGATCGAAACCACAGGCCCGAAAATTTCCTCTTGAGCGATGCGCATGTTGCGTTTGACATTGCCAAAAATGGTTGGCTGGTGGAAGAAGCCATGGCCCAAATCGCCATCGGTCAAGCGTTCGCCGCCCAATACCAATTCAGCGCCTTCTTCGCGGCCAATTTTGACGTATTTTTCAACCACGTTCAATTGACCTTCGTTGATTGATGGCCCCATTTGCATGCCATCAAGCAAGCCATTGCCCACTTGAATGGTTTTGGCTTCTGCTTGAATACGGCTGGTCAGTTCATCGACGATTGAGCGATGCGCAATAATCCGCGAGGTGGCGGTACAGCGTTGGCCAGTCGTGCCAAACGCACCCCAAACTGCGCCAGCCAAGACCAAATCAAGATCAGCATCGTCCATGATGATCATGGGGTTTTTGCCGCCCATTTCGAGCGAAACATGCTTGCCTTGTTGGGCGCACAAAGTTGAGACATGGCGACCAACTTCGGTCGAGCCAGTGAACGAAATCACCTTGACATCGGGATGTTGCACCAATGGCTCACCAGCGCTTGGGCCATGGCCCGAAACGATGTTAACTACGCCTTTTGGCACACCTGCATCAACCAAGGCTTGTACAAAGTTGTAGGTTGAGAGCGGAGTATCTTCGGCAGGCTTGATCACCACGGTGTTGCCACAAATCAACGCTGGGAAGATCTTCCACGATGGGATGGCCATTGGGAAGTTCCATGGCGTAATCAAGCCACACACGCCCAAGGGTTGGCGCACGCTCATCTGGAATTTATTGGGCAATTCCGAGGGTGTGGTTACGCCATATAAACGGCGGCCTTCACCAGCCATAAAATAGCCCATGTCGATGGCTTCTTGCACATCGCCACGAGTTTCAGCCAAAACCTTACCCATTTCACGGGTCATATCGTTGGCATATTGCTCTTTGCGTTCTTGAAGAATTTGCGAAGCCCGATAGAGCAACTCGCCGCGCTTGGGCGCTGGTACGAGCCGCCATGCATTGTAGGCTTCCTTGGCGGCAGCAACCGCATCGGCAATATCCTCAGCACCAGAGTCGGGGAAGATGCCAATCACATCGCGGGTATCGGCGGGGTTGCGGTTCTCGTAGGTCTTGCCCGAACGCGCTGGCACCCACTCGCCGCCAATGTAGTTATAGTACACCTTATGATCCGACATCGTTGTCCTCCGTGAAGTAAAATCAAATCTTGCCTTATCTTACCATACAAGCTTGGAATACTAAGGCAGAAGTCAGAAGTCAAAAATCAAAAGAAGAAATATATTAACGCAGCGGCGCAGAGCTTTTTTAACCACGAAGAACACGAAGGGGAAATTGGCGCGCGGCATAATGATTAGTTGGTTTGGCAAATGTGGCATTCCCTCACCCCAACCCCTCTCCCACAGAGCGGGCGAGGGGCTGTAATCTCGTGATTCTACCGCACTGTTTGGTGAACAACCGTGCTCCCCCTCGCCCGCGTTTTCGTGGGAGAGGGGGTTGGGGGGTGAGGGGACAAACTTGATCTATTGCAAATGCCAACAATCGTCCGCTAACCTATCGCCTATCGCCCTCAACCCCCTGCGTTAAAAATCCCATTTGCGTTCTTCGCGCTCTTCGCGGTTCCAACTTCTCTGTTCTATACTCCATGTTCTCATTTCATCCCTCATAATTCATCCTTCATCCTTATATCAGCTTGCTATCATTGTGTGGCGTTGGTTAGCCACAGTAGGCTAGGGTGACTCCAATTATGAGGAAGAGACCATGATTAAGCACTGGATGCGACCAATGCTTGCTGGATTGTTGTTGCTGCTCGCGAGTTGCGGCCAGCCTGATCGTTCCCCAACCAAGATTCAACCGCTGGCTCCCATCGCCAACAGCGGCGCACAGCCTGCGCAACCAACCGCAACTTATGAAGATCCCTTTGCGTGGGTGATTGGCACGCCACCTGCTGATGCCATTGCTCGGGTTACCGCCGAAGCAGCTCACGATCTGGCTATAATCCATTTTGAGGAAACCATGCAATCATTGCCGACTGCTGATCCAATGGGTCCACCAAAAACCTATGAATCACTCCCAACGAGGGTCTTACCAACAGGAATTGTCTATGGTGACGATTGTGAATCTGCGGAAGGCGATCCCAGCTTTATAACTATGAGTTGCTGGATGACCCGCATTCACAATGAGACGATTCGCATTCGGGTATCAGCGGGCCAAGAATTTTATGAAGCTCCTGGCTCAATTCGGGTTTCAGTTTATCCGGAAGCTGATTTCATGGAGCGAGATATGCAGATCTATCCTGCACCGCAAGCAACCAACTTGCTTAACATTATGGCGGTGAATTATCCCATGGTTGAGCTTGAATCAGACAATGGGCTACCGTTTCGTTTCAACCTTGAAACCCGTCAGTGGCTTGATGCTGCCGGAATCGCAATTAATCCAACCGGAACCGATCCCTACGCATCAATAATTCCCACGCTAACTCCACCTGGTGGCATTTCTGTCGCTAGCTGGAGTTTACTTGATGGCAATACAGGGGATTCAATTGGGGTATTTGATCCCTTAGCAAGTTGGGTACCGTTCGATTTTGGAGCCTTGAGCACGGATAATTTCAATCTCAAGGCCATTACCCAACCTCTGGTTGTGGGCAGCGTTCAGTTTATGCTCAATGGAAAGCCCTATCGCATTGATAATGATTTCCCTTATACTTTGATCGAGAAGAATAGTCGCTGGCATCCAGAGTTAGGAGATTATCAATTGCAGATGACTGCCTATAGTGGCCCAAATGCAACTGGCACGCAAGGCGGTAGTTTTATGTTGCAATTCACGGTTAGTGGTTTTCCCATCACGCCAATTTCGTACATTACGGTTACACCAACCCACTAGAACAGGGACGCAGAGTTTTATTAACCACGAAGAGCACGAAGGGCTGTTGGCTTTTGGCTTTTAGCTATCGGGGATTGGTCGCTAAAACCAATAATTGTCCCATAGCCTAGAGCTGTAATGGTTCATTGGATACGCGTGGCATGCCCTCACCCCCAACCCCTCTCCCGTGGCGCGGGCGAGGGGCGTTATTCCATGGTTCTTGCGCAATGCGTCGGTAAAAACGGGTGCTCCCCTCGCCCGCGTTGAGTGGGAGAGGGGCTGGGGGTGAGGGGAGCATGCTGTGGTTAATGCAATGGACCATTACACTTAGCCTATCGCCTATCGCCTATCGCCCATCACTCTCTGCGTTAAAAATCCCCATTTCGCGCTCTTCGCGGTTTCAGTTTCCCAATTATTATGTTCTATGCTCTCTGTTCTATGCTCTTTGCGCTAGGCTTTTTTCCGCCGCGTGGTGGTTGGTGGGGCTGCGGCTGGCTCAGCCTTGGCAGCAGCAGGATCGGGCGGCGAACCAGGCCGAATATGCAGCATCAAGCTATCGAATGGCTCTAAAATCAAGGTCAAATTCAGCAGATCATCACGTCGCCAGCTGCGTCGCCCAGCATATTCCAGCACTTGCTCGCGCACTAAATCGAACAAATGATACTCGCCCTCGGCCATCTGCATGCGATCAACGGGCATGCTCAGGGTTGCGGTGCGCCGATGCGGACCCATATTCAACACCACCGCCAAGCGTTCTTCGTGACACACCCGCAGCACGCTCCAAACCGAAGGCACATCGCAGGGCATCACATTAAACAATTGCTTGCCATGGCGTAAAATTGGGTAGTTGGCACGAATCCTAAATACCTGTTTGATCCACGCTTCTTGGCCAACTTCTTGGCCCGTCCAGAGCATTGGCACAAAGCCACAGCCAACCATCCCAATCATCAGCAAGCGTGCGAGGCGTGAGCCACGCACTGCATCGGCAATCGGGTTTACATCGCGGGTATCGTGGGTTTCGGTAAAACAAACCCGAATTGCGCCTTTGGGCAAGGCCAAAAAGTGATCTTCGAGCCACTCGCCAAGCTCATACGGCGAGAGCACCCCCAAACCAGCGTGAAAAAACATCAAGTGAGCCAAATAATCATAGGCAAAATCGTGGTTGGTTGGGAACAACGGGCCATACAATTCGCACAATAAGGCAGCTTGGGGATTGATTTGGCGCAACGCTTGGCGCATGCGCTCAACAATCGTCAACACGCCAAACGAGGTGCTTGCAGCCATGCGCTCCAAACGGCGATCCCAATTTGGCTCCTTGCGATGCGGTGCATCAACCCGCCAGCCATCAATCTGATAGGTTTGGGCGAAGCGCGTCGTCCAATCCACATAAAAATCTTGCACCTCAGGATTAGCCCAATCGAAGCTGTAGGTATCGTTCCAGCCGTGCGATGAAACCAAGCGCCCGCGCTCATCGCGGCAAAACCAGCCTGGCCGCTCTTGAACATAGCGCGCAGTGCGCGAACAGCCCTGCACCACCAAATCGCAGAGCACGCGCATGCCCAAGGCATGGGCTTGATCAACCAGCGCCTTGAATTCTGCTTCCGTGCCCAACGTCGGCTCAAGTTGCTCAAAATCTTCGATTGCATACGGCGAGCCGGCTGCCTGCCAATTCATATCCCATGGCTTGCCCGAAAGATTGTTGTAGCGCCAAATTGGCATCAGGTTGATCGTATCGAAGCCTAAATCGCGCAACCGCGCTAGCTCTTGGGTGAATTGGGCAAAGCCACCCCACAAGCCAACGTGGGTTTCGAAAATATTGGCCGCACAGACCCAATCGGGTACATCGGCCAAGCTGCGCACGCCCAGCACAGGCCATGTGTTGTGAAAGGCATGCATCGCATCGTACCAATTGCCCTGCACCAACATACAATATTGGGTTCCGCCGCTCAGCGTGGCATCGGGAGCCAGCCAGCCAGCAATTTCCAACTCGTGGCCAACAGTTAATCCCAAATCATTGCCATCAATATCAGGCCATGCCGATTGATCTTTGCTCCAATACCAACACAGTAAATTATCGCTTTCGCTGGTGCTGTGCAAGGCCAACAAGCCAGGCCCACGATCAGGTGCATTTTCAAATAAGCGTCCGCGCCGAATGGCAGGAGCAATTGCTTGGCCAGGCAAACGTCCGCGGCGTAATTTTGAAACCGCCGCAATATCCAAGCGTGGGCGAAAACTATTGCTCGGCGCTTCAAAACGGGCTTCGCTATAGCTGCCAACCCGCGCATATGGCCAACTGAGCCGCACCCAATGCACGCGAGCCTCATTGCCGCCGCTGTTGGTCACCGCGACCGAGCGTCGAATCAAGGTTCCGGTTATTTGCAAGGTATCGCTGATGCGCAAAAAGCCCAAGCCAATGTTGATCGTCAACTCGGTTACGCCCGCCACTTCGCGGCCATGATGGCTAAGATAGCGGGGAAAATGCGACTCGCTGACCCAACCATCGGCCAGTTGCACATCGATCGACATGCCCACGCTACCAATATTCAAAATGTTGGCTTGGTTGGGACGACGCAGCAGCGTCAACATTCCGGTTGAAGTTGAAAAACCAAGCTCCATTTCGGCGGTCATAACAATCAGATTTTGCTCATGTTGATATTCGTAATACATACAACAGCTCGCACTAATTGGGCAATTGCAGCTCGTAATTTTGCGCAGCATACCACAGCTTGGCGCAAGTTGAGAGTTTTCATCAAGCTTTTATGGCTGACTTGACAGGTTTTGGCAGCTTCAGCGTGCTAGAGTGCTAGCAGAAATTGAGCTGGCAATGCCGCTAGCGGTTGCAACGCTGCACCATCAACCATTGTTGAAAGGACAAACTCATGCGTCAACCTGAACGTCCGGTTGGGATCGTTGGGTATGGAGCATATGTTCCGCGCTATCGCATTGCAGCCCAAGAAATTGCCCGCGTCTGGGCCGCTAGCGAAGGAGCATTGCCAATTACATCAAAAAGCGTGCCCGGCCCCGATGAAGATACGATTACGATGGCGATTGAAGCTGGGCGCAATGCCCTCAAGCGTGCCCAAATCGATCCTCAACAATTAGCCGCCGTCTGGGTTGGCAGCGAAAGCCACCCCTATAGCGTCAAGCCAAGCGGCACGATTGTTGCCGAAGCCCTCGGCACCTCGCGCTGGATCAGCGCCGCCGATTGGGAATTTGCCTGCAAAGCTGGTACCGAAGCCTTGAGCGCAGGTATGGGCTTGGTTGGCAGTGGCATGGCCGATTATGTGCTGGCGATTGGCGCTGATACCGCCCAAGGTCGCCCGGGCGATGCCTTGGAATATACCGCCGCCGCCGCTGCTGGAGCATTAATCGTCGGCCCTGCCCAACAAGCACTCGCCACGATTGAAGCAACACTTTCGTATGTTTCCGACACCCCCGATTTCTTTCGCCGCGCCGATCGGCCCTACCCGATGCATGGCAATCGCTTCACCGGCGAACCAGCCTACTTTCACCATGTCAGCACTGCCGCCAAGCAATTATTGGCCGAATTAGGCCGCACTGCCGCCGATTATCACTATGCTGTATTTCACCAGCCCAACGTGAAGTTTCCCCAAACTATGGCGAAACAAGTGGGCTTTACCCCCGAGCAATGCCAAGCAGGTTTGTTGGCGGGCGAAATTGGCAACAGCTATTCGGCTGCTTCGATGATTGGCTTGTGTGCTGTGCTCGATGTGGCCCAAGCTGGCGACCGCATTTTGCTGGCCTCGTATGGCAGCGGTGCTGGCAGCGATGCCTATTCGTTGGTGGTAACAGAGGCTTTGGTGGCAGCGCGCAATTTAGCGCCCCGCACCAGCGCCTATCTCAAGCGCCGCCAATTAATCGATTATGCCACCTATGCCAAGTGGCGCGGCAAAATTGTTGAATAAAGGGGTAGGTGCAATGCAACAGGTTTTTATTGCAGGCACAGCCTGTACCGCCGTTCGCGAACATTACGATCGTTCGTTGCTCGATTTGGCCTTAGAAGCGCTGCGGGGCGCGGTTGGTTCGTTTGATCCTAGCCTGATTGAAGCCTTGTATGTTGGCAATGCGCTTGGCGATACGCTCAGCGAGCAAAGCCAACTTGGCGCGTATATCGCTGGCGCAGCTGGCTTGAATTGCGAAGCTATGCGGGTTGAAGCTGCTGGAGCCAGCGGCGCGTTGGCTCTGCGCCAAGGCTATTTGGCAATTGCCAGCGGCCAAGCAGATGTTGTCGTGGTGCTTGGTGTCGAAAAATCCACTGACAAGCTTGATGCCGATGTGCAAGCAGCCTTGGCCTTAGGCTTGGATGGCGAGCTTGAACGCGCCGTTGGCCTCACCTTAACTGGCGGCTGGGCGCTCTTGATGCAACGCTATTTGCACGAATATCAACTGCCAGCCACCGCCTTAGCACCATTTGCGGTCAATGCCCATGCCAATGGCGCGGGCAATCGCAACGCACTCTATCGCTTTGCCATTAATGCTCAAAAATGGGCCAATGCAGGCCAAATTGCCGAGCCATTGAATATGCTCGATTGTTCGACGGTCGCCGATGGCGCAGCCGCAGTGGTGTTGATCAGCGAACGCTATACCCGCGAAGTTGCGCAGCCAATCGCAATTTTGGGCAGCGCTAGCAGCAGCAGCAACCTGGCTTTGGCTCAACGCCCTGATCTGCTATGGCTTGAAGCCGCCGCAACTAGTGGCAACAAGGCCTTGCAACAAGCCAAAATCGATCGCGAGGCAATTGATTTAATCGAATTAAGCGACCCGCATGGGATTGCCGCAGCCCTTAGTTTGGAAGCCTTGGGCTATGCAGAACGCGGCCAAGCCACGCAATTAGCTGCCGAAGGCGTGATTGCCAAAGATGGCGCATTACCGCTCGCAACCGCTGGCGGCTACAAAGCTCGCGGCGATGTTGGCGGGGCAAGCGGAGTCTATCAAGTGGTCGAATTAGTGGCTCAATTGCGCGGCCAAGCAGGAGCCAATCAAGTTGCCAAGGCCAAAACCGCCCTAGCCCAATGTTTGGGTGGCGTTGGCGCAACTGCTGTGACTCACATTTTGCAAGTAGCCGAGGTTTAACGATGAATCTACCAAAACAATGGCGGCTCAAAGGCCAACGCTACCGCCTCGAAGGCCAACGCCACAGCGATGGTCGGGTGCGATTTCCCGCTCAGCCAGCCAAATTAGGCGAGGCCCAAGATGCTTGGCAGCCCTATCAATTGTCCAACACTGGCGAACTTTTTTCGTGGACGGCGCAGCGCAGCAATCGTAGCGAATTTGACCACGAGCCAATCGTAATTGTGGGCATTGTCAAGCTGGCCGATGGCTGTTTGATCACGGCCCAATTGACCGATTGCGAGCCAAGCGAATTGCAAATTGGCATGGCAGTGGAAACAGTGACCCGCAGCTGGGGCAAAGTCGGCGAGGACGATCTGCTGGTCTATGGCTATAAATTCCGACCCGCACTGGTTGATTAATTGCGCCACGAAGATTGAGTTAAATTGATCCACGAAGCGCACGAAGGACACGAAGTTTAGGTTGGGACGAAACCGCGAAGGACGCGAAGATCGCTAAGGTTTAATTAAGTGGTTCGCTGAAATTTGTATACATTTCAAGTTTCCAACTAATTCAACATTCGTGCGCTTCGCGTCCTTCGCAGTTAAAAACTGCCTGATCCCTGGCCCCTATCGCCTATTCCACCGTCGCCCGTTCGCGGCGTTCGAGGTGAATTAGCAGGTGGGCAATATCGGCGGGGTTGATGCCCGACAAGCGCGATGCTTGGCCCAAGGTCGCTGGGCGGAAGCGTTTGAGCACTTGGCGCGCTTCGATCCGCAAGCTGGGAATCGCCTCAATATCCAAATCGGCAGGCAAACGCCGATCTTCCATTTTGCGCACCCGCTCAACCGAGGCTTGCTCTTTGGCAATGTAAACCGCATATTTAGCGCTCAGCTCAACTTGCTCGGCAACATCGGCCTCAACCGCTGGCAGATCAGGCTGGACTTCGGCCAACTGCGCGTACTTGACCCCGACCCGCCGCAAAATATCTTCGCCTGAGGCTGGCTGCAACAAGGGATCAATGCCCGCAGTTTGCAGGCGGCCATTGGTTTCGGCGCTCGGCGTGTAGCGCAAACCACGCAATTGTTGGGTGGTTTGATCGATCGCCCATTGTTTGCGTTCGACTTGCTCAGCGCGTTCGGTACTAACCAAGCCAAGCTCAGCAGCCAATGGCGTGAGCCGCAGATCAGCGTTATCGCCCCGCAGCAACAAGCGATGTTCAGCCCGCGAGGTGAACATGCGATATGGTTCGCGAATTTCTTTGGTCACCAAATCGTCGATCATCACGCCAATGTAGGCTTGGTCGCGGCGCAAAATAAATGGCGCACGCCCAGCAACCTTCAATGCAGCGTTAATTCCCGCCATCAAGCCTTGTGCGCCAGCTTCTTCATAGCCAGTTGTGCCATTGATTTGGCCAGCAAAAAAGAGATGTGGCAAGCGTTTGGCTTCAAGCGAGGCGGTAATTTCGCCTGTCGCGACCGCATCATACTCAATCGCATAGCCAACCCGCATCATTTCGACCTTGCGCAAAGCAGGAATCGAACGCAACATAGCCCATTGCACATCTTCTGGCAGCGAGGTATTGCAGCCTTGGACATAGATTTCGAGCGTTTCCCAGCCTTCTGGCTCAAGGAAAAAGCCATGCGATTCTTTATCGGCAAAACGCACAATTTTATCTTCGATGGATGGGCAGTAGCGTGGCCCAACGCCCTCGATCACCCCGCTAAACATCGGCGCACGATGCAAATTATCGCGGATATGTTGGTGGAATTCGGGCGTGGTGTAAATGTGATAGCAGGGCAATTGTGGTCGCCAGCCATCAAGCATTGGCTCTGGGTAAATTGGGTTGGGCGGGCCATGCACCAAGCTTTCGGGCCGCTGACCATCGTAATTAAACGAAAAATAGAGCGGCGTACTGGAGCCTGGCTGCACTTCTAGCCCCGTAAAATCAATCGTTCGCGCATCGATGCGTGGCGGCGTGCCAGTTTTCAGGCGCACCAATGGAAAGCCCAACTGGCTCAAATCGCTGGAAAGATTGACCGCTGGTTGCTCGCCCATCCGGCCAGCAGGCACAATTGCTTCGCCAGTGATTGCGCGGCCACGCAAGAACGTGCCCGTGGTCAAGACCAAAGCTTTAGCCCGATATTGCCAACCAGTTTGGGTTTCGACGGCAAAATTGGCCCCATCAGCTTGATCAGCCAAGGGGATAATGCGCTCAACCATGGCTTGTTTGAGCGCTAAATTTGGCTGGGCTTCCAGAAACTCTTTCATGGCCTTGGCATACAAACGCTTATCGCTTTGGGCGCGTAAGGCTTGCACGGCAGGGCCTTTGGTTTCATTCAGCAGCCGAATTTGAATCAAGGTGCGGTCGGTGATGACCCCCATAGCGCCACCAAGTGCATCGATTTCGCGCACCAAGTTGCCTTTTGCGGGGCCACCAATTGATGGATTGCACGACATGTGCGCCAATTTATCGAGATCGATCGTTAGCAAGAGGGTTTGCGAACCCATGCGTGCAGCAGCCAAAGCCGCCTCACAACCCGCATGCCCACCGCCAACAACGACCACATCATAAGTTAAATTTAGCATAGCTCAACAAGACATAAGTGAAGAACACGATAGTTTATTGTACCGCAAACTTGATATTTTGGGGATACAAGAACATAGAGCAAAGAACATAGAACATAGAAGTAGCAATGAGGAATTTTGATCCACGAAGGACACGAAGCGCACGAAGGACGAGAAACCGCGAAGGGCACGAAGAGCGCGAAGGTTAAGTTCTTTGAGCCACAGATGTTTAAGCTTATGTTCTATGCTCTTGACTTCACCCTCATTCTTCATCCTTCGGTGCTCTGCGCCTCTGCGTTAAATACCAGTTCGTTTAACGAAGAAGCGCAGCGTTAAATTTCCGATCCCCAGCCCCTAATCATTACAATTGCTGCATATGCTCGACTTTAATGCATTTATCCATCACAACCTCTAAGCCAGCGGCTTCGGCAGCGGCGGCGGCTTCTTGATTGACGATGCCAAGCTGCATCCAAATCGCCTTCGCGCCAACCGCGATCGCTTCTTCAACGACTGGTGGCACATCTTCGGCGCGGCGGAAAATATCGACAATGTCGATTGGCTCTTTGATGTCGCTCAAGGAAGCAACCGGCTGCTCGCCAAGCACAGGCTCAGTCAACACCGGATTGACCGGAATAATTCGATAGCCAGCACGTTGCATATATTCGGCAACGCCATAGCTCGCCCGATCTGGTTTGTTGCTCAGGCCCACTACGGCAATCGTTTTGGCATTGCTCAAGAGTTGTTTAATATCGCTCATAATTCCTCCTTATAACCAACACATATCGCAAGGATTGTACCCCAAAACCAGCAAATTGCCCGATATTGCTAGCAATTAGGACAGCATGAACCGCGCTTGGGACGAGCCAAAGGACGCACCAATAGATAAATCCAAGGACAATATGTAATTATGCTAGTTACAGATACAACAAACGCAGCCCAAACGATGGTGCTGCACTATTTTCTAGGAGCTTAGACCAATGACTCAGCCAGCAGTAAGCAATGTTTTGAGCGTCGCCGATGCAATCAACAGCCGCCGCTCAGTTCGTAAATATACCAATGACCAAGTGAGCCAAGCCGACCTCAAAACCATTTTGGAATTGACCGGCAAAGCTCCTTCAGCGTGGAACATTCAACCATGGCGCTTCGTTGCCGTGCGCAACCAAGAAGTCAAAAACAAATTGCAAGCAGCCGCCTATGGTCAAGGCCAAGTTGGCAGCGCTCCAGTTGTGATTGCTGTCTATAGCGACACCACCGATGCCTTGGCCAACCTCGCCGATGTGATTCACCCAGGCGTGCCAGCAGAACAACGCCAAGGCGCTATCGATGGCATTTTGGGTGCCTTCGCCCACCGCAGCCAAGAGCAAAAAGAAGCTTGGGGCTTGGGCCAAACCAACATCGCCCTTGGCTATCTCTCATTGGTCGCTCGCTCATTGGGCTACGACACCTCGTTGATGCTGGGCTTTGATCCAGCCCAAGTCAAAGAAATCTTGGGCTTGCCAGAACACGTTCAATTGGCTGGCTTGGTTGCCTTGGGCGTTGCCGCCGAAGAAGGCTACCCACACCACCGCCACGAAGTCGAAAAAATTACCCAATTCATCGACTAAGTTGTATAGACCAACGAAAAACTCAAAGGCCACGAAGATCTGCTTTGATCTTTGTGGCCTTTTCTTGTTTCAAATTAGTTATTAACCGCGAAGGACGCGAAGATCGCTAAGGTTTAGTTAAGTGGTTCGCTAAAATTTGTATACATTTCAAGCTTCCCAGATACTTAATCTTCGTGCGCTTCGTGTCCTTCGCGGTTTCAGCTCAACTTATGCGGTTTCATTCAAATCTATGCCCCAGCGATGACCCGACCTTCAGCCAAGAGTTTTTCGACCAACTCTGGCGAACGGGTTTCGGTGTAAATCCGCAACAATGGCTCGGTGCCCGAGAAGCGAATCAACAGCCAGCTGCCATCTTGCAGATAATATTTGTAGCCACCTTGGGTATTGATCGAATTGACGGTTAGGCCAGCCAAGGCATCAGGCCGCGCTGCATCAACCCGTTTGAGAATGGTATCGCGTTGCTCGGCAGGATAGGTAATATCAATCCGGTCGTAGAAGTGCGGGCCAACTTTGTTAAGCAATTCTTCCATGGTTTCGCTGGGCGTTTTGCCACGCTTCAAGAATAAATCGAGCAACAGCAGCGACGACAAAATGCCATCACGTTCTGGCAAGTGCTTAGCAAAGGCAAAACCGCCTGATTCTTCGCCGCCAATAATCGCATTCGATTCGATCATCTTAGGGCCGATGTGCTTGAAGCCAACCGGCGTTTCGTAGATTGGCACATTGTACAGCTCGGCCAAACGATTGACCATCGAGGTCGTCGAAAGCGACTTGACGATTGGGCCGCGCCAGCCTTTAACTTCCAATAAATAATAGGTCAACAAGCCAAACACCCGCAGCTGATCGACGAATTTGCCTTTTTCATCGACCAAACCAACCCTATCAGCATCGCCATCGTAGGCCAAGCCTGCAAACGCGCCGCTTTGCTTGACCACATTTTTGAGCTTGGTTAAATTGTCGTCGATTGGCTCGGGCGAACGCATGCCAGGAAACAACGGGTTGCGGGTATCGTTGATTGGCACAACTTTGGTTTGGCCGCCATCAAGCAATAATGGCAAGAAACCAGCGCCAGCGCCATACATCGCATCGTTGATAATCGTCCAGCCTTCGCGTTTGATCGCTTCGAGATCAACCATTTGCTTGATTTGGGCCACATAATCGGGCGTGCCGTTGATCCGTTCGACCAAGCCTTGTTTTTCTGCTTCGCGCAAGGTCATACGCTTGACTGGAGCTTTTTCTAAACGATCTTCCAAGCGAGCGATCACGTCGGGCGAGGCCGAGCCAGCATATTCTGGCTTATATTTGTAGCCATTATCGCTTGGTGGATTATGTGAAGCAGTGATGATTGAAGCACCACCAGCTTTTTTGCTAAGAATGCTCCAACAAACAACGGGAGTTGGGGTAGCTTTTTCGGTTAGATAAACGTGAATCCCATTGGCAGCCAGCACCTCGGCGGTGGCGGCGGCGAAGCGCTCGGAACCGAAACGAGTATCATAACCAACCACCAACCCACGCGGGGCTAAGCCCGACTCATGCAGATAATCTGCAACGGCTTGGGTCACAATGCGCACATTGTCAAAGGTATACTCTTCAGCGATTGCTGCTCGCCAACCGTCGGTGCCAAATTTGATTGCTGATGCCATACACGCTCCTGAGCTTGCGATTGAAATTGGGTTCCCACGAAAAGAGATTGCTGACGATCGCTCGTCAAGCCAAATGAAATAGCGAATTGGATGAGTTGATTGGAATGGTGTTAACCAAGGGCAAGACCTTCAACAGTTGCATGGTGGGCAATGAGTACATCACTGGCAAGAGCGACATTGGTTAAGCTTGCAGCGGCCTCAATTGTAACACGTTCCCAAGCGACCACCCGTTCAAGTCGGGCATGCTCACCAACCACACAGCCGCTCCCAAGCATAATCGGGGCGATTAATTGCGCACTAGGGCTGATTTGAGCATCAGCCGCAGCCCACACTCCTGCTGCATATTGTATGCCATGCACTGGTTCTTGGGGCAGACGACCCATCAAGACTGCTTCGTTGGCCGCTAAATAGCCCGCCAACGTGCCAATATCTTGGCTATAGGCGCTGTGTTGGTAGGCATAAATCGGCGCTTGAGCCGCCAACAAACTGGGGAAGAGATCACGTTCGAGCATTGCAAAGCCTTGCGCTGGAATCTGGGCCAAGGCTGCTGGCGCAAACACATAGGCTCCGCTATTAATTGTGTTAGCGAGCGCCGTGCCTGGCGCAGGTTTTTCTTGAAAAGCATAGACTCGTTGCTGCTCGTCGCTGGCTACCACACCAAACGCCGAGGTATCAGCAACTTCGCGCACCGCAATCGTCGCCACGCCAGCAGCGTGCGCATGGGCTTGCCACAGCTGCGCCACATCAAAATCGGTTAATTCATCGCCATTCAACACCAACATCGGCCCAGCCTCAAGCAATTTGGTTTGTTCAAGGGCATAGCGCACTGCGCCTGCAGTGCCCAATGGCTCTGGTTCTTGCACAATCTGCAAATTCAGCCCAAACGCCGAGCCATCGCCATAGGCTGCCAAAAATTGCTCGGCCAAATATTGCACCGCCAAAATGACATGGCGCACCCCTTGGCGCTGCAAACGACGCAAGGTTCGGCTCATCAGGGCTTCGCCAGCAATTGGCACTAACGGCTTGGGGAGCTGGTTGGTCAATGGCCGCAGCCGAGTGCCCAATCCGCCAACTAAAATAACTGCACGCATAGATCTGCTTTCAATAAAAGCACGGCAGTGGTTTGGTTATTGCTAACCACCTGCTGCCGTGCACGCTCAATTATAGCTTATAACACATCATTGCGGCCTTCAGTCCGCAACTGATCAACAATTTTCTTGACATCTTGGGCGCGTTCGCGCGGCGCGATCAGCAAGGCATCGCCGGTATCGACAACCAAAAAGCCATCCAGCCCAATCGTGGCGATCATGCGGCCTGAATCGCTGTAAATCAAGGTTGATTTGGTATCGACCTCGACGTGCGGGCCAATGACGACATTCGCCGAATCATCGTCGCTCAGCAAGGTCGTCAAGGTATGCCAGTCACCAACGTCGCTCCAACCAATATCAACTGGCACGACCGCTACATTTGGCGCACGCTCCATAATGCCATAATCAACCGTGATATTTTCGACATTATCCCAAACTTGAGCCAAGGTGTCGTGGTAACGCGATTTGCCAAACGAAGCTTGCACTTGATTGAGCTGGTTGCGCAATTCGGGCATGTGGCGACCAATTGCATCAAGGAAGGTTTTGGTTTGCCAAACGAAAATCCCAGCGTTCCAAAAATAATTGCCTTGCGCCAAATAGCGCTCGGCAGTATCATGGTCGGGCTTTTCTGCAAAGCGCTGCACCCGATGAATTTTGTGATTATGGGCTTCGGTAATCAAGTCGCCACATTGAATATAGCCATAGCCGGTGTTGGCAAACGATGGTTTTACGCCCAAAGTGACCAAGTAGCCTTCGCGGGCAGCCACTTCGGCGGCTTGCAAGGCTTGGCGAAAGGCTTCGTTGCGCAAAATCAAGTGATCGGCGCTAAGCACCGCCATCACAGCATCGGGAGCCGAGCGCCGCATGTGGATTGCAGCCAAGCCAATTGCCGAAGCCGTGCCACGGCCACTTGGCTCTAAAATGACGTTATTGCGGGGCACATCGTTCAACTGCTCGCGAATTAATTCCTCGTAATCCGAGCCAGTTACCACGAAAACGCGACCCTCTTCCATCAACGGTCGCACCCGATCGACGGTTTCTTGGAGCATGGTGCGATTTGAAAGCAAGGGTAAAAACTGCTTGGGCTTGGTGCGCCGTGAGCGTGGCCACAAGCGCGAGCCAGTCCCACCGGCAAGCACTAAAATATCCATATCGTTAATCCTCTATGTTTTGTGATTGTGGGAGCCAACTCTCTCGACCTCGCTAGCAACGTGGCTGCGCCATTCAGCAAGAATATCGCGCAGGGTATCTTCAAGCCGATAGTGCGGCTCCCAGCCGATTTGGCTGCGCAAACGGGTCGCGTCGCAGGCCACAATTGGCACATCAACCGGACGCAAGCGTTGAGGATCAACTTCGACCGTTATCGTTTGGCCACTGAGTGCAATGAGGCTATCAAGAATTGACTGAATTGAGACACTCTGACCGACACCAATATTATAAATCTCACCAGGCTGCGCTCGTTCGAGCAGCAAGTGATAGGCGCGCACAACATCGCGCACATCGCTAAAATCACGTTGGGGCGAGAGATTGCCAACCTGAATCACTGGCGGTTGCAAGCCTGCTTCAATGCGCGCAATCTGGTGGGCAAACGCTGGCACCACAAAATCGGCGCGCTGGCCTGGCCCAGTGTGGTTAAATGGCCGAGCACGAATCACCTTCAGGCCATGGCTATACCACCATTGGCCCGCCAGCAAATCTTGGGCTGCCTTGGAAACAGCATACGGATCGGCTGGACAGAGCATGGTTTGTTCATCTGCTGGCAAGCCCGAACGATGGGCCATGCCATACATCGCATTCGAGCCAACCACCAGCACCAGCGGGTCGAGCTGAGCAGCCTTGATCGCCTCAAACAGGTGTAATTGGCCAAGCACATTGCTATTGAATGTGCCAGCAGGGTCGTGAAACGATTGCGGAATCGCCGATTGGGCAGCTAAATGCACCACCAGATCGGGAGCCGCCTGAGCCACCGCCGTTGCTACCGCCGAACGATCAAGCAGATCAGCCAGCACCGTTGGGAGTTCTGGGTGCGCCGTGCGCCCTAAGGTCCATAGTTCCCATGTGGTTGCTTGCTGCAAATAGCGAACAAGATGTTGGCCAACAAAGCCAGTTGCGCCAGTAATTAATGCTCGTGTCATAGCGCGCACTATACTGCGAGTTGAGATTGTTGGCAAGAAGCGCTTTGCGCCTATTCGCATGGCTTGCCTAATCTTCTATACTGGAGAAGGTTTTTTGTTGTGCTGGAGATCGTTTGTATGTTTGAGCAATTTCAACTTCCCAACCACGTTGGCGCTGAATTAGCCGATTTAGTTGCGCGCTTTGGCGTGCCGCACGTGCACCAAGTAGCCTTGGTTTTGCCTGATGGTCAGTATCCTGCTAGCCCAGCTGAACAAGCGATTAACATCAAAAGCTTATTTGCGCCGTTTGGCAAATCCGACCGCTATGGCGAGGTTTGTATGGTGGTGCAGCGGCTTGATGGCAGCCTTATCAGCGCCCGCAAAGCCTACTATCCAGCCACGTGCTTTCGCTTATTAACTGGCGGCATCAATTACGACGAACCAGTGTATGCGGCCTTGTTGCGCGAAACCGCCGAAGAAACAGGGCTTGATGTGCAAGTTGAACGCTTTTTGGCGGCGGTCAGCTATCGCCCAACCAACAGCCCCAGCCCAACATTTTATACTTTTGGCTTTTTGCTGCGCGAATTGGGCGGCACGTTGGGCGCAGTTGACGAATCGGAGCAAGTCGCAGCCTTTGGCTTTCCACAGGTGGCCGATCTACCAACGCTGGCAGACCAACTCGAAAGCCTAAGCGGCAGCGAAGACCACGAAATTGCTGGCAATTGGCAAGATTGGGGTCGCTTTCGCGCAGTGACGCATCGGGTAATTTGGGAATATTTTCAAGCCTAGAAGTTAACATTCCCTCACCCCAACCCCTCTCCCACGTTGCGGGCGAGGGGCTAAACAAAGTGGTTTTCCTATGATTCATTGGGTTTAACCGATTTCACTTTACCTACCACCAAATGTCATTTAGGGGGTGCAGGGGGATGAAAACCCCCTGCGTCTCCCGCCTTGAGGCGGGACGGAAGGGTGGTGATCACCAATAGATTTGAATAACCAATAAATACTTTTGGATCGAGTGATGAGGGAATGCTCAAGATCCAGCTATCTCAATCGAGGAGCCTACGATGCAATGTCCAGCTTGTTCTATGACGCTAGCAACGGTTAGCGCTAGTTGCCCCTACTGTGGCAAACAACTCAATCAGCCCAAAAGCCGTGCCAATCTGCTAGCTTTTGGTGCTTCAATGTTCATGGATGCGATCCTGATGTTGGGTGCAATCCAATTAGGCGTAGCCCAACGCGATAGCGATGGCGAATTTTTTCGCATGCTTACGATCGTCAATAACCCTAGCAACGGATGGCCCTCGTTATGGACAAGTCTGAGTTATGGTTATTTAATTGTGGCCTTGCTGGCATTTTTATGCACTATTGGGTGCCTGATTAGCCAAAACCGCAACTTGGCACGAGGTGCAATGCTGGCAGGCATCGCTGGTGTGGTAATTCTTACAATCTTTGGTGCTGACATCCTATTCAACGATTCAGGTTACAGCCCTACTTTCGGTTTATGGCTCGGTTTATTTGGTAGTTTCACCTTGATCACCACAAGTACACTATTTCAAGTGGTATCCCGTAAATGAAAGGAAGCGCAATGCAATGTTTGCAATGTTCGGCAACCATCGCCGATAATAGTAAGTTTTGCCCTTCGTGCGGCGCGACAATTACCCAACCAGCGGCCATGGATAAAACCCAAGTCTTGTCCAATCTGCCGCCAATGTCGAATCCGGTTGATAAAACGCAAGCGATCAACCCAACCCAACTGCCACCAGCAGCTAATTATGGCGCGCCAGCTCAGCCAAATTATGGGCCGCCAGCAGCCAATTATGGCCAGCCAGCTCAACCCAACCACTATCAACAACCAAACTATGGCCAAGCCCAAAACTATGGCCAAGCTCCACAAGCTGGTTATGGCCAAACGCCAATGGGCTATGCAGTACCAAGCCAAAGCATTTATCGTGCAATTCCTGCAACCAATGGCACTTTACCAGCTAGCTTGATGATTCTCAGTGCCGTGGGCATCTTGATTGGCATGTTTTTGCCATTAGTAGTGCTCAGTGGCACAGGCATCAGCTTGTTTAAGATGATCGACCCGCAATATGCTGAAGATGTGATGAACGAAGGCGCGGCCTTATTTATTTATGGCATTCCTGCTAGCGCAGTTATTAGTTTAGGTCTCAGCATTATGGCCTATCTCAAACGCCGCAACCTCTGGGGTGGCTTGAATATTGTGCCAAGTTTATTTGTTTTCGGCATTACTGGGCTATTATTGATTGGCGCGGCAGTCAGCGACGATATTGATGAAATTGGCGCAGGTTTGCTCATGATGATCTGTAGCGCTATCGTATCATTACTTATGTCAATTGCCTTTTTGATTCGAAAGAAGCAACCACGTTAATATGCTGTTATCTGTTGCCATTATTGCGCGCGATGAAGAACGCCACATTGGAGCCGCTTTGGCTTCAATCGCCAATTTAGCTGATGAAATTGTGGTTTTGCTCGACCCTCGCACCAGCGACCGCACCGCCGAGCTTTGCACCCAAGCTGGCGCGCGCGTGATCGCTGCGCCGTTTGAGTCGTTTCCTGCCCAGCGCAATCGGGCTTTGGCCGAATGCAAGGGCCAGTGGGTGCTGTTTTTAGATGCTGACGAGCGGGTAACTCCCAGCTTGCAGCATGAAATCCGCCAGCTTTTGCCAAGCCAACCAAGCCACGCGGGCTACTGGATTCCGCGCTTCAACCGCTATTGGGGGCGAGCCTTGCGTGGCGGCGGTTGGTATCCCGACCGTCAATTGCGCTTGGTGCAACGCAGCAAAGCCCAATACGATCCCAGCCGCTTGGTCCATGAATTGGTTATACTGGCTGGCAGCGAAGGCCAATTAACCCAGCATCTTGAGCATATTAATATTGAATCGTGGGCCGAACTACGCGAAAAACAACAGCGTTATGCCCAAGCAGAGGCTGCCACGCTTTATCGCAATGGCGTGCGGGTCAAGCCCCAAAATTATGTTTTGCAACCATTGCGCACAATTTGGCGACGTTATGTCACCTGGGGCGGCTATCGCGATGGCTTGTTGGGCATGCTTTTGGCGTTGGTGATGGGTTGGTATGAGTTAAAAATGTATCTGGCGTTAACCAAACATTGGGGTTAAATCAAAATGGGTCGGGGAAAATAGCCCCAGCCCATTCTTGATTAGACATCTATATGTCTTCGCTCGCTTACTTAACCTTTGGTTTCTTGAGAAAGTTCAAATAGAAACCAAACTCGATTTTCTGCTTGGTCAATCATTGGTTCAAGCTCGCTGGCGGTGGCCACATCGTTGGCTTCATCGGCAACATCGTGAGCTTTGCGCAAGTTTTTAACCAAGGTCTGGTTATCGTTCACCAGCTCAGTCAGCATATTGGCTGGCTCGACAAACTCAGCATTATTATCTTCGATCGTTTGCAACTCGCTGATATGACCAATTGAGCGCAACGAGGTGCCACCGATGCGGCGGGCACGCTCAGCCAAAATATCGGTCGTGGCAAAAATCTGGTTGGCATGCTCATCGAACATCAAATGTAAATCGCGGAAATGGCGACCAGTCAAATGCCAGTGGAAATTTTTATATTTCATGTACAAAGCAAACGAATTGGCCAAACTGCGATTGAGTGCTTCAATTACTGGGCCAGTTGCTTTAGAATCTAAATCAGTTGGGGTTTTTAAGCGTTTATCCATTGCACGAATGCTCCTTAAAACTAGAATTTGCTAACGAGCAATATTGCAGATGGCGTGCCATGAAACCCAAAACACGATTATGAACGCGATTCATGACACCTTGCGTTGCAAGGGATTGACAAGGATTGATGGCATCCATAGAATGTGCCAATCAACGTTTAATTCCAATCAGCATCGAAAGTTAGGTTGTTGAAACTGCAACAACCCCACCGTAGTAAACGTCGATCAGAGAGAACTTCAACACGTTTTAATTCAGAAAGGGTTGCACGTATGCGCCAGTATCTTGACCGCTATGTGATGCCACTTTGGCAAACGTACAGTTCACCAGGGCAACCACTACGCCCGACAAATACGCGGGCGCTGCACACCATTTATGGTATTTGGTTGTTTGCATTTGTGCTCAAATTGATGGGTTCAGGCTGGGATGTGGCTTGGCACTTCCGCTTTTTGCGCGACGATTTAGCGCCACCGCATATGATCAACACGGTTGGCACGGTCATCGTCGTGTTGCTCGTTATGTTCCATACTTGGACTGGCTATGGAGTCGATCGGTTAACCTTGCGCTTGATGCAGGCGGGGATTTCGATCTTCCTAATTGCAATTCCTTTAGATTTAATCAACCACCGTTTGTTTGGGCTTGATATTACCAGTTGGAGCCCGACCCACGCCTTGCTTTACCTTGGCACAGCGGTGATGCTCTTGGGTGTGTTGCGTGGTTGGTTGCTGTTAGCGCCCGATAGCCGGATTAAAACGGTCTTCGGGATTGGCTTTTGGGCCTTTTTGCTTGAAGATTTCTTATTCCCCTTGGGTCAACAAGAATATGGCGTAACCGCAATCGAAGCCATGCGCCTTGGCAAGCCCTACGCCGATGCCGAATTGATGATCGAGGCAGGAGCCAACCCAGAGCGTTTTGCAATTCCTGTGCCCGATTGGCTCTACCCGCTGTGGTTGATCACCTCGGTGGTTTTGGTGCTCTTAGCTGCCCGCCTGATTATGCGCGGACGCTGGACAGCAACCTTGGTTGCCGGAACCTATTTGATCTATCGGGTTGTGTCGTTCTACATTCTGCGCGGCATTGAGTTTCCACCATCGTTTGTGCCATTGTTTATTATTGGTACGGCCTTGGCGATTGATATTGGCATTACCTATCGCATTAATCCCTTTGTTGCAGCATTCGGAACATTAATGATGTTCTACGCTGGCGCATGGATTAGCGATCGCTATACCTTGATGCCAGAAATTCCTTATACGACGACGATGCCAATTGCAGCAATTCTGCTTGGCATCGTCTGGGCCGGCGCACTTTGGATCGAGCGCAGCCCCTATGTCGAACGCTGGCGCAAATTAGCCTAAATTTTCTGAATAACAGGGAGCGGTGCAAACTGCTTCCTGTTTTCACTTAACCGCCTGTTCGAGCCAATCCACCGTCAATTGCGCCACTTCATCCTCGCGAGTCAGATAATAGTGGTCAGCCCATTTCAGCAAATGCCAGGTTTTTGGCTCGCTGGCTTGTTCAAAGGCGGTGCGGGTTTCAATCAAATCAAAAAATTGATCGCGCTCGGCCACAATTGCCAATAACGGCCCATGCTGGCCTTGGGCACTTTCCTGCAAACCAATTGGGTTTGGTGTAACCGCAACGGTTGCCCGAATCGCTGGATCGCTGGCCATCACTCGCAACACCAATTGCGCCCCAAACGACCAACCGATCAGGCAGATTTGGGCTTGGGGAGCGCGCTGGCGAGCCTCAGCTAAGGCTGCCTGCAAATCGAGATCTTCGCCCGGGCCGCCGCTAAATTCGCCTTGGCTTTTGCCCACGCCGCGCGAGTTGTAGCGCAACACGCCCCAACCACGGTCTCGCAGCACTTTGAAGGTGGCGAAAATCGCCCGCTGATCCATATTCGACATTGGCGGAAAGTGATGCGCCAACACCGCAACTCGTTCAGGGAGTTGGGCTGGAGCCAACCATTTGCCTTCCAATAAGGTGCTGCTGTCTGCTGAGAGAAAATGAATTGTTGTTTGCATGTGCTTACTCAACTATCCAACGAGCTTGGGTGGCATTTTCAATCAACACCCGTGGCTCCGCATTATCAGCCAAATTAGCCGTCCAAATTGCCGAAGGCACGTTGGCCGAACCAACGGTTAAGCGCGTCCAAAGCAATTGCTGGCTATCTGGTGTCCATTGAGGATCGACATTATCGTAGCCGCCGCCAGCAGTTATTGCCCGTGGCTCGCTGCCATCAGCATTCACCACCCAAATCTCGCCACGTGGCACTTCGCGAGTCCGCCGCACAAACGCGATTTGCTTGCCATCAGGCGACCAACTTGGCGTAAAATCATCAGTGTCGGTTTGGCTGGCCAAGGGCGTTTGTTGCTCGCTGGCCAAATCAAACAACACCAACTCATTGCGAAAGCCAGCTTGAGTTTCACGCAGCACACTAATCACCAAGCGTTGATCATCAGGCGACCAATCGAAATCGCCGCTAAATGGAATTCGCCGTAGCACATCACTAAAATCAAACAGCACCAACTCATTGCGCAGCGGGTCGGTAAAGCCCAACATCTGCCCAGCGTTCGACCAATGTGCGCCAAAGGTAACTACATCGCCACCTTTAACAACGGGACTGACTTGGATACCATCGGGCTGCATCAGCCAAAGTTTGGGCGAGCCAACGCCACCAGTGCCAATCGTGCGCCGTTCGTAAACAATTGCGTTATCAGCAGGCGACCAATTCGGCGTATAGCCAGTCCAATCGGCAGCGCCAGTGCTGGTAATTACCTGATTCTGAGTCAGATCGAAAATCTCGATTCTGCTTGGTTGGGCTTCGGCTTGAGTGGCATAGGCAACCTTGCGCCCATCGGGGCTCAGGCTGTAATCACTAATTTGCGGCACAAGCAATTGTTGGCCCTGACCATTGGCATCAGAACGCCACAACTCTGCTTGCTGCGAGGGGTTGCGCAAAAATAAAATCCCACTGACTTGTTGTTGATTGGTAGGGTTGCTAGAACCTTGGCTGGTAGTAGGCTGTTGGCCAATTGCGACCAGCAAAATCACAATTGCCACCAAGCCCACCGATAAACTCGTTAATGTTCGACGACCTATCTGATCCATGACGACTCCTTGGGCATACTTGGCTTGATTATCACCCTATAGCCAGCTTTGAGCAAATGCGCTACGATAGGCAGAATGCCCAATTTAGTGAAGGAGGCCATATGGGCTACGAAGATCATGCCGAAGCAGCGGCACAACACCAAGCCCCAGTCCGTTGTGCAATTATTACGATTAGCGATACGCGCAGTATCGAAACCGATAAGAGCGGAGCGCTTGCCCAAGAATTATTAACCGCCGCAGGCTTTGAAATCGTCGAATATCGGATTATTCCCGACGAGCCGGATCAGGTGGCCGAGTTTGTGCAGCAATGCATTGCGCGCAGCGATTGCGATGCAGTATTAACCAATGGCGGCACTGGCATTGCTCGCCGCGATGCCACAATCGAGGCGATTGAGCCATTGCTCGATAAAAAATTACCTGGTTTTGGCGAGATTTTCCGCATGCTCTCCTACAACGACATTGGCGCTGGAGCCATGCTTTCACGCGCAACCGCCGGAATCGCAGGCCGAACCTTGGTTTTTTGTATGCCAGGTTCGTCGGGCGCGGTACGATTGGCCTTAGAATCGTTAATTTTGCCTGAGCTAAAACACCTCGTTTGGGAATTATTCCGCCAGTAAATCCATAGCAGCGAACCAGCCAACCAAGCCCAATCAAGCCAAGCACCCAAGCCCACAACGTGGGCAGGTTTGGTTGGCTGGTCGCGGGCAAGCGTTGCGGCAGGCCCAAATCGGCCACCTGCCGCACCTGCAAACGCCACACATCATCGTAGCGGCTAAGGATGCCAATTGCATTGAGCTGGATTGCACTTGGCAGCTGCGGCAAACTTTGGCCTTGCGCCAAACGCAATTGCAACTGTTGCGAGCCAAACTCGACCACTAAACTATCGGCGTTGCGTTGCTTGAAGCGCAATTTCAGTTTTACCAACTGGCCAAGTGTCGCTTGATCAAGCCTATTTGGGCTGTGAATCACTAAATCCGCTTGTTGTTTGATAATTTTGAGATCAGCAGCCGCCGCAATAATCAACTGTGGCTCTTGATGGTAGCTGCCAACCGTTGCCTGAAGTTGCACAACCATGCCTTGTTTTAATGTTGGCAAGGTGACGTTATTGCTGATAAAGACCAACATTCCTGCCGTCGAATCTTGCACATAGAAAGCGCGTTGGCGAAATAGATTCAGCTCAGCACTGACCACGCCTTCAACCAATACGTTACTATCAATTGCTGCTTGTTGAGCCTCGCCCAAGCTGATTTTTTTAGCAGCTGAGTCGCTTGGAGCTGGATTATTGGCTTGCTTGGGGCTTGGTTGGGCAAAACTTTGCCATTGTTGGCTGCTCGGGTGGCGGCCCCAACTGTGGTCATACTCCAATTTGGCATAGCGAACCTGATCGGCAACTACTGCATTTGGCTGGAGCAAACGCAGCTCTTCGCCGGAGTTGGTGAGGCTTAATTTGCTTTGGCTGGCAAAAATCACCAAATAGCCATTGGCCGCAATGCTCATGCCTGCGGGCAAGCGCCATGGCTGTGAGCCTCCATCTGCCTGATCGTCCAATTGCCAGCCAGTTAAATCGACCTGATAGCTATTGGGATTGTAGAGTTCAATCCATTCATCGTTGCTATTGCTTTCGCCATCAGCATTCCAATCGATCGCGCGCGGGGCAGGCACAACTTCGTTAATTTGAATCTGCGGATATTTGGCATTTGCAGCCAGCGTCGGCTGAGCGGTGGCTTTAGGCTTGGAAGCTTTTGGTTTGGCAGTTGCTCTTGGGATTGAAGTTGGTTTCTTGGTCGCGGTTGGTTTTGGTGTTTTGGTGGCTGGTACGGCGGTTGGCTGTGGTGCACGATTCGGCTGATTGGGAGTAGCTGGCGCGTTATTCTGCCAACTGCCAGCATCAGGAATCCGGCTCCACGTGGTATGCGCTAAAGGCTTGGTATAGCTTAATTGATCAACGACGCGGCCATCAGCCATGGCAAGCTGCACGCTATCGCCGCTGTCATTGAGCATGCTACTCAGGGTTATGGTGAGAAATTGGCCGTGCTGAAGCTGGGTTTTGGCTGCAAGCCTGATTGTTGTGCCTGAACTATCGCTAATGCTCCAGCCAGCCAAATCAATTATTTCAGCATTGGTTGAATACAGTTCGATCCATTCTTGGCCAAGCGGCGAAATTTCATTAATCACGATGCCTGAAGGAATTGCAGCGAGCGCATGATTGCGATTATTGGGGCTAGCGCGCAGGCCGCTGTACCAATTGAGGCCACCATCGGGCCAGCGCCCCGCCGATAAGCCCTGCAAGGCCGAGCTATAATTCCAAACCCCATATTCTTGCAAACGATAATCGAGCAAGCGCACAAGATCGCCATTATCATTCAGCAAACCACTGCTAGAGATGCTATACCAACTGCGTGGTGCAATCAGCGTATCGTCGGGAATACGCAGCGCTGAGCCACCAGCATTCGCATGATCATCAAGCCACCAGCCACTTAAATCGATTGGTGTAGCTCCAGCATTATACAATTCAACAAATTCCTCGCCGATTGTCGGCCATGCTAACACTTCGTTGATCAGCAATTGGTTTGGTTCAGGGCTAGAATTTTGGCGATTGGCCATTGCAGGGCTGGCCCGTGAGGCTGCTTGCCAAGTTGCTGCACCATCAGGCATGCGGCTCCATGTGCGTTCAGCTACACTGCTAGCGTAATCGAATGTATCAGTCACCACACCTTGATCAGTAATTAAATGCACGCTATCAAGCTCAGCATTCAACAATGTGCCAACTGGAATCAGTAGCCATGAACCTGGGCTGATAATTGTTGACGTTTGAATTGAATGTGCCGCGCCGCCAGCAGCAAGCTGATCGTCAATTTTCCAGCCTTTGAGATCAAGCGCATCAGGGCCGAGATTGTAGAGTTCGACCCAATCGGTGCCACTGATTGGTTGGCTCATCACTTCGTTGATTAAAATCCGAGCTTGGGTTGGCGCAATTGGCGGATCAGCCGGATTGCTTTGGCCAAGGCTTGGTGCGCGATCGGCCAGCCAAGCTCCGTTGCCATCGGGAATTCTGGACCATGTGCGGTTGCTGGTGGTGGCGCTATAGCTAAACGTATCGATCAAGCGACCGACTGAATCAAACAAGCGTAGCTCATCGCCACTATTGTTATACATATTGGTCATCGAAATCACCAGCCAACTTGCAGGCAAGATGTTTGCATCCAGCAGAATTGGGCTGGCTCCATCGGCTGCATCATCGAGCTGCCAGCCATACAAATTGACCGTTTGTTCGCCAGCGTTATACAGTTCAACCCACTCTTGGCCGGCACTCGGCGCAGCCATCAACTCGTTGAGCCGAATCAAGGCTGGGGGTGGCAGTGGCGTTGCACTTGGAATTGGGCTTGGCGATGGAACCACGGTTGGAGCTACGGTTGCAGTGCTCGTGGCACTTGGTAGCATTGTAGCAGTGTTGGTTGGTAAATTTATGCTCGTTGGATTAACGCTAATGGTTGGGGTTGCTGTAGCTGGGCTTTGGCTGGCATTCGCCATGCCTGGGGTTGGATAGGTGGATGCTTGCCAAGCGCCACTGCCATCGGGTATGCGGCTCCACGAAAGGCCAAGGCTTGCATTCGAATAACTATATTGATCAATCACCTGGCCAGCAGGATTGAGCAAGCGCACCTGATCGCCGCTATTATTCAACACATTGCTCAGCGAAACGACCAACCAAGTATTGGGTGCAAGCATGGTCGGCGTGGGCAGAATTTTGGGGCTGCTGCCACCTTCTATATCATCAATCGCCCAACCGCTGAGATCAATGGCAATTGAGGTTGGATTGTATAGCTCGACAAACTCGCTACCAGTGCTAGGAAGCGCCAAAAATTCGTTGAGCACAACCTGCGCTGGCTGAGTTTGGGCTTGCGTTGTTAGTGGCCAGAGCCACACTAACAGCAGCCATAACCAGAAAGACTGTTTCATAGCCACCCCCGATTGAAGCACCAATAGCAATCACTAGATACACAGATTGGCGTTTTTTGGCATGGCTGAATAAGCAATTTGGGCAGGAGTTTTGGCGCGCTGAGCTGGTTTATACGTTACGACTTTCGGCGGATTTGCAAAAAAGAACAGTCTATGCTATACTATCAATGTCGACGGAAACGTTGAAGATAACTCGGTGATGGCGGATCGTCTAAAGGTAGGACAACAGTTTTTGGCACTGTTTATCTAGGTTCGAATCCTGGTCCGCCAGCCAACAAAACTCAGCACTAGTGCTGAGTTTTTTGTTTAACTTGATTTTGGGCGTACCAAAAAGGCTGGCATTGTGCCAGCCTTTTGTCATCAAATTGATAATTTTACATTGGTGGTTTGATGCCCGTCGAAGCAACGCTCACCGGATGTTCCTCTTTAACGTTGATTCGATCAATCCCAGTCATAATCAAGACCAAGAGTGCCAATACCAAACACCCAATCGTGCCAAACAGCGCTTGATCGCTATGTTTATCGCCAACCCAGGCCATTACGCCACCGGTTAGTGCTGGTCCCACAAAACTGCCAAGGCCATAACAGACGGTAAACATACCGCTAGCGCCGCCCAACTTGGCTGGTGGCACCCGCGCCGCCAACACCGCTAGCCCAATTGGGTAGAGCGTGCCAGCAAACGCGCCGAGCAACATGCCCAAAAAGAGCGTTAGCAAAAATGGTGGGTGGAAGGTAGCAAAGAGCGCCGCGCCAGAAAGCAACGACAACGAGCCAATCAGCAAGGGCCGATAGCCATAGCGATCGAGCATGCGGCCAATCGGCACTTGCGCCACAATATTGGCAATCACCGTGACCGAAATCAGCGTCCCAAGCTCCCAATTACTATAGTTGAGGGTTGGCAGCAACGAAACCAGCGACAATGTGCCATAACCATAGAGGAAGGCAATTGCCAAAGGCAAAATCAATGGTCTGGTGATTTTGAAGCTTACGCCGCCACTTTCATGCTCGGTATGGGCTACATGCGGCTCAGGCACAACCAAAACCACAATTACGGTTGCGAGAATTGCCGCGCCAACCGCCACAAAAAATGGCATGATATGGCTGCCAGTCAATTGCAAAACCGCCGTGCCAATAATGGGGCCTGCTGCTGTACCACTGGCCAGCGACATGCCATACACCGCTGTATTATGGCCACGCTGTTCGGGCGAACTGACACGACTCACATAGGTTTCGGCGGCAGTCCAAACACACGACCAGCCAATCCCTTCGAAGATCCGCCACATAAAAAACAGCGGAATGCTACTCGTCCAAGGCATTGCCAGCATGGCAAAGGTGTAGGAAATTAATCCCACAATCAAAAAGAGCCGAATGCCAAATTTATCAATCGTGCGGCCAATTGGCATGCCGGTCAGCACAAGGCTGGCAAACATCACACTGGTGCTCAAGCCCACGATAAATTCATCAGCGCCATTATCTTCAAGCAAATGCGGAATCAACGGATTGATAATCCCAATGCCAAGCGCAGTGACTGCAACACAAAGATAAATGGGCCACATTGGATGACGCACATGCGCCGAAGGTACCTGCTGCATAATACTCCTCACGCTATTGCCCGCAAACCAGTTGGCCAGGTTTGGGTAATTACGGAGATTTCTTCATCAACAATCGTTTGGATGCCTTGAATATTTGGGTGGATATTGGTAAACCAGCGCACATCATGGCCATGAATATGATCAAGTGCTGGCCCCAATACCGGAAAATCCTCATCGACCGAGCCAAAGCCGCGCGCGCGCAGATCCCAATTGCCTTGTTGGGTTTCGCGTTTCATGCGCTCGAAAATATCGACGACTGTATAGCCGCGCTGTTGCGCCAGCTTGCTAATCATGCGATACACAGGCTCAAGCTTGGAGTTGCGATCGAACGCATAGTGCGCAGGATAATCGACGTAAATTCCGGTTTCCAACATGATGTTAGCTTGCGGATAATCACGCTCGAATAAATCGCAAAGCTCGATTAACTTGGCTTCGAATGGCCCAATACCGTAGCGCTTGCGATCGTTTACGCCATAACGCACGATAATCAAATCGATTTCGGGATACCGAGCCATTGTTCGATCATAACGTTTGAGAAAATCCTCGGTTGCTTCGCCATCGAGACCTTCGTTGCAAACCAGCGTTTCATCGCCAAAGATGCTGCGCAAGCGGCTTTGAAGCAAGGCATCGCCGCGCTGATGCGGCAAAGCATAGGAACAAGCAACCGTACAATCACCAACTTGCAAAACCAACGGGCCAGCCATCCAGAACCTCCGCCGAAAAGCTGATATTTGCGGCATCCACAGCAAACATCGTATACGGCAGTATAGCGGTCTCGTCTGCTTTTGACAACTTTTGGCATGACATAAAGCAAACATTTTAGCTACTATTGGCAGCTGCACAGCTGAAGTTAATCAAACGCTCATTCCGATTTGAATCAAAAAAGCGTCCTGTCGTATGACGACAGAACGCTTGCTGTTTGTTTTAGCTGTGCGTTGAGCTTAGACGCGGCGGCGACGTGGTGCGCGCACAAACGAAATAATCAAAGCAAACAAGGTTGCGCCAATAATCGACCAGATAATTGGGAATGGCTTCCCTTCAATATCGATCGTCAGCAGTTCTGGCAAACCGGTGTTGCCTGCGATCCAGGTGCCCAACAATGCACCGATAAAACCAACGCCGATTGAGGCCAACAAGCCGCCCATGCTATAACCTGCAATTGCTTGCCCTGCGGCTCCACAGACTGCGGCGATCAACAACATAAGCAATAAGCCAATCACTGAGAATTCCATGGTATTTCCTCCTAGGTTTGTTATTCACATTGATTCTGTCATCTGCTTGTTTGTAAAAGCAAATGCTGTGCCACGGGAGAGTAAATTATGAAGGATGAATTATGAGGGAGGAAGAATAGAGAACATAGAGCATAGAACATAGAACATACAATAGAGAAGAATGACACGAAGGGCCACGATAATGTATTTTTTAGCCACGAATTCCACGAATTGCCCGAAAAATCTTCCAATAGCCAAGAGCTGTAATGGTACATGAGGTTAACCACGGCTTGATCCCCTCACCCCAACCCCTCTCCCACGTGGTGGGCGAGGGGCTTTAACGCGCTGGTTCTCCCGCAATTCCTTGGCGAACAATGGTCGGCTCCCCCTCGCCCGCGTTTTCGTGGGAGAGGGGGTTGGGGGGTGAGGGGACACGATTGCCAATCCAATGAACCATTACATCTAGCCTATAGCCTCATCCCTCATCCCTCATCCTTTTGGTCTATGCTCTCTGTTCGCTATTCTTTTTTGACTTTTGACTTTTGCCTTTTGATTTTCTTCATCCCTATGTTCTATGCTCTTTGTTCTATGTTCTGCATCGGGTACAATAGCAGCTATGTATAATGAATATGCCTCAATTTATCGCCAAGCTGGCCAGAGCTGGCTGAGCTTGCACATGCTCAATTGGCTCTTGCCATGGCTTGAACAGCACGAACTGCGGCCTCAAACGGTGCTTGATCTTGGCTGTGGCACGGGCGATGCTGCGGTAGCACTGGCCTTGCAAGGCTATCAGGTCACTGCAATCGATCGCTCGGAAACGATGTTGGCCCAAGCTCGCTTGCATGCTGAGTTGCAGCACGCGACTGTGGCTTGGCAACAAGCTGATTTAACGACATGGCAAGCGACAACCAAGCACGATTTAATCATCAGCCTGTTTGATACGCTGAATTACTTGCTTGAGCCAATGCAATTAGGCCACCTGTTTCAGCAAATTGCCGCCGCACTTGCACCAAATGGCTGGTTGGTATTTGATTTGAATACGCCATTGCTGTATGCAACTTGGCCTGAACACAACCACGTTGTGCTTGATCGCGATGATTTATATATTTACAATGCCCTGGATTTTGACCAAGAAGCCCAAATTGGGATTGGCAAGATTGTTTGGTTTCAGCGCCACGACGATGCATGGCAACGCGGCAGCGAAACCCATCTCCAAGCAGCCTATAGCGATCAGCACATTGTTGAATTGTTGGCAGAAGCTGGATTAAGCGTGGTTATGCGGTTGAATCGTGATGGGGAGCCTGTTGATTTAAATGAAGCGACGCGGGTGGTGTATCTGGTGCAAACAAATGGTGTGCATAACCATAGCGCTGCAATACCCCCGATTCTGGATTAGCCGCCATCTATCTCCGCAATTGCGGGCGATCCCTAGGCACTTGGGTGTCACCCAAGGTTCCGGTTTCGCTGCGATGTGAACGAACGCCGTGATTCAAACGAGTTGCCTCTCTCACTAGTTTAGCCCGTCCCACACACCTTGCCCTTCAAGGGTTAGCGCAGTCACCTAGCCACGCTCATTGCTGAGGCATGCTGGTGGTCTCTTACACCACCGTTTCAGCCCTTACCAGCAGCCAAATGACCACTGGCGGGAATGTTTGCTGTTGTCGGCTTGCGTCACGAGCAGGTTACCCAAACTCGCGCCCCTGTTTACGGTTTCACAGGGTAACTTGTCCACCGCGAGGGTGGTCGGAAGGGTCGGGAAGTTGCCTCTAGCTTGCGCCAGCGACGGCTACATTGCTATGATTATGCACAGCTGTTGATCATAATCGGCTTTTGGATGATTGTCAATTGTCGGTATGCGCAAAGTAGCATAGAATGCAACGAGTAACCGTTTAATTGCAAAGGAAGCACGCTTGTGGATGAACGCTTAGCACTTATGCAGGCTTTGACCGATGCGTCGGGCGTACCAGGCAACGAAGGGCCAGTGCGGGCTGTGATGGCCGAGGCCTTGGCTCCTTTCGGTGAATTAATCAATGATAATCTTGGGAGCATCGCTGCCCGTAAAGCTGGCCCCGAAGGCAGCCCAACGATTCTGCTAGCTGGCCACCTCGATGAAGTTGGCTTTATGGTAACCCGCATCACCGATGATGGCTTTATTAAATTTCAAACGCTCGGTGGCTGGTGGGAAATGGTGATGTTGGCGCAACGGGTGCAAATTGAAACCCGCAATGGGCCAATTGTGGGCCTGGTTGGCTCCAAGCCACCGCATGTGCTCTCGCCAGAAGCGCGCAAAAAATTGGTCGAAAAGAAAGATATGTTTATTGATATTGGGGCTAGCTCAGCTGCTGAAGCCCGCGAATGGGGCGTGCGGCCAGGCGATCCCATTATTCCGATGTGCCCATTCACGCCGTTGCAAAATGCCAAAATTCTCATGGCTAAAGCGTGGGATAATCGGTTTGGCTGTGCGGCAGCGGTCGAAGTGCTGCACGAATTGGCCAACGACAATCTGCCAAATACGGTTGTGGCTGGGGCAACCGTGCAAGAAGAAGTCGGCTTGCGCGGCGCGGCAACCCTCGCCAATCTGGTCAAACCCGATATTGCCTTTGCAATCGATGTTTGTATTGCTGGCGACACGCCGGGGGTCAGCAAAGACGAAGCCCAAGCCAAAATGGGCGGCGGCCCAGTGCTATTGCTATTCGATACCAGCATGATTCCTAATCGCCGTTTGCGCGATTTAGTGGTTGATACCGCTGAAGAATTGGGGATTCCTTATCAATTCGACACGATGACCGGTGGCAGCACCGATGCTGGGCGTTTTCATATTAGCAATATTGGCGTGCCGTCATTGGCGCTGGGCGTGGCAACGCGCTACATTCATACCCATGCCTCGCTGCTGCATCGCGATGATTTTGATCAGGTGGTGACGCTGCTGGCCGCAGTTGTGCGCAAACTTGATCAAACGACCGTCGATTATATCAAAGCTGGTCAATCGGCCTAAATAATGAGAAGGATGCCCTCACCCCCCAACCCCCTCCTTACAAGGGTCGGTTTTGAGCGATTGGTCGGCGGTGGAGCGTTCCCTCACCCCCAGCCCCCTCTCCCACTGAAACGCGGGCGAGGGGGAGCCGACTTTTGTTTACGAAGGAATTGGGGGAGAACCATGGCGTTAAAGCCCCTCTCCCGCCGCGTGGGAGAGGGGTTGGGGTGAGGGGATGTTAAAACCTACCCTTGTAAGAACCCCTTCTCCCACTGAAACGCGGGCGAGGGGGAGCATGCGTTTTCAAGCAAAACAAAACCATGGGATTGGGGCGAGGGCAGCTTAAACGTCTATTCTGAGGTACATTGGCATGCTTGTGCGTTTGGTGGCGGGCTTCGGCTTGAGCTTGCTGGTTGGTGGGCTAGGCTATTGGCGACGTTCGCTCAGTTTAAGCGGCTGGCTGGGCGCAGTCTTGATTGGCACGCTAACGGTGGGCGCTGGCAGTTGGGCGTGGGGCTGGCTGATTATTTTATTCTTCGCTAGCTCTAGTTTGCTTTCCAAAGTTGGCAAACGCCGCAAAGCAGTGGTTGCGCTCGATAAATTTAGCAAAGACGATCGGCGCGATATTTGGCAAACCATGGCCAATGGCGGCATTCCCTTGCTCAGCGCCTTAGGTTATGCGTGGCAACCCCATTTTGCTTGGTGGGCCTTGGCCTTGGGCGCAATTGCCACCGCCACTGCCGACACCTGGGCCACCGAAATTGGCACGCTCAGCAAGGGTCGCCCGTTTATGCTCACAACCTTCAAGCAAGTTGAACGCGGACGCTCCGGCGCAATTTCGGGCTTGGGCATGGCCGCCACCAGCCTTGGCGCACTCATCATTGGCCTTAGTGCTTGGGGCTTGACTGGTTTAGGCCTTGGCAATGGCCAAGAACCACAATTATGGTTTGTGGTTGCCGCAACGGTGGGTGGCATTGCAGGCTCTTTGGCTGATAGTTTGCTTGGCGCAACCGTGCAGCAAATGCGTTGGTGCGAGTATTGCGCAACCGAAACCGAGCGCACAATTCACAAGTGCGGCAATGAAACGCGGCATTATCGTGGCTTGGCATGGCTCAATAACGATTGGGTTAATTTGATTAGCACTGGCGCTGGCGCGCTGGTCGGCTTATTGATTGGCGTGCTCGCCAATTAGGCATAATTGCTGGTGTACCACGGCGAATACTTGATGTGGCGTAGCTCGCTGCTGGGATAAATCACCTGTGGATCGTCGGCATCGATCTGCACGGCAATCGTTTGGCCAATCGCGATCCGCGCAAACTGCAATTCTTCAACCATCCAAGCGCTTTTGGCGTTATAGATTGGTCCATCGGGGCGTTGCACTGCTAGGCTCAAAATAACTTCAACATCGCGGCGAAAGCCATTGCTCGAAATATGCTTGCCTTTTTCTGCATCGATCACGCTGGCACTAGCGGCAATTGAGCGCGCAAATTGGGCTTGATTCTGAGCATCGATGGTGGCCTTAGTTGGCTTTGGCTGGCTACCAAGCGGCGTTTTGGCATTGCGCCCAAGCAAGAATAACGGCAAATAGAAAAGCGGCGTGTAAATCAAAACCCCACTTGTCATGAGCCAAAATGGATTAATTTCGTGTTGTTCGCCCTGGTTGGTGCAATAAAATTTGGTTTTGCGCGAAATGCGTGCGGGCAAATCGATAGTGCCATCAGGACAAACCAGTGGTGTCGTTACTTTTGCTGCAATCGGCAGCACTGCAAAAAAACCTGCTGTTGAAAGCATAAAGGCCAGAAAAAACGCCCCAAACCAGCGCATAACTCCTCCAAAACGTGCTTATTCGAGGGTGCGCATTGCTGCCAAAACCCCACGAACGCCAATTTGTTCTTCGAGTTTGAGGCATTGCTCCAACCCCTTGCGATAAGGGTGCTCGCCATTGCGTAATCTTTCAGCGGCCTTGGTTGCGCCCAAAAAGAGCAAATGTTGGTAGGCAACCCATTCAGCAAAGCCTTCCACCCAATCGTAATCAGTTAATAACGGACAATGTTCGCCCTGCCAAACGTGGGCAAATTCGTGGGCTACAACGAGGCGAAAGCGCCAGCGCGGCAAGCCATACAAGGCATACACCACCCGCATGCGGCCTTGGCGCAGATACAGCCCAAGCATTTGTTGGCCTTCGGTGGCAATTGCGCCTTGACGAGCCAAATCTTGGATTGTTGGCTGATCGACCAACCGAAAATTTGCGCCAACTTGCACTTGCAAGCCTGGGTGTTGGGCTAGCGAAGCAACCGTGTCTGCATACAAGGCTTGGGCTTCCTGCGGATCGTAAATTGCGCTGCGATGGCAACTGCCACACTGCGCCCGCCCATCGTGCAGCGTCCAGCCATCGCTGCCAACAGGCGCGGCACAACTGCTACAGCGTGGGCGTTGCTCAATACATTGTTCGCAATAGCGCTCCGGTCGGTCGGGCAGAAAATAATATGCACCAGTCAAGCGCTGGCCACAGACCGCGCATTGGCTTTTATCTGGCAGTTGCTGGCTCCGAATTGGTGGAATCAAACGGCTTGTCATCGATTTCGCATTCTCATCTAGATTAGCGTGGTATCTGCTACAATTATCTCACGTTGTTTGCCCATAAGCCTGTAACTTAGACGCATAAATTGCAATTTAGTTGTTGGTTGCGCGCGAACGCCTGCCATAGGATCACCTGATTGTACTGGTTCATTGGATTGACAACCGTGTTCCCTCACCCCCAGCCCCTCTCCCACTAAACGCGGGCGAGGGGAGCACTAACCGAGCAGTTCCCCCTCGCCTCGCGGGCGGGAGCGGAGGCTAGGGGGTGAGGGCATCAAGGCCATGGTTAACGCAATGACCCAGTACACCTGATGCCTAGACCAAAGGAAGAACCATGACCCAAGCCATCCTATTCGATTGGGGCGGAGTTTTCAATCCGCAACATGAATCACTTGAAGGCTATCGTAGCATTGCCCAGCGCTATGGCCATTCTGCCGAATCGTTGTATGCCTTGTTGTATAACAGCGATGAATGGCGACAAGCACGGGTTGGCCAGCTCACCAGCCAAGCCTATTGGGCGGGCATGCAGCAAAAATTAGGCATTGATGGCGAGCTAAGCGGCTTTATGAACGAGCTTTTTGCTGGCGAGCAGCTCAATCAACAGATGGTGCGCATTGCCCAAGTGTTGCAGCGCCGCTATCGCACTGGCTTGCTCTCGAACGCACTCGACGACTTAGAGACGATCTTAGAACGCTGGCAGGTTGCCAACTTATTTGATGTGGTGATAAATTCGGCGCGGGTCGGGGTGGCCAAGCCCAATCCCCAAGCTTTTGAATTGGCGGTTGAAGCCTTGGGCGTGCCCATGCGCGAGATTGTGTTTATCGACGATAAATTGCGCAATGTACAGGCAGCCCGAGCATTTGGCCTGCCGACCGTGCATTTCACCACCACTGCCGCATTAATTGATGAACTTGGCAGCTTAGATGTGCTCAAACCCCATGAACGGGCGATGCTGCGCGAGGAGTTTTGAGCATGCGGATCGTTGCACTTGCGCCCTTTGGCTTGCGGCCCAAAGCAACATTAAGCCGCCGCGCCCTGCCCATGATCCAAGCTGCGGCTGATCGTGGCGATACAGTGCATGTGCTCGCTCCAAGCGATCTCTACCCTGCCGATGCTGGCTTAACGAGCGTAATTAAGCAAATTACGGTTGAGCATAGCCCGCAGTTTGGCCAAGGCAGCCTGGCAATGCTGCGCTCAGTGATCTGGATGCTCAAGCGCTGTTTGGCGCTCAAGCCAGATCTGGTGCATTTGTTTAAGCCCAAGGGCTATGGTGGCATGGCCTTGCCCTTGATTCGGCGCTTGCGGCCCAATTTGCCAATTTTTGTTGATACCGATGATTGGGAAGGCACGGGCGGCTGGAACGATCGCTTGAACTATCCCAGCCATATCAAAGCCTTGATCGATTGGCAAGAGCGCAATTTACCCAAATTGGCCGATTGCGTAACGGTGGCTTCGCAAACCTTGGCCAACCAAGTGATTTTATTTGGCTTGCCAACCAATAAAGTGCTGTATTTGCCCAATAGTGTTGATCTGCCGCGGCGCAGCTTGCCTGAACGCAAGGCAGCACGAGCTATGCTTGGCCTCAGTAACGAACCAGTTATCTTGCTCTATAGTCGCTTTTGGGAGTTTCCAGTGAGCGATGTGGTGGCGGCCATGGTTGGTGTGCTGGCCCAAATTCCGCAGGCCAAGCTGTTGGTGATTGGGGCTGGCGAGCATGGCGAAGAACAGCAATTAACTGCTTTGGCCCAGCGCGCAGGCATCAGCCATGCGCTAGATAACCGGGGCTGGAGCGAGCAACCCACGATTGATGCAGCATTAGCAGCGGCCGACGTGGCGCTCTATCCAATGGATGATACCGTGCTCAATCGGGCCAAATGCTCGGCCAAATTAACCGAGCAAATGCAAGCAGGCTTGGCGATTGTTGCGGCGGCGGTTGGCCAAGTGGCCGAATATCTCGACCAACACAGTGGCATCTTAGTCGAACCAAGCAATAGTGGAGCCTTAGCCCAAGGCCTGATTCGACTACTCCAACAACCAGAGCTTCGGCTGCGCTTGGGTTTGGCTGCGCAACAACGGATTGAAAGCCACTTTAATTGGTCGGCCCAACGTACAATCCTACTCGAGCGTTATGATCACTACACGAGCTAGCTGTAATGGTTTATTAGGTTGGCAACATGGTTCATGCCCTCACCCCCGGCCCCGCGCCCACTGAACGCGGGCGCGGGGAGCGCTGTTCTCGTGGTTCCCCCTCGCCTGCGGGCGGGAGAGGGGGCTAGGGGGTGAGGGGATCAGGCCATGGTTAACGCAATGATCCATTACACCTAGACAATAAACTACCTACAGCGTGGCAAGCTTTAGCGTGGCAGGATCGTCCTCATAATGTACCGTTAATCTACCGAACGTTGTTGACTCTTGGAGGTTGTGTATGTGGATTACCCGAAGAGTGTGTTTCGTGTTGGTCTTTTTTGGTCTTGTAGCGAGTATGTGGCTTAAGCCTGCACCAATGAGCGCCCAAACGCCGTTGACTGGTGATCGGGCTGCGCCATTGTTGAACCCAGAGCAAGCAGGCAGCAAACAGGATTTTGAGGCTGGGTTGAACAGCATCAATGGTGGAACGTCGTATGCCACAGCGTCGTATCCTGGAATTGCCTTTCATCGACGCAATTCAAATGTTGGCTACGCCTATTATGGGGCTGGTTGTACCTATATTAAGTCGATTCCAGGCGCGACAGTTGATGATAATGAAGCCTTGAGCACCAAACTGGCTATTCCTGAGGGCGCGACCATTATTGGGGTTGAGTTTCAATATCGTGATACTGATGCTGCCACTAATTCACGGCTTTACATCCAGCGCTTCAATGGTGTTGGTGGCATGCAGTCAATTGCACTGTTAAGCAGTAGTGGCAATGGCGGCTATGGCTCAAGTTATACGGCGGCGAGCTTCACGCCCACACCCTATGATTCATATAGCTATGCTTACTCGTTGGTGTGGTATAGCGGCGGAGTCGGCATCAACCATGCGCTGTGTGGGGTACGGGTAAAATATGCCTATACACCTTCAGTGGCTCGCCCAGCGAGCACACCGCCAGCCAACCGCCCTGATGCCTTACAAGGCGGCATTACCGGCTATAACTTCACAGCGGCCAGCGATTTTGTCGCGGTCGATGCAAGCAGTCGCTATAGCTATGCTGGCGCTGGCTGTATGATTTTGACCGAAGGTCTCAATTTATCGACCGAAGTCGATATGCCCGATGGCATGCAATTTCGTGGCTATCGCGCCTTCTACTACAACACCAGTGGCCAAACCATGTATGCCAATCTGGTCCATGTTAACGGCTCTTCTACCTCAACCGTAGCGATTGAGACCACAACCCAAGCAACGGGCTATGCCAACGATTATATTGATTTGGATAACAACGTCCAAATCATCAACGAAGTGCTCAAAGGCTATTTGCTGTATATTCGCCCGGGCAGCAGCGATTCGGCCAAAATGTGTGGCATTCGCTCGTTTTATTCGCTGCCAGTTCAGGGTCGATCGACGGCAGCAACAAGCAAGCCAATTGCAAAGGTTGTTGGCGACCGCGATGCAAAAGGGGCATTATTAAGCGAAGCAACCAAGGAACCAAGCCCCATGCAAACCTTGGAGCTTGGCACGGTTGAAGAAAGCGCTAGCCCACAAATCACTGATGAATATCAATTTTTAACTCCCTATTCATTCGTTCCCCGCGATACAGCCTATGTGCAGCAAATCGACGCGGCAGGTTGTGTTTCGTTTGATACTGATTCTGAAATTACCTATACCTTCCAATTGCCCGCCAAAAGTGCGATTCGCGGAATACGCTTTTACTATCGCAATTTAGCTGGCAATGGGGCAACTGCTCGTTTGTGGGCCTATGATGGCAGGGGCTGGTTTAACCCAATCTTTGCCTACCAAATTCCGACAACCACGGGCTATGCATCGCAGATCGTCGACTATACTGGCTCGCATTATGATCTTTCGGAAGGCAGTATCCATCATTCGATCAGTTTCTCGTTGCTCAACCCAACCAATTCTGTTCAATTCTGTGGCGCACGAATTTGGTACACCACTGCGCTGCGCCATTTCTATATTCCAGTCGCCTTCAAGTAATGATTAAGCTTCGCTAAAACAATCAAGGCCACAGCAAGCACTGTGGCCTTCGCATTTAAGCTGATTTTTGCGCTTGCGGTTGTTTGCGCGCCAAATAGAATAACAGCCCGATCATCAGGCTGGTCAAAATTGCCAACGCGCCCAGTTTCCACCAGCTATTGGGCAATAACAAGCCAAGGCTGCCAAATAAGCTGCTTACGGTGTAGTAGAAGGCCACAACTTGGCGTTGCGATAAACCCAAATCCAGCAAGCGATGGTGCAAATGCGCCCGATCCGAGACGCTGGCTCCCGCCCCGCGCACCCGTCGCCAGATGATCATCCACACGCCATCGAGCAAGGGCACGCCCAACACCAACAATGCTGTGGCCAGCTTAGCTCCGCCGATAATTGAGCAAATCGCCAAACTATAGCCGATGACCATCGCGCCGCCATCGCCCATAAAGATTTTGGCTGGGTGGAAGTTGTGGGGCAAAAAGCCCAAACATGCGCCAGCCAAAGCCAATGGTACTAACACCAGCGAATATTGGCCCAAGGAATAGGTATGAATCGCCAGCACAATCGCGGCGATAAAGGTCACGCCAGCAGCCAAGCCATCCAAGCCATCGATCCAATTCAGCGCATTGGTCATGCCCACAATCCAAAAAATCGTGAAGCCAATTGCCAGCGGCGGCCAAATTTCGTGGAAATTGATCTGATTGAACGGTGATGGAAAAGGCGTATTAAAAGCCGTCGCAATAATGCCGCGTGCCCCAACATCCACCCCATTAACTGCTGGATGCAGCGTCCATTCCCATAAATAGGGGCCAACCGCAATCAATGCCGCCAAAATTTGGATGATTAAACGAAAGCGCGCCGACAGCTTTTTAAGATCGTCGATCGTCATCACAACCCACATCAGGGTTGCACCTGCGGCCAGCAGCCCAAGCCGAAAACTCTCGATTGGAAAGCGCTGCATTTGTGGCACACCCCAAGGCACGACGACCGCCGCACCCAAAGCAGCCATAAAGCCTGCAAACATGGCCGCGCCGCCAAGCCTTGGAGTTGGAATCCGATGCACCCGCCGCGCTTCGGGAATATCATACAGACCACGGCGAATCGCCCAAGCCCGAATCAAGGGAGTCAAAACGAAGGTAATGCTGGCACCAATGGCTAATACCAGCGCAAATCGCAGAATCATAACTGCTCCAGCTTAGAAGTGTACAAAATAAACCGATCAACAGCTTAATGATTGATCCAGCGATTGTAAAAACCACGCGCCACCGCTGGATCATCGGTGCCGCTAACAATCACCCGTCCATCGGGGAATACAGTTGCTTGCAAGCTATCGGCTGCAAAGCGCAAGAGATAGTCGGTTTGCACCACCCGCACATCAGCTTGGTGCAGATGGTGGGCCAAACGCGCTAAGCCAATCGTCGTTGGCTGCTGCGGGCGAATCTGAATTGCGTCGCGGCCACATAAGCTTACGGTTGGCTCGCTAGCGTGATCAAGCAAATCGAATTGGCGCAAGCCACAAACTGGGCAATCGGGTCGTGGCGCTGGCATGGGCAAATGCTCAAATTGCCAAGCCCACAGATCGAGCATAAATAAATCGGGGTTGGCTTGGCCTTGCCCACTGAGTAATTTGAGCGCTTCGGTTGCCGCCAAATTGCCAATTACGCCCACGACTGGCCCAACCACGCCCGCAGTTTCACAAGTGGGCATGCTGCCAGGCTCGGGCGATGTTGCGAAGAGACAGCGCCAACAGGCCTGCTGCGGGCGAAAATTCGCGCTCATGCCATGGCCACCAAGCACGCCGCTATAAATCCATGGCACCTGCTCGCGCACACACCACTCATTGATTAATAAACGGGTTTCAAGGCTATCGGTGCCATCCATCACCAAATCAACCCCAGCCAGCGCTTGGTCAATCGTGCCAGCGTGCAGATCGAGCACGAACGCGTCGATTTCGCAGGCACTATTAATTTGCTGTCCATGGGCTTTGGCGGCCACAACTTTGGGCTGCAACTGTTCAGCATCGGCCTCGGTATAAAAACTTTGGCGCGGCAAATTGTGCGTTTCAACCCAATCGCGATCGATCAGGCGCAAATAGCCGATGCCCGCTCGCAGCAAGCCATGCGCGATGGTACTACCGGTTGCGCCCAAACCCACAATCGCCACCCGAGCTTGGGCTAGGCGCTCCTGCCCAGTTTGGCCAAGCCCGACAAACCGCGTTTGGCGACTATAGCGTGCTGATTGAATCCCACTACTGGGCATAAAACCCCCTGTTTGCATTGTGGCTCATTGTACCGCGCAGGTGAGACAGTATCAACTTGACAGAGATTGATACCGCCTCGTAAAATCGTAGCTAATTGTTGGTTATTTGTAGCATGGCCTCTTAATTCATTTGCTTGCCCAGCCCCCACTGTGTAAGCCATTTTTGCTATTGATGCCCAGTTACGCTTAGCATTATTTTTGACGTGTTAGATGGGAAACACGGCGCACCCAAGGAGTTACCGATGAGCCGCGCCAGCAGCTTTGAACGAGCCACACTCGACCCGTTTTACCACGAGCTTCGCACCTCGCTGACCTTGATCCAAACCTGTACCGATTTGTTGATGCATGCCGATCAAATTGGCCAGGCCGATTTACGCAATTTTTTACAAATTATCCGCCGGGGTGGCACTCGGATTGATCGGCTTGTGCGGGATTATATTTTGTTGGCCAAGGGTGAGTATGGGGTGCTGAGCGAAGAGAAAATCGCCCAGCCAACCTCGGTGCTGCCACCACTCAATTTAGCGTTGCTTGAGGTTCGCGCCGAAAGCCATGATCGCGGGGTTGAAATCGTTAGCGATTTACCAGAAACGATGCCCTTGGTTTTGGCTAATCCCGACCATTTGCGCCTCATTATCGAGCGTTTGCTGAGCGTGGCTTTGCGTTTTGTGCGCAACGCTGGCGATGCAGTGGTCGTGCAAACTCGCACAATGCCCGATAGCGTGGCGGTGGTCTTTACGGTCGAGGGCGCGCCGCTGACCGACGAGGATTTGCCGCGGATTTTCGACCGCTTCTTTGTGCCGCAAAACTTGCCACTCTCACGCGAGCAGCATGGCTTGGGCTTAGATTTGCCAGTGGTTAAATCGTTGGTCGAACTGTATGGCGGCAAAGTTGCGATCGAGCGCTTGGCCAAAGGCAATGTCTTTGCCTTTACGGTTCCGCGCGCTGAGCCAGAAACCAGCCGTAGCTAAAATAATGCAGCGCAGCCACCATGGCTGCGCTGTTTTTTTATGCCTGCAAAACTCGATCAAAAAAGGCCAAGATTTGCTGGTTTATCTGCTGTAGATAGGGGCTGTTGGGGCCAAAGTTATGCTCGGCCTCGGCCAAACGCAACAATTCAACCTCGGCATTGGCAGCCTGCAAGGCTTGCTGCAAAATCAAACTCTGGCTGATCGGCACCGTTTGATCGTGCTCGCCGTGAATCAGCAAAAACGGTGGGGCTGGTTGATCAAGATAGTTCAAGGGATTAGCTTGTTGCACCAACTCGCTGCGGGTTGGCAACGCCCCGCCAACCAACAACGATTCAGGCGAATCTGGCTCGTCGTGCCAATCGCCAAGCTGGCTCAAATCGCTGGGCGCGGCCACCGCAACCACTGCTTGCACAGCGCTTGGTTGATCGGCGCTACCATTGTTGCCCTCTAAATCGACGACATGCCCCGTTACGCCCAACAAACTTGCCAAATGACCGCCTGCATCGTGGCCCCAAACCCCAATTCTGGTTGGATCGATGCCAAGTTTTTGGGCATTGGCCCGCAACCAACGCACAGCAGCTTTGGCATCGTGCAGCTGGGCGGGGAAAATCGCCTGATCGCTGCGGCGATAGTTGATGCTGGCAACGATGTAGCGACCAGTTTGGGTCAAAAATGGATCGCTGCTCAAGGCTTTATCGCCACGCCGCCACATACCACCATGCAGATATACAATCACGGGCAAGGGCTGCGCTGGCATTGGCTCAGGCCGATACAGATCGAGAAACAGCAAATAGCCAGCTGCATTGCCATAGGGCAAATCGGTTAATGTTTCTACCTCGTGAGTCATCACATCCTCAGTTTATTTGGCAATCGGCTGACGCACGATACTTGGCCCAACCTCGGGCGGCGTGTAGATTAAGGCCATTGCACCAGGAATATAGCGCTCAAAGGTTGGCAGCACATTCGCCAATTGCCCATTGCTGGTAATATGGCCCGGGCTAACCACACCCTGATTGTGCCAAGCCACAAAGGTCATCCAATTGACCGTAACCCAATCATGTTCGGCGCGATAGCTGGCAATCTCAAAGTTGGCCGCCAAATATTCGACCGCCAAAAATGGATCGCTAATCTCATTGGCAACCTCGGTTTCGCTTGGCTGCCAATCGCTATAACGCTGCATTTGGGCTTGGAGCTTGCTGCCATAAATTGTTAGCGCAACTGGACGGCTGGTTGGCTGATTGAGCGAATTCACATAGGGCAACTCACCATTGAGCAAACTTTTACCAACCGAAGGCCGCAAATTGGCGGGCCAAACGCTAAAATTGCCCAAGCCCAACGAGTTGGCAACCCCTTGCGCCTCTTGATAGACCGGAGTTACTGCCCGCCCAAACGTGCCGCGCGTCGCCAAAGCCCCGTTATATTCAAAATAAAGTTGAGCCGCAATAATTACGGCAAATTGATCATCTGTAAGTTTGGTAATGGCTTGGCGATTATGACGTTTGGCGCTTGCAATGATGCTTGAACGCAAACGTAACATGGTCAAATTAAAGCTTGGGTCGTAATAGGCCGCTGGAATATCCGTTGGGTAAGGCCGTCCTGCTGCATAAAATAAGGCAGCTGCACTTGGCCAACCGACGATCGCTGGGGCATTTGGCACATAATAGCTGTGAGTTTGGGGCGGTGCATATTGGTCAAAAACCATTGGCGCTGCCGCAACAATCACTTGCCTACGCTGTAAACCATGAACTCCCAATACTGCTACTAAAAGCAGACAAAAAAATAATCGCACCTTACGACGCGACATACAGGCTCCTTTGCTTCGTCTACACACAGCCGCACGATATTCAAATCTTCATGCCGCACTGCAAGGTGCAGCATAGCATATGGCCTGGATTTTGGGAATACACCAAAGGGTTTATTTTGGGTTGGGTTTAACCGCTTTGGCGAGCAAGTTCTAGGCCAAAAGATTTAGTCTATAGACGTTGTTTAGAAGCAAAACGTTGCATCGGTTTAACGTCCCCTCACCCCCCAACCCCCTCTCCCACTGAACGCGGGCGAGGGGGAGCACTCGTTTTTACCAACGCATTACGCAAGAACCACGGCGTTAAAGCCCCTCGCCCATCGGATGGGAGAGGGGTTGGGGTGAGGGGATCTTAAAACATTCCCTTGTAAGCCAGATGCCCTCTCCCACTATGGCATAACCCCAGAATCAAAAGCCCCTCGCCCATCCGATGGGCGAGGGGTTGGGGTGAGGGGATCTCAGGTTAGCTCGCTTGTTGGTTAGCAACCATTTTGGCATACACGCCATCGGCGCTTAATAACTCGGCGTGCGTGCCTTGCTCGGCAATTTGGCCCCGATCAAGCACAATGATCAAATCGGCATTTTTGACCGTGCTCAAACGATGAGCAATCACAATTCTGGTGCATTTTAATGTGGTGAGTTGCTGCTCAACAATCTGTTCAGTCAACGTATCGAGCTGGCTGGTCGCTTCATCCAAAATTAAAATTGCTGGCTGGCGCAACAAAGCGCGGGCCAAGGCAATTCGTTGGCGCTGCCCGCCAGAGATGCCGCCCGCCGCCTCGCCAACTCGGGTTTCGTAGCCCATTGGCATGCTCACAATATCGTTGTGCAGGCCTGCGCGTTGGCTAGCTGCAAGCAACTGGGCTGCTGACAAGGTTGCCCGCTGTAGGTTGATATTTTGGCGAATCGAGCCGCTAAATAAAAATGCATCTTGCAACACGACCCCAAATTGTTGGCGCAAGGCTTGGCGGTCGTAGTGTTCAATTGGTTGCTCATCGATCCAAATTTGGCCGCTGGTCGGCTGATACAGGCCCAACAATAATTTGGCTAAGGTGCTTTTGCCCGAGCCGGTGCGCCCAACCAAGGCCACTTTTTGGCCAGGCTCAATCTGCAACGAAATATCGCGCAAAATTGGCGCGGCATGCGGGTTGTAGCCAAAACTAACCTGTTCGAGCCGAATTGCGCCTTGTAAGCGTTGGTCGGGCGCAAGGTTGCCATCTGGCTCAGGCTGCGCCATCAACACATCATTTAAACGTTCAAGGTAGCTGGTTAATAATTGGAGGCGTTGGCCTTGGCTAATTAATGTTACCAACGGCGCAAGCGCCAACGTGCCAATGGCGTTTAATGCCAGCATCGTACTTAAATCCATGCTGCCTTGATGGACTTCGCGCAAACCAACCCACAGCAAAATCAGCGGTGTGGCAGTTTGGAGCGTGCCCAAAAGGCTATCGACGACCGCGCTCAGGCGTTGGCGACGCAGGCTGGTGTTGCGCTGGCGACGAGCCAGATTTTGCCAATAGCCAAAACTGTATTGCTCAACACCCATGGCTTTGATCGTGGTAATGCCGCTCAGCAACTCGATTAAATAGCTCTGGGCTTCGCCTTGCTCCAACAAATCGGTCTCGACGAGCGGACGCAAACGGCCTTGAGTGAGCCAAATAATCGCCACTTGCAGCAAGGCAATAATTGTGACGGTTAGGCCAAAACTGCCACTTTGCCAAAATAGCAAGCCACCATAAATCAGCATCAGCCCACCATCGAGCACCACCGAAAGCACTTGGTTGGTAATTAATTCGCGAATTGTGCTGTTGCTGGTCAGGCGCAGCAATAAATCTCCGCTGCTGCGTTGTTCGAAAAATGCCAGCGGCAAGCGCAACAAGTGGCTCAGAAAATGCTCGCTCAGATCAGTATCAAAACGCAGTTGCAATTGAATCAGCAACAGGCTGCGCATATATTGCATCAAAAAACGAATGCAAATAATCAAGCCCAAGCCAATTAACACCCGCCCCAGCAGCACCTCAAAACTGGGCAGCGTCACTTGCTGCACCAAACTTTTGGTTAGCAATGGCAGTGCCAGCCCGACCAGCTGCAACAAGCCAGAAGCCACAATAATCTGAATCAATAAACTGGGTTTGGCCCAAAGTGTCGAGCGAATCAAGCGCCATTGATCGGTGTTGGCGCGTTGGCGTTGCTCAAAATTGGGGCCAGGCTGGCAACTCAGCACAATCCCCGTGAAGCGTTGATCAAGCTCGCTTAATTGCACAAAGCGCCGACCCAAAGCAGGATCGACGATCGTCGCGCCGCGTGGCGACCAGCGCTCAAGCACCACAAAATGATTAAAATTCCAATGCATAATTGCCGGAAGTTGTAGTGATCCAAAATCGAGGTTTTGCAGGGCAAACGCCCGCACAACGAGGCCATAGTGGCGGCCAGCAGCAGCAATCGTTTGGGCACTTAAGCCATCACGCGATGGTCGACAAACCTCGCGAGCTTCAGCAACACTGGTTGCTCTGCCCCAATACGAGAGCAGCATCGCCAAACAGGCAGCACCACATTCAATTGCACTTAATTGGAGTAAAACCGGAACCCGCCGCCGTTTGAGGCGTGCAAACCAACGTTTCAATCGCGCCAAACCTTGCTAGTTGGGCAAGGCTATCCGTGGGCTAAAGGCTGACGAGCGGCGCGCCAATCACTACTAAACTGACTGAAAGCAACGCGACGAGCAACCATAAACTTCGCAGCAACAGCGGCGAAATTCGCTCTTGGACAACCTGCTCTTGATGATGAGCAACATATGATGTTAGCGCAGCCGAGCGAAACAATGAGGTGTTTGGAATCAGAGCGGTTTGGCTGTGGTCGTTCATTGGGGTGTCCTCCTGAAAAACTGGCCCCATTTAACCATACTTGGCGCTTGCCAACTAGCCAAAAACCGATATAAAAACCGATATAGCGCTATCGCTCAAACTACGCTTGCCAATAACCGTATTTTAACCGTATACTAGGGCATCTAACAACCTCCCAAAATGAAACCCACCCTAAACAATCAAAGGAGACCCAGCATGTCGCATGAAGAAACGATTAACGCGTGGAATAATGCTGAAAATGATCCTGAGAGCGAACCCACCAACCCCGAGTCTACCCCAGCCAATCCTGCTGGAATGACCGAATTGAGCGACGAGGAATTGCGCCAAATTCAAGGCGGTCTGTTGGATTGCAGCATCATCCCAACTATGACCTCAGTCACCAGTCTGGTTCCCTGCGTTGTGAATACCAGCGACGATCAACAATAAGTCAACAGCCAATTCACCAGAATGTCCTTGCTTAACTGACCCTCTCCACAGCACATTGGACAGCGTTATGACAAAGGTTGATGCCTCTTTTGGAATGTGGCTTAAACAACGCCGAAAAACCCTCGATCTCACCCAAGACGAGTTGGCTCATTTGGTCGGCTGTGCCACGGTTACCATTCGTAAAATTGAAGCGAATACGCTTAAGCCATCGAGCCAGATTGCCCAGCGCTTAGCCCAATGTTGTAATGTTCCCGAAGCTGAACATACGGCATTTGTGCATTTTGCTCGTTCGGAAGCAACCACTGGGCCGATCTGGGCGGATCAAACGCCAGGCGCTCCCCGCGTTAATTTTGTGGTCGATCAAGCACCGCATAATTTAGTTGATCTGCCCAATCCATTGATTGGACGCGAGCTTGATGTTGCGGCGATCAATGAACGCTTGGCCAGCGAGCATGTGCGCTTATTAACTTTAGTCGGCCCGCCTGGGGTTGGCAAAACTCGTTTATCGTTGCAGGTTGCGGCCCAGCAGCTTGAACGCTTTCGCCATGGCGTGTTTGTGGTGGCCTTGGCTCCGGTGAGCAATCCCCAAGATGTGCTTAGCACGATCGCCCAAACCCTTGGAATCAAAGAAACTGGCATTCGGCGCAGCTTTGAAGATTTGAAGCAGTTTTTGTATGACCGTGAAATCTTATTGGTGCTCGATAATTTTGAGCAAGTGCTGCCCGCTGCTGGCTCAATCGATCAGTTGATTCAGGCATGTTATGGCTTAAAAGTTTTGGTCACCAGCCGCGAGGCTTTGCGCTTACGCCGTGAACGGCGCTTTGCGGTCGCGCCCTTGGCACTGGCCACGCCCGCTGATGAGGCTACTCCTACCACCCACCCACCAGCAGTCGCCTTGTTTATCGAGCGTGCCCAAGCGGTCAATCCCGATTTTGAGATCAATCAAACCACTCTTGGCGATATTAGCGCCGTTTGTCGTCAGCTTGATGGCTTGCCATTGAGTATCGAGTTGATTGCCGCGCGCAGTATGTTGCTTTCGCCCAAGGCGATGCTGCGCCATCTTGAGCATCAATTAACTGTCTTGACCAGCAGATCAGCCGATCATCCGCAACGCCAACGCACGCTACGCGAGGCAATTCGCTGGAGCGTCGATCTGCTTGAGCCAAGCGATCAGCAGCTGTTTATGCATGTCGGGGTTTTTCCACAAAGCTGTACGCTCGATGGCTTGGCTGCGGTTGGAGCCGAACAGCCGTGGGCGCTCGATTTGCTTGACGGCCTCAATACCTTGGCCGATAAAAGCTTGCTCTACACCAAAGCCGAACAACAGGATGAAACCCGTTTTGAGATGTTGAATGTCTTGCGCGAATATGCCCGTGAGATGTTGCAACAAGCTGGTTTATTCATTCAAGTAGCCCAACGCCACGCCAATTATTATTTGCAATTGGCCCAAACCTTGCAGGCCGATTTGAGCCAACATAATCATCATGTCGTTGCTGGTGATCGCTTTGAGCGCGATTTGTTCAATTTTCGCGCTGCCTTGGAGTTTTTCTTTGGCCAGAAGCAGGTCGAACAGTTGGTGCAAATGGCCACCAATTTGGCCGATCTTTGGTATTTGCGTGGCTATACTGGCGAAGGGCGGCGTTGGCTGGCTCAAGCAATCGATCAAGCCCAAACCACCCAAATCACGCTTGAGCCAACTCTCTGGATCGAGACGCTCAACGCCGCAGGTTATTTGGCCTATCATCAAGGCGATTATGGCGCTGCGGCCCAAAGTTTCTCGCAAAGTCGCCAACTCATCGAAACCGCTAACGATCAAGTTGGCATGGCTCGGGTTTACAATAATTTGGGCTTAATTGCTCATTGGCAAGGCCAATATGCGCAATCGCAAGCCTTACTCAACGATAGCCTTGAAATCTGGCGCACGCTCGATCTGCCAATGGCAATTAGCAGTCTGATCTGCAATTTAGGCGCGTTGCAGCTTGATCGCGGTGAATTAAGCCAAGCTGCCGAATTGCTTGAGCAAAGCAAGGCGCTCTGTCAGGAACATCAATACGAAAATCGCATTTCAATGGTTTTGCAACATCAAGGCAAATTGGCGCTCTATCGCGGCGATTACCCAACCGCTCAGCGCTGTTTTAGCGAGAGCTATAGCATTGCCGAGCAGATGAGCAACAAAACTGTGATTGGCTTTGCACTGATGTACCAAGGCTATACGGCGCTGGCAGCAGGCGAATTGGAGCAAGCAAGCTGCTATCTCAGCAAGGCCGCTCAAATGAGCCAAGACCTTGGCAGCAAGCATATGTTATGTATGGTGTTGGCGGTGCAAGCTCAATTGGCCGTTGAGCAAGCCCAATATCTGGTTGCCCGTCAATTATTTACCCAAGCGCTCGAATTAGGCCGCAGCATGCAATTTGGCGTGGGCATTGCCAATGCTTTGCGTGGTTTGGCCTTGGTTGATTGTATTCAAGGCCATTTTGCGCCAGCGATCGAGCAAATTAACCAAGCAATTCAGGGCTATCGCACCATTGGCAACCCCGAAGGCCTGACCCAAGCCCTCGAAAGTTTGGCGTTTTGCTTGGCAACCATGGGCTATGGCAGTGCAATCGGCCCAGTCGTGGAAACGGTCGAGCAATTACGCCGCGAATATGGCCTGCGCCGTTGGCTCAACCAACAAGCCCGTTGGCAATTTGTACAGCAATCGCTCAAGCAAGCAGCTCAAATGCCCGAGCAAACCGAGCCAATTATCGAACAGCTGCTCGCCCAAATGCCAGCCCTGCGATTGCACGAGCTACGCACATGAATTGGTTGGCAAGCCTGAATTTGCGCCAACGCCAACAACTTGGCTTGAGCGAGATCGGCCCGCGCGCAGCCCAACGTTCCCAACGCTGGCGCAAACAAGCTCCCTTCGAGCAAACGCAGTGGTGGCAGGCGCGGCTGGCGCTTGATGGATTAAATGAGCAGCAATTTCAAGCCCTGCTTGACCCCGCCATCACCCTTGCGCCGCCAAGCTGGGCCTCGATGATCGCAGTTTGGCGCGAATGGCAAGCCAGCCCGCATCCGCGCTGGCTCAATCAACCCAACTTGGGCTATCCGCTTTGGCCGCTGGTCGATTATTGTTTAGTGCAGATTGAACAAGCCTTGCAGCAAGCCCAAGTTAAGCACAATTGGCCAAGTTTGCATGCGGCAATTGGCAAGACCTTGGCCCAACGCTTAGCCCAAATAACCGCCCAAACCATGGTTTTAGAGCTGAATGTGGCTCGTTTGCGCGGCGAGTTGCAAGGCGCAACCAGCCAAGATCGCTTTGAATATTTCATCAAACGCTATAGCAACATCAACGATTTGCTCGATCTTTTCGCCAATTATCCTGTTTTGCTCCAAAGCTTGGTTCATGAATGCCAAACAATTATTAATTTTGTCGGCCAAATTGCCCAACATCTTGCCCACGATTGGCAGCAACTGCAAGGCCATTTTGGGCTTGAGCTAGGCGAATGGACGGGCTTGGAGAGTTTAGGCGACCGCCACGCAGGCCAAAGCGTTTGCCGCCTCGATTTTGCCAGCGGCGCGAGTTTGGCCTACAAACCACGCTCGCTCAGCACCGAAGCTGCTTTCAATCAGGTTTTGGCTTGGCACAATCAACAATCGAGCACAATCAAGCTGCGCGGTTTGCAGGTGCTCGATTGTGGCAACTACGGCTGGACGGAATGGCTGCACGCTGCGCCATGTGTCGATTCGGCAGCTGTGCAGCGCTTTTATCAACGCCACGGAGCCTTGTTGGCCTTGCTTTTGGTGTTGCAAGCCTGCGATTTGCACTATGAAAATGTCATTGCCGTGGGCGAAGATCCCGTTTTGATTGACCTCGAAGGCTTGTGCCACCCACTTTTATCAAGCAACAGCAACGCTTTGATCGAAGCGGAACAAGTTGGCTTGTTGCCCCGCCTGCATTTTTCCACCGCAGAGCATCCAGGTGTTGATCTCAGTGGCATCGCTGGCAACGCCGAACAAACCTTGCCCTTGCCCCAGCCAGTTTGGGATGAGACGAATACTGACCATATGGCCTTGCGCTATGCCCCTATTCCCGTGCAGCCAGCCCACAATTTGCCAACCTGTAGCACGCTAAAGATCGATCCCTTGGACTATGCAGCCGAGGTCGAGCAAGGTTTTCGCAGCAGCTATGGCGCGTTACTCGACGCAAAAGCCGAGTTATTGCGCGTTGGCTTGGCCGCCTGCGCCGACACCACAATTCGGGTGATTGTGCGGCCATCGAATAGCTACGCCATTTTGCTGCGCCACGCCAGTCATCCCAATCGGCTGCGCGATGCGCTTGATCGCGATTGTTTGTTTGATCATTTGTGGCTGAGCATTCCCGATCGGCCACAGCTCAAGCATTTCTTGCAAGCAGAGCAAGCGGCGCTTTGGCAAGGCGATATTCCATGGTTTGGCACAACGCCGCGTTCGCAAACAATTTGGGATGCCCATGGCCAACATGTGGCATTTGAACTTGCCCAAAGCAGCTGGCAACGGGTTGAGCAAGCGGTTGATCGCTTGAGCAACGAGCATTGCGAGCGCCAAATCGCCCAAATTCGCCACGCTTTTGGGACTAATGTTTCACCAAAACCGCCCCAACAGCCATGATATACTGAGCCTAGTAGCAAGGTTCTGATCAATTGAACTAACGCTGTTTGGCCTGCGATGCAGGCTATAGTTTTATGGAAACACACTCAAAGGATTGATGATAATGCTGCTCAATATTGCGAGCTTAGTGCTGCTAGCCCTCTGGGTTGGCGCGATTGTCGGTGGATTAGCGCTGCTGCGCCAAAAAGGTCGCTGGCGCTGGATCGGCCTCACCATCGCCGTGCAAGGCCTGATTTTGCTGGTTTTTCAAGGCTTGCTTAGCACCTATCCAATTGGCATTGGCGACCCATTAATTCGAGTGAAATTTTGGGATTTGCTGCGCCAAGCGGCGGTCGTGCTCGGTGCGCTAGCAATCGTCGCAGGCGCTTTATGGTGGCTAGCACGCCAGATTCGCTATAGCATCGATCAGCAATTGCGCCGCCGTGGTTTAGCGCTCTTTTTGCTCTTGGGTATGCCCTTAATCGCCGCTCCGGCGTTTTATACGATGTGGCAAACCAGCATTCCTGAGCGCGAACGCCAACGCGACCCCAAGCTGCGCGCAATCAATCTGCCCGAAGGCTTCGAGTGGAGCATCTACGCCAGCGGCACGATGGATAATCCGACCGCGATTGCCTTTGGCCCAGAAAATGAGCTGTATATTGCCGATATTGCTGGCGATCTCTGGATTGGCCGCGACCAAAACAACGATCAGCAAATCGATAGCTTAAGCAAATGGGCTGGCGATTTTGAGTTGTTGGTTGGCTTAGTTTGGCGCGATGGCGAGCTATATTGCGCTAGTTCGGGCAAAATCGAGGCCCTGCGCGATAGCGATGGCGATGGCGTGGCCGATAGCCGCCGAATTGTGGTTGATAATTTGCCCTCGATGGTGTTGCAGCCACACTCCAACAATGGCTTGGCGTTTGGCCCCGATGGCCGCTTATATTTTGGGGTTGGCAGCACAACCGATGGTAAATTCGAGGACAATGAATTAGCCGCCAGTATTTTATCGGTCAACCCCGATGGCACCGATTTGCGCCCGTATGCTCGTGGTTTGGGCAACGTCTTCGATGTGGCCTTCAACGCCGATGGAGCACTATTTGGTGGCGATAACGGCCCAAGCTCGGTTGAGGGCGACGATCCACCAGATGAATTTAATTATCTTGTCGAAGGCCAGCACTATGGCTACCCCTATTATTTTGGCGATCCGCCCAGCGATGGCGGCACGCGCGGCGCGTTGATTAGCTTTCCTGCTCACTCGGTACCAACTGGCGTAACCTTCTACAGCGGCAACCAATACCCGCAAATCTACAGCGATAGCGCCTTTTTGACGCTCTGGCAGACGGGCGAGGTTGTGCATATCGAGGTTGGCAAAACGAGCAACGGCGATTATTTAGCCAAATCAACAACCTTTGCCGATGGCATGCTCTACCCAATCGATGTGATTACCGGCCCTGATGGCAACATGTATATCGCCGATTTCGGCACGAGTGCGATCTACCGAATCACCTATAATGGAGCGCGTTAATGCGAACATTGTGCTATCTAGCGCTGGGCGTGGTGTTGCTCGGCTGTGGTGCTGCCAACGATAGCACCAGCGTCGGCAATGCAGAGCGTGGCAAACGCATTTTTCAAGGAGCCGAGGTGCTTACGCTCGATCAACTCGAAGCATGCATCGATTGTCATAGCGACGTTGCTGGCGAAGCAGGCCAGGGCATTGGCCAAAATCTCTCGAATATTGGCAATCGCGCCGCCCAACGCCCAGATGGCACCAGCGCCATCGATTATCTGCGGCTCTCGCTAACCGAGCCAGATAAAGAATTGGTTGGCGGTTTTCAAGAAGGCATTATGCCGCGCGATTATGCCCAAAAATTATCAACCCAAGATATTAACGATCTGATTGGTTATATGCTAACGCTGAAAAGTGGCATTGATTAAGCGCGTTGGCCTTGAATAGATGAAGGTGCTATGCAGCAATTGCGAATTGCATTCTTAGATTCGTGGTTACAAACGGTGGTTGATGGCAGTGGCACGGCGGCGGCAATCGGCGGTTTAGCGCGCACCTTGCAAGCCCGAGGTCACCTTGTCGATCGGATTGTGCCAGTCGGTAATTGGCCGCGCAACTTGACCATGCGCCGTTTATATTACAACTGGCAATTGCCCCGTCGCCTTGCCAACCACAGCTATGATTTAGTCGTTGGCTTCGATATTGATGGAGTGCGGGTTGCCCAGCGTTTAAATGTGCCCTATACCTGTAGCATCAAGGGCGTAATTGCCGAGGAGCAGCGCCATGAACAGGGCTTTATTCGTGGCTTGTTGTGGTCGCTCTCGCGCATCGAAATGCTCAATGCACGGCGTGCGCCCAAAGTCATTTCAACTAGCGAATATTGCCGCCAGATGATTCACGCCCATTATGGTGTGCCAACCAGCAAGGTTGGGATTGTTCCCGAAGGCATCGATTTGAGTTTGTGGCAGGAGCAAGCCCAGAGCAACCAGCGCGATCCATGGACAGTTTTGTGCGTTGCCCGCCAGTATCCACGTAAACATGTGATCGATTTGATTCGGGCCTTTGCCAGCGTCGTTGAGCATGTACCGCAAGCCCAACTGGTGATTATTGGCGATGGACCTGATCACGATTTGTTGCGCGGCGTAGTGCGCGCCTACAACCTCGAAACCTCGGTACGCATGCTTGGCGCGCTCGCCGACGATGCTGAAGTGCGAGCGTGGTATGGTCGGAGCAGCATTTTTTGCTTGCCCAGCGTCCAAGAAGGCTTTGGCATTGTCTTTCTAGAAGCGATGGCCAGCGGCTTGCCGATTGTTAGCACCAACGCTGCGGCGATTCCCGAAGTTGTGCCGCATGGTCAAGCAGGCACCTTGGTTGGGCCAAGCGATGTAGCGGCGATCGCCAAAGCAATTATCGAACTATTGCAAAACCCTGAGTTACAACAACGCTATCGTGATTATGGCTTGCAGCATGTTCAACAATATAGTTGGGAGCATGTGACCGACCGTTTTTTAGCTGAAGTTTTAGCCTAAGCGATTTACAATCTCCTACGAGCGTCAAATGTTGCGCCATGATTGACAGTGCTATAATGACCATGGACACAACAAGCCTCGCTGAAAGGAGCGAAGATGTTAACATATGAAGCAGTGGTTACGGTATTAATTAGCGAGGCGGAGCGAGCAGGGTTAGCGATTCAATTTTCGCAAGAACAGCTAGATCCGCACTCGTTGGCGCGGACGTTGAGCATCAGTTGCCAGCCGGCCAAGCAGCGCGACACCCAGATGGAACATGTTGTTGCGACCATTAGCTTTACTTGGGATGCAGCGCTAACCGCGATTTCGGTGATGGGCAGCGATGCAATCTGTGCCTTGTATCACGATACTGATGAGCCATGTTTGCACGCAATTGAAGGCTGTGCCTACAACGTTGATCTCGATTTTGATTTGAATTATGCAATTCCTCTGACCGAGGAACAGCGCTTTAATGTGGTCAATATTCCACAATTGACCCAAGCTATTCAAGCAGCAACCAAAGATAAAACCTTCGATTATCAACCGCTGGATATTGATGTGCAATTGCATTTTACTGGCGAATATATGGCCTTCGTTGGCACGGTAACTGGTCGTCAGTCGTGGCCATTTGGCGAAGCGCTACACGAAGAACACGAGTTACGCCAAGAAATTCGCGACCTGATGCAGAACGTCAGCAAAGTGCTCGATGCGCTACACAGCTTTCAAGCTCCAATGCCCGAGCTAGACGACGATGACGAGACTGAAGAAACCGAGCTAGCCAACCTGCAAGATCGCACCTATCTCCGCCCTCCAACCGCCTAGCATTTGAACCAATTTCCAACTCCTTTGGTTGTATTGCCAAAGGAGTTTTGTTTATGCTTCAATCCATCGTAGATAATGAGAGTACAGCAATAGCTTGAGTAGGAGAGACTATGCAAATTCTTAAACCACTGAAATCGCGTTGGCAAACCCTGTTAAGTTTTGGCATTTTGCTGGCCTTGCTGGTCAGTGCTGCTGGCTATTTCTATTGGGCCAATCGGCCATTTACCCTGGAGCAGCTTACGCCTGTGGACACGCTGACGCTCGTCCATACGATTAAATTACCAGAGAGTGGTAAAACAATGGCGTGGAATGCTCGTGGTGATTTGTTGGCCGTTGCCCATACAAGCCCATTGAGTTTAGCAAAAGGTATTGTTTCGATCTACTCACTTGATGGCATATGCTTACGCCAGCTGGAAATTAAATTTGATGATGTCGGTATTGTCGATAAGCTAGAATGGCATCCAACGAAGGATATTTTGGCGGTGTCGTATCGTGAAACATTTATTCTATGGTCAGCCGATGGCACAATCATCAAACGGATTGATAATGGCATGAATTCTACCTATCAAAACCTCCTTTGGAATCAAAATACTAATGAATTAGCTGTTGTTGAATATTATTCCTATACTAATAACTATTACAATCAAATTACACTTTTTAATGAAAAAGGGAAACTAATCAGAATATTACCTCAAAAATTCAAGCTTATTAATGCTATTGAATGGTCAAATAAATTTATTCTAATCATTAATGGTTACGATGCAGTGTATACTTTTAATATAACAACAGGGGAATTACAAAAATTAATTAATGATGTATATTATTCAATTGATATTGAAGCAAATCATAATTTAATTGTTGGAAATCTTAAAGCCGATGCAGAAAAGCTTACAATTTGGCAAAACAGCATTATCAAAACAGTCCCAATCTCAGGATTCAGTGGGTGTACCCAAGCAATTAGCCCCGATGGCAATTACACTGTTTTATATAAACCATCACTGTTTAGCATACTTAATCATCGCACCCAACAAATCGAACTCTATTCTACAATCGAAGTTGATCATTCTTCTACTGTCGAGTGGCATCCTTCGAAGCCACTATTGGCGGTGTTAACGTATGATGAGATTCAATTGTGGCAGCTTCCAGAGTAACCGAGCGAGGAATTAATAATGCAACCAACGTATACAATTCGGCGGCCAAGCCAAGCAGAATTAAGCTTGTTGCCAGCAATCGAGGTGGCAGCTGCTCAGCTGTTTGTGCCAACCCAGCACGCTTTTATTGCTGCATGGCCGCCAGCAAGCCTCGACGATTTACAAGCTTATTTTGCTTGGGATGGGGTTTGGGTTGCAGTCGATGCTCACGATACACCGGTTGGCTTTGCATTGGCCAAAATTGTCGATGCCGAAGTCTATCTCAGTGAGCTTGATGTGCATCCAAGCCATGGCCAACGTGGCTTAGGCCGCAGATTGATCGCGGCAGTCGCAGCGTGGGGCAAGGCCCATGGCTATCGCAGCATGAGCTTGCTCACCTTCAACGATATTGCTTGGAATGCTGAATTGTATGCGCGCTTGGGCTTTCGGGCGTTGGCTGAAGCTGAATGTAGTCCTGAATTAACGACAATTGCCCAAGGCCATATCGCCGCTGGTTTGCCAGCAAGCGCCCGCGTGGCCATGCGCGCCGAGCTTGAGCAACTGCTATAGAATTTAAAACCCCCTCACCCCAACCCCTCTCCCGCCCGCGGGCGAGGGGCTTTAATAACGGGTCTCCCCTCTCCCGCGTCCAGTGGGAGAGGGGCTGGGGGTGAGGGAATCTAGGCCAAACTGGGAATAATCATCTGAATAATTCGCTTCCAGCTAGCGGCAAGTTCGGGCATGGCCAACAACTCACGCCCAAAGGCTTCATCGCGATCGTGGTGCAGATGTTGGTTAACTTTATGCACAGTAATTTCAGGATGCGGACGCTCGATTAATTCCAATGAATCGCCAACTTGTACCTCGCCAGGCTGCAATACCCGCAGATAAAAGCCGCTGCGCAAGCTGGCGATTGTGCGTTGTTGCAAGCCATCAAGCCCAAGTTTGCGATCTTGTTTGGTGCACGGGTAGCGCGGCGCACAGACCTGCACCAGTGCGCTTCCAACCTTAAACACATCGCCAATACAAACATCGTGCTCAGTGGCATTGCTCAGCGTCCAGTTTTCGCCGATGCCGCTTGGCTGCAACATCGGGTGATCAGCTGCTAGCCCATATTCTGCTTGCCACAAGGGATAATGGCTGGCTGGCTGGCAACACACAGCTTTATCCGGCCCGCCATGGTTTTTGGTGTCGGCAACTGCATCGCCAACATGGCCCAAGCTTTCGAGGCGCACTGGCGTAGCAACAGCATGGCGGCCAATCGCCGACGACCAAGCGCCTTTTTCATCGTGGTAGGTTTGGGGCTGGCCGATGGCCAAGGTTTGAATCGTAATCACAACAATCCTCTAGCGTTTGTACAATTGCTCAAACGTTTTGGCAAAACGGTCGTAGATTTGGCGGCGACGAATTTTGAGCGTTGGCGTAAGTAAATCGTTTTCAATTGTAAAATCTTCGGCCAAAATTTCATAGGCCTTAATTTGCTCGAACGAAGGCAAGCTTGGGTTGATCGTTTGGACTTCGTGCTCAATCGCGGCCAGCAATTTGGGATGTTTATGTAAATTAGCATCAACCGGCACATGCTCGCGATTAGCCCAAGCGGTCACTGCTTCCAGATCGAGCGTGAAGAGCGCCACCAAATAGGGTCGGCGGTCGCCAAACACTGCACATTGCGAGATGTAGGGGCTATTTTTAAAGGCAGCTTCGACTGCTTGCGGCGCAATATTTTTGCCCGATGCAGTAATCAGCAAATCTTTTTTGCGATCAACGATGCTCAAAAAGCCATCAGCATCAATGGTGCCAATGTCGCCCGTGTGAAACCAGCCATTAATTAATGCTTCGTCGGTTTTTTTCTGATTATTGTAGTAGCCGCTCATTACCAAATTGCCGCGCACTAGCACCTCGCCATCGGCGGCAATTTTGAGTTCGTTGCCAGGAAACACCTTGCCAACCGTCCCAAGCCGATAATCGTCTGGGCGATTGGCGGTTACGGCGGCAGAGGTCTCGGTCAAGCCCCAGCCTTCAAGCAACAAGACCCCAGCGCCATTGAAAAATTCCAAAATTTCGATGTCGAGCGGCGCGCCGCCAGTAATCGCATAGCGAATATTACCGCCAAGCAAACTACGAACCTTCTTAAACACCAAGCGATCAGCCAAGCCATATTTTAGCTTGAAGCTGGCAGGCGCAGCAGCTTTTTGGGCTTTGTAGCCACTTTGTTGGCGCGCGATCTTGATGGCCCAAGCAAAAATCCGCTTGCGAATCGGGCTAGCTTCGGCGCGCGCTTGGGCGGTGCTAAAAATCTTTTCGTACATGCGGGGGACGCTGAAAAAGAAGGTTGGTTTGATTGCTTGCACATCGTCAAGCACTTGTTTAATCGATTCGATGATTGCCGTATTGAGACCGTTATCCACCCCGCACATATGCTGCAAGCGGCCAAAAATATGCGCTGCTGGCAAAAACAACACATCATCTTCGCCGACCTTCATGCCCATCGTAGTGCGAATGGCGTTTAACTCACCGAGCAAAGCGCGATGGGCTAACATTGCCCCCTTGGGATTGCCAGTCGTGCCCGAGGTATAAACGATCGTCGCCAGATCTTCAGGCTCAATCTGTTGGGCGCAGGTGGCAGCAAAAACCTCTTGGGCGGTTGAATCGTTGGTTGCCATGCGGCGCAAACTAGTGAGCGATAAAATCCAAGGGTCGTCGCTGGGCAAATCGCGGCCATCAAAAATAATTACTCGCTCGATATGCTCAAGTTGCGAGCGGACTGCTTGCAATTTATCGTATTGTTCGCGATTTTCAATCAGCAGGAATTTAAGTTCAGCATCTTGGGCAATAAAGGCCACGGTATCGGCCAGCAGTGAGGGATAAATTGAAACTGGCACAGCCCCAGAACAAACCAGCGCCCAATCCGATTCAAGCCAATCGACACTGGTGTTGGCCATAATCCCCACCCGATCGCCTTTTTGCAGCCCCAACGCTTGAAACCCAGCCATCAGTTGATAGACATGGCGTTGATGTTCGGCGTTGGTGCAAGTCAACCATTCGCCATTGCGCCTAGTTCGCCAGCGGTTGAGATGGGCAAAGGTTTGGGAACGCTCGCGAAACAACTCACCAAGGTTACGAAACGACATGGGCTACCTCCATAGACCTTTGCAGCAATTCAACGGCGAACGACAACGTCTGTGGTTAGCAAGGATATTGGGGCTATACAGCTGATGTTAAATCATTGCCAGCTGGCAACGGCCATTGACGATCGGTGGCTAGAACGCAGGATCAGCGTGTTTTACTGATCTTCTGGTGTTTGATCGAGATCATGGGCGAGTTCGGCGAGTAATTCTTTGGCGGCGCGTTCACTGACTTTGGTGCGCCCAACCTCGGCTTCAGGCGCGATGCCTTCCATCTCCAAAAAATCAACGATATGGCGTTGATGTTGTTGAAGCAAGGCTGGCGTTAATAATTCATCGAGGTGGACAAAAACCTGCATGAAGGCTCCCATAAATGCACTGTAGTGGAATCTAGGCGTATGATACAGTTTTTTAAGCTGCGCGGCAAGTAGTTTCAGCGAAGTCATTCGGTCAGATCAAGAAACTATCCAAGCAAATGGTTGGTTCAATTGAAGTCTAATAACAGTCCACGAAGAAATATTTGGGGGTGCAGGGGGATGAAAACCCCCTGCGTCTCCCGCCGGTGGCGGGACGAAAGGGTGGCGAAAAGATTCAAATCACTCTAAACATCCAAAACGAACCAGCATAATCATCTAAATCCGCTACCTGATAGCAACTCTTTGCTATACTTAGCAGTGCATGTCGATTGCCAATTAAGGGGATATTTGATCATGGCACATTCCGATGTTTACGATCCAGTTCATAACGAACTATGGGCTTTATCAGTGATGGCCAGCACGCTCGATAACGTGCGCTTGCGGGTTTTTGGCTTACAGCCTGATGTTCAACAAGAGCGACCTCAAGGTTTTGCTCGTTCATTAGCCCAAGTCCTTTCCAGCCTGCGCCGCGGCGAAGTCGAATTAATCGCTGTGGTTGAGCAAGCCCTGAAAACTGAAAACCCCACGTTGAATACGATTTTCAATCGCTATCCCAAGGCGTTTGTGCTCAACCCAGCCGAGGAGCTTGGCAGTTTTATGGATATTCGCGAAACCAGCTTGGGCTTGTTGCGTGGCCTGACCAGTGCCCAATGGGAACGCAAAGTCAACGATCCTGAGCGCGGCTTGGTTAGCTTAATCCAATTGGCGGTCGAACGCGCCAACCTCGACCTTGAAGAAATGGATTATATGGCCCAATTGCGTCACGCTATCGTTCAGCTTGAGCCACTGCAAGGCAACGACGCTCGATGAGGGTTGTGTGGTTAATTAGCCTTTTGATTAGCACTGGTTTGGCACTTTTGAGCCTGCCCCAGTATCTCCGAGATGCTCAGCAACGACGCTGGGCAGCTTGGTTTTTAGCCCTCTTGGCCATCGGCAATGGGCTTTGGCTCAGTCAGCCTTGGCCGCTTTGGGGCCGCATTATCGCAATCTGGGTTCCAACCTATCTGGCGTTTAAAGGTTGGCGCTTGCTCTACAGCCCACATTCGCAAACCAAGCAACTTGGCTTTTGGCGCAGCTTGGGATTTATTTTTTGGCTGGGCATGCAGCTTGAGCCATGGTTCTTGCCACGCCAGCCTGATCTCGCTTGGCGCAAAAATCTGGCCCATGGTGCATTGTGGTTGGGGTTTGGCGGAGTGATTGGGTTGGTTGCATGGTTTTGGCCAACGCCAACGGTTGGCTTATGGCTGTTATGGCGCTGTTGGCTGGCCTTGGTTGGTGTAGTCGTCAGCTTATTTTTTGGGGTTACGCGGGTCTATTTGGCTATTTGGCAGGCCTTTGGCTGGCAGATGCAGCCCTTATTTTTAGCGCCAATCTATGCGCGCTCGGTAAGCGAGTGGTGGGGCAAGCGCTGGAATATGGCAGTCCACGAGGTGTTGAGTGTGGTGGTTTGGCAGCCATTGAAGCCAATCATTGGCTCACGCTGGGCGGCAGCGATGGTTTTTATTGTTTCTGGCCTATTGCATGAATTGCTGCTGAGCTATCCGGCGGCTGGTGGTTGGGGCTGGCCAACTGGCTATTTTGTGGTTCAAATTGCGGCTACCAGTTTGGAGCGCCAGCGCAGGTTGCGGGCTTGGTTGCGGCGTTCAAGCTATCGTCAAATTATTTGGACCCTGAGTTGGACGATTATTCCGGCCCCGTTATTATTTCGGCCAGAATTAGTTTTGGGCTTGTTTGCAGCCTATTTGCCCTAACGCAAAGCGACTAAAGCTCCAAAGCGCCCAGCCACGCCAGCATAATGGCCAAAAAAAGCCGTATCGGGGCAGGCAGTGCAACGATCAATTGAGTGAATATTGGCACTTTGCACGCCCTCTTGCTCAAGCAAAAAGCCAATCATGCGCGGCAAATCGAAGAAATATTGCTCATCGCGGATGATAATGCCCGGGGCGTTGGGGCCGTGCTGTTGAAAAAAGGCAGGCGAAACAACTTGAGCCCAAGTGAGCGACTGAGCCAAAGCATAGCAGCAAGGGCCAACAGTAGGGCCGATGCCTACAATTAAATCGCTTGGCTGACAAGCCACCAAATGGCACAACGCCTCAATCGTGTGGGCTAAAATGTTGTTGACTGTGCCCACCAAACCCATGTTGACGAGCGCCACCGCTTTGCCTTGGCGCGTGGTAATAATCACCGGCGCTGCATCGCCAACCACCATAAACAAGGCCAAATTGCGTGTGGTCGTAATCAGGCTATCAACCCCTTGTTGATTGGGAATTCCCTGCGCATTGATAAAACTAAGGTCACGCGGCGAGGCATCGGCCAACAAACCACGCACCGAGATACGATGCGGCGTGCTATCGATCGCCATGCAATCGGGATCGCTAACTAAGCCAACCCGTGAGCTATGGGTTAGCGCAAAGTGAGCCACGCGGCTGGCATCAATCCCAGCAACTCGCGCAAACGTCCGCCGCGCTGCGCCAACTTCTGCTGGTGGGCCATAACGAGTCGCCAGATTGCCACAGGTTCGGGTTGAAAAACCATGCTGTAAAAACGGCAGCCCAACTAAACCGGGCACACGAACAATCGGTGGGGAAACTTCAGGATCAAGCGATGATGCAACAGACGGCGCATTCAGCATGGAATAGTCCCTGCGCAGGTATACAATTCTGATTAGTATACCGTATTGCTAAAATCAATGTAAAGAGCGTCAATCAAACCCTACCAGCAAAAAAAATTCATCCTCGACGTTTGCTGATCATGAAGCATCCAATAGCTAGCTAGCTGCGACATTTTTAATCTTTAGCACGTACATAACGATACTGGTATTGTTAGTACTTTTTGATTACGGAGGTAGGTATGCAGAACCTAGGTAGTGACATCATGAGTTCGAGTATGCTTTGGATGATTGGCAGTTTCGTGTTTGCTTTTGTCTTAATTATTATCCTCCCACGGGCATTTGGCCCAAATAAAAAATTATTACAACAAGGGTTGCCTGGCCAAGCAAGGATTATTAATGTCTATCAAACTGGTCTGCGAATCAATCGCAATCCTCAAATTGGCTTAGTCTTGGAAATCAATGGCCCTTTAGGCCAATATCAGACCGAAACCAAGGCCGTTATTCCGATGATTTCAATTCCTCAGTTTCAACCTGGCGCAGTCTTGCCAATCAAAATCGATCCCAACAATCGCAATAATATTGCGCTTGATATTTACGGCCCGCAATAGGCCAAGCGCCACGCGGTCAGCTATCTATCATACCTGCCTCACCCGTGGGGTGGAGCAGGTTTTTATTGTGCCATAGCTCGCTGGTAAGTTCGCGAATCTGCTGCCGAGCTAGGCTTGGGTCGGGGACGGCTGCGGCCATAATCACCAAACTATCCCATGTGTCAGCGCTATAGATCAAGGCTGCATCGTGTTCAACATCGTCAAGCTCCCCCGATTTGTGGGCACATACGACAGTTGGTGGTAGGCCTGCTACTATTTTATCGTCACTTGCTGAGTTAACGAGGCTCTTTACGAGGGTACTAGCCATTAATCCCCCTTTGCCCACCGTAGTGGTCATGGTATGCAACAGCCGAGTTACCTCTTGGGCACTAGTATAGTTGTCAAAACCATGTTGACGAGCTTGAAAATCGAGCATCACGCGGCCCCAGCTCGTTGCCTGATAGCCATGTTGCTGCAACCACATGTTTGCAGCATTAATCCCACCAAGCTGCGCCAAAATGAGATTGGTGGCGTTATTTTCTGATTGATTGAGCATGCGCTGGATGAGCTGATCGCTGGCAAGCATTATGCCAAGATCATGGGCCAGCGACCCATCCCAATCAACAATCATTGGCTCACTAATCAATACGTTGCAAACAGGCTGATTGGTTGTATACCATTGCCACGCCAAGAATAGTTTAATCAAACTAGCAGCAGGAAGCTGGTGCGTTGCTTGATAGTGATAATACACCGCGCCATTACTGCTGCGAAAATCAACCGACCAATGCCCAGCAAAGCCAGTAATTAACCGATTAATTGAATCCATTGCGCATCCTTGCCCACAAAGCCCATATTTGACTTTTTATTAATCAGGTTTGGGTTTAAAATAGCTCTATTGTTTGCATTTTAGCGTTTGAGTGACCGTGTATGTATGTTTCACGCCTGCAGCTTCAAGACTTTCGAATTTATCGTAGCCTCATTTTAGCCTTACCACCTGGTGTATGCTTGTTTTATGGGGCCAATGCAGCGGGCAAAACCACAATTCTCGAAGCATTATACTATTTGGCCACAACTCGCTCACTTCGCGCCTCTGCCGAACGCGAATTGATTGCGCTTGAAGCAACCGGCGACCTTGGTTTAGCGCCATTCGCTCGTTTGGCAGCCAGCTTGCAACCCCAACCAGAGGCCGAAATGCAAACAATTGAGATTGTGCTGCAACGCAAATTTGGCGCAGATGGCGATTTATTGCCAACCACCAGCAAAACGATTCGTATCAATAAAATTGCCCGTCGCGCACTCGATTTAATCGGTCAATTACGGGTGGTGATGTTCGCGCCCCAAGATTTGGAGCTGGTCACTGGTGCACCTGCTGAACGCCGGCGCTACCTTGATGTCACGCTTTCGCAGATTGATGGCCGCTATGTGCGCGCACTTTCGCGCTACAACCAAGTGTTGACCCAGCGCAATGGCTTGTTGCGTTCCAGCCGCGAGCGGGGCCGCGCCGCCAGCGAACAAGATTTGACATTTTGGGATGAGGAGCTGGCCAAAGCAGGCGTGTATGTGTTACGCGAACGCCGCCGCGCCGTTACCGATCTGGATAATCTGGCGCAACGCTTGTATGCAGACATTAGCGGCAGCGATTTGGCCTTGCGCTTGACCTATTTGGATACCACGCCAGCCCACGATTTACCAAGTTTTCTGGCAGCGTTGAAGGAATTACGCCGCGAGGAGCGTGAGCGCGGCGTGACCTTGATCGGCCCGCATCGGGATGATCTCTCGATTCAATTGGCCGAGCGCGAAGTTGGCAGTTTTGGCTCGCGTGGTCAGCAACGGGCCTCAACTTTGGCCTTACGCCTAGCCGAAGCCGAGTTGATGCATGCCCGAACTGGCGATCGGCCAGTATTGCTGCTTGATGATTTGCTCTCGGAGCTTGATCAAAAACGGCGCGAGCATTTATTGACCACGATTGTGCGACCTCAGCAACAAATTTTAATCACAGCAACCGATCTTGATGATTTTTCGCCTAGCTTTTTGAGCCAAATTACCCGCATGAATGTCGATCAAGGCCAAATTTTTCCTGCATGAGTAGGTTTTTAAACCACGCAGGCCAAGAAGAATAGAAAATTTAGCTACTCTTCTTATCGCATTGGTTACTCATTAACAGCGCCCAAAAACCCCTGCATGCTGCGAGCACTGATGACAGCAATAATTATTTAACTAGCCAGCACTGCTTGCAAGCAGATTTTGAATATCGCGCTGAACTTTTGTTTGTAGACCCAAACGATCTTGATTCAGGAGTTGACCCAATGCAGAAGTATAGCCGTGAAGCTGCGTTAGGAAAAGCTCTTCACGCTGTAATTGACTAGCCCGATGTTGTTCCCATCCCTGATGGAGTTGCTTTTTTTGCGCTGCTGATAATGCTGCTTTCCATGGTTGATTATTAGCTAACTCCCAAATTCTATGGACACTATGACAACGAGCCAAGCTATCAGCAATGTCATTATGCAAATAATCCACAGATTGACAAAGATTCCAAGCTTTTAACCCAATAAGTAAGGTATCAATTGACCCTACATCAGCTCGCTTTAGATAATTAACAAGATCAGCAAGGTGTGATTCTGGCAACGGCAATTTAATTGTTTGCGCCAGCGACAGTGCCAATACCATTCGATCATACGAATCAGTAAGTTGCGCAGCTAGCTGCTTAGCTTGAAGTTGGACTGTTCGATCAAATGCTTTTTGGTCTTCGCGCGCAAGACTATCCCGAGCTGGCTCAAATACCTGCACATAAGCGAATAATGCCATTACTGCTTGAATTGGCGTTGAATGCTGAAGCCAATAATCGATAGTATGTCGTTGTAATTCTGCCTGAAGCATAATATGAAGTTCTTCTCGGAGCTTAATCAAATTTGGTGCTTGCTCAATCGCCTGCATAATGGTATCTACCGTTTTATGCTCGTTAATCCTACGCCACGCTTGAGCTTCACTGACCAAGGTTTCAATTGATTGGCCATGGCTACGATCAAAATCTGCCCAGCACTGAGCCAATTCGGCAGCTCGTTCATACTGATCATTGCGACGGAGGATTTGCAATTCTTTGTTCAGTAACGGACGGATACTCAGCCGCCAAACTTCCTGATTCGCTGTTTCAAACCAACCACGTAACGTAGAATTATTTAATAGATCAATCGTTTCATCAGCAATATAGTGCTGTAGTTCTTCAAGCAAAGACTGTTCTGCAATTTGGTTGTAAGGATCAGCATTCAACAAACTGATCAGATCTTGAAGTTGATCATCAACCGCTACAACCTGTTTTAATTGCTGCGATTCTAGTGCTAATAAACGTTGGCGCAACTCGTGTAACATTCGCAATAGCGGATCAAGCCCAATAAGCAGCTGTTGATCATCACTAGCAATTAATTTCTGGCTAAGGTTAAGCCATTTTTGTGAAACATCGTTATGTGAAGCAAGTAAAGATTTTGGGTCAAGCCGCCAAAAACCATTGGCATCAGATACAAACCAAGGTTGTTTATGCAACGTTTGTTCAACGGTTGAGGCTGCAACCATCCGTTCAGCACCAATCATTGCTTTTAAGTCGGTCTCATGCAACCAACCATCGGGAGAAACCAATAATAAATCACAGAGGGTTTCCTCAATTGATTTCTTACCAACTGCTTCTAGCCAAAGTGCGATTTGATCTTCATGGCGTTTTTCAGCACGATAAATTGCTTCATTAGTTTCACAATGAACCATAACCTCATCAATAATTTCATAAGAAACCACCCCCTGCTCACTAATTGCAATTCGTACTTCAGGCACGCTATGCGGCACTTGATTGTAATAAAGTCGGTAGCTATCGCCATGAATTAATTCAAGATAGACAATCCCACCTGCTGGAATTTGTTGTTCGGCAAAAAATCCACTTAATTCAGCTTGATTATAGGCAATTGGCATATCACGTTGCCAAGCGAAATACAGATCAAAGTGCTGATCAAAGTCTGTTGTACAATGCACAAATGCTGGTTTATGCAGAAAAAGCTCGCGGGCCTTGGCTGATAAACGTAAAAAGCCTTGTGAGACTTCGCTAAACGACAAGGTAAATTGAGCTACATTGGCCAATTGTGGCTCGGCTGGTTTGGTTGAAACACGTTTGGTTGGCAATTGAGGCCTGGCGGGGGAAACTGAAGTATCGAGATCAAGCCCTTGTTGCTCTATAAAGGTGCGAACTCGATCTTTCAAGCCATCGATATCGGTCTGAATTGCAGGGCTACTTAATTTATTCCGGCCAATAAACGGCGGAATAACCTTGTTGGATTGATTAATCGCAGGTAATGGTATGGGTATTTTCAGTGGACTAACAGGCGTAGTCTCATTTTTCGGCTGGATTAGGTTATTTTTAGTGCCATTGGATAGCGAACCAGTACTACGTTGGGCTTTTTTGCTTAGCGTTTCATGCTCAAGCCCTAATCCTGTTAATGCCGATGAGGCGTTAAATACAGCACTCGCTTTAGCATTTGGCTCAGTGAGTACATCCTTAGAACGAGAATCTGCAAACGGCTCAGGTTTCTGCGGTTCTGGCATGGGATAACTCGTGCTGGGCAGTAGGGCCTCATGAGAGTTGGCTGAAAGCTCTGGATATTGCTCGCCAAGCTGAAATTCTTCAATATTTGTCTCAGGTAATTCAAAATGAATTTCTGGTGGTAATGGTTTTACATTATTCTCATCAAGAATCTGGACCCAATTCTGAGGATCGGCGAGCAACTCTTTCAATAACACGAGTAAGACTGGAATCTGCAATACTTGGAGCAGTGCTTGAGCTAAGGCCTTGGTCTTTTGCTGCTGATCTAAACCTTGTTCAAGATAGATATAAGCGGTTTGGGCATCGCGTTTATAGAGTGAAGGCTCAGTGATTTTTTTACTAACATAGGTTTGTTCGGCCAGCTTAACGGTATAAACGACCTGAATTGAAGGTTCAAGATAAGCTTTAATTACTTGAAGTTCGGCAATTTTTGCTTCTACTTGGGCAAGTAAACCATAATGATGAAATAAGCGCGTCAGAGCATAGTTGAGCCGACTGATTTCTGGTAAAAATGGGTATGGATGCGTATGTTTTGGCTGGAGTTGAAACTCAACTTGGCGAACTTGCTCAATTGCTTGAACCCCTAGCTTACGCAGCAACTCTTCGCCATCGGGAGTGTAACTAGCTATCGGTAAGTTTGGGAAGAGTTGCATAAACCGTTCAGTTGGCTGAAAAATAGCATAATTTGGCAAGCAAAGTAAGGGAACTGTATCACCTGTTTTGCTTAGAATGCAGGGTAGCTGCTTGAGTGGTTCCAGTAAAGCTGGTTCTGCATTCCGAAGCCGTTCATAGGCATTCATCAATAAGCGTTGTTCTTCTTGGGGAACTTCACGCATACGAAAAGCTGTGCTAATTTGCTCAATCAACTCGATATAATCGTGATCGCTTGGGGTAGAATTAGCACCTAAGCGACGCAGCAATTGTTGGCTATTGCCACTGGTGAGATAGCCACGATATGCCCCAAAATCGGCTTGATAGTTACCTAAAAGGATATGACTAGCTTTGCGATAGATTCTTTTTTGCTCATCCCAGATAATAGGTTTATGGTGCAGAGGTTTAAGTTCTTCATCAGTAGCGTTAATTAGATACGCATATAATTGGTCTGCGGCTGGTTTATTCGCATCCTTTAAGGCCAGCAATTGCTTTACAACTAAGGCACGGCTAGGAGATGGGTGCAAACCAAGTGCTTCGGCAATGTCTTTGCGGGGGCGAATAGCTTGGTTGAAACCCAAAATATGGGCTACTTGATCGACCAATGCTTTTTGGGTAATGTCATACAGATCTTTGGGTTTATACCAATGCTCTTGGTCATCCAAAGCTGGGAGCCAAGCACGTTCAGCAAGTCGTTTGGATAAGGTTGTTGTCTGATAAAAATGCCAATACTCTTCTAAGTAGCGAAAAATTTTTTCAATTGCATCCCGTTGATGCCGTGGCAGCATCCCACCAGTTGTCAGCCGTTGAACTTCATCGAAAACTACATTGGCTGGGGCAACTCGATGAACTCCAAGCACCATGAATAATGGTTCCCATACCCAATGGGTTTCTGCATTGAGCGGGGCTGCATACATTTGGTGCGGTACATGAAAATAATCAGGAAAAACACTCCGCAAACGGGTTCGTGGAAAGCAAAGCTCACGCGGTTTATACAACCTTTCATCATCGCCATAAATGAGGGCGGTCTGCTGAATTGCCTCAAGCAGCCCTGGATTACTACGGATTAATTCGATCTCTGTGCGGAGAAACTTTAAAGCCAAACCTTGCTCTGACTGCTGCAATGTTGCATATTGTGGTAGCAAATGATGCGTAATAAAACGGGCTGTATCAAGCCGTTTCAGCTCTAAGGTATCGGCAAAAAACGGATCTAAGCCAGCACTAGTTGGGATATCAAGCACAGCATCGATTTTAATAAATTCGGGCCAGCTATTGTTACTTGCTGGCAATGAAACATGTTCGGCAAAATGGAACGATTGATCGTGGGCCAGCCAGAGCGGTAATCGATGACGTAATAATTCTATATTTTTAGGCTGAAATTCTTCGCGGTGGCGTGATAAATAACGATATAACCTGAGAGCTTTTTCACGGCTATTAATAAGTGGATGCGCGTCGGCTAATGCTGATTCGACCCGAATAACTTTTTCGAGGCGTTTGAGCACTAGCTCATAATCAAACACTCCAACCCCAAAATCCTCATACAACCCACGATACGGCTTCTCTTCCCACGTTGCGCGGGCTACTAATGGGGCATCGGGGTCATCGGCAAACAAATCATAAATAATTGGCTCATCATGCGGCATGCGTAGGGTATTGGCTAAACAAAGCCAATCTGTTCGATTAAGACAAAGGTGTAAACCTTGAGTATCATGTTGGGAAACGTGTTCGCGGGTTTCGCGAATTGTTTTATAGAGGGTATAAAGTTTCTGGCGGGTATTGAGCCATGGTGGGGCTTCACTGAGCGGCATACTCTTATTAAGTTGCGTGCGCAGAATTCTCCATACATGAGCTAACTCAAAATCGGCAAGCGCGGCCTTTAAACGTGGATATGTATCGGCTGGAACATCCCAAAAGTGCAAACCACTCGCATGGAGATTTTGCCGAATTACGGCTTGGTTTGTCCATACGCAAGCGTTAGCTGGCCACATCTGATCAAACTGATCAATAAAGAGGGGCGTTGATTCAATTTCAGCCTGATCGGGGCGAGCAAAATCCTTCTCCAGCATCGTATAAATTGTCGCTAATTGAGCACGATTTTGGAGATAGGCTGGTCCAGCCGCTAATTTCGACCCCGCCGCAATTTCGATGCTAACACGTTTAAGAAAATCGCGCAGGGTGTATTCGGGCACATTCGCCCGTAGAATTAATCCCCACGCCGCCGATTGGAGTTCAGCATCCATCAAACGTAGGTCAACTTGCTTGGCGATAGAGTGCAGTTCTTTTTGGGCCCAGCGCACCTTAGCTGCAATCTGCCATTTGTCATTAGCATAAAAAATTGGTAGTTTGGCAGCTGCATCAAAGAAACAATTGATAATTGGCTTAACCAGATTACTGGCTGCTTTATTAATTGGTAAGCGTTGATAGAGTTTAAGCGGCACATCGGCAAAATGCTGAAGCAGTGAAGGTAAGGCGGCAGCAAGACATTCACCTAAACCTTTAAAGACCGAGTTATTCCAATCGCGATGATTGGCATGATCTTGATCAATATGTTTGCGGTCAGTTGAAGGATAAAAGTCGCCATTGATTTGAAATGGCAAGTCAGTTTCAATTTCGGTGGGCAAATAATTGTACAGCCGACCTGGAATTAGATCCCTCCAAATCACATCAGGCACATGTTGGTCGGGGATGACAATTTGCACCTGCGCATCTTTGGCTGGCGAGCCATCAGGACGACGGGGCGCAGCGACTCGCACTTGGCCGTGATAGCGTAACCAGCGATGTTGCTCAACTGCATCATGGTGCTGACGGGTAATGATAAGCTCATCGGGATCATTCGGCGTGGCGGCGGCAATAATCTGCCGCTCAACAATACAGATCGGCTGATTATTACGATACATTGAAATTTTGCTTAACCGCCGCAAGAAAAATAATAGCCGATAAGCCTCATCAGCAAGGGCAGTCTGAATTTCTTGGAGCGCCAGCTCAGTAACTGCGGGCATTCCCAAGCGATCGCTTGTGCTTGTAGGATGACGACGATAGGGCAAATCGAACTCGGTAACATCAACGACCTGACTTGGACGCTCCAACACGTGACCATGTTCAGGTACGAAACAAAGTTCTTGACCACTTGAACGCAAAATAGGTGTATCGGTTAATTGATAGACCGATACAAATCCAACCCCAAACATCCCAATGGTATTCCGCTGCTCCGAACGCTTGCCACCACGGGCAATATTTTTAATATTATCAAAATCAATCGGACGAAAAGTCGTATTGTTGCGAATGACAAGCGACTGATCATTGAAGTGAAATTCGAGCCAGCGTTGGCCATCGCCAGGCACATCATCGGCATTTTGGGCCATTTCACGCACAATGGTAATCCCACCAGAATAGCCGTGGAGCAGAGCACTAATGATGCCTAAGGTATCCGCCCGATAAGCATTGGTCGTCCATTGGTCAAAGAGTTCGCTTGCCATAGGTGTTCTCTCATACATCAACTGGATGCAGCGTCCCACTCAAGACGAGTGGCACTGAGGCGTTGCGTTTGCCCCTTAGGAGTAAGGGCAAGATACTCATAACTACGATCTTCGTCAAGTACCGCTGTTCCTATTGATATATAGTCCTCTCGGATCAACCGATCGAGCAGGGCCTGAAGTTCGCGGGTCGAACGGCGCAAGGTGCGACAAACACCCCAATATGGACAACTACGAAGTGCATTACGTCGAGCATCAGCAGCCGGGCCTGCTGGATAACGATACATCAAGCGATATTCATCGCCACGCAAAAGCTGAAGAATCGCCTTACTGCCAAATGGATTCTTCCCTTCATGCATCCGGCGTTCATTCCACCAAACTACCGCAATGATACTGCCAGCAAGATCAAGAAAATCGCTAACATCAGGCACGTCACGGCTGGTTTTATTGCTCCAAGGATAATACTGTTCGGGAGTACAGCGATCACACGTATTGCATGGAAGTCCACAAGCTTCGCCAAAATAGAGCCGTAATGCTTGCCAACGACATTGGGAATCACGAACAAAATGCTGCATTTGTTGTAGCTTTGCTTGTTGGTGTTGAACCGTAGCCTGATCAATCCTTGGTAATAGGGTGTCGCTATCAACGAATCGCGTAATATGATAGCCTTTTTCCCAAGGCCGATAAATCCAATAACCGTGCAAAGCACCCTCAATTAACCACGCTTCAAATGGCACAATTCCAACCCCAAGTTCAGCTGCAAGATCCGCTAGATGAAGTTCATTACGAAGCCACCCATGCTGCGGTAGCAAATTGGCCAGTTTTTCAAGCAACATCCTGCGATCCCCAGAGTAACGAGCAATCAGGCCCTGCCAATCACCCAAGAGGGTTAGACTGCCACGGATAGTTACATCGGCACCACGCCGAATCAGCTTGCTTTGTTCTAAGAGATACAACATCCTGCGTAATTCAAGCTCATCAATTTCAAAATCCTCGCATACTTGCTGAGGATTTAAGATCCACTCAGGTGGTTGGCTACGCATCCAAGCCCACAATTGAGCAAGCAAGAGACTATCAGGTTGGCTTTGCGCAATAAAAAACTCATGAATCCGCCTATCTGAAGGATGATAGAGCATTACGGCATAGGCTGGTTTGCCATCACGCCCAGCCCTGCCAATTTCTTGGAAGTACGATTCAAGATCGCCAGGCATATTGAAATGAACAACATAACGAATGTCTGGTTTATCAATTCCCATACCAAATGCTTTAGTACAAACGATAATTGTTAAGAGATCGTCCATAAACTGTTCACTAATGATTGTACGCTCTTGAATATCCATCCGTCCGTGATATGCGCGCGCGGCAATTCCTGCAACTTGCAGTAGGCGGGCCAAATATTCGGCTTCTTTGACGGTTGAAACATAAATAAGCATTGCTTCGTTGCGCTGGACGGCAGTTTGGACTAACAATAAAAGTTGGCGAATTTGATCGGTTTTTGAACGAATTGGGTGATAGCGATGATTGCGGTCAATGATGACCAGACGCAGTTCTGGCCGATCAATTGACGATCGAACAATAATTGGCTCAGCCATTTCAAGTGCAGAGATAATTGCTTCAGTAATTCCTGTCGTTGCAGTGGCAGTAAAAGCGGCAATCGGGGGACGTGCTTGTAATTGCTGATATATCTGTGGCAACATTAAGAAGTCAGGGCGAAAACTTGGCCCCCAAAGGGCAATACAATGGGCTTCATCGGCAACGATTTGGCGAATCGAAGCACTTGCTAATGCAGCAAGCACAACGGGATCACGGAGACGTTCTGGGGCAAGATACAACAAGCGCAAGCGACCCGCGCGTAATCGGGCTAGTATTTCTTCGCGATCAGCAGCATTCTGACCACTCATCAGCGCCGCGACAACTTCAATGCGCTTCTCATACAGCTTATCAACTTGATCTTTCATCAAGGCAATAAGTGGTGAACAAATGATGGTTGTACCTTGGCGCAACAATGCTGGCAATTGGAAACAAATTGATTTGCCCGCTCCAGTAGGTAATACTGCCATCACATCACGGCCAGTAAGCATGGCCCGAAAAGCAGCTTCTTGTTCAGTTGAACGAAATGCCGCAAACCCATAAAGTGCTTGTAAAGCATCAAGTATTTGAGGTCGCCAGTCATCATAGTCTTCCTCAGTCAATGGATCGGGAATTCCAAGCCGTTCAATCAACGCCTCAAGATCAGTCAATAGAATATCGGGCACTGTAGCTAGAAAATCAGCTTTTTCCGCCAGATTAAGGATATCGGGCAGCCGATTCGCAAGCATTGTATAAAACGCACGTCTGGATTGCTCTGCTACTAGGTCACGGGGCTGGTAGCCTGGTAATGCGCCCAGCAAGAGCGGTAGATAGCTTTTTCGCCCAATCCGCTTATCATACAAGATGACTGCCCCACGATCAGTTGGGGTACGCAACAACCGGCCAAAGCCTTGTTTGAACTGCAAAACCATCAAGGGAAAAAGATATTCTTGAAATTCACGGCCATTTTGACGAGCAATAGCCTCACGCCGAGCAGCATGAATTGGGTCATTAAATGCAGGATAGGGAAGTTTTTCCATTATCACGAATGAAAGAGCCGTTCCAGGTACATCAACTCCCTCCCAGAAGCTTTTTAATCCATAGAGCACCGCATTGCCATGGGCTTTAAAATCATCAATCAGCGCTTGGCGTGATCCACTTGGGCGCTGAGCAAAAACTGGAATTCCTTGAGTCTCAAGCATAAGCCCATTGTGTTGGTAAACGTGTTCAAGCCGCTGACGCGATGTAAATAGCATTAATGCTCGACCATCGGTGAAGGTTAAGAGCAATTGCAACTCGGCAGCGAGTTCTTCAACAAAACTGGTTTGCGTTATCCGGGCGGGAGTATAGTTTAAGTAGGCCGGAAGCCCTAAAACCACATGCTCTTGATAAGGTAGTGCCCCAGCAAGGATCATGGATTGAGCGGCAGTTAAGCTACTAGCAAGCCCAAGTCGCTCGACAAAGAAACTGAAATCATGGGGTCCCGTGGTTAATGTAGCGGAAGTAAGAATGACTGAACGCAGCTGTTTATAGCGCCCAGCAAGCTCTTCAGCGACCGACAAGGGCGCAGTACAAAAAGCCCAATGGGCATTTGCTTCATGCGTCTGGACTGCAATCCATATAATCTGGTTAGTAAATCGTGCTTGAAGCATGGTTGCGAGCAGGCTTTGTTGATTACATAGTTCCGTCTGAACAGCAGCCAATTTCAGGCCTAATATCTCATTTTGAACATGAACCCATGGAGTAATGGCAGCTAATTCCGTAATGAGTGGGTTAAGATAGCCCTTCCAAAGTTGATCTAAAGCTTGCTGAACCTTTAACCATGCAACTGGATAAATTCGGGCGGGTGCACCTGAAAGTCTTAATCGTGCACCTTGAAGCGGATCAAAGGTCTCATCACACGCCAATACAAATGTTGCCAAGACGCTACGCAATTCTTGAATAAGCCGTAAAGCTTGGCCAACAGCTTGCTGAATTTTTTTAATTTGGCTCCGAGTCTCTGGTGGCAAGGCTTGGTTGGCTAATTGAGCCATTAAACCCCGTCGAGTATTTGGTACATACAGCATTGTCAGTAATCGTCGGAGCGAATGCTCGCCAACTTCTTGTTGGAAGGCACTGGTTGCCATATCTTCCAGATTATGGGCTTCGTCAATGATGAGCGCATCAAAGCCTAAACTATCAGGCGCGCTATTCAGCCAAATTGCTTGATTAATAATAAGAATATCGGCTTGTTCAGCTCGGCGTTGAGCTGCAAAGAAATGGCACTGATCATAAAATTGGCAGCGGCGTTCAGTACAGGTTGTAGGTTGAACTGCAAGATCATTAAGCAACTGGTTGGTGTCACTAAAGGTTTGTTTAAGCCAAAAAGGAATTTCATCAAGCGTTGCATCAGTATGTTGCGCAACCCAATGCACCAGAAATGCCAAAAGATAGCGTTGTTCCCAACTAGCGGTAGCAGAAACTGCAATTGCCGCCTGTAATTCACGCAAACAAAGATAATTTGAAGCCCCTTTGATTAAGGCAGTATTGAATAGAATTAATTTTTGCAGGCGGATGATCTCCTGGTGCAGTTGATCCTGAAGATTTTTGTAGGCAGTTGCAATCCCGATCCGTCGTCCGGTTCGACGGGCTTCCCAAATAGCAGGAATAAGATAGCCCAAAGTCTTACCCGTTCCAGTAGGTGCTTCGATCAACCGCGAGGTATCACTCAAAAGCGCGGCAGTGATTGTTTCCACCATTATCCGCTGGCTCGATCGTGGATTGAGTTTTGCATATACAGCAAATTGATCAAGCAAGGCCTCTGCGGTTGGGGCAAGAAGCTTGTTTGATAAGCGAGCTTCAGGTAGGTGATTAGCAGGCAATATAAGGCTTATATCGTTGCTTGATCTGGTTAGAACATGGGTAGATGGTAATAGTTCAGCCCATAATCCTCGTAATGCTGACGTTGAATGCTCCCAACGATGTAGTAATGCACGATACACCTCTGCAAGAACTAATACATCAGTTATTGCATCATGGAGCGTCTCTTCAGCAACCCGATGATCACTAGGAATGCCGCTAATAGTGTCGACATTAATCGTTTCTAACCGAATGCTGCACGCTTCAGCCAAGGCATTCAATGTATGCTTACGAGCATAGGGAAATACAAGCAGTGCTAACTCTAAACTATCAACGATTGGATTCTGAAGGGAAGGATCGTGGTGAAGCAGAAAACCCATATCAAACCGAGCATTGTGAATCACCAGTGGCTGTTCGCCAATAAACCTACGGACAGCGGGCCAAATGACATCGATCGGAGGGGCCGAAGCAATCCTTTGAATGCGGTCTGAATCTAGATGTAATACGCGTCGCAATGAAGGATCTAAACGGTCAGGATCACACTGAACATCCCAGTTGCGAAATTCATCTGGCTTTCCATGAATAACGCGAAGGATTGCAATTTGAATAATCTGGTTCGATTCAGGTTCAAAGCCTGTCGTTTCAAGATCAAGCACACAATAATCAGCATAGGCTAAACGAAGATTAGATAGATAAATCGCGGTTGAGGTTTGATCAACTGCATCAGACTCAATATCGTCAAAGATGTCACGCAAGCTATATTTGTCATTAGCAAGGGTTGTCCAGATTGCAGTGTCTCGCAAAATATCTCGCAAAATTTCGGGGGCTGTTGCATATCCCTTACGTCGAAGCTGTTGTTGTAACTCAATGACTGCCATTGGTGCTTGATGTTCGCGCATGATGCTTTGAATAAGTTGGCCAAGCGGAGATGATGATGTATTCAAGGTGCTGCTCCCTCCCAATAAATTGCCTTCGCTGTTGCTCCAGCGCTCCAAAGAAGCAATGTTAAGGTTTATAGATTGATCAGATTTGTGGATTGGAAGCTAGGTCACTAATATAACCAACATTAATTCTCTTTGTTAATAGCTTATTTTCGTTATAATCCAATTGAGCTTTTGATTTCCACCTCTGCTCTTTTCATCTCTCATCCTTTGCGCTGCCCAAGCGTTAAAATTGTGCTACGAAGAGAGCGTAACCGCGAAGAACGCGAAGGGCCTATTGGCGATTGGCTTTTAAATTTTGACTGCATCCTTCATCCTTACACTATTGTGACACTCATTGACACAATCAGCAGGTAGACTTTCGATCGTCACGCAAATTGTGTTGAAGGATGTGTTATGAGTACGAACTGTGTCGCAGTGACCACCCACCTACTAGGCCTTGTCAATGAACTTCGCACCCCGCCAAGCCTGATTTCTCTGCCCCAAGGCCAAATTTCAGCGCGCCAATTGCTGCAAGAGCATGTGCACAATGAACTCAGCCAAAGCCATCAAGCCAATCTCCCAAGCCTTGCCCTCAACTATTTGATTGCCAAACCAAGCTATAACAGCATGATTGCCGCCGAGCAAGTGCGCAGCCAAGCTGAAGCAGCGTTTCGCGCTGGCGATTGTTGGCTGATGCTCGATGGCGTAGCAGTCCATAATTTAGATACACCATTACAGCTCCAACCCCAAAGTCGGGTTGGTTTTATGCGTTTATATCAACGCTAAAGGAACACAACCATGTACCAAAGGTCAGGAATCGCAACGCTTGTGGGATTGAAGGATTGAGCAGAGGGTCAGCCGTCCTCAATTAGGAGGAAGAAATTGAGGACGGCAGGTTTGCTTAGAAGATCAAAACCCCAACGACCGCAATCAACAGCAATACCCCAATCACGCTATACAACATAATTCGCTCGCGATCAAACAAGGTAAAATTGCCGCGCACAATCGTTGGCTCAAAGCCAATCATATATAAGGTATGGGCTTGATTGCGCTCGCTATAATCAACCTCGGTAACTGGCGTGCCATGAATCGTCAATTCGGCATGCAACAGGCGGGTCTGTTGTTCTGCATCAACATTCTCGGCAGCTTGCAATAGCTCGTGTAATGGTGCAATCGCATGCCATTTGGTATCACGCACGTCAATGTGCGCGGTATACACTTGCTGGGCTTTTTCACGAATATCGGCCAACGGCAAGCCCGCCTCATCATCGGTATTTTCCCAGAGCTTGCCCCAACGCGACCAATAAAATACATCTTCGGTCAACACTTGGCCCGAACCTTGGCAACGCCCACAATCCGATTGGCCTTCGCCTTCGCATTCGGGGCAATCGACGGTGATCGTGCGCCGCTCTTTGCTGCCATCAGGATTGGTCTGCACGCGCTTGGTTTCGAGCAAGCCACGGCCATGACATTTGGTACAGTGCAAATCGCCCTTGCCGCCACAATAAATACACATCTCAACCCGCTCGGAGTTGGGAATAACCATCTCGGTCGGGCGAACCTCATCGAACGGCTGGGGATCGGGCAGGATCACTTGCCAAACTCCAGGCGGATTTTGGCTGGTGCTGATGCGGCTGCCTTGATAGGGTTTTTCGCGCGGCTCCGGCGTTGTGCGGGTTTCGTAATACGCCCGCAGTTCGTAGGTATAGAAGTTATAGCTGACCACACGCTCAGGCATAATTGCATTGCCCAAATCGCGCCGCCGCACCATATTTTGGCTGCTCCAGCGATTAAGCACCGCCCGCAAAGTGCTTGGCTCGTGCAACTGCCGACCCCAATCGCGGCCTCGCTGCACAAAATCGCCATCGAGAATTCCCACCAATACTGTTTCAACCGGATTTTCCAGCCATTCGCTTTCAACATTGCTGGCGGCAACAGGCGCTAAACTGGTGCTAGCTTCAACAGGCAAGGCTTCGCGCAACGCTTGGCGTAAGGCCGCCGCCGCTTGGTTGGCCGAGCTATAGCGCACCGAGGCTTGGGGCGAGAGCAAGCGCCGCAACACCCGATCAGCAGGCGCAAGCGCTTCATTGAAATCGGCCAATGATTTGGGAGTTTGGCCGGGGGCTGGGGGCACTTCGCCAGTCAGCATATGGTAGAGCACCGCGCCCAAGGCATAAATATCAAGGCTTGGCTCGGTGGCATTTTGCTTAAAATCTTGCTCAGGCGCAGCATAGGCCGTCAAATAATCGGCCTCTTCCAGTTGCGAGAGATCGGGGCCGTCGCTGCTCCACGCCAAGCTAAAGTTGGTCAAAAAGCCATGGCGGCTCACAGCTTGATCATGCACAGCTTCGGTGACGACAATCGTGCCCGGCTGAATATCGCGATGTACAATGTTTTCGGCGTGAATGGTATCAAGGGCTTTGGCAATATCGCTGAAGATTCGCACTGCATCGCTGACCGAGAGCGCGCCATCTTCGAGCACTTCTTGCAACAAGCGCCCACCAAGCGGCGGCGTGACCAAATAGTAACCAAAGCGATCATCGTGGCCAGCGTCGACGACAGGCACAATCGTTGGATGTTTGAGCCGAGCAGCCAAACGGGCAGCCTGCCCAAAGCGACTGACCGAAACCCAATCCGAACGGCGTAACACATGCACCTCAACCGGGCGATCAAGGGTTAGGTGGCGGGCGCGATAGATGGTCGTCAATTCTTCCTGGCCAATCCGCTCTTCCAAGCGATAATTGCGCAGTTCATGATCATCTTCGCGGCGCGGTGTCGCATTTGTTTTAGCCCGAGATGCAGGGGCAGTCATTGCGGTCGCTCCTCTAGTTGCACGTTTCATCGGCAGTATAGCACATCGGCTCCCCTGCGATGACGCGAATTAATTCATTTTAGCACATTTGTTTCGAGATTGTAATAGAGGGGATCGATAGTAAAGGAGGAGGGATGAAGTTACAAAGCAAAAGGCAGAAGTCAAAAGTCAGAATTACGAGGGATGAAATTACAAGTCAAAAATCAAAAATCAGAAGGATGAAAAGCCAATAATGTATCGGTAAAAACGGGTGCACCCCTCGCCCGCGTCCAGTGGGAGAGGGGCTGGGGGTGAGGGCATGCCAATACAATGACTGCACGATAAATTCTGCGTTTAATAAGCTGGATCAAACCACTCAAACTCAACAATCGTTTTTTTAGTATCATAGGCGAGCCACAGAAAGTGATACTGTGCGGTCATGAATCCATGGTCGATTGCAACAGGGCCAAGCGCGACGGTTGCACTTATCGTCCACGCTGCATCACCCACAAAGCGGCGATAGAAGGTTTTTCGGGTAACCGTCAGGAGCACCGGATAGGGGATGGTTAGCGGCGAAACACGGCCACTATCGGAGGTAACGTGAACCTCGATGCATCCATCATGAACCAGACCTTCAAGGAGGGAGGTCGTATCGGCCAGCACCTGGCTATGGGGCAGCACTGCATCCAACAGCCGTTCTATCGTGGTGACACTCATTGATTGCTCCTGATGCACGCGCTAGTCACGGTAAAAATCGGTGGTAAAGACCGTTCCTTCTTCATTATAATAGAGCCTGACAAAACAATACTGGGGCAGAATGACACCTTCTTGGATGGTCATTGCTCCCAGCGCAACAATCGCCTTCACGGGGCCAAAAACATCGCCCACATAGAAGCACTCGAACGTGGTCTGGATGACGGTGATCGGCGTATCCTGCGGCACGGGAGTGAATTGATCGTCTTCTAATTCAACCGCTATCATGCCATTGACCGCACCTTCCTCAAGAATGCGGCGGGTATCGCGCACGATTTGAGCACGCGATACAAAGGACTCCAATCTTGTTTCAAGGTCATCGATGGTCATAGTGCCTCCATAGATGTCTTTCACATTGTGCATGTCCTATACGATTGCCGTCCTGTCTCATCAAACCTTCTGTATCAATTTCTGTGAAAAAGCCAGGATCATATTGGTATACCATTCCCATCATCTGCTCCTTCGATTAATTATTACGCTTGAGATAACCCCTGCCCATGGCGATCTCAATCTGTTCAATCGTATCCATCAACTCTGCTGGCGCTGGCAACCACTCGTCGATAGCCCGTTGATACAACACCAATAAAATCTGAATTGACGAATCAAATAAGATGGGCCGCAAGGGATGGCTGGTTGCGTTGTAATAACCGAGCATTGCTTCAATTAATGCTTTTAATTTAACTGCATCGATCAAGTAAACCTCATCAGCCTCTGTGTCACAAAAGCCGCTTGGTTAATTAAAAATCTTTTCAAACGCTTCAATTTGGGCAAAGAAAAACTGGCCAGCATTCATCCCAACTTCCCAAAGTGTCCTTCTATCGCCTTCCGTATCAATTTCTGTGAAAAAGCCAGGATCATATCGGTATACCATTCCCATCATCTGCTCCTTAAAATGGTGATTTGTTATGAGGATGTGTAGCTCTCGCGCCTATGTTAGCCGATGTTTGTGCCGAAACTACTCCATCAATAGTTGGATTTTAGGGTTCAATCGCAAGCTGACAGCAACCTGATAAATTGCTGATTTACATCTGAAAAAGCTATGATATAATCCTGACGCTGTGTTAAATGCTGGAAACTCAGCTCTAGCGCAGTCCTCACGCCACGAAGGCGGGTTGTATCAAGAGAGTCGGTGTGGAATGCCGATGCCGCCGTTGTGGCATCTCTCCCTGAAGCGTAGCAGTGTTGCTACCCACCAAGCTGCATTCCTGATGCCATGTTTTGCATCCACCGCGTACCTCCGGAGGTTTGTGTTGCGACACATTGCCCGTTTATTGGCGCTTGGCTGTCTGCTGACTGTCAGCATGACCCCACTCCGAGCGCAGGCTACCCCAACTGTATCCTTGTGGGCTGCTGCTGCATCAACCGATACCCTCATTCTCGATTCTGGTCAACTGACCCTCGCCCCGACTGCAAGCCAAGCGGCAGCTGTGTATGGTTCGTTTGCGCGCTTTGGTATGTTCGATAGCGCACCCCAAAACATTGCTCCCGCCAATCAAGTTACCGTCAATTGGGCTGCAACTGTGCCAGCTGGCGCTAGCGTGCGGCTTGATCTGCGTGGCTTCAATGGCGAGCGCTGGAGCGATTGGACGCTCGATGTGCAAGCTGGCCAAACCGTAGCTTTTGCCACGATTGCCCGCCAAATTCAATATCGCTTGGTGTTGCTGGCCAATGATGCAGCGCCTGTAGTCGATTTTGTACAACTTGAGCCCAACACGCTTGCCGAAAGCGCAGCAATCAGCATTATGGATGCTGAGCCGCTGGCCCCAACTTATCACATTCGGGCAACCCGTATGGGTTTGGTCGGCGATCGCACGGCCAACGGTCATATTATTCAGCCCAATGATTGGTTTGTTTCCTTGCCATCGTTCCGCTCGCTTTCATCCCGCGGCGGCGGCGAATATATGGCGCGCTTATCCTATAAAGGCACGTCGATTGTCGTGCCAGTTTGGGAAGTCGGGCCATGGAATATTCACGATGATTACTGGAATGTTGAGCGTGAAAAGTTTAGCGATCTGCCTGTGGGCTGGCCGCAAGACCATGCCGCCTATTTCGATGGCTACAACGGTGGCTGGGCCGAAAAAGGCCGCGTGCGCTTCCCAACCGCTGCCGATGTTGGCGATGGAGCGTGGACTGCCTTGGGCATTCCATTCAATGATGAACAAGAAGAATTAGATATTACCTTCCTGTGGCTGGGCCGCGATCCAGGCGATAATCCTGCGCCAATGCCAGTTGGCAGCGTCACCCCAGAGCCAGCCCCAGTGGAAGAATTGCCAGCAGGCACAATTCAGGTTGATAACCAAGGCGAACAATTCAGCCGCTCAGATGTTAAGTGGTATGAATTTTCGTGTGGCAAAAACCGCCATTCCTTCTGGACGTTCTCAACCAATGATCCAGCCAAAGCTGTCAACAATGCGCGCTGGACAACGCCGCTGGAAGCTGGCGAATATAGCGTCAGCGTGTTTGTGCCCTATTGCCCCAACGGCAAAAGCGACACAACCTCAGCCCGCTATGTTGTGCAGCACGCCGATGGCGAAAGCTTGGTTGTAATCAATCAAGCTGAGCACGCTGGCAATTGGGCTGAACTCGGGCGCTATCGCTTCGATGGCACAGGCTCGGTTGGCCTCTCCGATTTAGCCGACGATAGCATGAAGGCGATTTGGTTTGATAGCGTGCGCTGGACCAAATAAATGCAAGCACGAGAGAAACAAAAAAGCAGGGATTGGGCTTAGCCCAATCCCTGCTTTAGCGTTAAGCAACTTATGGTGTTGGCGTATTCGCAAAGTTGACCCCAACAACTGGTAAGCGAATCGTGCTCCCAACAACAGTTGAAGTAACATTGAACGAATAGATATTATCAAACTCGCGGGTTCCAGCAGGCGTTTCGGCTTCGGTAACATTATTACCGCTATCAACAACCAGATAGACCTTCCATACGCCAGCTTGGTTGAACAGCGCTTGCCAAACAACTAATGGACAATCAACGGTTGCCAGTGTACAGCTTCTGCGCCAAAGCGTATTATCAGAAAAGCCATCAAGCGTAAAGCTACCGTCTTGCGGCAAGTTTGCCCGATTGACCTCGGTAAAGACTACGCCATAAGGATAAATCCCCTCAGCATTGCGGCTTGGTGGTACATCAGCCGAGCCAGGCGGCAAGATGTACATATCGACATAGAACGTACCAGCACTTTCAATATCGGCATCGAGCACATTTTCGGTATCGTTTGAGCCAGGCTTAATCCCATTTTTCAAGGTCATGCTAAATGCGGTAATACCTGCTGGGGTAACCGTAGACATTGAAGCGTTATCAACATATAAGCTTGGGTGACCATCAACTTTATATTTGATGCGCACATGGCGTAAAATCGGGGTAGCTTTCACCAAAGAAGGGTCTTGGGTGGTCATCAAGGCCTGATATTGAAACCACTGACCTTGGACGACCGCTGAGCCAGTTGCCGTATTTGGGCCATTAACTGAATATTTATCAGTGCTTGGTGAACCATCGACAATTTGCCATGGAGCCGACTCTAGACCTGCGCGGGTTGTTGCCAGCCGATATTGCATTTGAATATCAGTATTAATTGGTGGTTCTGGCAGCACTGTTTCAAGCGTTGCATCCCAAAGCATTTGTTCAATAATTGCAGGTGCGCGTAATTGAACCGCTGGTGAGCGATAGATCCCAGGTGAAGGGTAGCCACCACTATTAAAATCAAAGTCGTCGGCAGTCCCAACCCTACCAAAAATTACGTCATTCTGATAGGTTGTCCCACTCCGAATACCGCCATACATATAGGCAATCGGGCGATTTTCAATTCTAATTAATTCAAGCCCATGCGAAGCTCGCGCTTGCTCAGGTTCAAGGGCATTTTCCGAAACCCTAAAGTTACTCTGGCCGAATACTGGTAGGCTGAAGGCATTAACATTAATGTAGGAGGTATAGATCCGATTCGTTGGAGCACCAACCGTTCCTTGCCGACCACCAACGACATAGATTTTCTGGTTAACCCCAATGACCCGTGGGCCTGAAAGTGGCTCGGGCAAAACATAGCGCTGCGATTCCCAAGTCAGCATGCCTGTGTTACGGTTAAGCCGGCCAAGGAAGGCTTGGGCTGAGCCTTCACGGGTGATCGAACAGCCATTGGCTTGATCGCCGCTTCCTAATTCGAAGGTTCCACCAACAACTATCAAGGCGCGATAGGTGCTTTCGACCGTTTGCGTAATACCTCCAGTTTGCGTAATACTTTCAGTTGTAATTGCATCAAAGTTGGTGGCATCCATTGTGTGCAAGCCAACCTTGCTATCACAGCCACTGGTAGGAGTAAACATATCGGGCGTAATTGGCAGGTCAGGCATCGATTGCCATGGCCCAAGCACCCCATTTGGCCCTACCAAGGTTCGACGCACTGAGCGCCGAGCAAAAATTGGTGCAAATAAAATTGAGGTATCGATGGTTCGACCACCAATCAGGTAAATATAGGTCTGACCAGATTCGGTAGTAAAGGCAGTTGCAGTCGTATTAATCAATTTTTCGCCAACGGTCAGGGCTTGGGTTTGCCATGGGCCTAAGTTGCCGTTAGCATCAATCACGCTTGAGTAAATCGTATCAACATACTGGCTATCAAAATCCGATGCGTTTTGACCACCAAAGCTATAGATAATGCCTTTGGTAGGGTCACTCGTGTGGGTGATAGCCACTGTACTCATCCGGGCTAAAGCCAGCGGCAACGGTTGGGAGCTTTGCGTCCACGCGGTTGTTTCACCGCCAAGGCTCAAAACCGATGTTTGGCAAACATCTCGGACTGGAGTAATCACCCCTGACGAAGAAGTAAGGCCACCGATAGTATAGAGATGATTTTTAAAGCTAGCAGTCCCCATATCAGCTAGCCGGCGGCAGATGGTATTATTTGCCTCGCTCCACTGTGCCAATGCACCTTGCGGAATAAGCTGAACCCCGCCATAGCTAACCCCACCAATGACTGTATCCTGTTGGGTTAGACCGGTCAAGCCAAAATAGCCGTTAGCAAAATCGCCAGAATTCAGCGAAATAGTGGTAGTTAGCGAGATTGCTGAAACTGAAGAAACCAAAGTAACCACGAGGGTAAGAATAATGAGCAATGAGGATAGTACTCGTTTACGCTGCCTATTGCGACCCATAGTAAACTCCTTAGTATTGAATACGCACAGCCAATGGCTGTGCGTATTCCATGACCTCTCAATAATTGTACTAGAACTTAGCCTATTCTGGGCAGAGACCTTTGAAAGCTTCGTTCTCAGCGATAATCATGGTATATTTGCCCAAATCAATCGTGCCTTCAGCATTTTCAGGGATACTGAATGGAATTGCATTGCGGTACACAATATCCTCGGCTGCTTGTAGGCGATTGTACAGTTGTGGCAAGTAGGTTGTGCCAGTTAAGCGTGGGTCACGGGTTGGGTTATACATATTTGGATCCAGCGTTTCGCCTGCACCCAATGGGAATTCACTCCAAGCCGTTACCCTGCGCTCAGCAATAAAGCTGTAGTTACCTGGCTCTGGTACGGTAAAGATCAAGTTACCAGTAGTTGAAGCCTGCATATTGCCCATCCCAGCAACAACTGCGCCAGTGCTATCACGAACTGTAACCTTGGCTGAAGCTGCTGGAATCAGCGCGTCACGCTCATAACACGGTTGGGCTAAGCTTTCAAGAATTGACCGCAGTGCATTGTTCAGCGAATTTGGATCTTTGGCATAGAATGCCCCACCAGTTGAAGCAATCCGATCGATCCGTAAGTCTGCAAGCCCAAATCGTTCTTGGTCACCTACCAAGATTGCAACGATGCTAATTGGCCGCTTGGGTGCTACACGATTCCGTGCACGATCAGAGACTTGGATCAACGAGGCAATCGGTGCCCGAGCATAACCACCACTATTACCCTCACCATTCCATGGACAGTTGGCTTGCACATCTGGCAAGTCGGTAATTGGGTAACCACTATTGCCCGGTGTCCGTACATTACCAGCGCTTGGGTCGTTCGGATCTTTACAATATCTAGGTGAAGTGCCACTCGCAGTTAGGTGCTGTACACCTTGGTGATTTTGGTCACCAATATTGTTACCTTCGAACATCACGTTGGTCAAACCGTCGGTCAACATCATCATAACCAGTTTGATTGGGCGACCAAAACGATCTTTGCGTGAGTCAGCACTTACATTATCAAAGTAGCGAATACCGCCATCCAAACCTGCTGCGCCAGCCGTACTACCATCCATATTACCAGAGGTGATCCAGTTGATAAAGGTAGTCATGCTGGCTTTCATCGTGTTAGTACGGGTGGTCACACTAGCTTGATCGCTACCAGTTGGTGTATTGACGAAGCCAAATGAAGGGCTATTCGTTCGTGCACCACCGCTAAAGCGGATAACCGAAATCCGATTATCGCCACCTTTACCAAACAATTCTTCGCCTGGGAATAGCGCTGAGTTCATAGGTGTGCCTTCGGGGGCATTCCAAACATCAAGCATCTTATACGAGAACTTGCGCAAGAACTCTTTCACCAGATACCAGCGGGCGTTGGCGTTCGTGCCACAGGTGGTTTTGGTATTCCAGCACCATTTCATCGAACCAGAAACGTCCACCACCAAGGCAATATCGTAGCTCGTCGTTGTAACACTTGGCAGATACCAAATCAGCTTTTGATCAAGCGCTAGCTTGACTTCTGATGGTTTTGGTTGTGGTACATCGACACATGGACAGTTGGCATTCGCATCAACATAGCGCAGTGTAATAGTGTTTGTACTAAACCCTGTCAAGATCACCCGCACAAAACCACCAGCACGGAAGCTGGTATATTTGGGGTTTGTGCTGCCTGTATAGTTGAGTTTGCTAAAGGTTGGCAGCAAAATTGGCTTGCCACTCTTAAGCGCAGTCATCAATGTGTTTAATGTGGTCGAACCTGGCTGTAGCAAACTATCCGAAACCTTAACCCAGTCCTCGTTGTTGATGATCCCATTATTGCTGGTATTGCTATAGCCAGCTGGAGGGGTAGTTTCAGTAAATCCTTTGATCAAATCACCGCTACCACCCAAGGATTCCTTCAAACGATTATCAGCATTGGCGCTAGTTGTCCATTCAGCCCACACGAAGTGGTTCTTTTCATCAACAGCATTGAGAATCTTCGTTTTTGTCCATGTCAGGGTAACACTTTGACCTGGCAATGTTCCCAGCATTTTATCGGTCGAAACCGCCATTGGGAAGACATAGGTCGCACATTGACACCAGGTTGCTTTATTATCGGCTGAAACTTCGAGGGTATCAACGCCTAAAGCTTGGGCAAAAATTGTGTTCCGCGCCGAGCGAACTTCCACCCGAATTCCATTGAATTCGCTGGGGACACTACCGCTGAACGTGCCAACCGGATATTCAACCCGCGAGCCACGTTGGGTATAGAAAGCGCGATAGTAATTGAGATCTGGGTCGAGGACTGGCCAATCACCGACGACTGCTTCAGCATCGGTAATCCCATTCGCGGCCAAGGCAGCTTTGATTGAAGCCACAACGGCATTATCGTCGCCACCAACACCCAATGCTTCCAAACCACTGATGGTCGCAGCAGTCGAAGCTGCTTGTTGTTGGCGTTGGCGACTAAACGCCTCGCCTGTATCAATGGCTAGTGCAGCAAAACCAATCAAGACGAAGAACAAAATAGCAGAGAATACTAATGATTGTCCTGCGACTGGTTGGGCTACACGTCGCATGATGCGACTTAAGTTCATAGCCTATCCTCCGTAAAAATAAAGTTCAATACCACTATCGTGATAAGTATCAACTAGGGTAAGGTATGTTGTTGGGTCGCGGTCAAATTGATTGTGTCTGAGCCCAACAACCAAGCAAAGGAAAAAAATGGGTCGTAGGTATAGGTTACCGAAACCCGAATATCGCAAAACTGGCGCATCATCGTTGCTGGGTTCGCACAATTCACTGGTACAGAATTCGGAATTGGGCTTCTAACAAAGCTAATGATAATTCGCTCTGCTTGAACACTTTCTGGATCAGGGCCATTTTTATTATCAAGATCAAATAAGTTGACAAAACGTAACCCATTTGCGCCTGAAGTATCGTTGAGAGCACCACTTTCATAGCGGAGGCGGTCGCGAATTTCTTGGGTATTGATCGTTCCATCGCTTCGAAGCGGGAACAATGAACCATACGAAACGGCCTCGTAGGCGGCACCCTTCAAGCCCTGATGAGCAAAAAAGGCTAAGCCAAAATCAATAATTGCTGAAAGAAAGAAGAATAAGACTGTCACAGTTAGCGCAAATTCAACTAAGGCTTGGCCTGCTTGTTTGCGCTTTGATTTAAGCTTGAGCATCGTCAGGTATCCTCATTGATTAGCGGCAAACCGAGAGTGGGTCAATACTCGAAAAATCGTAGCGGACAATCGTGCGGCGCGAGGTTGCATCAATAGTCCGTCCTGATAAGAAAAAATCGCCAATCGGGGTAAGTGGTTGATAGTTATACACAACCTGCACTTGCATAATATTGCCAGCTTTGCGATGGATCGTTGGACTATTTGTACTAGGAACAGGCCCCGTAATATCATTGGCAGCAAGCCTATATGCTATCCTAATGTCCGAGGCTCGGATGCCAATTGTGGTGCGGATGGCAGCTGCCCGAATCAAGCGCACACATTCGTCATCTTCTGAATCATAATTAGCAAGTGCTCTTAATGGTGGGCCTGATGAAGCTTGTTCAGCTCCACGGCGCGCAGCATAGTTGGCCTGTGACCAGGAATAAACGTAAAAACCCAGCTCAATTGATGCGAATAAGAACGTCATAATAAGGGGAAAAACCAAGGCAAACTCAACAAGGGCTTGCCCTCGCGACTTTCGTTTCATACGTACCTCCCGTGTTGGTTATGCGCATACGTTCCACGTTTGGGTCTTAGGTCAGTATACACAGGTCAATACCGATTCGCCTATAGTGCGATAGTACCAATTTTTGTTTAAGAATTCGCTTACGCTATTATTGATCAATCTGCCAGACTGTGCCACTCCATTGAATCCCAAGGCTACGGGCATCATTCGGCGGGCTTGGGTATTCGGCAGCATAATCGTTGGGACTCCACGTGCGGCTTAGGCTAAGTTGCAATAACCAATCGTGCTCTGGTAGCGCAGGCAGCTCCCACGTTAGCGTGGTTGGCTCACTACTGCTCAAACGTTGGCAGCCCAATGCTTGGTTTATCGGCTGCTTAACTAAATAGCTGGCGCTTAAACAAAGTTCAACTGGCTGATTTACGAGTGATGGTGGTACTAACCCTAATCCTACACTAAAGCTGAGATTTGAGCTAGTCTTGATTGCGGGCATAATCCAACGCGCAGTCCCCTCAGTCCAGGTAAAGCGCTGGCCGGTTTTAGGGTTCGTTTCAACTGGGTTAATGCCGCTATGCTGCCAACGATAATCATCAATTGCAATTGTTTGCTGACCAGTAAGCGGCTGCGCATCAGGCACAAGCCGATAGATTCGGTAGGTGAAGCGAATATCGCCAGCAGTAAAGGGCTTTTGTAGTTGCAATTGTTGCCATTCTTTTAATGGTAGGTCGAAGATCTCGACAGTTTCATAGCGAAAACCTGGCAAATTGAGCATGCCACCACGCGAGCCAAGCATCAGATAAACCGGTCGGCCTTGGGCTTGCCAATTGCGCACTTGTTGGGCCAACAAATCGCGATAAGGCGTGGGATCGTCGCTATAGGCCACCAAATAATCACGATCAAACAAGTAGTGCATTGGCGTAGCAATATTGGTCGAGGAATCGCGGTCGCCGCCGCGCATGAGCACAATTGCATTGGGCTCGGTTTTGTTAGCCAGCTCAGTCAGCGCCGCCAAAGCGCCTTTATATTCAATATGGGCAATCGTGCGCCAACCAGTTGCAATAAAAAATAGAAGCATTGCTGCCGCCGCCAGCCCGCTCGCTACCCGCCAAAGCTTGGTTGATCGTACCAAGCCTTTGGCCAAAAGCCACGCCATGCCCAAGCTAAGCATCGGCACAGCCCCAGGCAAAAAGCGCCGCGCAATATAGATATAGGCTTGTTCGGCAGTGCCATACGAATCATTAACGCTAAACGCGCCATACAAAATGCCCAGCAGCAAAATCATCCACGAGCGCCGATTCATATCGCGCCAAATCCAGAGCGCCAAACCAGCAATGCCCAAGCCAATGCCCAAGGGCGAAAAATACCAGCCCAAGCGCACCATATTGCCATAGGCAATCGCCGTTTGGCGGGGCTTAACATCAGGAATCGGCAAAATGCCACCAATATAGCTATTCCATGTGCTGGCATGCTCAATTGGGTGCAACAGTGCGGCGCTTGAAAGATGCTGTGGCCGGATAAAATAGGCATAGCCAGCCATCAGCACGAGGCCAATTGCCAGCGCACCCAATAACCAGTGTTGCCAACGTTGGGCTTGGGCTTCAACCCAATTCAACAAACGGGGAAACCGCCACAAGGCCCAAAGTGCCACCAAACCAATGGCGACAATCGCTAATTCTAGGGCTAAACGGCTGTTACTCTCTAAAATCCAGGCTTTGGCGTTGTTGCCACGTCTATCTTGCAAAATTGGCGGATAAAAAGGGTGGGCCAAGCGCGAGATAATCGCAAAATCTTGAAACTTGCCCCACGTATTGTTCATAAAATAGAGCCAGCCAATGGTGCTGATATGAATTGCAGCATGCACCAACATCGTGCCCAAGCCCAAGGCCATGGCTGTTTCGCCCCGCCCCCAGCGTCGCCGAATCAGGGCCGCGCCCAAATACAAGACAACCGGAAAAACCCCGAAATAGAATTCGAGCCGCATCAAGGCCAATTGGCCAAGCGCAATGCCACACAGGGCTGCATACCAGATGCCACGGCGGTTGCTGCGCTGGCTTGGCTCAATTTGGCTATACGCTGCCCACATTGCCAAGCCGCTCCAAACCGTCCATTGCGCGCCTGCTTCGGCAGTTGAATAGCGGCTAAACCAAATTTGCAAGCTGTTGAGGCTGATCAGGGCCAGCGCTAACACACCCATCCAAGCACTGGCCTTGCCTTGCACCACCCGCCGCCCGACCATGGCCACGCTCCACGCGCCCAACCAACCCAAATAGCCAGTTGCCAACAAACCGCCATACACGCCAAATAAGCTCGTCCAAATGGCAATCCACGTCGGGTAAAGATGAAAGTTATTGGGGTAGGATTTGCCCGCCGCCGCCGATTCCTCGGTCATAAAAAAGCTAGGCTGATGAAAACGCGTGCTCAGAAAACGTGCAGGATCTTGTTTGCCAAGCAGGTTGCTATACGCTTGTTTGGCTGGCTCAGAGAGGTTGCGATCACTATAGTTCATTGTTCGAACAATCTCGGCAACCAAGGCTTCGTCTTGCACGATGCTGCCAGTGCGTTCGATGGCAAAACCAGTAACTGTGTAAATGCCTGCATCGCGGCCACCCAACACGGTTTCGAAAGGTCGGGCGACAATGGCGGCAAAAATTGCCAGCACAATAATAAAAACCCAACGCTCCCAGCGTGGGCGAGCTTTGCTTAGTTCTAGTGGAGCAAGGCCGAATTTGCGGCTAAGCCACCAACCAAGCCCACAAAAAACGGCTGTGCCAAGCACTAAATGCAGCAAACTATACCAACCAAGGCTTGCCAAAACCAAGCCCCACCAGCCAGTCCAGAGCGCACTAACCAGCATGCGCTCAAATTGGCGATCAAGCCAATCGCTTGGGCGATGGCCAAAGCGCGCCCAAACGAAGCCTGGCAGATAAAGCAAAACTGGGGCTAACAGCAAACCAAGAATCAACTGCATAGTGCGTCCTTCACAACCGAATAAGCCACATGGCCGAGCAACCAGCAGCGATTATACTTGATTCTGCTACTTGCATGCAGCAAAAAGCCCAGTAATCTATTTAAATTACTGAGCTTATGTCAATTATGGTCGCACTGTTGGCGGTGGCGGCGGGGGATTGGTTGCAACCGGAGCAACGGTTGGCGGTACTCGTGTTGGTTCTGGTTTAGTGGTTGGCGGTGGGGCAGCCGTTGGCTGCTCAACTGGCTTGGGGCAGCCATTCCGCGATGGATCGCCAGGCTCATTCGGGCAGGCATCGCGATCATCGGGAATCGTATCACCATCGCGATCAACTGCTGGCGGTTGGGTTGGCTCAATCGGAGCTGGACATCCATTATTTGGCCCCGCCACATCGGGACAGCCATCAAGATCATCAGGAAATCCATCGCCATCGCGATCGCTTGGAGCTGGCGGATTGGTTGGTTGCACAACTGGCTCATTGGTTGGCTGCACAACGACTGGGGGGTTGGTTGGTTGAAGCGCTGGCGGATTGGTTGGTGCAGGGCGGGCCGTCGCTGGCCGGTTGGTTGGCTGCACTGCTGGACGGGCCGTTGCTGGCTCGTTAGTTGGCTGCACCTCAGCAGTGGTTGGCTGGGCAGGCTCAGTCGCGGTTGCCACATCTTCGGCAATGTTTGTTGGCTCGCTTGTGGCCACACCCAACGTGATAGTTGGCTGATCAGCAGCATTTATGCCGGTTGTGGTGGCCAGACTTTGGCTTGGTTGGGCTGCCACAACGGTATTGGTAGCCTGACTAACCGTAACGATTGGCGTTTGTTCATCACGGCTCAGCCACCAGCCGCCGCCAGCAGCCACCAACAGTAATCCCAACAGCAATGGCAGAAAGCGTTTAGCGCTTGCTTTTGGCTGGGCTTGCACGCTTGGCTCAGGTGCTGTTTGGGCTGGATAGTTGCTTTTTGGGGTACTGATTGGTGCTTGTGGCTGGCTACTTTCGCGAATTGAAGCTTGTTTAGGCGGCCCCGTGATTGCTCGTGAGCCAATAGTGGTTGGCAAAATTTGGGTTTGGGCAGGGTTGATTGGAACATAAGGTTGAGCCAAGATTTGGCGAAATTCCTCTGCAGAAGTAAAACGCTCATCAGCATCAATTTCTAACGAGCGCATAATTGCCTGATTGACATGCGCAGGAATCGCAGGATTAAGCAATTTTGGCGCAATAATTGGGTCGGGCTTGCGTTTGGCCAGCGCCAAGGTTCGCACCAAAGCATCGGCAGTTTTGCCATCGCCATCGGTTGGCGTGCGCCCAGTTAATAAATGATAGAGCGTTGCGCCCAACGAATATAAATCGCTGCGCGGGTCAGTGCCTTCTTGATTAATTTGCTCAGGCGGCGCGTAGGTCAAGGTATAGCCATGAACGCTATGCATCGCGCTCCGCATATTGGTGAAAATTTCGGCCTTTGCCAAGCCAAAATCCAACAATTTCAATTCGCCACGGGTTGTAATTTTAATATTGGCTGGCTTAATATCGCGGTGGACAATCGGCTGGCGATAGTAACTATGCAGATAGGTCAAAACACTCAGCAGTTGATCGGCCCAGCCAAGCACTTGATCAACCGGCAACGGGCCGCCTTGACGCTCAAGCAAGGTGCTTAAATCGTCGCCATCGATCAAATCCATCACCAAAAATTGGCCATCGTTGGTGCTAAAGTGCAAATAGACCTTGGGCAAGCTGGGGTGATGCAAATTGGCTAACAGACTAGCTTCGTGGCTAAAGGCCTTAATTGCATGGTCGCCCTCAAGGTGTAGATATTTAATTGCGACCAATTTGCGCAACTTAATATCGTAGGCGGCATAGACCGCGCCACCGCCGCCATGGCCAATCCGCTCACGAATTTCATAGGTTTCATTTAGGATCATGCCATTTGGAAACATAGCTTGCCTCATTGTTTTCAATCAGGGGTATTTTAGGCTCCTCAGAGCAACATTCCCTTTCTCGTGCTCAAGCGAGGGCTTTTTCGTTCTGGGAATACGTATTTCATCGAAGCGTAATATTGGCGCGTAGCATGGGAGATTGAGTTTAGGTGAAACGCTACGCGCTCGATTATACCGTATTTTGACCCTTGTTTATGGAGCAGTTACAGGTGGACGAGTTGTTGGTTTCGGGGTCGACTCAACTGTTGGTGGTGGTACAGCCGTTGGCTCTGGCCGTGGTGTATTGGTTGGTGGCGGATTGGTTGGTTGTTCTTTAGGCTTAGGGCAGCCACGGCGTGATGGATCGCCTGGTTCGTTCGGGCAATCGTCGCGATCATCGGGAATGGTATCACCGTCGCGGTCGGCCACTTCGACTGGCGCAGGACAACCATTATTTGGTCCAGCTCCATCAGGGCAGGGATCGTTGGCATCGACCACGCCATCGCCATCGCGGTCAGGTGGTGGTGGTGCAGGGCAGCCATTATTTGGGCCGTTGGTATCTGGGCAAGGATCGTTGGCATCGGCCACGCCATCGCCATCGCGATCAGATGGTGGCGGCGGTGGGTTGGTTGGCTGGGGTGCAGGCCGCTGGGTTGGCTGGGCGGCTGGGCGAGCGGTAGCTGGGCGAACAGTTGGCTGAACAACCACTGCAATTGTTGGCTCAGACGTGGCGGTTGCGCTTGGCTCCAGCGTGGCGGTTGCGCTCGGCTCCAGTGTTGCAGTTGCTTGGCTCAAGGTTGTGGTTGCTTGCGCAGCACTGCCACTGCTACTCGTTGGAATCGTTGCAACAGGATTTTGCTCTGCATTATAGACAATTGGTTGGTTATTTTGATTGGGACTTGTGGTTGGGTTGCTGCTAGTGTTGGCCTTAACCCACCACCAGCCACCGCCACCCATGCCCAGCAACAGCAAGGCCAGCAATGGAACAACGCGCTTGATCGATTTGGGCTTTGGATTGGGCACAGGGGGAATTGGTGGTTCGAAATGATCGCTTGCTGGGCGCGAAATGGGTGGCGTTGAACTTTGCTGAACTGGTTGGCTGCGTTGGCCGGTTGAGTTTGCAGCTTGCTTAGATGGTTGGGTTGACTTGCTAGCGCCAGCCTGCGCTTTAGGCCGAGCACTCAGCAAACCAGAAATACTTGAGCCAAACTTGGAAACCGTTGAAGGATTTAATGCCTGGCGAAATTCTGCTGCTGAGCCAAAACGATCAGCTTTATTGATCGCAATTGCCTGCATAATCGCCGCATCAACATATTCAGGAATTGCCGGATTGAGCTGTTTTGGGCGCAGAATTGGGTCGGGCTTGCCCTGTACAACCATTGCATAGCGATTGGTCGCATCAATCTGCTTTTTGTTGGCATCGATTGGCACGCTGCCAGTGAGCAAATGATAGAGCGTTACGCCGAAGGCATACAAGTCGCTACGCTGATCGGTGCGCTCATCATCTTTGGGCACCAATTGCTCTAAGGGCGCGTAGGTCGAGGTATAGCCCCGAACACTCATATACACATTATTGATTTGGGTTGATAAATCACTTTTTGCCAAGCCAAAATCAATCAATTTCAATTGGCCAGTTGTGCTCAACTTAATATTTGCTGGCTTGATGTCGCGGTGAATAACTGGTTCTTTCGGGGAGGTATGCAGATACTCAAGCAATTTTAGCAGCTCATCGGCCCAGGCTAAAACCGTGGTTAAAGCCAAAGGGCCAGCGTGATCGCGCAGATATTGATCAAGGTCAGTGCCTTCGATATATTCCATGACCAAAAAATGGCCTGGGCCTTCCTCGAACTGATTATAGACCTGCGGCAAATTCGGGTGTTCAAGGCTGGCTAATAAACGGGCTTCTTTTTTAAAATGTTTGATTGCATCATTGCTTGGCAGAATTAAATGCTTGACTGCAATACGGCGGGCCAAGTTTTGGTCGACGGCTTCGTAGACGTTGCCACCGCCGCCACCACCAATTTTTTTAATAATTTCGTATTGGTGGTTGAGCACAACACCTGATTGAAGAACACTCATCGTTGCCCTCTCACGAAGAAAAATAGCCTGATGCGCTAGTGTACCATATTTAGTTAGATACATTTAACGGTATCTGCTTGTTGGGCAGCGCTTTTTAATAATTAGCCGATGGTTGACAGCTTGACTGCTTTTGAGTATACTCACAGAGCTTGATGAGCGGGAATGGCGCAATTGGCAGCGCATCTGTTTCCCAAACAGAAGGTTGCGGGTTCGAACCCCGTTTCCCGCTCCATCCACAAACATCCCATTCCAATGGGGTGTTTTTTTTGTTTAGAACAGAGAGCATAGAACATAGAACAGAGAGCATAGAGCATAAAGATCTCGTTTTAACGCAGACGCGCAGGGAAACCTTGGCTATTGGCTATTTCTACTGGTTCATTGCATTAACCACCGCCTGATCCCCTCACCCCAACCCCTCTCCCGTAGCGCGGGCGAGGGGCTTTAATGCCATGGTTCTTGCGAATGGGTCAGTAAAAACGGGTGCTCCCCTCGCCCGCGTTCAGTGGGAGAGGGGCTGGGGGTGAAGGAACACGGTTGCCAATCCAATGAACCAGTACAGCTATGGGCTAGCGGAAGATTGTTCGTGGAATTCGGGCAATTCGTGGCGAAAAAAATTTCCCAATAGCCTATAGCCTTCAGCCTATAGCCCTTACTCCAATCTGTGGCTAAAAATCGTACTTCGTGTCCTTCGCGCTCTTCGCGGTTTCACTCCTTCGGATGCTTTGTGGATGGCAAACACTTTGCAAAATAGCAATATGCAGTATAATGCCCCAAGCGTGGCACATGGCCAGGCATTGGATAAGGAGCAATCAAAGCTACTCAATTTAAGCGCAACGGTCTGAATCAACGTACGCTGCGATTCAGAAAACGAGGTAGAGGTTCCTCGCCGCAGGGCGAGTGCTAACCTAGCAACTCCAAGTTGGTGCGTGAGGCTGGCGGCTCGAATAGCCTTCCCGCTGCTGCCCACGGAAACAGGCTTGGCTCGGTTGATGGGGAAAAGCGAATAATCAGCGGATGCCTCTTGGGTACACCACAGCCCAAAAGGGTGTTGCAAAACTTACTGGCAACAGCAAGCACAATCAGCACCTTGTGGCCAGTTACATAGCAGCATGCCCCACCCCCGTTCATTGACGACACGGGTTGGTGCGGTGTGGTGCTATGTTGTGTTTTAGCTTACTTTTAATCGTGGAGTATAGATTTTATGTGCGGTATTGTTGGATACGTTGGCCCACGCGAAGCAACCGATGTGATTGTGCGGGGCTTGGAGTTATTGGAATATCGCGGTTACGATTCGGCTGGCATCGCCATTTTAGAGGATGCTGAGTTTCAAATGCGGCGCTCGGTTGGCAAGTTGGTCAATTTGCGTCGCCGCTTGAATACAGAGCCAACCGCTGGTCATCAGGGCATTGGCCATACGCGCTGGGCAACTCACGGTGCTGTAACCGAAGCCAATGCTCACCCGCATCGCGATAATAGTGGCCGCGTGGTGGTGATTCAAAATGGGATTGTTGAGAATTATCTCGAACTCAAAAACCGTTTGATTGAGCAGGGCATTCGCTTTCATTCGCAAACCGATACCGAAGTTATTGCCCAAATGCTGGGCTTGTATACTGCCGAATATGGCGATTTTCAACGTGCCTTTGGCCAAGTGATGAGTGAGTTGCGTGGCGGTAACGCCGTAGTGGCAATGGATCAAGAGCAACCTGATTTGATTTTGGCAGCACGGATTGGCAATGCTGGCGCAGTGGTGATTGGCCATGGCGATGCTGAGAATTTCGTTGCCTCGGATTTGCCAGCGATTGTCGATTACACCCAACAAATGGTTTTCTTGGAAGATGGCGAGATGGCATTGGTGCGCTCGACTGGCGTGGAATACATCAAGCTTGATGGCACGCCGATCAGCAAAACCACCACCACCGTTGCTTGGGACCCAGTTTCAGCAGCCAAAGGCGGCTACAAACACTTTATGCATAAGGAGATTTTCGAGCAACCACGCACCACAACCGACACCTTGCGCGGGCGAGTCGACCTCGAAACTGGGCGGATTGAACTTGACGGCTTGACCTTGAGCGATGCAGAAATGCAAAAGCTTGATTGCATCTATGCGGTAGCCTGTGGCACAGCTTGGCATGCCTGTTTGATCAACAAATATTTTATCGAAACCTTGGCACGGGTGCGCGTTGAAGTCGATTATGGCTCAGAATTCCGCTATCGCAACCCAGTGATGAACGAACGCAGCTTATTGTTGGCCTTGACCCAATCAGGCGAGACCGTCGATACCTTGGCGGCAATGGCCGAAGCGCGCGAGCAAGGCGTAAAAAGTGTGGCCATTTTGAATGCGATTGGCTCGCAGGCTGGGCGCTTAGCCGATGGGGGCGCAATCTACATTCACTCAGGGCCGGAAATTTCGGTGGCCTCGACCAAAGTCTTTACCGGCATGTTGATGGCGGGCTATCTATTTGCCTTGCGTTTGGCCCAAGCCCGTGGCACGCTCACCAGCGCCGAAATTCGCGAACACATCCAAGCACTGATCGAAATTCCGGCCAAGATCGACACGATGCTCAAAGACACAGCCCAGTATGATCAACTGGCCGATTTGTATCATCACTCGACTGATATGCTGTATCTTGGGCGGTGGGTTAATGCCCCAATTGCGCTTGAAGGTGCGCTGAAGATGAAGGAAATTAGCTATATTCACGCCGAAGGCTACCCAGCTGGAGAGATGAAGCATGGCCCAATTGCCTTGATCGACGAGCGCATGCCAGTGATTTGTATTGCAACCAAAGATCATGTCTACGAAAAGATGCTCTCGAATGTTGAGCAAGTGCTGGCCCGTGGGGGCAAAGTGATTGCCTTGGTCAACCCAAGCGATGAACTGGTGCGCTCAAAAGCCCATCATGTGATCGAAGTGCCAGAAACTACACCCTTGCTGGCCGCAGTCTTGAACGTAATTCCAATGCAACTCTTCTCGTATGCCATGGCCGTCCGCCGTGGCGCAGACGTTGACCAACCACGCAACCTAGCCAAATCGGTAACGGTTGAGTAGGAAGTAAGCTCTAGCGGAAAATTTACGAGGAACATACAACGCGCAAACACCCCCACACTTAAACAAATGTGAGGGTGTTTGTGTATCCACCTACAGAAATTCGATCCAGCAGTGAGGAGGGTTGAAAAATGAGTATCGGTGGCTACTTGGGATTCAAATCGCTTAAATCATGGTGCGCCATGGTTTAATAATAGCGAGTTTAGTAGCGATGGCTAATAATTACACGCTGATTATGTTGACTTGCAGCTACAGCGCCCCAGATCATGGCAATCGGCCAAGCCAAGACAAGACCCGCTCCAAATGTCAGTGCCGATAAAATGATTGTTATAGCTATCATTGCCAAGGCTCCGCCAACAGTCGAGTAAAACATGCCCAATGGCCCGAATAAAAACGTCAGGACTAAAGATAAGCCTACGCTTTTTTGTGAGGCTACAATTATCGGGCCGACTGGCATCACAGGAACCATTGGTGCTTGCTGATTAGTGTTATAGATATTGACATTAACTGGTTGCTGAGGATATGCTCCGTACATCGGTTGCTGTGGGACATAATTCGGATGTTGTTGAGGAAACTGCGGTTGAGGATATGGTGCATATGGATGCTGCGGTTGCGGAGGATAGGCTGGGTATGGGGGTGACATAGGCTGCGGTGTGTATTGAACAGGCGAATTCATCGTTTGCTGGGCTATTGGAGCAGGAAAAGAAGCTACTGGTGGTGATGCTAATACCCGTGTTTCAACAGCCATCTGCTGAGCAAATGGAGCGCCACATTCAGGACAGAAACGTGCACCAGTAACCACCGATCCACCGCATTCATAACAGTTCATACACAACCCTTCCCGATAGAGTTAAATAAACGACATCCCGTAGATAAGATTATATCATTAGATACATAGCATATAGTGTTACAAGCGCATGATTGCTTGTAACGTACTTCACCACAATTCAATGTAGCAACAATATGCCGAGTACCTAACCAAATTACTTACGAACCTTCAGAGCCAGAATAACCAATATTAAAGATATGCGCTTTAGCAAATGGATCACTCTCGAATCCACCACTAAAGCTTAGGTTCGATGGTTTAGACTGGGCGAAAAAGGGGGAATAAGAGGTTGGTGGAGACGTTGGGACTTGCACCCAAAGGACATCATGGCACGTTGGCTTTAACTGATGGACTGCCTATGCCGCCCCCATTGCCTAAATATTGTAGCATCGCTGCGCATTCGCTGAATCAGCCCTTGAGCGGGTTAGGCTTCCAACCAAGGGCTGAGTTGGGCCGCCGAAATTACGCCATGGCGCAGAATGCTCGGTCGCTCGCCACTCAAATCAACAATCGTTGAAGGCTGGTCGCCGGTCGCGATTCCACCATCAAGCACCAATGGTACCCGCCCAGCTAATTGTTCAGCAATCCCTTGGGCGGTGCTTGGCGTTGGCTGGCCATGCAGATTGGCGCTGGTTCCGGCAATTGGCGTGCCAAATTGGCCAATCAGCTTGCGTAATTGAGCATGGTTCGGCACGCGCACTGCAATTGTGGCTTTATCAGCAGTCAATATGTTGGGCAGATTGGCGAGTGCTGGCAGAACAAGCGTCAAGCCACCTGGCCACCACGCTTCAGCCAAACGCCACGCCAAATCGGGAATAGTGTGCGCTACTTTGGCCAGATCGCCAATATCGGCCAGTAACACAGGCAAGGCTACCGTTGCTGGGCGCGCTTTGGCCGCAAAAACTTGGCCAAGCGCCGCTTCATCTAAGGCCGAGCCACCAATTCCATAAACGGTATCAGTGGGAAAGCAGAGAATTTGGCCTTGATGGAAGCGCTCTAAGGCCAATGCCAGCCCATGATCATCAAAGGCAACAAGTTTGGTCATCATAAGGTTGTTGCAGTCAAAATCACAAACACAACTGCGCCAACAAGCCCCAATTCCCAGCCAATGCGCCGATTGAGCGTGCCAGCTTGGGCATGATGCAACAGATTCATCATCACATAAAATAGCGCCGTCAGCAGCGTGCCAACAATCAAAAATGGCGCAGGCCAGAAGCTAAGCATCGCCGCTGCTTCAGCAATAACTACGCCAACCACAGTTAGGGCCAATGATAAGGGCCGTTGATGATCGTTGACGTTGCGGGCTAAAAGGCGATAGGCTAAGGGCACACTGGCGCTAAATGCCAAAATGCCAGTGAAAATCATGCGATAGTGAGCATTGGCAATCGCGCTGAACATCCCAAACGCTACCAGATAGGCCACCGCTTGCAGGCCAATCCGCGCTTTGTCGCGCACTTCAGTATCACGATCGAGCACATAGTGTTGGGCGACCAAGGTGCCAAGCAGCAAGCCACCACAGACGATCAAGACCAAAATAAAAGCTGTGCCTTGCAAGGTTTCTTGAAACAGCCGAAAGAAGGCAAACGAGCCAACCACGACCGCCGATGGCAAGACCCAAAACAAGGGCACAATTTCGATTTTGCTCAGCGGGCCTGGCAAACGCAAGAGTTCGCGATGCTCCAAGGCAGGGTGGGCTTTGGCCAATAAATCGGCCCCAGTGCTAATGATAATCACCAGCAAGGCGATAATAAACCACGCCACCGAAATCACTGGTAGGTCGTTGCTAATGCGCGCAACCAAGGGATAATCGGGGTTGGATTCGAGCAGAAAAACCACCATCAAGCCCAAAACCACCAAACTGATGAGTGGCAAGATGCGGTCAAAACGTGGTGTCAGTTTCATATGCTATCAAGATAGCCTAGCTCGGCTAGCCTATCGCTAGGATTATGCTTGGCATAATCTACTTAAATAATTCGGCAATGCGGGCCTGAATGGCTGGCAAATCAGGCTGAATGATGTAAGCGCCATCGCTGGTGCTGGTTTCATAGCCATAGTTTAAATCAATCGATTCGCGCTGAATTGTGCTTGGCTCGAAATTCTGGAGCGCCAACACCAAGCGTAAAATCGTTGGCAAATCGATGCTCGTATATTCTAAGGTATTGTACAACGAGCTAACTAATTCGATGGTAGCAACATTATCGTTGCTTTGAATCAGCTGTTGCAAACGGGCAAAGATTGCTAGCAGCACCTGTTGTTGGCGCTTGCCACGCTCAAAATCGTTGTCTGCATGGCGGGTGCGGCTATAGATTAATGCAGTTGCCCCATCCATATGTTGCACGCCTGGCAAAAAGTGCACTTCCATATAGCCATAATCAAAGGTTGGGTAGCGCGAATCGTAAATTTCCTTGGCAACATCAACCTCAATCCCACCAATCAAATCGACCATTGTGATCATTTCTTCAAAGGTGGTAACAATCACTGCATCGATCGGCTGGCCAATCGTTGTGCTCAGCGTTTGACGAGCCAATTCCGCCCCAGCTTGGGCATCGTTGTTGTCGCCCTCGCCATACATATAGGCAGCATTGAGCTTGACCGAAAAGCCATATTCTGGTGGCAAGGCCACCCAGAGATCGCGCGGCAAGGAAACCAAAGCGGCGCTTTGGCTGCTTGGGTTAAGATGCAAAATTAATAAGGCATCAGCACGGGCTGGCTCCGTCTCACCAGGCCGGCGATCTAAGCCCAAAATGGCAATCGTCATTTGCTCTAAAGGCCGTGGGGTGGCGCTTGGGCGTGGGGTGCTGCTTGGCTGGGGCGTTGCGCTTGCTTGAATGGTAGCAGTTGCTTGCGGTAGCGCGGTTGCTGCGAGCGTGGCGCTTGGCTGAATCATGGGCAGACTGTTTGGCTCGCCCAGACCACCAGCAACCACTGGTTGCGGCGTTGGGCTTAGCTCTGTTTGCACCCCAACCACTTGCTCCGGCGTGCTCCACCACCACCAACCACCGCCCAAACCCAGCACCAAAAGCATAGCAACTACTGCCAATGGCCAGCGCCGTTTGCTTGATTTAGCATGCGCTTGGCTAGGCGTTGGCGTAGCCACCACCGGCTCAGCCAGCAGGCTCGTTAATAATTGCCGCTGCTCTTCGACTTTGAATACTTCGAGCAGGGCAAAGCAATCGGCACAATTGGCAATGTGGAAACCGAGTTGAGCACGTTCTGGCGGGCGTACCGCCGGACGAATTCCAGCCGCAAGTTGGCGGCGTACGTCTTGACATTCCATGCAAGGTCCTTGAGGATGCTTGTTCGTCGCTTGATTATAGGTTGCTCGCCCAGAAGATGCAAAAAACGTAGCCTACGCAGCAGCTACGTTTTTCAATCAAGCACATTCAACAACGATTAATCAACGGCTACTGGCATAATAAACGTAAAGGTTGAGCCTTGATTAACCGCACTTTCGAGCCAAATTCGCCCACCCATCAATTGAATTAATGGTCGGACGAGCGAAAGCCCTAAGCCAGTACCGCCAGCCTCAATCTTCAAGGGGTTTTCGGTGCGATAGAAACGCTCAAACACTTTTTCGTGCTCGCTAGGATCGATACCCACGCCGCTGTCCTTCACAGCCAAGGCAACATAGCGCCGCCCAACTGGCAAGCCGTCGCGTTGCTTGGTTGGAATATCGTTGATATTAATTTCGTAAGCCCGCACGCTAATTTTGCCACCATTGGGCGTATATTTGATTGCGTTCGAAAGCACATTCGAGGCGACTTGGCGAATCCGCTCCATATCGCTCCAAATCGTTGGCAAGTTGGGCGCGAGGCTCAGCGAGAATTCTTGCTGGCGTTGGCTAATTTCAGCTCGGGCATTGCCAACCACGCTGCTCATCACATCGGCAATCATCAAACGTGCCAATTGCAACTCAACGCTGCCAGTTTCAATCTTGGTAATATCGAGCAAATCGTTGATGATCGCGATCATGCGCTCTGAGTTGTGGGCAATTGTGTTGAGAAATTCCTTTTGGGTTGGGTTTACTTCGCCCAGCGAACCCATGGCCAGCAATTGGGTATAGCCTTTGATCGAGGTCATTGGTGTGCGCAACTCGTGCGAAACCGTGCCAATAAATTCAGTTTTCAAGCGATCCGATTCGACTTCGCGAGTAATATCGCGGCCAATCAAACAGGCCCCCAGCAACTCACCGCGTTCAGTCATCACCGGAACCAAGGTCACGCTAATCGATTGGGTTCCGCGCTTGATGATAATATCTTGGGTTTGGGCTGAATCGGGATTGCTCAACACCATGCCCAGCGGATCGCCTGGCAATTTGATCTGCAACGATTCAAGCAACTCATCGAAGCTCTGCGTCACCAACTCATCAAGTGGCCGATCAAGAATCGATTCGGCGGCAGCGTTGGCCAAAATAATATTCCGATCAAGATTGAACACAATTACTGCATCGTTGAGCGATTGCAAAATAGCGTTATTCTGGCTCGAAACTTCTTCTTGATGGCGCAACATGGTCGAAAGCTTAATTGTACGTTCGGCCAAATATTCGTACAGCTGCGCGTTATAAATGGCAATGGCAATTTCGCCAGCAATCGCCTTGAGCAAGCGCATATGGCTTTGATTGAAAAAGTGCGGCGTTGGATGCGAGAGCATCAGCACACCCACAATATCGTCGCCAGCGATCAGCGGCATGCCAACCAACGAGCCAGTATTTTTGCCAACTTCTTGGCCAAAGGCATCGACTTGAACCCAACGATCATCATTGGTTACATCATTAACCAAGGCTGGCTGGCGATGTTGGGCGATCCAGCCAACCAAGCCTTCGCCAATTTGGAAGCGCCGCGAGCCAAGGACATGCGAAATGCCAGCCAAGGTCGCGCGATCAACCAGCAAGCCAGTTGCTGCATCGATCAGCATCACCGAGCCATGGTGTACGCCAGTCAAGTTGGCGAGTGCCTGCAAAATCCGATTCAGCAACACATCAATTTCGAGGGTTGAAATATCGCGGGCAATGTCGGCAATTGCTTCGAGGCGGTCGCGTTCTTCGCTCAGCTCGGCGGTGCGTTCATCAACCTTGCGTTCGAGGTCGGCGTTCAATTGCTGCACCGTGCTATACAAGCGAATATTTTGCAGCGTCACCACAACTTGGTTGGCGACAGTACGCCAAAGATTCATCATCACATCGTCGATGCGTTCGATGAGAGTTGAGCCTTGAGCCACCAAACAGCCAAGCACATGCTTTTCTTGGCGCAGCGGCACAAACAGCGCGCCTTGGCCAGCAACCATCCACGAGCTACTATCTGGCTCAATTACTGGTTGGAGTTGCACCATGCCTTGGGCAGTCGCCAATTTAAGCGCTTCAGGCAAATCATTAGGATCAAGTGGCTGGCCAGTTAACCCAGCCCAAGCATCACCCCAGCCATGTTCGATCAGCCAGGTATCATCGTCGATGCGCAACACAATCGCACAGCGCTCAACCGTAAACGCCGAAAGAATCCGTGGGCCAATATCTTCGAGAATTTCACGGTCGAGCGAGGCGCTCATGGCTTGCGAAAGCTCATACAGCGTCGACATTTGCAAAGCAAAATAATCGGATTCAGAAGCCATTTGAGCTTGATGATCGAGCAAATATTCTGCTTGGGCAACCTGTTCGCGCAATTCAGCTTGCACGGTCGTGTTGTGGTGGTTGGTCAGCAAAATCGTACAGCGCTCGACCAATTGATCAAGCTCGCTTGACGATTGCCAGCGCGTCAGTTTGTGAGTTTGCAGCACATCAACAATTGCTGGGCGCAATTGAAAACTCAGCTGAATCAAGGTAGTTAATTCAAATGCTTGCCATTCGATGCCCAACTCGACCAAGGCCACTTCGATGTCGGTTTGCTCTGTAGGTAACGTCAACAGCAACTCATATAAACGTCGGACATGCACCGAGGGAAATTGACTGCCATGGTTGGGTACAACGTTACTCAATCGTTGAACCCAACGCGCAATCACTTGCTCAGCATTATCAATCAGAAATTGACGCAATTGAGGCGTAGACGTTTTCTGCATAGCGCATCCTTTTGGGCACGGCCTGAGGCAAGATTACTGGGTTTGGGCAATTAAAATCGTTACATCATCGGTGGTTTTGCCATAGCGTTCCATCAAGCCAAGCGCCAAGGATTCAGGGTTTTCAATCGCATGATGCAACGCCGAATCGGTAATCATGCGGGTCGAAATCCCATCGCTATACAACACAAAAATATCACCAATGTTAAAGGTATAGGTCATTTCCAACAAGCTAGGTAATTGATTATGCCCGAGGATACCATTTTTGGAAATAGGCTTAATTACCCGATCGCTAATGACATGAATACCAATATTACCTACGCCAATATAGCTAGCGCGCAGGTGGTCGAATTCGAGGCGCAAGAGACCGATGACAGCGCCGCGCGTGCCGTGCAGTGCTTTATGACAACGCTCGATCAATTCTTTGAGTGGGCGAGTTGAATGTTGATGTAATTCATCTAAGGCTAATTTGGTTGGTTTAGCTGCTTCAGCGCCCCCACCAAGGCCATCGATCACCGCAATTAAGGTGCTATTTGGATTTTCGATTACCGCATAGCCATCGCCAGAGACCGATTGACCATATTTGCTGCGCGTTTGGGCGCTCCAGTTTAATCTCATTTTAGTCCTCCGCGTTCACGCCGACGAGGAAGCCATCGTCGTGCTCGAACGACCGTACCAACACCCACTTGGGATTCAATTTCGAATTCGTCCATCAACCGTTTAACCCCAGGCAATCCCGTGCCAAGGGTTTGCTTGGTGCTATAGCCATCACGTAAGGCAAGAGTTGTATCTGCGATGCCTGGTCCATTGTCGCTTGCCTCGATTTCAATACCACGTTGCTCGTTGGCTTCGATTTCGCGAACTGTGAGGCTGCCACGCTCAGCGTGCGCCAAAATATTCCGCGTCAGTTCAAGAATCGCAATTTCAATTCGCGTCCGATCAACATCGTCAAAGCCTAAGGCGCGCGATAATTCGCGTCCACGGCTGACAGCGATGTAGACATCAACCTCACGAGCAATCGTCTGGGTCTGAGGTTCACGACTCATTATAGCGTTTCCGTTTTGGCTGCGATAGTGATGAAGATGACAACTAGCTTTCGTTTGCCAACCATAATTTCTACCACGCTTGGCAAACTATGGTTGGCAGTATAGCACAGTTACTAGCGATCTACTAGCACTACTCGCGCCTGATTGGTTTGCTCAACAACCCGACCAACTAGTTGGGCATCGCTGATGGTTGCCAGCGCTTGCTCAGCCTGCTCGGCGGCAATAAACAGAATCATACCCAAGCCCATGTTGAGCACATGATGGGCTTCGTGCTCGTCCAACGCTGCTTGCTCGACAATTAATTGAAAGATCGCAGGCACATGCCACGAGCCACGCACCAATTCCACCGTCACATTGGCGGGCAAGACGCGGGGAATATTATCCCAAATGCCGCCGCCAGTAATATGCGCCAAGCCATGAATTGCCACGCCAGCGTTGCGTAAAGCCTGAACTTCGTGCAAATAAGCCCGATGCGGAGCCAGCAAAGCCTCGCCAATGCTTTGCCCAGCCAAGATTGCTGGCTGACTGGCATAACCTAATGGAGCACATACCTTGCGCGCCAACGAATAGCCGTTGGTGTGCAAGCCAGTTGAAGGTAACGCAATAGCCACATCACCAGGCTTGATCGCGCTCCCATCGAGCATATTGGCCCGATCAACCACGCCAACAATGGTGCCTGCTACATCAAAGGCCCGATCGTGATAAACTCCTGGCATTTCGGCAGTTTCGCCGCCAAGCAAGGCAATGCCTGCCTCGCGACAAGCGCCAGCCAGCCCTTCAACCGCCGCCACAATCATGGCTGGCTCAAGTTTTGAGGCCGCAATATAATCGAGAAAAAAGAGTGGCGTTGCGCCTTGGCACAAAATATCATTAATACAATGGTTGACTAAATCAGCACCAATCGTGCGTACATCGCCAACGGCGGCGGCAACCGCTGTTTTGGTGCCAACGCCATCGGTCGAGGCCACCAACACTGGTTGGGCATGCTGCGTATTAACCTGGGCAAGGTCAAAACAGCCGCCAAACGCGCCTAAACCGGCCAACACTGCTGGGGTATGGGTGGCCTTAACCGCGGCTCCCATTTGTTGGATTGCATCCATCTTGGTTGCAATGTCAACGCCAGCATCCTTATAGGTGGTCATGGTTGTCTACTCCAGTTCCGTATTGATTGGTTGTTGGCCTATTATAGAACATAGATAAGGATGAGGGATGAAGAACAAGGCAAAAGGCAGAAATCAGAAGGCAAAAGGCAAAATGAAAGTTAGGGGCTAGAAAAAGCTTTAACGCAGAGAAGTTGGGCTATTGGCTGAAGGCTATATGTACTGGGTCGCTGCGTTAACCATGGAATTATCCCCTCACCCCCTAGCCCCCTCTCCCGCCAGCGAGGCGAGGGGGAACCACCAGGACAATGCATGCGAAGGCGTGCGCATTATCTACAGTGTCAAGGTTGCCCACCAACGAGGCGAGGGGAACCACCGGGACAATGCTCCCCTCGCCCGCGTTCAGTGGGAGAGGGGCTGGGGGTGAGGGCATGCTCCTCGTTGCCAATCCAATGAACCAATACACATAGCCTATAGCCCATAGCCACATTTCGCGATCTTCGCATCCTTCGCGGTTTCCGTCCTTCGTGCGCTTCGTGGACTTCGTGGCTCGAAACACTCAGCTAGCTTTACAAAATTGTTTGGAACCAGCGCAGCCAATTTTGGCCCATGAGGTTGGCAATATCAGTTTCTTGCCAGCCACGCGCCGCCAAGGCCTGGCCAATTTTGGGCAAATCGCTCCAGCGATCAATTTCTGCTGGAATCATTTCCACCCCAAAACCGCCGTCGAGGTCGGAGCCAAGCGCTACGTGGCGGCTATTGCCTGCAAGTTGGCAGACATGCTCAATCTGCGCCAGCACATGCTCCAAATTGACATGGTTTTTGCTGCCATCCCAATCGGCGCGCAACATCCGGTTATATAGTGCAATCCCAATCACGCCATCACGCTCGATAATTGCCTTGATCATTGCATCGCTTAGGTAGCGATCTTGGTGCTCGGCTTTGGCCAACAAGTTGCGACAATTGGAGTGCGAGGCGGCGATTGGCCCGTTAAAACGATCAAGTGCTTGCCAAAAACTTTCCTCGGCCAGATGACTCGCATCGAGCGCAACCCCAAGCTCTTGCATCAAACCAAGCAGTTCCAAGCCAGCAGCAGTGAAGGGGCCAGGCTGACCCGTGCCGCCAGCATAGCGAGTTGCTTGCCAAGCAGGCCCAAGCCAACGCAAGCCAGCAGCATGCCACTCAATCAGCTCTGCAGGCGTGCGCAAGCCATCGGCTCCTTCCATCAACAAGACCAAGCCAGGCAGCGAGCCAGCACCACCTTGGACAGCCTCAAGCGCCTGTTGGTTGTCGATAAAATGTAAATGGCCAGCAGCACACTTCTGCTTATACCAATTCAGTTGCTCCCACGCTTGGTCATGGGCTTCGTCGGGGGTGGCGTAGGCCACGCCATCAAGCGTGGTTTGGGCATCGGCGGGCAAAATAAAAATCGTGCCACACACAATGCTCGGCTGGTGCAAGCCAATTTCAGGCAAGGTCGTGGTCAGCGTGCCAGCCTCGGCAATCCATTCGGGCGTATGTTCGGCAGCGCGTTGGCGACCAACATCGACGGTTTGGGTCAAATCGCGGCCAAGGTTAATTGCGTTATAGGCCAAATCGAGGTGTGCATCAACGAGAATCATGAAACCTCATTCTAGCGAGCTAAAGCCCGTTTCTATTTCGGTGCGATGTAAGCGAATATGCAGTGCAATTCTATTTAATAGTTCATCAAGCGTCATGTGCTGCTTTTTGACAAACTCTACTGGCAAGGCTAAATCGGCTGCTTGCAAGCTAGCACAATAATCGGCCAATTGGCTGCCAGTTTTATCCCAGTGCTGGCGAATTTCGGCAAAGCTTTTTCCACGCCAAGCCTCAACTTGCTCAATATTCATGCGATCAACATCAAAATCGGGGGCAAAAATTGGGGTTTTATCGCCTGTTTGGGCTTGCTGTTGCTGCTGTTGGCCCAAACGCAACATTTGGCGCGAGGTGATGGCAATATGGGCCACAATGTCCCATGTGCTCCAGCCATCATTGCGAATCGGCTTATATAAATCGGCCTCGGTATGCTCGCCAACCAGCTTCCAGACCCGCTCAGTTTCTTTGGCGTAATACTCGGCAGCTTTACTCGTCATCGGCATTTCTCCTTTGCACAGATTGATCTATCATAGCATATTCTGTTTTGCAGGAGCTGTTGATGAGCACTGAACGATTGTATTGGCACGATGCCTATTTGCGCGAATGGTCAGCTCAAATTGTTGCCCGCGATCAGCAACGGGTTGCGCTTGATCGTAGCGCGTTTTATCCCGAAGCTGGCGGCCAGCCCGCCGACCATGGCTGGATTAACGGGGTGGCGGTGGTCGATGTTCAAATTGATGAGCAGGATGTAATTTGGCATACACTCGCTGAGCCAATCGAGGCAACCAGTGTCGAATGTCGCTTGGATTGGCAGCGGCGCTTTGACCATATGCAGCAGCACCACGGCCAGCATTTGCTCTCGGCGGCATTTGATCAGCTGTTCAATTGGCGCACGGTTGGCTTTCACCTCAGCGCCGAGTATGTGACGATTGATTTGACGACCAGCGCCGCCAGCCCTGAGCAACTTGCCGAGGCCGAAGATTTGGCCAATCAGATCATCTGGCAAAATTTGCCAATCCTGACACGGATTGTCAGCGAGGATGAGCTAGCCAGCATCGCCCTGCGCAAAGCACCCACGGTTACAGGCGCAATTCGGGTTGTTTCAGCAGGCGATTTTGATCACTCGGCATGTGGCGGAACTCACCCCAACGCCACTGGCGCAGTTGGCCAGATTCACATTCGGCGCAGCGAAAAGCGCGGCGATAGCCTACGGATTGAATTTGTCTGTGGTGGGCGAGCCTTGCAGGATTTGCGTTGGAAGAATGCCATGCTTGGGCGCATTGCCGCTGGGTTTAGTGTTGCCCCCAATCAATTAGAGCAAGCAGTGGAGCGTTTGCGCGAACAAGAACATCAACTGCGCAAACAGTTACAGCAAGCAGAGCAACAATTGCTCGAATTCGAGGCCAAAGCGTTGGTGGAAGAGGCCCAAACCATTGGCCAACTCAAGGTCGTGGCTCACATTTGGCAACGCGAACCGCAAAGCGTGCGCCAATTGGCGAATTTGGTGGCGCAAGCTGGCGGGGTTGCCCTGTTTGGCGTGGCAGCAAGCAAACCTCAATTAATCTTTGCTGGTCAAGGCATTGATTGTGGCGCGCTTTTGCGCCAAGTTGTTGCCGAATTTGGCGGCAAAGGTGGCGGCAGCGCCCAACAAGCCCAAGGTGGCATTGCTGAGGCCAACGATTTAGCCGCCGCGCTCGATTTAGCGTTGAGCACATTAAGTTGAGGCTTGCTGCATGAGCCACAAATAGGCTTCGTTTAATGAATAATTACGGGCTGGTTGCAACGGATAGTGGGCCAAGCGCGGCCCAATCACGCGATACCAATAGCGTCTGGCAGCGACAGCAAATTGTGGCTCATGCAATGGTTGCTCGGTTTCAAGCTCCCAAATTTGATTACTGTTGGCAAAAACCGATTCGCCAGCAGATCAGCCGCATTTGACGCAAGCTTGGCATAGCCCTCCTTTACAAGATAACTCTTTCACTTAGCTCACCAAGAGCATACCGAATATACCAAAAGTTGTGCGCACAATTCATTAACAAATCCAGAGATTATTCTTTGATGTTTTTATTTCATTAAACACAAATAAGCTTCAACAATTTGAAAATTAATTATTTATAAGCTGCTTTATTTGTAGGATTAGTCGTGAATATGTTGGTATTGAAGGTTGTTGAGTGTGGCTGGAATGTTGTGGCAACCAGCAAGCAGTATTTAACCCTCACGCTTGTTTGGATTAACAATCGGCTAGATTATACTGCGAGGATTGCTGGTGTCAAATTGATGTTAGGCATTAGCCTCAAAAAGCCCCACCGCTGGCGAGAGCAGTGAGGCTTTTGCAACGTTTAGCTGCGAATTTGCACGCCTAACTCACGTTCAAGCTGTTTGAGCAACTTTTCGCGAGTTTTGAGCAAATCTTTATCGGCCAAGGTGCGGTCGGGCGCGCGGAAGCGCAAACGGAAGGCCAAACTGCGCTGACCAGCAGGAATTGGCGTACCTGTGTAGACATCAAACAAGCGCACATCTTCTAAGAATTCGCCACCATATTGCTTGATCGTCTTGGCAATCAGGTCGGCGGCTAGCTCGTCGTTGGCAACCAAGGCTAAATCCTGCACCGTCGCGGGGAAGCGCGAGATGCTCGCATACTTGGTTGGCGTACTGACCTTGAGCAGTTGATCAACGCTTAATTCGGCAACACAGACCCGCTGCACGCTAAAGCCAAAACGATCACGCACCAACGGGTGCAATTCGCCAAACACGCCAATTTCAATCTCATCGACGACGATTTTGGCGCTGCGGCCTGGGTGCAAACGCTCGTCGCTTGCCACTTGGAAGCTGGCTCGTTCGCGCAAGCCATGGCGACGCAACACTTCTTCAATTACACCTTTGAGATCGAAGAAATCGAAGCCCTCTGGCTCGGGCTGGCTCCAGGTGCTAGCTTGGCGTGTGCCAGCCAAAATCAGTGCCACCTTGCGTGGTTCGTCGGGCAGCAGTTGGCCAGCAACTGGCTCAAATACTGCGCCAATTTCAAATAAGGCAACCCGTTCGCGTTCGCGCAAATCGCCAACCACGATGCTCAGCAATTCGGGCAAAATCGAACGCCGCATCACCGAGCGATCGGGCGTTAATGGGTTTTCCAAGCGCACGAATTGGGCAGCAGTTGCGCCATTTTCGCTTACATAGATTGAGTTTTGTAGCGTTTCGTTGCTTAGCGAATAGCTAATTGCTTCATCTAAACCCGCAGCAACCAACATATCGCGCAAACGTTCGGTAGCTTCGAACAATGGATTTGCGCGCTGGGTTGGCAAGGTATCGGCCATTAGCGCTTCGGGAATCTCATCGTAGCCATACATGCGCGCCACATCTTCGAGCAAATCGGCTTCGATTTCAACATCGGTGCGATGGGCTGGCACCAGCACATGTAAGGCTGGGCCACGGCTCGATTCGACCACGGCGCATTCATAGCCTAAGCGGCTCAGCAAATTGGCCACTTCGGTTAGCGTAAGCTCAATGCCCAAAATGCGCTTAACTTCGCCCAAGGCTAGCTCAATTTCGCGACGGGTAAATGGCTCAGGGCAAACATCAACCAAGCCATTGGCAATCGTGCCGCCAGCAATTTGCTGAATTAAGTTCAAGCCGCGAATCGCTGTCCGTGGTGGTAGCGTTGGGTCAACGCCCTTTTCGAAGCGCTTTGAGGCTTCGGAAAAGAGTTTGAAATGCTGGGCGGTGCGTCGAATCGCAATTGGATTCCACAAGGCCGCTTCATACAACACATTAACCGTGCTGTCGCTAATTTCCGAGGCTGCGCCACCCATCACCCCAGCCAAGCTCGATGGGCCGTTTGGATCGGCCACAACCGTATCGATTGGGCGCAACTCGCGCACAATATGATCGAGGGTTTCGAGCTTTTCGCCAGCAGCAGCAGGCCGAATAATCAAGCGACCTTGCGCAACTTGGTCGGCATCGAAGGCATGGCTTGGCTCGCCAAGCTCCAACATCACATAGTTGGTGATGTCGGCAATGTTGTTGATTGGGCGTTGGCCAGCTAAGCGCAAGCGGCGTTGCATCCACCATGGCGAAGGCGCAATTGTCACACCTTCGATCAAGCCAGCAACAAAGCGTGGGCAAATGCTCGAATCGACAATCTCGACCTGAATTTTGTCGGCGATGGCTGGGCCGTTGCTTGGCAAATCGAAGCTAGGAATTCGCAATTCACCACCAGTGAAGGCCGCAACTTCGCGGGCCACCCCCAGAATGCTCAAGGTGTGAGCATAATTCGGGGTGGTTTCGATTTCCAAGACTGCATCACCCCAGTAATCGGCCAAGGGCGTGCCAACTGGCGCATCATCGGGCAAGAAGATAATGCCATCGTGCTCGTCGGAGAGCGCCAATTCCATCTCGGAGCAGACCATGCCTTCGGAAGGCACGCCGCGCAGTTTGGTTGGTTTAAGCGTTAGCCATTGGCGGGTTTCGCTATGGCCATCGAGCAAGCGTGCGCCTTTGGTGGCGAGCACCACTTTTTGGCCGCTCATACCAAATTCAATATTGGGTGCGCCGGTGACCACGGTCAATTCGCGGCCTTCGCCATAGGCAATTTTGGGCAACTTCAGGCGTTCAGCGTTGGGGTGCGGCTGCACATCAACAATCTGGCCCACGAAAATCGTCTCGCGATCCCACGGAATATAATCTGGCGGGGTGGCGCTGCTCAAATCTGGGGCCCAAGCCGAGCCAGTTGGTGCTTGCAGCCCAACATAATCAATGCTAGCAACTTCCAAGCCCGCCCGCGTGAGCCGCTCGGCCAATTCTTCAGGACTCATCGTTATATCAACAAATTCGCGTAACCACGAAAGCGGTACTCGCATGCCGTTTTACCTCATCGTATCTAGTAGTTTCAGCCAATCAGCATTATACAAGATAAGCCAACAATATAAAGGATGAAGGATGAGGGATGAAGGATGAAGAGCATAGAACATAGAACATAGAACATAGTATAGAGATCAGAGGTCAGGGGTCAGTATGTTAACACAGAGGCGCAGAGAACAGAGAAAGGATGAAGGATGAGGGATGAAGGATGAAGCATATAGGGATCAGTGGCTAGGTTTCAGGGGTCAGCAGGTTAACCACCGCCTGATTCCCTCACCCCAACCCCTCTCCCACGTGGCGGGCGAGGGGCTTTAACGCCGTGGTTCTTGCGCAATCCGTCGCTAAAAACCCGTGCTCCCCCTCGCCCGCGTTCAGTGGGAGAGGGGGTTGGGGGGTGAGGGAACATGGTTGCCAAAGCAATGAACCATTACACATAGAACATAGGATACGGATCAGGGGCTAGGTGTCAGGGGTCAGTATGTTAACGCAGAGGTGCAGAGAACAGATGGCTCTGGGCTATTGGCTCTGGGCTATTGGAACAATAATCCTAAAAATCTGTGCCAATCTGTGGCTAAAAAATTCTGCTTCGTGGTTTCTATCGCCAAAAATCAACATCCAACAGCCTCATTCCCTTCGTGTTCTTCGCGTCCTTCGTGGTTTCGATTCTTCGTGGTTACGGCCCTTCGTGCTCTTCGTGTCCTTCGTGGATCAAAACTAGGATGCTGGTTATCTTCATCCCTCATAATTCATCCTTCAGCCTTCCACCATGACGCACTGTGTCTAAAAATAAAGCTATCTGACGGCATGCAATGCGATATGCTATAATAGCCAATGGTATAAAAGGCCCTGTCAATGACGACAATATTCACCTTAATTACTATTTAAGAGACGTTCTATCCGTGTTGATAGAACGGCCATGGTATGGCTTTTCTTCTTCTGCAACCCTCGATAAAGGAGCCTTGATGGAAAAGCAAGATTTACTTGCCGATTACCGCACGATGGTGCTGATTCGCTCGTTTGAAGAACATTGCCAGCAGCAGTACACCCGTGCTCGGATCGGTGGCTTCTTGCACTTATATGTTGGGCAAGAAGCAGTCGCGGTTGGTGCGATTGGTGCCTTGAAAGCACAAGACCACTTGGTAACTCACTATCGCGACCATGGTCACGCCCTTGCTCGTGGCCTCGAACCAAAACCTTTGATGGCTGAATTGTTTGGCCGCAGCACTGGCACCGGTAAAGGCAAAGGCGGCTCAATGCACTTTGCTGATAAAAATAAAAATTTCTGGGGCGGTTACGCCATCGTTGGTGCCCACTTGCTGTTAGCCATGGGCATTGCCTACTCGATCAAATACAAGCGCGAAGTGCTTGGCGAAGCCGATCAAGACGGCGTTGTCATGTGTTTCTTTGGCGATGGCGCAACCAATGGCGGCGAATTCTACGAAGCCGTCAGTATGGCAGCGCTCTACAAATTGCCAATCGTTTTCCTCTGCGAAAACAACGAATTCGCGATGGGTACGCCGTTGAGCGTACATACCTCGGTTACCGAAATTCACAAAAAAGCTTCGCCATTTATGCCAGGCGAGCGGGTCAATGGCAACGATGTTGAAGAAATGCGCGCCCGCGCCCTTCACGCTGTCAATCATGCTCGCACCGAAGGCCCCTATTTCCTTGAAGCGATGACCTACCGTCTGCGTGGTCACTCAGCTGCCGACCCCCAAATGTATCGTACTCGCGACGATATTAACGCTCGGCGCTCAGGCGACCCAATTGCTTTGCTCAAGCAAAAACTGATCGATCAAAACTTGTTGACTGAAAAACAAGCCAAACAAATCGATAAAGAAGTTGAAAAGGAAATGGATGCAGTGGTGCAATTTGCCGAAGAAAGCCCTGCCCCAGACCTGAGCGAAGCATGGACCGAAATCTACTCGAAGCCGCTCTAAGGAGATATCAATGCCCGTTATAACCTACTCGGAAGCCTTGCGCCAAGCATTGCGCGAAGCAATGACCAACGATCCACGGGTGTTTATCATTGGTGAAGATGTTGTTCACTACGATAGCGCTTACGGTGTGACCAAAGGGTTTTTAAAAGAGTTTGGCCCCGAACGCATCAAAGATATGCCCATTGCTGAAGCTGGCTACGCTGGCTTAGGCATCGGCGCAGCCATGAACGGCTTACGCCCAGTCGTCGAAATGATGACCACCAACTTTGCAATTTTGGCCCTCGATATGATTATCAACCACGCTGCTAAATTGCACTATATGTTCGGTGGCCAATTTACCTGCCCAATTGTTTTCCGCATGCCCAACGGCTACGGTCAATTGAGCGCCACCCACTCGCAAGCCTTCGATAACTACTATGCCTACATGCCCGGCTTGAAAGTGGTTGTGCCTGGCACGCCATACGATGCCAAAGGCTTGATGAAGGCTGCCATCGAAGATCCCGATCCCGTGATTTTCATCGAACACACTGGGATTTACAACATCAAGGGCGAAGTGCCAGAGGAAAGCTATACGGTTCCGATTGGCAAATCGAACTTGTTGCGCGATGGCAAAGATGTGACGATCGTGGGCTATGGCCGCATGATTCCTTATTGCCAACAAGCAGTTGAAACCTTGGCCAGCGAAGGCATCGACGCAGCCTTGGTCGACTTGCGCACCATTCGTCCGCTCGATATGGAGCCAGTCTTGGAAAGTTTCCGCAAAACCAACCGCGCTGTGATTGCCACCGAAGAGTGGACCTCAGTTGGCGTTGGCTCGGAAATTGCCGCTCGCTTGTATACCGAAGGCTTTGATCACTTGGACGCTCCAATTTGGCGCGTAGGCTTTGACGAAGTGCCAATGCCTTATGCCAAAAACTTGGAAGCCCACGTGGTACCAAACGCCGATTCAGTCATTCAAGCAGTCAAGAATGTGCTGGCAGGCAAGACCCAAAAGATTCGGCAGCAGTAGTTTGAGGTTAGGTGGCTCGGCAGACGGCTAAAGAAAACGGTTTCACGAGTTCCAAGCTTCCTGCCAAGCCACCAACACACGAGGTCACGATGGCGAAGAAACTAGAAATGCCCAAAATGGGCTACGATATGGTCGAAGGTACTTTGGCCAAATGGTTGAAACAGCCAGGCGATGAAGTTTCGCGTGGTGAACCAATTGCTGAAGTCGAAACCGATAAGGTCACGATTGAAATCGAGGCTTTTGAGGCTGGCAAAATTATCAAGTTCTTGGTCAACGAAGGCGATACCGTGCCCGTCGGCGCGCCAATTGCCGAAATTGACGATGGCTCAGGCGATGACGAAGCCGAGGAATCGGAAGCAGCCAACGCCAGCGTCACCCCAGCCAGCGACGCTCCAGCAGTTGGCGAAGGTGCCGAAGCAGCCCCAACCGCCCCAGCAGTTGCCGCCCAACCAGAAAAAGTTGAGGCCGCGCCAGCTGAAAGCGCCCCTGCTGAAGCGACAGGCCGCTTGGTGGCAACCCCAGCTGCTCGCGGTTTGGCCGAACAACGCGGCGTAAATTTGACAGGCCTCAAAGGCTCAGGCCCTGATGGCCGGATTGTCAAAGCCGATGTCTTGGCCGCTGCCAGCGCACCAAAAGCTGCGCCAGCCGCCGCTGCTGCACCTGCTGCCAGCGAACCAAAAGCTGCACCTTCTGCACCAGCCGCATCGCCAGTGCCAGCACCAGTTGGCTTGGTCTTTGCCCCACCAGCACCAAACGCGGTCTACAGCGAAGAGCCACTTTCACGCTTACGCCAAACCGCTGCCAAGCGCATGGTCGAAAGCCAACAACAAGTGCCACCATTCTTCGTTACGTCAACGATTGAAATGGATGCAATTCAAGAACTCTTGCCCAAGTTGCGTGAAGCCCACGGCGGCAAGCTTTCAGTTACCGAATTGTTGCTCAAAGCCTGTGCAATTGCCTTGAAGAAGTTCCCTTCGCTCAATGCAACCTTTGCTGGCGATAAGTTGCTGGTTCACAAAGATGTTCACATCAGCGTGGCCGTAGCAACCGATGCAGGCTTGTTGGCTCCTGTCGTACGCAACTGCGATAGCTTGAGCCTCGGCGCAATCTCGAGCCAAATGCGCGATGTAATTAGCCGTACCCGCGAAGGCAAAGCTGGCCTCGACGATCTCCAAGGCGGCACGTTCACTGTCAGCAACTTGGGGATGTTCGATGTAACCAACTTCATCGCTATTATCACGCCACCACAAAGCGCAATCTTGGCCGTTGGCAGCACAATTGCCACTCCAGTTGTCCGCGATGGCGAGATTGTGATTCGGCACTTGATGAATCTCACGGTTTCAGCCGACCACCGCGCAACCGATGGCGCAACCGTTGCTCAGTTCTTGGTCGAACTCAAGAACTTGCTGCAAAATCCATTCAAGCTCTTGCTCTAAACGAATTGCATCAAGCTTAAATGTTGCCTCTTGCTCGCTTCGGCGGGCGAGGGGCTTTTTTTAAAGACAAAAATCAGAAGTCAAAATAAGAACATAGAACATAGAACATAGGGATCGGGGGCTGGGGATTAGAACAAGAATCAAAATAATCTGTGTGATCTGTGGCTAAAAATACGTATTCGGGCAATTCGTGCAATTCGTGGCGAAAAAACTTAACCTTCGTGGTTTTTTAACACAGAGGAAGTATGGCTATTAGCCTAGGCTTTCATTGACTGAAGACTATAGAAATTGGATTTCAACACTAATTGAGCTTTTGATTTTGACTTTTGACTTCTTACTTTGCTCGGCGTTGTCGGGCGGCTTCGAACAATAGCACACTGCCTGCAACCGCAGCATTCAACGATTCGAGCGCGCCAAGCATGGGGATGGTAATAGTGCTAGCATAGCTGAGGGTTGTGCTCGAAACGCCATTTGCTTCATTGCCAATAATCAACACACTTGGTTGGCGCAGATCAGCCTGATCATACGCCAGCGGCGAAGCTTGCACCGCGGCAAAGCGTTGCGGACAATGCGCAATCAAGGGCAAAGCATCTTCCCATTGCAGGCCATCGACGATGGGCAAGCGAAAGTGCACGCCCATACCCGAGCGCACAACCTTGGGACTCCACACATCGGCAGTGCCTTGCAAACACAGCACTTGGCCAACGCCAGCTGCTTCTGCTGAGCGCAACAACGTGCCAACATTGCCAGGATCTTGCACCCCATCGAGCATCACAATTAACGATGCTGGTTGGCTGCTGATTTGAGGCATTGGCACAGCAGCAATAATCCCTTGCGGCGTTTCAACATCGCTAATTCCAGCCAGAATTGCTGGAGTTGTTGCAAACGCATTGGGCAATAGAGCCAGCTGATCGAGCAATTGCTGACCGCGCTCAGTGCTTGCCAATTGCTCAGCCACATACAGCAGCACGCTTGGTTGGCCAACATGCAACGCTTCGGCGACTAAACGCACCCCTTCAACAACAAACCTGCGCTCATTGTGGCGATCCTTGCGGGAACGCACCAACGAGCGCAGGTATTTAACGTGATGATTGGCAGTGCTGGTAATGAGGTCGCTCACGCAGCACCGTGCCTTGAACTAGGCCAAAGCTTGCTTGGCTTGCGCGACAATTGCCGTGAAAGCGGCAGCATCGCGTACAGCCAAGTCGGCCAATTGGCGGCGATCGATTAAGATCCCAGCTTTGTTCAAGCCATTGATCAAGTTGCTATAGCTCAAACCGTTCAAGCGAGCAGCAGCGTTGATCCGCACGATCCACAAGCGTCGGAAATCGCGTTTGCGGTTGCGGCGGTCGCGGTAAGCATAGGCCAAGGCCTTCATCACGGCTTCGTGAGCGGTTTTATAGTTGTGTGAACGGCTGCCGCGGAAACCCTTGGCTTGATTCAAAAGCTTCTTGTGACGCTTGTGCGTCATAATGCCACGTTTGATACGTGCCATCGAGATACCTCCAAAGTGAGTACAGACAACGTGCTGGCGAGACGGTACAGGAGCATTGCAAGCTTGTAACCCTGATCCCGCTGCGAACCAGCACTCCTTTTCCGACGAACGAACTATTTCAGGCCGTAAGGCAATGAGCGTTGTAGACGTTTCACGTCTGATGGGCTCACTGGGAACATCTTATCGAGAGCCTGCTTGACCCGGGTTGATTTGCGGCGGCGGAAGTGGCTTTTGCCACCCTTGGTACGCATAATTTTACCGGTGCCAGTGATTTTGAAGCGGCGTTTAGCCTGCTTGTTGGTCTTCATCTTCGGCATCGAAATCAATATCTCCTAATGATGGTGATGGTGGAGCCGGTTTGTCGCTACGTTTCGCAGGTTGTTGCGTTTTGCTTGGTGATGGGGCCATGATCAACGAATAGGCCCGACCTTCGAGCGTGGGTTTTTGCTCAAGCACCCCATGATCACGTAAATCTTCAGCAATTTGCTCAAGCATATCGCGGCCAATTTCAGGGTGAGTGATTTCGCGCCCACGGAAACGTACCGAGAACTTCACTTTGTGCCCTTCTTCGAGGAAACGGCGAGCATTGTTCACCTTTACCTGCAAGTCATGGGTGTCGGTGCGCGGCTGCATGCGAATCTCTTTCAGTTCGACCTGTTTTTGATTCTTGCGGGCTTCGCGTTCTTTCTTGGTTTGCTCGTAGCGGTACTTGCCGTAATCCATGAGGCGGCAAACCGGCGGGCTAGCATTCGGGGCAACCTCAACCAAGTCGAGATCGCGGTCATGGGCCATGTCGAGCGCATCACGAGTCGTGATGATCCCAACTTGTTCCCCGTTTTCGTCGATCAGACGCACTTCGCGCACGCGAATCCGATTATTGATTCGTAGCTTGTCTCTGATAGGAGGCTCCTTCCAAAAAAGGACATCAAAACACAACAAAGCCCTAAACGCGACCTCATCAGCGTTAGGGTGTTGGCTCGCCAACTATAGCATAATCTTCGTCATAAGTCAAAGATTTTCTCGGTTCATCAGGTTAATCTTAATAAAATAACACAAATGTTTGGCAAGCCTGTGCTATACTAAACCAATTAGTTGCGACTGGCGCTGTCTGGAGGGGCATGTGGTTGTTCAATTTAGTTTGCCATTACCACCATCAATCAATAGCCAATATGTGACGGTTGGTAATCGCCGCGTCTTGAGCCGCGAAGCCCAAACCTTTAAACGCCAGGTCAAACGCCATTTGGCCATGCTCCAGCAACGTGATACCATCTCCGAGCAGTTTTTAGCCCTCGCCCAAAAAGGCTATTTGGCCTTGTTCCTCGATTTTTATTTTGAAACGCCGCTGCGCCGCGACCTTGATGGCGGCCTCAAAATTACCCAAGATAGTATCTGCACCAGCCTTGGGATTAACGATAATCGGGTTGTTGATATTCATCTGGTCAAACGCATCGATCCCTTGCATCCACGGCTCGAAGTTGAGCTAGAAGCCCTCAGCGATTGGCAATTTGAACACGATCGCAAAGTTCTCATCAAATAACGAAAAACAAAAACCCCGCTCGTGTGAGCGGGGTTTTTGCTAGCTTCAGAGGCTGCGAGTTAGATCCGGGTCATTTCGCGGCGAACCCGCACAATGTGAACTAACATCGTCATTGCAAAGAGCACAAAGCCGGTGGCTGGAATGCCCATGTTGGTAGCAGGATTGCTCGTGCCAACATCGGTTACTGTGCCACCATCGCTATTGCCTTGGCCACTACCAACGCCAGTATTTGGCGTGACAGTTGCTGGATTAGCGGTTGCCGCTCCGCCGGTGCCCGCGGTCGCATTTGGCACGGTTGTGGTGCTACCTGCTGGCGCTGCCCCAACCACCAAGACGCTCGAAATGTTCGAGTAGATTGGCTGAGCCAAACCAGTGAAGTTCAACTGGGCTTGGTTCACAATGCGGGTTTGCGCTGCCACACCATCTTTGATCTTGACTGGAATCATAATCGTCAAGGTTTGGCCAGCTGGCAAGACCCCTACGCGAACCGTAATTTGGTTGCCTTGTTGCTCAACGCGGGCATTTTGGTCGCTGACCTTGATTGGGCCATTGGTTTCCAAGTTGCTTGGCAATTGATCAACCACAACCACATCACGCATCGTCCCAGCATTCAACGAATTGGTTGGGCTGATGATCGTAATTGTGTAGACCAAGCTTTCGCCTGCGAAGCGGCTGCCCCAATCGCTCTTCTTCTGGAACTGCAAGCCAGTCACGATTGGATCAGTGACGAAGCCAGCAGGATTGGTTGGGGTTGCGGTTGCTGGCGCAGGTGCATTGGTTGGTTGGCTGCCAGCAGGTGCATTGGTGGCTGAAGCCACTGGTGCGCCTGGCCGTGGCGTTGCGGTTGGGTTACTACCGCCACCAGGCCGTGGCGTAGCCGAAGTTATTGGTGCGCCTGGCCGTGGCGTTGCGGTTGGGTTGCTTGGAGGAACAACCGTAGCAACTGGCACGTTGGTTGCTGGCACTGAAGTAATATCAGGCCGTGGGGTATTGCTTGGCTGATTTGGCTGTGGGGTATTGGTTGGTTGGTTTGGCCGTGGCGTATTGTTTGGCCGCGGCGTATTGTTTGGTCGGGTCGTAACCGGCACGCTCGTGTTGACAATCGGTGTAACTGGTGTGTTGACGATTGGCGTACCTGGCGTATTGACAATCGGTGTAACTGGTGTGTTAACAATCGGCGTAACTGGCGTGTTAACAATCGGTGTTACTGGCGTATTGACAATCGGCGTGACTGGCGTGCCATTGCCTGGCGTGTTAGTCACGATAATTGGTGTATTTGGCGTAGTCGTAATCACAATTGGGGTAAAGCTTGGGCCAGCAGTCCCAATGGTGGTCGTTGGCAAGGTATCCGGTACGATCACGGTGTCGCTTGCTTGCAACGTACGGTTAGCAGCTGAAGCGCTTGCCGTATTGACGATATTGGTGCCAGGCGCAACACTGGCATTAACTTGTACTTGGATGGTAACCACAATTGGATTACCAGCGGTCACGGTACCATTACAGTTGACCGTCGCGCCGCCAACACAGGTTGCTGAGCCAAGCGCTTGGACAGCGATAAAGGTTACTTGGCTTGGCAATTGGTCGCTAATCGTAACTGAGCGCGACGTTTGGCCATCACCATTATCTTGGAAACTTACCGTGATGATATAACTAAACGTCTCTCCAGGCTGAACGAGTGCCCGTGAACTACTCTTAGCCACGGCAATTGGTTCAGATGAAGGCAAGGTTGTTTCGGTTGCGGTTGCAGTTGTAATATCGGTTGGAACAGTTGCAATCGGTGTTTCTGGGGTAAGCGTAACGACACCAGTAATTGTACCAGTTGGGGTCAGTTCTGGCGGAATAGTATCAGTTGGAATAATAATTGACGTTGGCGTTACACATGGATCTGGCGTTTGCCCCAAAGGTCGGTGCAAACGGGTGCTCCCACCCATACCGCCTCGAATTGCCGTGGGGCTAACCACATTGGTTGCAGTTGGGCTAACCACCGTCGTGATCGTTGGCGTAACCACGCTGGTTGAGGTTGGCAACTCAGGCGTGTCGGTCACACTTGGCGTATCTGTTGGCAAACCAGGCGTGTCGGTCACACTTGGCGTATCCGTTGGCGAAATCACGCTCGTCGACGTTGGCGTATCAGTCACGCTTGGCGTATCCGTTGGAGTGCCTGGCGTGCCAGGTGTCGGATAGGTCGTTGCGGTCTCGGTTGGCGTGTTGGTTGGTTCTGCGGTTGGACAAGGTGTTACCAACGGCGTTTCAGTTGGCACCGGATAGGTCTGGGTAGCCGTTGCTGGCAGTGGGGTTAGCGGCGTAGGCTGCGACGTTGGCCGAGGCGTGGTTTGAGCCTGAGCATTAAATGGAAAAAGAGCACTGCTAATCGCGGCTAATAATGGCGTTGCCATCATAATGATGCTAACAACCAGCGCTGTTAACTCCCAGATTGTCCAGCGAACTTTACCTTTACCTCGTTCGCGGAGGGATGTCGGGCGTTGCCGACGAAAAAAAGATTTCATGCGAAACCCCTCGATCTATTGCCTCCGCAATTAAGAGGAGAGCGCTGCCTGATCAATCAGCCGAGCTTTGACAACCAACCGTTGGGTGTCCCAAGCAGTACACGTGATCATCGTGATCATTGCTTGCTCGGTTGGATACATCACTTCGACTTGGTTTGGCCAAACTTGTTGAATGGTTTGGACTTGATAGTGATAACGAGTATCAGCTGTTTCAACGTAAATATCGTGGCCCAACTGAAGTTCATTCAGTCGACCAAAAACACTGCCCCGAATGCCCGCATGGCCCGCAAAAACAGTGTTGCCCTTGCCCGGTAAGGCGGTGCCATGATGATAGCCTACCGCATAATCGGCAACTTCCCAAATTCCATCACGCAAAAAGACTTCGTGGATCGGACTATCGAGTTGCATTGTTGGCACGATAATCCGTTTTGGCACAAGACTCATGGGATCAGGCGTTGGGGTTGGCGTTGCAGGTTGTAAAATAAACGCCTGCGCAGGCTCAAGATAATCTGGGGCCGCAGCACTAATCGCTGGCGCAATCACTGGGAGTTGTTGCCCCAGAACCTGATCAAGCTCGGCGGCACTGGCTCCAGGTGCAAGTGCTTCCCAGACTGGGGCCGGAGCAGCTGGATTGCTGCGCGCATACCACCAATCGCGGCCATAGATATTGACCACCCAATAACCAAAGAAAACGATCACCCCAATGATTAACAAGCGTTCTGAGCGCACTAAAATAGCATCAAGCACCCCACGGAAACGGTACCCTTGAAGTGCAGTCTTACGCTCTTCTTTGAGCGAACGAAGTTGGGCAGGTCGATGCAATGACGAACGCACTGGTGGTGGTGCTGCCAGCAATTCTTGAAGCAAGCCCAAATCGTCGTGTGTCGAATCGATGGTTGGCGGTTGTACCACTACAAACTCGTACTCTATATGCTTCAATCATCCCTAGAATGGCGCAAATTATATAGCTCTCTTTACAATTGCGCAATAGGACTAAAAGGCTACAAATCACGCTAAAGCGATCGTTTAGCCCGTTATTGTCAAGCAAATTCTTAAGGCGCTGCGACGGTCAATGGTAGATAGAGCTGCGGCGCAATCGCGGTCACGCTTATTGTAACCGTTGTCGTCAAGCTTTGGTTTAGGCTCAAATTACGCACTTGGTAGCTGAATGAATCAAGCCCATTATAAACGGGATCAGGCGTATAGCGAATGCTTTGTTGATCAGCATCGAGCCATGCACGGCCATGTTGCGGCTGTTCAAAGCTAACAATTTGGCTAAAACTGGCATGATCATTCGCCAAGGGCGTGAGCCGATTGGCCTGCGAATATTGCAATACTTCAAAATAATCGGCGCTTGGTTGCCACGTATTGATCGTTGGCAACGGCACTCGCAGCGCCGGATCGCCAAAAAAGGTAAAGGTATCAAGCAAATCAGGCGAGATATTCGCCGCTGCTAAATCAAGCTTGCCTTGAATCGTCGCCGGCCCAATCAAACGCCAACCATCGTTGATAATAGCATTCACAAAGCCCCGATCAAGGTAATCGTGGCCATGAGCGATGCCTAAACCGCTGGCCGCCCACATGCCAACCGCACCCCGCTGCTGCTTCAAAAGCTGCATCTCAGCCAACGATTCGAGATCGTTTTGTTGATAATGGCCTGCATAGCAACTCAACGAAAGTACCAATGGTAAGGCTGTGTTATTCAAATTTGCCACCGATTGAGGATTAAAAATCGCTGGCTCAGCCCAAACATCAATCCCAGCATGGCCAACATAATTGACCAAAAATTGGCCACTATTGATCGCGTTGACAATCTCAGCCCGAAATTGGGTGAGATTGCTATTTGGCGTGTAATAGAGTAATTGCTGATCAATCGTCGCCGGCAAAATCTCCACAACTTCATTCGAAAGCCATGGAAAATCGCCTGATTGATCAGGATCATCGGCGATAAATAACAGATTATTCAGCCAGGGTGCATCGCTTGGCGTGGCTTCGTAGCTCAAAATTTTGTTAACTACATTCTCAACATCGCTCAGCGAACGCGCGGGAATGCGCCCCAAAAACAAATCAGGCAAATTATCGCTGCCAGCCACCGTTACATAGCGATTGTCGGCGGCAGTTTCGCGCAACCACGGGTCAACATCAGCCAAATAGGGCGGAATAAAATTGGTAATCGAATGGCCAATGCTATCGGCATAATCGTGCGGATCGGCAGTGCCATCGCCAACCAACAGCACGAAACTCGGCGCTGGAGCCTGCCAATTGGCATAGGCATATTTGATAAAATCGGCAATCGCTTGCTGATCAACCCGCCCATCGCCAAATTGATCGTAAATCTGTTGCACATCGATTAACAATGGCTTGAAGCCTTGGCTCGCTCGTTGAGCCAGCAACGGTTGCAGGGCGTTGCTCCAACTATTGGAACTAGCAGGATTGTAGCTAATCACCAAATAATCTGCTTGTTGGCTGACCGCACTCAGATCGGGCTGGCTGAACCATGTGCTGCTCAAAGGCGTTTGGCGTTGGCTTTGCACCAGATAGCGCCGATTGCCTGTTGTTTGCCAGCTCAATTGGCCTTGCTGCAAATTCCAGCCAATCAAACGGCGCGGCGCAAAGGGCGTTTGCACATCAAATAGCAAGGGATTTTCACTGCTAATGTTGCTGATCGTTTGGTTTGGCTGGGTGCTTGACCACTGCAATTCGCCAGCAACCGCCTGCAATTGGCGCTGATAATCAAGCTCAACCCAATCGAGAAAGCTGGTTTCGCGCTCGTTGCCAATTGGTACAATCGTCAATTGGTTGGTTGGGCTGAGCCAGCCGCTTGGCACGTTAATCGTTGGCTCAAGCAATTGAAAACCGGTCATGGTGACGGTGGTCAGCAAACGATTATTCAGCCGAATTTCGGCCTGATGCTGATTACCAAGCTTGCCACCATGCAAGCGCAAGCGCAAACGGGCTGGCTGATAAAAACGGGTCGCACTATCAAGATTCCAATTGATCTGCAATGGTTGGGCAGTTTGGCCAGCGCCCGGGCTATACCAATATTGCCACCACCAACGGTTTGTGCCGCTCGCAGGAAAGGCACTCAAATAGAGTTTTTGTTCTTCCAAACGCAGGATTTCGTTGTAGTAATTGAGGCTTGGGCTAGCCGAATTAACTGATTCGCTGATCAACACAGTACCTGCTTGTTGCGAATTCCAGCGCACAATCACGCTGCCTTCATGGCTTTGATCGCGATTGTAGGGCGGGAGATAAAACACCATGCCAGTGGCGGTAAGCAACCGTGGCAGTTGCTGGCGACCCTGCCAAAGCTGCAAATTGGCTGCTTGATTGATCCATTGGCTTGGCACACCTGCCGCCTGCAAATCGCTCCAGCGAATTTCGCTAATGCCAGGTTTGGCAAAACGCACCCGCAAGCCAGTGGTCAAAGGCACGCTGCTCGCCAGTTGGGTTTTTAAGCTAGGTTCTGTAAGATCGCTGGGGTTAAGCACTTGTTGGCGCAGCAATTCATTCCACAATGGATCAGGCCGCAGCTTGCGCTGCGTGGAATCAGCCACAAATTCGAGGCTAATATCAATTGAGCTTGGCACAAGCAGTTGCTGCTTGGCTGGTTGCCATTGCGCGCCAAAAATCGTCAAGGGTACGAGTTGTTGCTCGCGCACTTGGACAGCTTGACCAAGGCTGGCCCACGCCGCTGGATACTGCGCTTGTTTGACCGCAGTGCTTGGGCTGCTGGTCGCGATGGCCTTGCTTGGCTGCAATGGGTCAACCTGCCAACCACTGGTCGGATTAAGTTGCAGTTGCTGGCGATAGGATTGCAGATCGTTGGCGACAACCGATCTGAGCTGCAAGCGATAGCCAGTTGGCACAACCAACCAGTGGGCTGAACGCGGCAAGGCTGGTTGGTCGGCGCTGGCATCATTCTGCCAGCCAGCCAACTTAATCGCATTGGCGTGCAAGTTTGGTTTTGGCAATTGAAGATTAATCTGCAAATGCTGGCCATGGCGTTGGAGCGTCAGCGGAGCGGGAGCAATCTGGGCCACCACTGGCTGACGAATCAACAACATCGACATCACTAAACAGCCAATTAACCAACGCTGGAGCATAATTACCTCAGATAGTTCGGTTTGATCAACCAACGCCGCGCATGGCGCAGCCACGCCAGAAGCCATTGAGCGCAACGCCCAAGCCGATTGAGCTTCAAATGCTGGGTTGGCGTTTGCCAAGCAACAGCTTGGGCCACAATTGTCGAGCGCTCGATCCAGCCATCGAAATAGGGGCACGCATCGCCAGCAATCAGATAGCGCTGTTGTTTGCGCCAAAGCACCCGATGCATAACCACGCGTTGCCCAACATCAACCAAAACCACGCTGCCCAAGCCGATAGTTGCTGGCAAATCAGCAATCGTCACCAAAGTTTGGTCGGGCAGGATTGGCTGCATACTGCGGCCCGCCACTTGGAGCTGTAGGCTGCCACCTGCCTGCACAACCAACTGGGCCAAGTCGTAGCCCTCGGCGGCGCTGAGCACCCGTTCAGCCAAGGAGTTGGCGCACATAGCTAATTACCTCAGAATCGGGCACAAACGCCAAGTGCCATTGGTCCACTTTGCTGGTAGCATAATCGGCAAGCTCCAAGGCTTGGTCAAGGGCAATTGGATTCCACAAGGGCAGAAATTGCTCGGGCAGCCAATAGCGCAAGGCTTGGGCGCTGCTCAAACGAGTGGCGTGGTTGGTTTGGCCATGGCTGGGGTAGCAAATTGCCCGCACTGGGGCGGCTTGGGCCGCGATCAAACCAGCGCTGCTATACCATGGCGTGCCATAGGCCCAAAGCTGGTCGACATGCCAACGCACAATCACCCGATCATCACTCAAAATGCTGGCTCCCGCACTATGCCATAAGCGCGCTGAGGTTGATTTGCCCACGCCTGGCGGGCCAACCAACAGCAAGCCTTGGCCTGTATCGACCACGCCACAGGCATGCAACAAACTACCTTGATGCGCACTCAGCCATTCAATTAAGATCAACTGCAAGCCTGGATAATCAAACAACACTTCGGCGGCGCTAATACTTGGATCATGGCTGAGCAACCACGTATCAGCGGCGGTTTGTTGCAGCACCCACAATGGCTCGGCATGAGTTGGCGGGTGGCCGACGATACTGCGAATATGCTCGTGCTGCCAGAGCGACCAAACCTGATCGGCCTGAAAAAGCCGCTGACCAAGCGGGTAGCGGTCAGCGGCAGCACAGATGTGAATCTGAAGATCGGCGGTTGAAGCATTGATTTGAAATTGCTGGTCGACCATGGCTGGCCACGCTGGCAGATCAAGCGCGATTCGACAACCGCCAATGGAAAGCATTACCATCGCAAAAAAGAACGCTTAACTAAAACAGGGCGTAATTTTACAGTTTGCGCCCGAGGTGGCGCTGCTGGTCGTGCGGCACACCGCCAACACATCTTCTTTAATCCGCAAGCCAACCGTTTCGATCGTTGGTTTGACATAGGCTTTGCGGGGCTTGCGTTCTGGCTTGGTCGATGATTGTTGTGCCATGAGACATCCTCCGGTGCGCGGTTAGCGAACCTCTAGACAAATTGCATTATTGATCCAACGGTCGGCATTTTCAGCAAACGCTGAAACCCGCGCCTTCGTACTATCACACACCCAATCGATTGGGCGATTTTCCAAGCTGTTACGCTCTAAGGTCGACCAACCTGGACAATTGGTACAGACCAGTGACATTTCGCAGGAGTGGCAGGCAGTGGCTTCGGTGTTGCGGGTTTCGCGTACTTCAGCCAAATAGCCATCCCACACATCCATAAAATTGGTTGCCCGCCAATCGACAGCGCGCGTGCGGGTAATCATACACGGGCTGACCATGCCATAGGCATCGACATGGCCCGATTTATTGGCAGCGCCACAGGTGAAGGTTTTTTCGCCGCCCTTCATTTGGTAGCCCAAAAAGCCGTTGCAATAATCTTGCCATTCCTCAACCCGCTGCGGATCAAGTTTTTCGATGGCGATTAATTCTTCTGGACTAAGCCGTAATGTGGTGGGAAAGCGATCGCCGTTTAGGCGTGGGTGAATCATGCCATCGTAGCGAAAATCCCAGCCATAGTGCTCAGCCACAGCTTTCATGGCCAAAAATTCGTGTGAATTAATATTGAGCAACACGGTTTTGAGCACCACATCAAGCTCATATTCGGCCAGCAGCGCCAAGCCTTGCATACATTTGGCAAACGAGCCAGGCACACGAGTCACGGTTTCGTAGGTTTCGGCGGTTGCGCCATAGAGCGTCACTTCGACCAAATGTGGCTTGTAGTTGCTCAAAAATTCGGCCCGTTGGCGGGTAACCATGGTGGCATTGGTGTAAATCGAAATTACAAAGCCAAGGTTGCGAGCATAAAGATATAACTCTTCAAAATCGCGGCGCACCATAATTTCGCCACCAGTGAGCAGCAGCCACAGCGTGCCAGCCGCCGCCATCTCATCGAGCAGGCGTTTGCATTCCTCGGTTGAAAGCTCGCGTTGGCGGGCAGCTTGATGATTGACTGGCAAGTTGATATAGCAATGTTGGCAATTTAAGTTACAGCGCTCGGTCAACTCAAACGACATCGAAACTGGCACGCGCCCCAAGGCAGATAATCGGACATTGAACGCCGCATCGTTGGTTTCTGCACATAATTCCATGCTTAGGCAACCTCCTGAATAACGGCGGCCTCAAGCATCGATTCCAACAACGGAATCAGATCGTCTTGGGCGGCGCGCGGTTCAACATCGTATTCGGCACACACATGCTCGATCAATTCGGCCAGACTTTGGGGCGTTGCCAAAGCCTGCCAAACCAGCGCGGCGGTTTCGTTAAGCGCAAAAATAGCATTGAGGGCGGCGGTGTTTGGTCGTACAGGAACCAACACCGTTTCACTCCCAATGCTACGGGTAACAATCGCCGGATCACGGACAAATCGTTGTGGAGCGTGCTCATTCATAAGTGTCTACTCAAACCACAAGGGTTAGCAATTGCAATGATTTTCATCTTAGCATGAACTGATCTCCACGTCCAAGCCCTGTTATATCCCTCGATTGTGGGACTTTTAGTTTAGACTTGCGGTGGCGCGAGCCGAGCTTGCACCGCAAATAAGCGCAATTCAGCTTTATTCCCCAACCCTAATTTGCTATAAATATTGCGTAGATGGGTTTTGATTGTTTCTTCGCTGAGAATTAATTGCTGGGCAATATCGCTGTTGCGGCGGCCTTCGGCGGCCAAGAAAAAGACTTGGCGTTCGCGCTCGGTTAGGGCGTTCAAGGCATCGTTGGTTTTGGTCGAGACGGTTGGCTGTGGGCCTTCCAACAGTTGACGCACAACTTTTTGGGCAATCGGGCCAGCCAAAACAGTTTCGCCTTGGGCAACCGCACTAATATGGCTAATCAAGCGCGAAGGATCTTCGGTTTTGAGCACATAGCCAGCAGCCCCAGCGGCCAACGATTGGCGAATCACATCATTGGTATCGTTGGCGGTCAGCATCAAAACTCGCGTGCGTGGCGATGCTTCAACAATTGTGCGACACACTTCATAGCCAGGCATATCAGGCAAGCTAACATCGAGTAGCGCTACATCAACAAATTGATCTTTCGCCACTACCGCAGCGTCGCGCCCATGCCCAAGCACGCCAACAACTTCCATCTCATCGTGGGTTTCGAGCAGGGCACGTACCCCTTCACGAAACACTGGATGATCATCAACAATCAGGATCCGCATGGGGTACTCCTTCTTCAGAACAGATGCGAAAACAGGTAAAAAACAGACAATGCATATCCACTGTAGGGGTGAGAGTTTACGAACAGAATTACGATTAAGTGAGTATTCATGCGGTATGGCTATGTTGTTCTAAGGGCAACCAACAGGTGAATTGCGAACCTTGACCAACTGTGCTGGCGACCGAAATGGTGCCACCCATCAGGGCCAGCAACTCGCGAACAATGGCTAAACCTAAGCCGCTCCCACTCTCGGTTGGGTTACTACCGCGATAAAAACGTTCAAATAAGCGTTGTTGATGTTCGGCTGCGATGCCCGGCCCCGTATCAGCGACCGTAATAATTGTGCCCGCCTGCCCAGCTTGAATCTGGCGATCAACTGAGAGGGTGACAGTGCCACCATCGGGTGTAAATTTGAGCGCATTGCTCAGCAAGTTGACGACCACCCGCATAAATTGATCAGGCGCGAGCCATAGCGCAGGCAAATTGCTGGTGCATTCTTGAAAAATCAAGCGTTGTTCGCGCGCTTCGGCCAATGGGCGATAGGTTTGAGCCAAATTACGCAACAACTCGATAATATCCACCCACTCAGGATTGCTGTGCATCAAGCCACTATCCAAGCGGGTCAGCGTCAGCAAATCTTCGACGATGGCCTCCAAGCGCCCAGCCTCGCTTGCTATAGTTTCGAGATATTGGGGCAATTTGGTTTTAGCCTTAACTTGCTGGGCCAAGCGGGCATAGAGCTTAATGTTGGCCAACGGCGTGCGCAATTCATGCGAAGCATTGGCGACAAACTGGGTTTTAAGCCGATCATATTCCTTCAGCCGCGTAATATCGTGGAGTACAATCGTCCACCAATCTTCTTGCTCGCTGAAAATTGGAATATAGGCAATATGGATGCCCAGATCGGTGGTTGGATTTTGCTCAAGCACAATCTCATCGCGCACACTATCGCCGGTTTGTTGTGCTTGCTTAAAAAGTGCCAACACAAGCGGCGAAAGATCTTTGAGATGTTCGGGAACTGGCGGCGTAACTGCGAAAAAAGCCAGCGCTTGGGGATTGACAAAGTGGATGCGGCCATCGCCATCGACCAAAATCAAGCCTTCTTCCATGGCGGTGAAGGCTCCCTCGAATTTGCGGCGCTCATCATTAATATCAGCAATGAGCTGGGCATTTTCAATCGCCATGGCTGCATGTTGCGCAATCACATTCAGCAGCGCCTCATCATCCATGGTAAAAAAGCCAATTTCGGGATGCACCAAGGTCAGCACGCCGCGCACCCGTCGCCCGCGCAACAGTGGCACGCAAAGCACCGAACGCACATCCAAGGTATCGCTAGGATAATCGATCCAGCGTTCGTCGAGGTTGGTATCGGCAATTAAGGCGCTTTGGCGGTGTTTCAATACCCAACTCGCCAAGCCTTCGCGCAGAATACGGTTGGTAAAAGGGGTTAAGCGCGCTTGTTGAAAACGCTCGGAGAGCAAATGCATTTGCACTTCGTCGTGCTCGCCATATAAAAAGATGCTGCCACGCACCGCGTTGGTAAAGCGAGTGGTGGCCGAAAGCACATGCTGCAAAACATTCGGCAAACTTAACATCGTCGCAAACTGTTGAGCGAGGCTATAGAGCAACTGCAACCGTTCATACTCGGTTCGCAAACGCTGATATGAATCTTCGGGGCTTGGCACCGGACTAGCTTCATTCGCGGCCATAGGATACTCCACAGCTATGCGGCTTATGCTAAAAATTATAACACCGAGTTTCAAGCCACAAGGGGAGCCGAAAATCGCCTCATGGACTGATTAATGAGTATGATACAATGATTCACGATGAAACCAAATGCTGCTGAGTACCAATTCCAGATTTTCGTGTTTAATGCTGTGTGTACTCATCACTCACATTGAGGTACTGATGGTATTTGCACGACCAAACATTCGTTTAGGCACGGTTAAAGCTAGCTCCAAGCCACCATGGTTTGCCCAAATGCTCAATCGTTTTGGCTTGTGGTGGGCTGCTTCAACCATCCGTTCAGACTCATCGGACGTAGTGCCTGTTAACGATAATCAACGCCCAATGCCAGGTGATCCATTGGGCGATAACGTGCTGATTCGACGGATTGCCCAAGGCGATGAGCAAGCATTATCGCAGCTCTACGACCGCTACGCTGCTACCGTAATGGGGATTGCCCTCAAAATCGTGCGTCAACGCGAGATCGCCGAGGAAATTACCCAAGAGGCTTTTTGGCGGGTTTGGCAACGAGCGAGTACCTTTGATAATAGCCGTGGCAATTGTGCCCCATGGCTCTTTGGAATCGCCCGCAACCTGAGCATTGACGAACTGCGGCGACGAGCAGCGCGGCCTCAAGCTGCCTACGAAGATCCAGAGCGACCATTGCTTGAGTCGATTGCCGACGATGCTGATATTGAAGAAGTCGTTTGGCTTGGCGAACAACGCTCAGTCGTGCGTTCAGCTATGCAGGCGCTTTCCGCCGAACAACGCGAGGCCTTGGAGTTGGCCTATTTCAGTGGGCTGACCCAGCGCGAAATTGCCGATAAACTAGGCAATCCATTAGGCACGATTAAAACCCGTGTCCGGCTTGGCCTATTGAAACTGCGCGATCTTTTGGGTACACATCAGTGGAACGAATAATGGATACACAATTAGAAGAACTCTTGATTGGGTATGCGCTTGGCATTTTGAGTGCCGACGAGCAACAATCGGTCGAAATTCAAATCGCGAATAATCCACTGCTGCGCACAAAAATTCAGCAGTTGCAACGGACTGTTCATCAGTTGGCCTTGGCTGCGCCGAAAGTGCAACCAACCCCGCTGGTTAAGCAACAGTTGTTGGCTCGTGCGCGGGCCAGCAAGCAAACCAGCCCAATCACTCGTCCAACAGCCCGAAAGCTTTCGCTGGCATGGGCGCTCACCTTGGCGCTTTTGGTCGCCTTGGGTGGCTGGAATATTGGCCTGCGCAGCGAAAATAATCAATTACGCTCCGATGTTGCTGGGCTTGAACGCGAAGTTGCCGACGCGCGGATTCGGCGGGTACAAGCAGATGAACGGATTGCCAAAGCAGAACAAGCGGTTTCATTTGTCGTCGCCCAAACTACCACCTCGCGCCAATTGGCTGGCACTGAACAATCGCCGACAGCAGTTGGCACAATGTATATGCAACCAGGCAATCAAACTGCCGTCTTAGTGGTCGATGGGCTGCAACCGTTGCCTGAAGGTCAGGTTTATCAGTTTTGGTTGGCCCGAGCTGGGCAAGAGCCAATTCCCAGTGATCAATTTTCGGTCAGCACCAATGGCCATGCGCAATTGGTCATCACTGCCGATAGCCAGGTTAACGATTTTCAACAAGTAATGGTCACAATTGAAGTTGCTGGCGGAGCACAAACCGTTCCAGGAACCACCGTTTTGGCAGGTAACCTCTAAAATTGACCCAGCCATGCTCAATTTGGGGGTGGCTGGCCGCCGAAAAATAGGCCTATTGGCAAACTAGCTGCATCGCTTAATTCATGGTTTAATCATGGCTATGCTGTAACTGTGAGGTGGTGCTATGTGGCAAGTTTTATCAATTGGCCTGCTCATTTTCAGTCTTTTGCCCTCGGTCAGTGCCCAAACAACCCAACCTGTTCAATTTATTGTGCCGATTGCCAGCGTAACCAACAGTGGGCTAAACTTCGATAATCGTGGTCAGCCGCAACGCACAATTAAGCTCTATGAGGCGTGGCCCGCCAGTCACTCGCAACGCCAGCCAAACCCGGCGTTGCGGGTGCATGTCCCCAGCTTTGCGCAGAAAATCGACCCTAATTTACTGAGCAACTGGCGCAAAGCCGCCAATCAACCGCAAACAATGCTCGTGTTTTTGGCCGATCAAGCAGATCTCAGCCAAGCTAGCGCCATCAGCGATTGGGCTGAACGTGGCGATTATGTCTACAAAACACTAACTGAGCATGCTCAACAGACCCAAGCACCATTAATTGATAAGCTACGCAGCCAAGGCGTAACGGTTCAATCGCTGTGGATTGTCAATAGCTTGATTATTGAAGGCGATCAGCAATTGGCCTTGGATTTGGCTCAGCAACCTGTGATTGCTAGCATTGCAGCCAATCAAACATGGAATAATCCCCATTTAACCGCAACCCCAGCGACCGCTCCAGAGAATTTCGCGTGGGGTCTAACAGCAGTCAATGCGCCGCAAGTTTGGGGCGATTGGGGTGTGCGCGGCCAAGGGATTGTGGTTGCCAATATTGATACCGGCGTAACCGTCAGCCATACCGCCTTGCTCAAAAATTATCGCGGCTGGTCGGCCAATGGTTTGAGCAACGATTACAATTGGTTTGATCCAACGTATCAATATCGTTTGCCGACTGATCCTGCTGGCCATGGCACGCATACCATGGGCACGTTGGCAGGGACCAATGATCGTCAAGGCATGGCCTTGGGGGTTGCACCAGCTGCCCGCTGGATTGCCGCCAGAGCATGTGATTCGTGGGCATGCAACGAAGCAGCGTTGATGCGTAGCGCCCAATGGATGCTGGCTCCAACTAGGGTTGGTTGCGAACGTAATCAGCAGATTGCTTGCGATCCGCGCCCAGATTTGCGGCCCCATATCATTAACAATTCATGGGGCGGCTCCGGTGAGAGCACTTGGTACAGTGGCTACATCAGCGCATGGGATGCAGCTGGAATTATGAGCGTCTTTGCTGCCGGCAATTTGGGTAGTGATGGCTGTCGCACCAGCGCAACCCCAGGCAATAATCCCAATGTATTTAGCGTCGGAGCTGTCGATAGCAATAACCTAATCGCCGATTTCTCTTCACGCGGCCCAACCAGTGATGGCCGTACCAATCCCGATTTGAGCGGGCCTGGCGTGCGGGTGCCTTCGGCATGGCCCGATGGCTCAACTGCATTCATGAATGGAACATCGATGGCCGCGCCACATGTCAGTGGCATTGCGGCCCTGATTTGGTCGGCCAACCCGCAATACATTGGCAATTTAGCTGCAACCCAGGCCTTATTAACTGATACGACCGTGCCACGCTATTCAGCTCAATGTGGCGATTCGGCCACAGCTCGCCCGAATAATGTCTATGGTTGGGGCAGCGTCGATGCCTATGCTGCGGTCAGCGCTGCGCGGGTTGATGTGGCATGGCTCAATCTTCCAGAGCAATTGGTGGTTCCCGCCAACGCCCAAATAACAATTCCAATTACCTTAGATAGCCGCCAAGTGAGCGTGGCAGGAACCTATCGGGCCAATGTGCTGATTGTCGCAGGTGCAAGCACATCAACTATTGAGCTAGAGTTAGTGGTCCAAGCAGCGCCCAACACCAGCCAATTTACTGGCCAGCTAGTCGATTTTTGGCATGGGCGCGGGGTTTATGGGCGGGTCAGCGTTGGCAATGGCCCTTCAGTTTACACTGATCAGTCTGGGCGTTACACGATGACGCTAACAATTGATAACCATCAACTCAACGCCCAAGCCAATGGCTACCATCCAAACAGCGCCAGCGTTGATCTGGCGCTGCAAACCACCAAACTTGTGACAATGACCCCTGATATTCCCCATGTGCAAGCTGAAATTCCAGTTATTAGCACAACCCTCAACTTTGCCGAGCAACGCACAATTCCGATCACCCTTAGCAATCTTGGCACACAACCCTTGACGATTCAGCCCCAGATTCCTAATCAAGATTGGCAAATTACGCCAGCGCCAAGCGTTGCGTTATACGCTACGAGCGGCTTGGCTGAGCTAAAACTCAAGGACGACCAAATTTATACCGATGCATTGGATTTGGGCTTTCATGCACCTTTATTTGGGAGGTTAGCCAACAAACTCTACCTTAGCTCAAACGGCTGGGTTTCGTTGAATCAGACTGGGTTTTCAGCGCCCAGTTCTAACTGTTTTCCGGCCAACAATCTGCCGAATGCCACCTTTGCTGCCTTCTGGACTGATCTTGACCCTTCGAAGGGTGGGATTATTCGGGCTGGCAACCTCGATCCTGACACCTTTGTGGCCAGCTTTGAAAACGTGCCACTTTGGCAAGATGAGAATAGTGTTACGCCGGCTCCAACCTATAGCTTTCAAATCATTATTAAGCGCAGTGGGTTGGTGGAGTATCGTTATGCATCAATGGATTCAGTGCCCAGCAAGTGGGGAATTGGCACGCATAGCACGACGAGTTTGGCGCAGGCCATCGGTTGTCATCAAAGCCATGAATATCTGACGACCCAAAATTGGCACTTACGCAATCAGCCAACGAGTGCGCAATGGCTAAGTGTGCAGCCAAGCAGTTTGACGATTGCGCCCAATCAACAGGCGATTATGCAGGTTCAGCTCAAAGGTTTTGGCGCAATGGCATGGTTGCAGCATCCAGCACTTGGCGTTGTTCGGCTCAACACCAATGATCCGCGCCAAGCACAAATTGCTGTTTCAGCCCATGTGGGCCTGCAAATGGCACCTTATCAAACCTACGCCAATACGATTGTAATTAGTAACCCGTTGGCCGATCCATAGGCGCAAGTTGGCGTAAATCAAGGGTTGCATTTGGCTAAGCCAGCGTGCGATAATCAAAGCTGCTGGATTTGGTTTGGCATAGGAAGGTTGCTGGAATGAGTTTAATCATTCGTTGGTTAATTAATGCAGTGGCAATTGGCATCACTGTTTATATTGTGCCTGGAATTAGTGGCGGCGTTAGTTCAATTAATCAACCGCTCAGTATTGATATTAAGACCTTATTGGCGGTTAGTTTAATTTTTGGCTTGATTAATGCTTTAGTGCGCCCGATCCTGAAACTTTTATCATGTCCGCTCGTACTTTTGACGCTTGGCTTGTTTATCTTTGTGATCAATGCAGGAATGCTGTTGTTAACATCGGCAATTGCCCAAGATTTGGGCTTACAATTCTATGTTGAAGATTTTGGCACAGCGCTCATTGGCTCAATTGTTATTTCGTTGATCAGTATTGTTTTGACCGCTGTTGTTGGTGATGGCGATGAGAAACGCGAACGCCGTCGCCGCTAGAGAAGATGGGTTGAAGTAGGTATTCGTTGATTGTGTTGAAAGGAACGCCCTTATGAGTAATCCATACCAACCACAAGATCCCAACAATCCATACGGCCAACAGCCACAGCAACCCTATGGCCAACAACCACAACAACCCTATGGCCAACAGCCTCAACAACCCTATGGCCAACAACCGCAACAACCATACGGCCAACAGCCCTATGGCCAACCACAGCAGCCATATGGTCAACAACCATACGGGCAACAACCCTATGGCCAACAACCATTTGTGCAAGGTGGCTATGCCGTGCCAAATGCTGCTGGCATGTACGCTGGTTGGGGTGCACGCTTAGGGGCCTATATCTTAGATGTCTTGGTCTTGTTGATTCCCTCGGTTCTGGTGAGCGTGATCACTGGTGGCGGTGTTGCGGCTAGCTTCAACCTCACTGGAAACCGCACCGCTAGCAGCGTTGCGATGTTGATTATTGGAACCTTGCTTAACTTGGTAATCACTTATGGCTACTTCATCTATTTCCATGGCACAACTGGCCAAACGATTGGCAAGAAAGTGTTAAATATTCGAGTGATTCGGCGCAACAACCAAGCAATGGATTTTGTCGCCGCCGCCAAACGCTTGGCAATCACCTTTGCCTCGTCGGCTGTAAGCCTCTTACTTGGTATTGTAACCTTTGGGGATAGCCTTACAACCTTCGGCATTTTCAGCTTGATTAACTTGGCGTTTAGCATTGCGGTGCTGCTAGACTACCTCTGGCCATTGTGGGACCCCCAAAAGCAAGCCTTACACGATAAAGTTGCCGATACTTTGGTTGTTCGGGCATAACTAACAACGAGCATGGTATAATGGACACGCTCCTAAGTTCGCCTTAGGAGCGTGTTTGCACATAACAAGGAGTTTCTCTCATGTCCGATGGTACGCCAACTCATGAGCTAGATTTAGTAGTAGGCTCGATGATCACCGTCAGCCCAGAAGATGATCGAGCGATGTTTGAAGAAGAAAAAGCTTGGGTTGAAGATGTTCAAGACCTGTTGCGCGAAGAAGGCGTTGAGGTTGACCTGCTTTCAATGCCAGGAGCAGAAGTGTACAACGGCGGCATTGCGACATTTGCCGATCTCTACAATTTGCGCCGCTTAGCTGCTCACTCAGAAAAAGGCAGCGACTTGGAAAACTTGCCAGCGACCCAAGAAGATGATGAAGTTGACCCAGTGTTGGCCAATATTTGGGAAGGCGAAAGCCAAACCAAATACCCACACTTGATCAATCATCAAGGCGAAGGTGGCTACTATTTGCCAGTCGATTTTGCTGAGCCAATTTGGTTGAGCTACGAAGGCGAAGAAAGCGACGACGAAGAATGGGGCGAAGAAGGCAGCGAAGACGTTGTCTCATTCGGTTCATCGGTAGCCTTGGCCCGCGAATTGGCCGAACTCGAAGCCCAAGTTCACAACTTGCGCAGTGCTGAAGGCCAAGCTGCTCACCAAGCGTTGCACGAACTGCGCGCTGCAGCCCAACATAGTATCGAAAACAATTTACCCTTGATTTTGTGGTAATTGTGGCCTAAGTCGCATGGCTCCACGCTGGTTGCAACACTGGCGTGGGGTTTATTTTGCTAGTAAATCTCCTTGCGTTTGGGGCATGCTCTACAGTATAATTTTCCTCAGAGAAGCCTGAAATCTACGATTTGAGCACAACACCTATGGCTGACGTTGCAACTACCCAACATCACGCACGTCCAACTGGCGGTTTTCAGTTGTTGGCAATTGCCGAGGCAATCAACAACGCAGCAAATCTTGGGACTTTGCTCGCAACAGTGGCCGAATGGTGTGCTACTGGTTTTGGGGTCGAAGTAGTTAAGTTAGGGCTGCTCGATAACGAACATCATAATGCTTCGCCTGCGCCATATCTGTATGGCAACCCAAGCAAAGCTAGCCAAAAATTGCTCGATCAGGCGATTACCCACACGATTGAGCACAAAACGCCAACCCTGCCAAGCGATGATGAGAGCCCTCAAGCTCAATTGTTGGTCTTGCCATTAAAAGCAAGCCAGCAACTAATTGGCTTTTTAGCGTTATTGTTGCCTAAGAAAGGTCGTTGGTCGAGCGCTGCGATTGAGGCTGCTCAATTGTTGGCTCAGCATGTGGCCTTGGCGGTTTCGGCCTTGCAACTCAAAGACTATACCGCCAAACGCAACCAAGAAATTAATACCCTCAACGATATTGCCGCCACCATCACTTCATCACTCGATCCACGCCAAGTCTATCGCTTGGTGGTCAAGAAGATCAACGAATATTTTCAGGTTGAAGCCGGTTCATTGCTGCTGCTCGATCCTGCAACCAACGAGTTGGTTTTTGTGATGACGCTCGAAGCTGGCGAGGAAAAATTGGCTGGAGTGCGCGTGCCACCGGGCCAAGGCTTGGTCGGGGCCGCAATTACGACCCGCCAACCAGTCGTTGTGCTCGATGCCCAAAACGATCCACGCTTCTATCGGCGGGTTAGCGAAGATGTGGGCTTTGTAACCCGCTCAGCCTTGTGCGTGCCCATGCTGGTAAAAAATCGTGAAATTGGCGTGATTCAATTGCTGAATAAGTTGGAAGGTGTGTTTAATGAAGAAGACACCCAACGGCTGCAAGCGATGGCCAACACGGTGGGCGTGGCAATCGATAATGCCAATCTGTTTCACGAAGTTTCGCAAAACCGCAACCGCCTGCAAGCGCTGCTCAACTCCACCACTGACGGCATTTTGATGATCGATCCTGATGATGTGGTGCTGACTGCCAACCCGATGCTGGGCGAATTGTTTGGCTGGGAATGGCGACATATCATTGGCGAGGCTGGCAGCGATATTCTGGCCCGCATCAAAGAGCAATCGCGGGTGGTCAACGAATTGCCCAATAGCGAAGCCTACGAAATTGAAGTGCTACGGCCCCGCACCCGCTATGTGCGCCAAGAGCCGTTGCCTGTGCGCAATAATTTTGGCAATGTGATTGGCACGCTGATTGTATTCCACGATATTAGCGAGGAATATCAACTAGCCCAAATTCGCGAAGATTATATGGGTATGTTGGTGCACGATTTACGTGCGCCGCTGACCGCGATCATCAATGGCATGACCATGGTGCGGCGTGGTTTTGCTGGCCCCATCAACGACCAACAGCGCGAATTGCTCGATATTGCCAACAATAGTAGCCAGGAAATGGTCGGCATGATCAACACCTTGCTCGATATTAGCAAGATGGAAGCAGGCGAATTGGTGCTGAATCGTGCGCCATGCTCAGCCTACGAAATTGCCGATCGCGCTTCTGAACGCTTGATTAACTCGGCTCGCAGCCTGAACATCAGCATTAACCTGGATATGGCATTGAACTTGCCTATTATCGATGCTGACCAAGATAAAATTGTGCGGGTGTTGCAAAACTTGCTCGACAACGCGATTAAATTTACGCCAGTTGATGGAAGTGTTACAATCCGCGTGCGCCAACTAGCCGATAATAACCAACAGACGATCTGTTGGAGTGTGATTGATGCGGGGCCAGGGATTCCTGAAAGCTACCGTGCCAAGATTTTCGATAAATTTGTGCAGGTTGCTGGCCAACGTAAAGGCACTGGCTTGGGCTTAGCCTTTGCCAAACTTGCATCAGAAGCCCATGGTGGGCGAATTTGGGTCGAAAGCACTGAAGGTCAAGGCAGTACATTCTCATTTACCATTCCATATGAGCCAGCAGTGAAATAACCTTGTATGTTTGTCAACCTGCGGCGACGGCTTAAAAGTCGCATTCGGTATAAAATCACCCTGCCATATTTGCTGTTGCTAGCATTTTTGTCGGGTTTATTGATTGTGATTATTTTTTGGCTGTATGCTCAAAGCTTGCAGAACCAACTGAATCAATCGTTGCGCACCAGCGCCACCAACACTGGCGTTGGCTTGGAAACAATCGAAGCCCAAATTCTCGATAACTTGCGCCTGCTTGTCACTTCACCTGCCAACGAAAAAGAAGATTTACTGAGCACTGCCGAGGCATTTAGCAAAAATGACGTTGATCAGGTTGAAAAGATCGTCAACAATGCCTTTAATTATTTTAAGCCCTCACGCTTAATTGCCTTGAATGCTGATGGCCAAGTTTTGGTCGATGCCGCTAGTTCAGCGGTATTGAGCCGCAGCCCCTCGCTGGTTGGTAGCAGCGAATTGGCCAAAGATAGCTTGATTCAGGCGGTGCTGCGCGGCCAAGTTGATGATTATGGCGATAAATATGCCAGCCTCTTGCGCATCGGCACAAATCCGCCGTACACGATGTTTTTTGTGGTTGCTCCGGTCAAATTAACGGTTGGCAGCAGCGAGCAAGTGGTTGGGGCAATTATCTATGCCGAGCCATTAGAGCGAATTGTCAACGAGGAATTACCACCCCGCAACGGCGCAACAATTACTGCAATTCTCAATAGCGATGGTAGCGTTTTGACCAGCAATCCGCCGCAAGAAGCAGCTGAACTGGTCATCAGCGCCAATCAGATTGAGCAAATTAAGGCCAGCCAAGCCAACCCCGACCCAGAAACTCGTGGCACATTGTTTACCACGATTCAACGCGGCGATACCAGCTATCAAGTGATGTATAGCCCAATGCGGATTCGGCGGGCGTTAAATGGCTATTTTGCGGTTGGTCTGCCACGCAGCAACATCGATCGGGCGTGGCAACAAGCGCGGGTGCTGATTTTCCTCTTCGGCATTCTTTCGCTCATCTCAATCATTTGGATCAGTGTGCGCGTGACCCGTGGCATCACCGTGCCACTGGGTGAGTTGGTTAATACTGCCTTGCGGATCAAAAGCGGCGATTTAGAAGGCCGTAGTTTTGTTTCCGAGGAAAACGAGCTTGGCACGCTCGCGACGGTTTTAAATGATATGACCGATCGCTTGCTCGATTTGTATCGCACCAGTCGCCAACTCGGCACCGAATTAACTCTTGATGGCGTTTTGACCCAAACCACTGCCGCTGTGCAGCGCTTGATTCCTGAGGCCGAAATTGATGCTTTGGTGGTTGAGCAAGGCGTTTGGCATTATGTCACTACCGAGACTGTGCGCGAAATTGCGCGACCATTTCCGGCAACTAGCCTTGAAACGCTCGCGCCAATGGTGACGATTACCGAAAATCCGGCTTTGGATAGTGCTTTGCGCCCGCTTGCGCCGAATGTACAGTTGGTTTTGCCCTTGCGCACCCAGCAACAAGTTATTGGCGCGTTGTTGGTGAAGAATGATCACGCTATGCCAGCAGCCAGCAGCATTCGCGAGCCACTGAGCGCAATTGCCAGTATGACCGCCACGGCCATGCAAAACGCTGTGCTCTACACCACGGTTCAAGATGAAGCTAGCCGCAAGCAGGCAATTTTGCAAAGTATTGCCGATGGTGTGATTGTGCTTGATCCTGATGGCAAGGTTATTTTGGTCAATCACACTGCCACCGCCATGCTCGGCGCGAGTGAAGCCGATTTGCTAGGCAAGAGCTTTGCAGAATTCAAACTTACGCCGTTGTCGGGTGGCGCTGAACTGTTTGCCACACCCACGGCCACAACCTTTTACGAAACCAGCGCTCAGCGTATCTTGACCGTCAATGCAGCACCAGTTGAACGCGAAGGCTTCCAATCGGGCGAAGTGTTAGTGTTGCACGATGTGACCGAAGAACGGGCAATGGATCGGGCCAAAACTGACTTTATTGCGACGATTTCACACGAACTGCGCACGCCGTTGACCTCAATTTGTGGCTATGCCGATTTACTGTTGCGCGGCTTTGTTGGGCCATTGACCGACGAGCAAACCCAATTTATGACCACAATTCGCCAACAAGGCCAAAGCATGGTCGAAGTGCTGCAAAATGTGATTGTGATTGCCAGCATCGAAGCAGGCAACATGGAACCACAAATTGAGCAACATCTATTAACTGAACTCTTGCCACCAATCGCGCAGACCTTCCAGAAGGGCTTTGAGCAAAAACAACTCAAATTGCTCATTGATATTCCAGAGAACATGCCGTACATTGTAGTAGATCGCGACCACTTCAAGATAATGCTGACCCAGCTTTTGGAGAATGCCCGCCGCTATACCCAAACTGGCACAGTGACGGTGCAAGCCAAAACTGTCGATCAGCGCATTCAAATTGCGGTAATCGATACTGGCCCGGGGATTGCCAGCCAAGATTACGAGCGCTTGTTCGAGCGCTTTCAACGGGGCGGCGAGCAAAGTGGCCTGACCTCGAAAGAACGCGGGATTGGGCTTGGTTTAGCGATTACGAAACAATTAGTTGAACGCAATAATGGTAAAATTTGGGTCGATAGCACCCAAGGCGTTGGTTCAAGCTTCATTATGCAATTTCCAATGCTGCAACTTGAGCCAAGCAACTACGACTTAATGAAGGCAACGGTAGCAAATTCATGAGCAATAGCGCCATACCACAACCAAATAGCCAAGAACCACGCGACCGATTGTTATTAACGATCGGTTCGATTGTGATTTTAGCGGTGTTGTTGGTTATGGGTTGCTCATCGTTAATGGTTGTGCGCTGGACAACTCCAGTTAATGCTTCTGGGCCTGAGGTCTTGCTGCCACCGTTTGCCAATTATGAAGCGTGGAATGGCACAGCGCCATTTCCAATTGGCCAAGAAGCAATTCGCAGCAAAATCAGCGATCAGCCAGCTAACCCAAATTTGGTTGCAGCTGAAACGCCTGTGCCAATTGGGATTGTTGATTTGATGCCAACTGCAACGCCAACTGGCAAACCAACGCCAGCAACTGATGCAGCCAAAACATCGACCAGCACCAACACACCCACGCCAACCAAGGACGAAGGGATTCCGATTGGCAGTGCAACTGCGGCAACAACTGAGCCAACCTCGGAATTAACTGCTGAGCCAAGCTCTACGCCACGGGTAAACCCAAGCGCAACCGCGAATACGCGCACGCCAACTGTGAACCCAACGATCAATCCAACCAGACCAACCTTTGAGCCAGCGCCAAGCAACACACCAACGCGCACGAGTGTTGCGGCAACGACGGTGGTTCCTGCGAGCGCAACCGTGGCCAATACGGCATTGCCAAGTTCAACTGCAACCGCATTGCCAACTGCCACGCCAACCAACACGCGGATTCCAACAAGCACGCCTGTGCCAGCCACAGCAACCAACACGCCAACTGACGTGCCGGTTATTACACCTGTGCCAGCCACGCCAACCAACACGCCAACCGACGTGCCGGTTATTACGCCTGTGCCTGCTACCGCAACCAATACGCCAATTATTGCCACGGCAACCAACACGCCGTTTGTGCCAAGCAACACGCCAACCGATCTGCCAACCGCAACCAATACGGCGACAGCCACCGCAACTGCGACGGCCACGCCGACCGATCTGCCAACTGCAACCAATACGGCTACGCCAACCGATACAGCTACGCCAACCGCAACGCCAACACCTGCGCCAGAGTTGTATATCGCTTGGCGCGTCGATGGGGTCGTCAATCCAGTTAATCCATCGCTGGAAAATAACGACACCAAGCAGGTCTTTGTGGTCTTTGGCAATGCTGGCGATGCTCCAGCGGCGAATGCACACGTCAATATCAGCGTAAGCGGAACCTGTATTGACTCAAGCATCAGCACCAGTGGTGCACCAATTACGCTGGGCGCGCATCAAGGCTTTACACTTTCGCCAGTTATTTCGGCCAATAATGTTGGTAATTGTTCGGTTACGGCAATTTTAACTGCCGATAATCAAACGCCAGTTCAGGCAAGCTTGAATTGGACGATTGTGTGTGATGGCTGTGCGACGGCAACACCGCAACCAACCAGCACGCCAACCAGTACCCCAACTGCAACGCCAACCAGAACTGCTACGCCAACCAACACGGCGACAGCAACCAATACGCCTACGCCAAGTAACACGCTCACACCGAGCATTACGCCAACGGCGACCAATACCCGCACGCCAACCACGATTCCGACCTTGACCTATACCCCAACGCCGAGCAACACGCCAACGGTGACCAATACGCGTACGCCAACCTTTACGCCAACTAACACGCCTACGCCGAGCAACACGCCAACGGTGACCAATACGCGCACGCCAACCTTTACGCCAACCATTACCAACACGCCTACGCCGAGCAACACGCCAACAGCGACCAATACGCCGATCCCAACCAATACGCCAACCGATGTGCCAACGCCAACCGAAACGCCGTTGCCAACAGATACACCGTTACCAAGCGAAACGCCAACACCAAGCGAAACGCCAACACCAAGCGAAACGCCAACACCAAGCGAGACACCAACGCCAAGTGAAACGCCAACACCGAGCGAAACGCCGACGTTAACCGCAACCCCAACGCCAACGCCTGATCTGTTCGTGTTTCACATCATCAATGGCGAGGTCAACCCATCAGGCAACATCACCTTGGCTGCTGGGGCGCAAGAAAATGTGACGGTTGTGTTTGGCAATAACGCAAGTGGCTCACGAGCAACTGGCTTGAATTTCAATTTCAATGCTGGCTCGTGTATTAGCGCCCAGCCAGGCTCAAGCGATTCCAGCGATCTGAACGGTGGTTCGAATCGTTCGCTGTCGGTCGTGGTTACGGGCAGTTCGGTCGGCTCGTGTTCATTCCGCACCCAATTCGGTGCCAGCAATGCCAATACCGTCAGTGCTGATAGCCGTTTTCGCGTCACCAATACAATGCAGAATGAGCCAGCGATTGCCGCTACGGCCACTGCTACCGCAACTGCTACTGCTATCACAGAACCAACTGCAACCACTGCGCCAACCGCAGTACCAACCGCAGAGCCAAGCGAGCAACCAACGCCAAAATCAACCTTGGAGCCTGCGCTGCCAGTGATTGGTCAAAGCGCTGGATTGCCACCAAGCTCTGGTGGTCAATTGCTCTGGCTCATGGCGGGTGGGCTGTGTGTCTTGCTGCGCGGCTTGCGCGGGCGAAGAATCCTACCGCTTAATGCTGCTTAATCTTCACCAGATCCATTCAATAACTGATTGACAGAAACCCGCAAGCGCTGCACACTAGCGGTAGTTTCCACTACGATGAGGTTTGCAATGGATGTTGCTGATCAGCCACGAATTGCCATTATTGGCGGTGGCATCGCTGGCCTTAGTACAGCATGGTATTTACAAAAACAAGGTCTGACCAAGATACAGCTTTTTGAGCGCGATCAACGGCTGGGTGGCAAATTGCTCACCAAGCATGTCGCCTTGCCCGACGCTGCTGGCGAATTGCTGGTCGAAGCTGGGCCAGATGCGTTTATTAGCCAAAAACCGTGGGGCTTACAATTGGCTCGTGAATTGGGCTTGGATGATCAGTTGATTTCGACTGAGCCAGCCCGGCATAAAGTGTTTGTGCTGCATCGTGGCCAGCCCGAGCCATTGCCCGATGGGATTAATTTGGTTGTGCCAACTGAATTTTGGCCGCTGCTGCGCACGCCAATTCTTTCGTGGCCGGGCAAATTGCGTATGTTGCTCGATTTGGTGTTGCCTGCCCGTCAAAGCAACGCCGATGAATCGTTGGCCGATTTTGTGCGCCGCCGTTTTGGAGCCGAAGCGCTCGATAAATTGGGCGAGCCATTAATGTCTGGCATTCACAATGCAGAATCAGATCGCCAAAGCCTCGAAGCAACCTTTCCACGTTTTATCGAGGCTGAACGCAGCCATGGCAGCGTAATTCGTGGGATTCGAGCCGCCAAGGTCAAAGCAGGCAAGCCCAAAGGCCAGCAATTAAGCCCATTTATTAGCTTACGCGGCGGCATCGAGCAGCTAATCACAACCTTGGTTGACCAATTAACGGTCGAGCTACGCACCAATTGCGGGGTGCAAGAATTGCGCTACGACCCAACCAACGCTCCAGCCTATCAGTTAACCCTCGATGATGGCAGCCGCGTTGATGCCGATGTGGTGGTGTTGGCCGTGCCAAGTTATGCCGCCGCTACATTGGTGCAGCCATGGGCCGAAGCACTGGCCGAGCGCTTGCAAGCCATTCGCTATGTTAGCACTGGCACGGTTTCGTTGGCCTTTCGGCGTAGCGAAAGCACCATGGCCTTCGATAGCTATGGCTTGGTGATTCCGCGCAGTGAGCATCGCCTGATTAACGCCGTAACGATCAACTCGCGCAAATTTGCCGGACGCGCCCCAGCAGATTATATGCTGCTGCGAGCCTTTGTTGGCGGCTCGAAACACCCCGAAGTGCTGCGCTTAGATGATCAGCGCTTAACTGAATTGGTGCGCGATCAGCTTAAAGCAATTTTTGGCCTCGATGCCGAGCCAGTTTGGAGCGGCGTAGCCCGTTGGAATGAGGCCAACCCGCAATATGATGTTGGCCACTTCCAGCGTATGGATCAGCTAGAAGCCTTGTGCCCAGAGGGCTTGTTGCTCTGTGGCAGCGGCTTCCGCGGCGTGGGAATTCCCGATTGCGTGCGCCAAGCCCAAACTACCGCCGCGACAATTGTGGATTTATTCGCGCAAACCAACGCCTAAAAAAAGCCCACGGTGATTTCGTTTCACCGTGGGCTTGGTATTTAACTAGACGTTTTTGGTTTGGCTGACAAACGCTTCGAGGTCGCGTTTCAGCTCTGCCAGCGAAGGCAAATGGGTATACATCATATGCCCTGCTTCGTAATGTTTAATCACGATATTGTTGCGCAAGGTTTGCTCAAGCCCAAGGTGATTGAAGGTGTGCAAGGTGGCGTAGTAGGGTGTGGCGAAATCGAAAAAGCCACTGGCCACAAACACTTTGAGATAGGGATTTTGCGAGATGGCTGAGCGCAAGGCTTCGGTGACGCTCACATATTGGTTTTCATGCTTATCATATTTCCAAGGCCGCACTTTCGAGGTCAGAATTTCGTAGGCATCATCGCTTTCGAATTTCAATTCGCGCCGCACATAATCGTTGAACGTCGCGCTGTATGGCCCATGAATTACCGCATAACTGGGATCATACTCAAACGATTCGCGGGTTGGATCGCGGTCGATGCCCACGAAGCGGCTATCCAAGCGGCCTACTGTACGCTGCTGATCGCGTAGCAATTCCTTAGTAAAGCGCATCAGATCAATCCGCAGATTGCTTTGATCGATAAAGCGTTCGCTTAAGCCAGTGTAGCGTGCTAATTTGCGGATAACTGAGCGGCGTTTGCCTTCAGCCAAACCATCGCCTTGCAGCAAGGCCGTGGCATACTCGCCAGTTGCAAACGCCTCGACTTCGGCCAACGTATCAGCCAAACTAAGCTGCAATTTGCCATCGAGTTTGGAGTGATACCAAGCGGTGGCGGCGTAGGTTGGCAAAATCACAATGTAAGCCAAGTCGTTGCCTGGGTCCATCTCGACAGTTTGAAAATCGAGAATCGACGAGATCAGCATAATTCCGTTGAGATACATGCCGTAGCGATTTTGCAAATAATTAGTAATGGCCGAGCCGCGGGTCGTGCCATAGCTTTCGCCGATGATATATTTGGGCGAGAGCCAACGCTTGGCGCGCGTGGTGTAGAGCCGAATAAAATCGCTGATCGATTCAATATCTTTGGTAAATTGATGGAATTGATTGGGATTTTCGCCAGTTGCCGCCCGACTATAGCCCGTGCTAATCGGATCGATAAAGACTAAATCGCTTTGGTCGAGCAAGGAATATTCGTTTTCGACCAAGCGGAATGGTGGCGCTGGCAAATTGCCAGTTTCATCGGCCATCAAAACCCGCTTTGGCCCCAACAAGCCAAGGTGCATCCAAACCGAGGCTGAGCCAGGCCCGCCATTGAACGAAAAGGTAATTGGGCGGGTCGTCTGATCATCAATATCGCTGCGGGTGTAGGCCACATAAAAGACTGTGGCTTTGGCCTTGGGCGCTTGCTTAAACTCTGGATCGTCCTCGTAGAGCACGATTGTGCCAGCAGTGGCGGTGTAGGGAATATCAGTACCATTGATTTTTACCCGCCCGTGGGTCACGCTCACCACCTCTTGCGGTGGCTTGGGGCTTTCCGAATCGCTGCGTTTTTCGCTGCTGCCTGCATCTGCCATAGCGTGCAAATCCTCATACTAGAAGCATTTCAAATTGATTGTAACAAGCTTTGTCTCATCGATTGTCAATCGTTTAGGCTGGTTCTGCTTGCAGTTCGGGGTTGCTGCTTGGGCTATCCTGATGGTCGGGAATCAAATCTTCTGCATGGCGCACGACGCGCACACCATAGGCAATGACGGCGACGGCAATCCCAACGATACCACTCAGGACCATAATCAAGGCGATGCCTGCGCCTTTGCCACTGCCAACCCAACTGCCAAACATACCAACCCACGCCCCACCCTCGGCCATGCGCGGCTCAAAGATTTTATCGGCCAGCGGCCCAACAATCAAAATTGCGACCGGCCCCGAAATTTGGGCGATCATGCGGCGCACGGCAAACACGCGGCCTTGAATATCGGGCGGCACTTTCGCTTGCCAAATCGCTTGGTTCGAGCCATTGAGCACTGGCAATACAAACAGCAAGCCAAAGGCAGCAATCGACCAAATAACCACATTTTGGCCCAAGCCCATCACAATGCCACCAAAAAAGCTGGTCAGCGCCATGCCCCCAAGCACGCCATGGACTTTGCGCTTTGGGCCGCCCCAAACACTCAGCATCAGACCGCCAAGTACGCCGCCAACCCCCATCGCCGCTTGGACAGTGCCCATAATTGCCGAGTTGCTATTGGTGCGGGCTAGAATCATCGGATTAGTCATGGTGGCTTCAAACGAGCCAACGAAGTTAATCATAAAAAAGGTCAACTGCAAGCCCAGCAGGCTTGGTCGGGCCAAAATATAGCGAAAGCCAAAACCAGCCTCGCGCCATAAACTGCCTTTGCTTTCTGCGCCCGCCTCGCTTTGGGTTGGCTGCGGAATATGCACAAATAGCACAACCAATACGGCAAAGCTAAACGTCACAATATCAATAATTAACACCCCGCCAATGCCAATGACGCTGAGCAAAAAGCCAGCTAAGGCCGGCGCAACAATCCCCGCCGCCGATTCGGCCATCGACATCATGCCGCTGGCCCGCGCATAGTGTTGCTTGGGCAGCATCGTCGAAACTGCTGCCGAATAGGCTGGCCATTGAAACGATTGGAAAACGCTAGCAAACGCTCCGGCCACATACAAATGCCAAATTTGCAGCGCATCGTTATGGTAGAGCAGCAGAATCGCAATCGTCGATACGCCAGTCGCCAAATCGCTTAGAATCAGCACAACTTTACGATTCCAGCGATCGACCAACGCACCAGCAAACGGGCTAACCAGAATACTCGGCGCAAACGAGAAAAAGCCGACTAGCGCTAAGGCAGTAGCTTTTTCGGTAATTTGCCAAGCCCAAAAGGTCAAGGCAAAGCTGCTCATGGCGCTGCCAAGCAATGAAACGACCTGCCCAAACCACATAATGCTAAATGCGAGCATTCCGCTTGGTTGCTTGCGCATTGATTCAGCCATGATGGCTCCTTTTGATGTCATTCAAGATTGGAATAATTGCTGAAGATAGTATATTGCTATGCTAATAAATGCATATCCTACTTTAGGTCTAATGATAGTTTGTTTAGGGTTTTGTAAGCTTTACGCAAGCAGTGGTTAAGTGCTAGCCGTTATAACTAAAGCATAGAAGTTTTATGGAGGTTAGCGATGAAAGTACGCTCTTTTGCAATGTTAATTCTGCTTGGTGGCTTAGCCGCGTGTGGCACAGCGCCAACAACCGTCAATGAGCCGTTCCCAACCACCAGCAGCGCGCCAATGGCCACAATGCAACCAACCGTCGATTCGATGATGCAGCCAACCGAGCCAATGTCGATGACCGACGATATGATGCAAACTGATCCGATGTCGATGACCGACGATATGATGCAAACTGATCCGATGTCGATGACCGACGATATGATGCAACCATCTGATCCGATGACCGATGATATGATTGATCCAACCATCATGCCAACTGCGGAATCGCGGGTTGAGCCAAGCGCCGTGCCAGCCGAGCCAGTGATGCTCAGTTCTGGCGCATTTCGCGGCATCGACCATGAAAGTCGTGGCATGGCAATGCTCTATAAACAACCAGATGGCAGCATGATGTTGCGGCTCAATGATTTCTACGTCGAGCCAGGCCCAGATATGTATGTGTTTGTTGCCATGGCCTCCGATATTCATCAGCCAAGCGATTTGCAGGCAGGCTACCTTGAATTGAGCAAACTCAAAGGCTCCGAGGGCAACCAAAATTATCCCCTGCCCGACGATTTTGATCCTGCGCTCTATAACAATGTCGTGATCTGGTGCGAAGAATATCAAGTCTTGATGGCGGTTGCACCAATCCAGTAAAATGAAAGTATGAAGGATGAGGGATGAAGTTAAATTCAGAAGGCAAAAATCAAAAACGGGGAGAACAGGAGTAAGTTTTAACCCAGAGGCGCAGAGAATGGGAGGTTATTAGCTTGTGGCTATCTGGATTGGTTTATTGGCTTAGCAACCGTGTCCCCTCACCCCCTCTCCCACGAAAACGCGGGCGAGGCGGAGCACTGGTTTTTAACCACGCAGTGCGGCAGAACCACGGCGGTAAAGCCCCTCGCCCGCTACGTGGGAGAGGGGTTGGGGTAAGGGGATCAGATCATGATTAACGCAATGAACCCGTACACCCATAACCATCAGCCTATAGCCAAAAGCCCATAGCTCATAGCCCATAGCCTTTCTATCCTTCGTGCCCTTCGCGTTCTTCGCGGTTTCTCGTCCTTCGTGCCCTTCGTGGATCAATTTGAGGAATTACATATGGCCAATATCTTGGTGGTTGATGACGAACCGAATATTCGCGAAGTGGTGGGCCTCTATTTGCGCCGCGAAGGCCATAGCGTGATCGAGGCCAGCGATGGCGAGGAAGCCTTGCGCTTGGCCCGTCAACAACCGCCAGATTTGGTCGTACTTGATCTGATGTTGCCCAAAGTGACTGGCTTGGAAGTATGTCGCCGCTTGCAGAGCGATCAACGCACTCCCGTGATTATGCTCACCGCCAAGAGCGAAGAAAACGATCGGATCATTGGCCTCGGCGTGGGCGCTGACGATTATGTGGTCAAGCCATTTAGCCCGCGCGAACTAGTAGCACGGGTTGAAGCGGTCTTACGGCGGGTTCAACCACAGCCCGATGCCCCGCCCCCAGATGAACGCACGATTGAGCTAGGTGCATTGCGCATCGATCCACGCACTCGCGATGTGCAAGTGGCGGGAAAATCGATTAGCTTGACCGCGCGTGAATTTGATTTGCTCTATTTCTTGGCCCGCCATCGCGAACGGGTGTTTACCCGCGACCAACTAATGGAACTCGTTTGGGGCTATACATTTTCCGCCGATACCAGCACGGTCACCGTGCATATTCGACGTTTGCGCGAAAAAATCGAGGACGACCCAACCGCGCCGCGCTATTTACAAACGGTTTGGGGCGTGGGCTACAAACTCAGTGCAGGCGAGCAATGAGACGCTTTTTGCAGCAATGCAGCCTTTTGTTGCTGACCTTGGCGATTGCCTTGACTTTAGTTGGTCTGGTTGGCCATTTCGGCCTCATGCTACCAATGAGCGAATTGGAAGGCATTATCAAGCTGTTTGGTTCGCTTGGGTTTGGGGCTGGCGTGGTGGCAATTATCGCTTTGCAAAGCCGCATGCTCTCGTTGTTGCGCAGTTTGCGGGCGCAAATTATTGCCGCGATTGGCTTAGGCGGGATTTTGGTGGCGGCCTTGTTGCAGGGCGTGGCCCGTGCCATGTTCATCAGCACCGATCACGATTTACCCTTGTTGCTGTTGGTATTGATTTTTATGTTGGTGCTGGCCTTGGGCTTTAGCATCGCCGTGGGCAATGTGTTGGTGGCGCGCTTGGCCGAGGTTCGGGCCGGAGCCACCGCACTAGCCAAAGGCGATTTAACTTTGCGCATCCCTGAGCATGGCAGCGATGAAGTGAGTTTGCTGGCCGCCGATTTTAACCAGATGGCCGATGAGCTAGCCCAAAGTGCGCAACGCCAACAAGAGCTTGAGCAATCGCGCCGCGATTTGATTGCTGCCATCTCCCACGATTTGCGCACCCCTCTAACCGCAGTTCGCGCCATGATCGAGGCCTTAGCAGATGGCGTGGTAACTGAGCCAGCAACTCAACAGCGCTACCTTAATTCAGCTAATGCCCAATTAACCAACCTCAGCACCTTGGTCGATGATTTATTCGAGATGGCTCAGCTTGATGCTGGCGTGTTGCGCTTAGAATTAGAACGCGCCTCGCTTGGCGATTTAATCTCCGATACGTTGAGTAATTTGCAACCCCATGCTGCGGCTCATGGCGTGCAACTGCTCGGCAAAGTTGATCCCGCCGCCGATTTAGTGCTGATGAATGCGCCAAAATTACAACGAGTCTTGTACAACCTGATCAGCAATGCGTTGCGCCACACACCTAGCGATGGCACAATCGCGATTCAAGCCCAAACAATCAACCAAACGGTGCATGTCGAAGTACGCGATACAGGCGAAGGCATTCAGCCCGACGATCTGCCGCATATTTTCGAGCGCACCTATCGCGGCGAAAAATCGCGCTCCCGCGATTATGGCGGGGCTGGCTTGGGCTTGGCAATCGTGCGGGCAATTATCGAGGCCCATGGCGGCAATGTTTGGGTCGAAAGCCAACCCCAACACGGTGCACGCTTTATTTTTACCCTACAAACTCCCGTTAATCATAGTTCGTAAGCCAAACCGACAAGGGATCGGGGGCTAGGTGTAATGGTTCATCAGGTTAACCACGGCTTGATCCCCTCCCCCCAACCCCTCTCCCACGTAGCGGGCGAGGGGCTTTAGCGCCGTGGTTCTGCCGCACTGCGTGGTTAAAAACGGGTGCTCCCCCTCGCCCGCGTTCTCGTGGGAGAGGGGGCTGGGGGTGAGGGGACGTTTAAGCAGTGCATAGAGAGATTATCTGCAAAATCGAGCTCAGTTTTGGCCTAGAAGTTTGTGATGCTAGCGAATTTGCGCAAGCACGCGCCGATAGACCGCCAAGGTTTGCTCGGCGGTGCGTTGCCACGAAAATTTGGCTGCCTGAGCGGGTGCTTGGTCGCGCATCGCTTGGCGCTGATCAGCATCGGCCCAAAGGCGTTCAATTGCATCGGCCCACGCCAGCGGATCATCAACTGGCAACTTGAGGCCAGCCTCGCCCACGACTTCGGGCAAACTTGAGGCATCGGCCACCAACACTGCCGCGCCACAGGCCAACGCCTCAAGCGCTGGCAAGCCAAAGCCTTCATACTTCGAAGGGTTGAGATACAAGCGGCAAGCACTCAAAAGCCAGCGAATTTCCTCGTCGCTTGGGCTATCGAGCCACGTTACTGCATCTTCCAAATGCAATTCAGCCAAGGTTTGCCAAATTTCTGCATCAAGCCAACCACGCCGCCCAGCCAAGGCCAAGCGATAGCCAGCCTGCGGCTTGCGATCAAGCGCGATGCGCAAGGCCCGCAGCAACATTGGAATATTTTTGCGTGGCTCCAAGGTCGAAACAAACACCATAAATTGATCAGCCTGCCAAGTTTGGCCGCCAATCTGGCGTTGAGAATCGGCAGCGATTGGGATTGGCTGCATATCGGTCGCCAGCTGAATCACATCAATTCGGGCTGGGTCAACATTTAACAAGCGCGTAAGATCGTTGGCGGTGCTCTGCGAATCGGCAATAATTGCATTGGCCGAAGCCAGTGCGCGCTCAATTTGGCCATAATAACGGCTGGCATTGGCATCCAAAATCTCGGGAAATAATTTAAATGCCACATCATGTACAGTAATGACGGCAGGAAATGTGCGCTTTAACGGCGGAATAAAATCGGGCGAGTGCAGCAGTTTTGGGCGGCGCAGACCAATTTCCAAAGGCAAAAGCAGTTGTTCGAGGCGATGATGTGGCGGAGTAAAGAGTCGCGCCCGCTGAATATTCGGGCCGCTAACCAATGGTTTTGGGCTCTTGCGATGCTCAAGCAGCAACCATTGTTGCTCGGGGGCAATGTTTGGCAGATAGGTTAATAATTTGTGGGTGTAATGGGCGATGCCACCATGGCGGTAGGCATTCAAACGCGCATCAATCGCAATCATCGGCAGCCTCGTAACTCAACATGGCTGCTATGCTACCACAGCCTACGAGCGCTGGGTAATCAATTGCTCAACTGGCGGCGGCGTGACCTGCGGTTTATCAACAATACCGCTGACTTCCTCAAGAATTGCCTGCGCTCGATAGCTGGCAACCAAGGCTTGGCGCAAATTGCGCTGCTGTTGAATGCCCTCTTCGTTGATCGAATTGCCAATTGCTTGTTGTAGCTCTTGAATTTCGCTTTGCAAACTTTGCGCCGCTTGCGTCAATTGGGCGAATACCGCTGGCGGCAAATTAATCGTCGTGGAATCGACCATAGGAATTGCGCGCTGATATTGGCGTTCGAGTAGCACAAATATCGACCAACCTGCCATTCCAGCCACACCCCAATCAATCATATAACACAGCCAAGCCGGCGAGCGAGGCGTGAGAATTTGATGATCGACGAGATCCCACGCGATGTAGGCAGCAAAAGCTCCCAACAACGGGAACCAACGACGATTGAGGCTAAGCTTCATAATTGCACCTGTTTCACAAAATTTCAGCCCAAACATGATTCAGGCCAATCTAGTATGCTGCCCCAATCTGAAATTATGATGAAAATTTGATGAGATGGCGATGAGCTATAGGCGTGAAATCGTTATCACACGGTTTGGCAAAAAGCGCCAAAACAGGTACGATCAGGCAGCTTTAGCGAAAGGATGATCATGGCTCGGATTGCAACCATCGAACGCAACACTCGTGAAACCCAAATCAAGCTCACGCTTAACCTCGATGGCTCAGGCACAGTTGCCATCAATACGGGAATTGGCATGTACAACCATATGCTCGAAAGTTTTGCCCGCCATGGCCAATTTGATTTAGAAGTAAACTGCAACGGCGATTTGCATATCGATGACCATCACTCGGTCGAGGATGTGGCAATTTGTTTGGGCATGGCGATTGATCAGGCGCTTGGCGACAAAGCAGGCATCACTCGTACCGCTCATGCCTACGTGCCCATGGATGAGGCGCTGGCCTTTGTCGCGCTCGATCTCAGTGGCCGAGCGTTTCATGTGCTCAACTTTAGCTGGACCAACCCCAGCATCGGCGGCTTGACCTGCGATTTGGTGGAGCATGTTTTTGAAAGTATCGCGATTCATGGCCGCATGAACTTGCACGCCAAGCTCGAATATGGCCGCAACGACCATCACAAAGCAGAAGCCTTATTCAAAGCCTTGGCCCGCGCCCTCGATAGCGCTACCAAGCACGATCCACGCTTGGGCGATGCAATTCCTAGCACCAAAGGCGTGATTTAAGCCTTTTCTAAAGCCCTCACCCCCAGCCCCTCTCCTACTGGACGCGGGCGAGGGGAGCCGACTATTGTTTACCAACGCATTGTGCAAAAACACAAAATAAAAAGCCCCTCGCTCGTTGGACGGGAGAGGGGTTGGGGTGAGGGGATCTTAGACTTCTAATACTGTAACAAGTCCAGGAATGAGCCATTGGGGCTGAATCGGCGCAGCGGCAAAGGCTTGCTCGATTTCGGCCTGACCTTGGCTAAAATGTTGCCAACCATCAAAATGAATTGGAATCAGCGTGTGCGGCTTGAGTAATTGAGCTGCTTGCAGCGCTTGCTCTGCATCAAAGGTAAATAATGTTGGCCCCGTTGGCGCAAATTGCGCCGCCCCAACATGCAAAAAGGCCGTGCCAATGGCGTAGCGTTCAGCAATCTGCTGAATGCCAGCAAACAAAACTGTATCGCCTGAAATGTAAATTGGCCCATGCTCAAAATTGGGATATTCCAAAACAAACCCAATCACGTCGCCAATGATCGGCAGCAGTTCAACGGGGCCGTGTTGGGCTGGCACAGCAGTAATCGTCAATGGCAAGCCTTGCGCTGTGTTCAGCGTGATCGATTGCCATTCGGCCAAGCCTTGCACATTGGTTGCAGCTTGTTGCTGCAAGCGCCCGCTACCCGCTTTGGTGGTCAACACTTGCTTGGCATGCGGCAAAAATGCCCGCCCAGCAGTATCCAAATTATCATAATGATCATCGTGCGAGAGTAATACCAGATCAATCGGCCCAAGCTCTGCTGGTTGCAAGGCCGCTGATTGCTGTTTGTAAAGCCCAAATTCAAGGTTTGGCTCCACCTGAGTGACCTGCGAACTGCCAGCAGGGTCGAATACAGGATCGGTCAAAATCCGCAGGCCATCAATTTCCAACAAAACGGTCGCTGTCCCAACATAGATCACATTGATCTGCATATTGATTCCTTTACAATACGGACGTTCGTTTTTTATTCAAGCTAAAAAATTTTAGCTGCGATAACTTTCGATTAAATTGCCAATAGCAGCGCGGGCTGTCGTAAATTGGGCTTCGTGGCTACGCACTGCCCGCCAAACCAGCGCCGCGATCAGAATGCCATGGAATTGGAATGCCAGCGCGGCGATTGGCGTATTGGCCCGAAATTGGCCAAGCTCCACGGTTTCGCCAATACACTGCTCGATAAAATTAAGGTAATCCTGATAATCGTGCAGCACGGCGGCTCGCACTTCAGAATCAGCCAAATCATCAAGCTCAAGCACAGCATTGGTTAAAAAGCAGCCGCCCAGAAAAACGCCTTGCTGCAAAAAGCCAAACCACGAATCGCATAGCTTGTAAAGCCGCGCAATCCCCGCCGGTTCGGCCAGCACGTTACTAAGCACTGCCGCGTGAAATAGCTCAGCGGCCCGTTCAACAGTAGCAACTTGTAGATCGATCTTCGATTTGAAGTGCGCGCTGATGCCGCCCTTGGACATAGCGACAGCCTCAGCCAAGCTCCCGATCGTTAGGCCATTTAGGCCAGCAACCGAAGCCATCTGCACCGCTTGATTCAAAATAAGTTCTTTGGCACTATCTTTACGACTCATAGCAATAAAATACCATACGTTCGTATTTTATGCAAGCACAGATCTTGCTTGAGCCACGATAAATAACTAAATTTATTTCAGCATAATCCATTACAGCTGCACATGAGGAGTGCGATTATCCCAATTCGAATAGAGAAAAAGTTGCCATAATCCAACTAGCCGATTTTAGGGGGTGCAGGGGGCTGAAAACCCCTGCGTCTCCTGCCTTGAGGCGGGACGGAAGGGTGGTGATCAGCAATGATGGTTGACAACCAACCCTTGAAAGAATTAAAGCTACTGCCTGCCCCTCGGTCGCAGGAACACGCAACGATGATAAAAATCAAGCGTTGCTAGAATTGCAAATGCCTAAATCCAGATTGCTTGGCAATTCGCAAAACCTGCTGCAACAATTTTTTGCTGGCCTGCGTCCTAGTTAGCAGATACGCAACGATGAGTTGCACCCAAATAAGGAGCTAATACAATGCAAAATTCAAATCGCTTAGTGCGTGTTCAACAAGATCAAATGATTGCTGGTGTATGTACGGGTTTGGCTCAATATTTCGCTTTTGATGTAACCTTAGTTCGCTTGGCCTTTGTGCTGGTGACCTTGGCTGGTGGTTCGGGCATTCTGTTGTACATCATCCTCTGGGCAGTTTTGCCAGTGGTGACGGCTCCAGGCTTGCCAAGCCCAGGCATCAACAGCGGCATTGACGAAATGCGCAACCAAGCAGCTAACGTGTTCAACAAAGTCAAAACTGCGGTCAACAATGCCCAAGCAAGCAACGCTAGCACGGCTGTGCCCCAAAGCGATTGGAAATTCGACCCACAAACCGGTCAACCAATCAACCCAACGCCAGCCCCAGCCCAACCAGAAAAACCACGTTTTGACCCATACACCGGTCAACCATTAAACGACTAATCTAGCGATTGAGTTGATACCAAAACGGTCGTTGAGCAGCGCGCTCAGCGACCGTTTTTTGTTGGGCAGAATCACAAAGTTGCTCAACTTCTTGCTCAAGCAGCCGCAGGGTTTGCGGAGCCAGCCAATAGACCGTGGCTTGGCCTTCGTGCTCGCTTTCGACGACACCAGCTTGCACCAAAACTCGCAAATGTTCGGAGATTGTCGATTGAGCACGATTCGTTCGCTGCACAATATCGTTGCAAATACAACGTGGATGCTGGGCGATGTAGCGCACTATTCCCAAGCGTAACGGATGGCCAAGGGCATGGCAAAGGCTGGCCAATTGGGTTAATGCAGCATCAGCTTGAATCGTTTCCATCGGATACCTCCAAAATGGGTTGATTAAAAACTAACACACGCGAATCACGGCAGGATGCCCGCGTTTCGCGTGTGTTGCTTTGCCGTTCAATCTGCAACTTAGTTATTCAAGATAAGCTCGCAATTTGCGCCCACCAAAAGCTGGGTGACGCAATTTACGCAATACTTTGGCTTCGATTTGGCGAATGCGTTCGCGAGTAATGCCAAACTCGCGGCCAACTTCTTCCAGTGTACGATATTTGCCATCGACTAAGCCATAGCGCAGCTCTATAATCCGCCGTTCGCGCTCATCGAGCTTGCACAGCACTTCGTCAAGTTGCTCGCGCAATAAATGCTCGGTTGCGTGATCAAGCGGCTCTGCTGAACGATCATCTTCGATAAAATCGCCCAAGACGCTATCGCCCTCGTTGCCAACTGGCGTTTCGAGCGAAACTGGCTGGCGGGCAACTTCGAGCACCCGCCGCACTTTATCGGCGGGCAAGCCGAGGGCTTCGCCAATCTCTTCGGCGCTTGGCTCGCGTTCCAAGGCTTGCTGCAACTTGTGGGCTGTGCGCTTAACCCGATTGATCGTCTCGCCAACATGCACAGGCAGGCGAATCGTGCGACTATGATCGGAGATTGAGCGCGTAATTGCTTGGCGAATCCACCAGGTTGCATAAGTTGAGAACTTAAAGCCCTTGTGATAATCGAACTTCTCGGTTGCCCGCATTAGGCCAATATTGCCCTCTTGGATTAAATCTAAAAACGACATACCACGGCCAACATATTTTTTGGCAATCGACACCACGAGGCGCAAATTGGCTTGGATGAGATGTTGGCGGGCGGCGTCGCTTTCGAGGACTTGCTGTTGCAGGCGGGCTTTTTCGTCGAGGAGATATTCGTGGCGGGCAAGCCGAATCATCGCCCGTTCGCCACGTTCCAATTGTTTGGCCAGCATTGTTTCTTCTTGGGCGGTTAAAAGATGCACTTGGCCAATTTCGCGCAAATACATGCGCACTGGATCATCAAGGCTTAACCCTTCGCGAATCAGCGACCGTTCGAGATCGTCCTCGGCGACATCACGGGAACGGAGATGCACGGCAGCGGTTGGCGGTTCTTCTAAAATTGGAATATCTTCTGCTTGGCAGCGGACACACAATTCGTCGAACAGCGCTGTGTTTTTGTCGGAGGGAGGAAGATGAAGCAGCACTTGGTCGTGCGTTAGATAACGATGCTGACGGGCGGCCCCCATCAGAACTTCGAGTACGTTTTTCAAGGAAGCACCGACTTTCTACTGCTATAGAAAAGCCTAATGATAGACCACTATATCACGGATAGATCTGCGATTCAAGACCCTATTCAAGCACATTAGGGGTGAAGTTTCCATAACATGCAGCTGATAATTCGTTGAAAAAAGCGAAACGCTGTATAGTATTTGGCAACAACTGCGAAGGAGGCGGGCACTTCAGCCCGATTGATGCCATGACAACGATTGCCCTTGATCAGCAAATTATTCACGCGGTGTGCCCCCACGATTGCCCCGATACGTGCTCCATGCTCGTCACAGTGCAGGATGGCAAGGCGATCAAAGTGCAAGGTAACCCTGAACATCCAATTACTAATGGCTTTTTGTGTACCAAGGTTTCGCGTTATGTCGAGCGAACCTACCACCAAGGCCGTTTGTTGTATCCGGCCAAGCGGGTTGGCCCCAAAGGCGCTGGCCAATTCGAGCGCATTTCGTGGGAAGAAGCATTAACGACGATTGCCGAACGCTTGCAGGCAATTAGCACCAGCCACGGGCCGCAGGCGATTTTGCCCTATTCGTATGCTGGCACGATGGGTTTGTTGCATTATGGCTCGATGGATCGGCGCTTTTTCCATCGCTTTGGCGCTTCGCTGCTCGATCGCACAATTTGCGCCAGTGCCGGCGCAACTGGCTATCGCTATACGGTTGGCGCGAGCGTTGGCACCGATCCCGAAGCTTATGTCGATGCCAAATTGATTATTTTGTGGGGAACCAACACACTCACCTCGAATGTGCACTTATGGACGTTTATCAAAGCGGCGCGCAAAGCTGGCGCACGGATCATTGCAATTGATCCTTGGCGTTCGCGCACTGCCGCCCAATGCGATTGGCATATTGCGCCCTTGCCAGGCACTGATGCAGCCTTAGCACTTGGTATGATGCACATTATTTTCCGCGATGGCTTGCACGATCAAGCCTATCTTGATGCCTATTGTGTTGGCGGCGAGCAACTGCGCGAGCGGGTTCAGGAATATCCGCCAGCACGCGTTGCCGAATTAACTGGCTTGGATGTGGCGACGATTGAGCAATTGGCCCATGAATATGCCACCACCGCGCCTGCTGCGATTCGGATTAATTATGGATTGCAGCGCCATGCTGGCGGCGGGATGGCCGTGCGGACTTTGGCCTGTTTGCCAGCGGTAATTGGCTCGTGGCGCGAGCGCGCAGGCGGCATTTTGCTTTCCACTAGCGGCACATTTCCAATTAATAATGCTGCCTTGGAGCGCCCAGATTTGATTCCTGCTGGCACCCGCATGATCAATATGAATCAGCTTGGGCAGGCTTTGACCGAGGTCAACGATCCGCCAGTACAAGCCTTGTTTGTCTACAATTCCAATCCGGCCAGCGTGGCTCCCGATTTGGAAGCGGTGAAACGCGGCTTGGAGCGCGACGATTTGTTTACTGTGGTGCATGAGCAGTTTTACACCGATACGACTCGCTACGCCGATATTATTTTGCCTGCAACGACCCAACTTGAGCATGTCGATTTGCACAAAGCCTATGGCCACTGGTACTTGGCGTGGAGCAACCAAGCGATTGAGCCGCTAGGCGAGGCGATTCCCAACACCGAATTGTTTCGGCGTTTGGCAGCCAAGATGGGCTTTGATGAGCCATGTTTTGGTGATGATGATCTGACGATTGCCCGCCAAGCCTTGGATTCTGACCACCCTGCGTTGGCTGAGATTACGCTTGAACGCTTGCAAGCAGAGGGTTGGGTGCGCTTGAATGTGCCAGCCAATTGGGCACCATTTGCCGAGGGCAATTTCCTCACACCGTCGGGCAAGTGCGAGCTGTATTCCGAGCGCATGCAAGCCGATGGCTTTGACCCATTGCCGACCTACACAGCGCCCTATGAAAGCCCAACCACCAACCCACGCTTGGCTGAGCGCTATCCATTAACCTTGATCTCGCCGCCAGCCCACCACTTTTTGAATAGCACCTTTGGCAATATTTTGCAGCGCTACGAGAGCGGCCCCAGCCTAGAAATTAGCCCAATCGACGCAATCGAACGCAACATCGACGATGGTGATCAATTGTTGATTCGCAATGATCGTGGTGGCTTTCAGGCCAAGGCTGTGGTAACCGATCGGGTGCGTCAAGGAGTTGTGGTTGCGCCATCAATTTGGTGGTCGGAGCTGACGGTTGATGGCCGTAACGTCAACCATACCACGCCCCAAGCCCTTTCAGATATGGGTGGCGGCGCGACCTTCTACGATAATTTGGTTGAAGTTGAACGAATTGTCGGTTAAGCTGGCCAATAATTGTCCCGCTTGGGTCGATTAATCGGCTCAAGCGGTTGGTTGGAGCAAGCGATGCCCCAAGCGTTATTGATTGAATGTAACGATCAGATTGGCTTAGTTCATCAGATTACTGGCGTACTCTATCGCCATGGCGTAAATATTATTAGCAACCAAGAGTTTGTTGACCATCAGCGGCAACGCTTTTTTATGCGAACTGAATATCAAGGTACACTTGATCAAAACACAGCCTTGGCTGAATTACAAACCCTCTTGCCAATTAATGCACATATTCGCTTTGCACGCGCACATAAGCCGCAAATTCTTATTCTAGCCACCAAAGAACATCATTGTTTAGGCGATTTGCTGATTCGGCATGCATTTGCTGAACTCAAAGCAGAAATTTTGGGTGTAATTGCCAATCATGCGCAACTTGGCCAATTAGTACAGCGTTTCGATCTGCCTTTTCATTATTTGTCACATCGAGCATCGAGTCGCGAAGCACATGAACAAGCCTTGCTCGAAGTCATTCAGGCAGCGCAACCAGATTATTTAGTGCTAGCAAAATATATGCGGGTGCTTTCGCCGCAGTTTGTAGCTCAATTTCCGCAGCGCATTATCAATATTCATCATTCGTTTTTGCCAGCGTTTATCGGTGCAAATCCCTATCGGCAAGCATTTGAGCGGGGCGTGAAAATTATTGGCGCAACCGCGCATTTTGTCACCGATGAGCTTGATCAAGGGCCAATTATTGCGCAGCAGGTTATGCCAATTGATCATAGCCATAGTGTTGATGAAATTGTGCAAGCTGGGCGTGAGATTGAAAAACATGTTTTGGCCAAAGCTCTCGATTTGGTTTTGAGCGAGCGCGTTTTTTTAAGCGGCAATCGCACGGTTATTTTTGATTAACGATCCTCAGCAGGAGTAATCTATGCCGTTACTATTTGCGTTAACAATTTTTACTAGCGCTAGCTTATTATTTGTGATCCAACCAATGTTTGCACGCATGGCTTTACCATTACTTGGTGGCGCGCCGTCGGTTTGGAATACGGCGCTCGTATTTTATCAAACGGTTTTATTGCTAGGTTATGGCTATTCGCACCTGCTGACAAAATATTTTAAACCACGGCAGCAAGTATTAATTCACTGCGGGCTTTTGTTAACTCCATTATTAGTTTTGCCAATTGCGATTCCTGCTGGTTGGCAAGCGCCGACAACCGATTTTCCAATTGCATGGCTATTGAGTTTATTTGCAGTTGCCTTAGGCTTGCCATTTTTTGTGGTTTCGGCCAGCAGCCCATTGCTGCAAGCGTGGTTTGGCAGCAGCGAGCAAAATCGCAACCCCTACGTGCTCTATGCAATGAGTAATGTTGGCAGTATGTTGGCGCTGTTGGCCTATCCATTAATTATCGAGCCAAACACCAGCCTACGCTTGCAAAGCGATGGTTGGCGCTGGGGCTATGTGCTGTTAGTGTTGCTGTTTATTGGCTGTGGCATTCGAGTTTGGCAACGTGCGCCGCAGGTTGTTTCAAGCACAACTAGTCAAGCCAGCAGCTCAATCACGTGGCAACGCAGGCTCAAGTGGATCGCATGGTCGGCAGTGCCTTCGAGTTTATTGGTAAGCGTTACAACTTACATTACCACCGATATTGTGGCGATGCCGTTGCTGTGGGTTATTCCCTTGGCATTATATTTGTTGACGTTTATTTTTGTATTTGCCAATAAAGTGTTGATTCCTAAACAAGCGTTGGTTTGGTTAATGCCAATTTTAGTAATGTTGGTTATTTTGACGATCATTACTGGGGCAAATAGTCCAATTTTGCTGTTATTAATTTTGCATTTGGCAAGTCTGTTTGTTGTCACGATGGTATTGCATCAACAATTGGCCGATGATCGACCTGAGCCACAGAAGTTAACTGAATTCTATCTATTGATGTCATTGGGGGGCGTGATTGGTGGATTTTTTAATGGATTAATTGCACCATTGATTTTTAATTCAGTTTGGGAATATCCATTGATGTTGTGTTTGGGATTAATGCTTGCCCCGTGGCGCAAACCCAAGCCAACCAATCGCCAAGAATGGCTGCAATCGTTGTATAAACCTGGCTTGATGATTGTGCTCAGCATTGGGTTGGTACTATTGCTCAAAGCGTTTAATTACGAAGAGGATACAATTGGCTACGGAATTTTATTCTCGCTAACGATGCTGCTTGCCTATAGCCAATCGCGCAATCCTGTCTCATTTGGCTTGAGCATTGGTGGATTTTTCACGGTTGTTTCGCTGATTGGCTTTACCCGATCGACCTTAGTTTACCAAGAACGCAGCTTTTTTGGAGTCAACCGGATTCTCGAGGTCAACGATCGCTTTAATATTTTGATGCATGGCACAACCTTGCATGGCATGCAATTTCTTGATCCAGCGTTAAGTAAACGCCCGCTGACCTACTACAGCCTGAATGGCCCGCTCAACGAGATTTTCCAAGTTGCCAATCAACAAACAACGCCAAAAAATGTTGGAGTAGTGGGCTTAGGTAGTGGGGCAGCCGCCTGTTATGCTCAAGCGCAAGATAGCTGGAAATATTTTGAAATTGATCCAGTGGTGATTAAAATTGCTGAAAATCCGCAATATTTCAGCTACCTCAGCCAATGTACGCCCCAAGCTCCCGTCGTCGTCGGCGATGCTCGAATCTCGCTGGCAGCCGAAACCAAGCCCTTTGATGTGTTGATTATGGATGCCTATAGCTCAGATGCGATCCCCACCCACTTAGTAACAGTCGAGGCGCTGGAACTGTATCTAAGCAAATTGAATCCTGATGGAATTATTGCCTTTCACATTTCAAATCGCTATCTCAATTTAGAGCCAGTGTTGCACGACCTAGCCGAAAAATTGGGGTTATTGGCGTTAGTGCACGAATACAATACCGATGAGGATGTGCTTGAACACGGCAATAACAGCACCAAATGGGTGATTTTTACCAAAAATCAAGCCTTCTATCAACAATTTATCGATCAACATCAATGGCGTAGCTTGCAAAATCGGCCCAACGATCGCTTGTGGACTGATGATTATTCGAGCATTATTACCACCTTATATGCTTGGCAGTAAGCGAGGGGCCAGAGATTAGCGGTCAGGGGTCAGAATTTCAACCAAGAAGCATTCAGTTAGAAAGAAGAGAAAGGAGCTGGCAATGCTGCTGCCAAAAACCAAGGCCTTGCAAAAACGCCTTGCTGAGCGATTTAGCCGAATCGAAATTAAAAAAAGCCATGGCTATGAATTAGGTTGGGACGATTGGGAGGAAATTGGGCGCTGTTATTACTATCTGCGTGATGAACGGGCGACCGAGTATTTGCGCCAATCAGCGGTGTTGGTCCAGAAACGAGTACTTGCTCTCGATCCACGATCAGCTGAAGCGCTCTTTTTTAATGCATCCGTGTGGTTTTATGCGGCAAACTTGTATAGGCTCATTGGCGATGAAGCATCAATGCATGCGTGTCTCACTGAATTACGCACATTTGAAGGATACCCAATTTGGATCGAATCGCCTGTCACTGTCGAATTGTATTGGGATCTGTTGGCCTTAGCCGCGTTGATGGAAGGTGATGCCGCGCAAGCCTTGCACTATGATGCGAAGATTGCTGCATTACCACAGCGTGAAGATCCCGATCGCCCATGGTCGGGTCGGTTAGCGGAAGCCATCGTCCACGCTGATGCGCCAGCGATTCGGGCGATTGGGGATGAACTCCATGGACTCTTGACGCGCTATCATGGCAAGCCATGGGATACCGACTATCTGAATCTGTGGGATTGGTATGAGTTTAGCGATACACTCGCCGATCAGCTTGAGGCCTAGCAATCATTTTGATCCACGAAGCGCACGAAGGGCACGCAGGCCGAAACCGCGAAGGACACGAAGAACAAGGCTGTAGGCTGTAGGCTTTGGGCTTTGGTCTACCAAACTTCCGCTAGCCCATAGCTGTACTGGTACATCAGGTTAACCGCCGCCTGATCCCCTCACCCCAACCCCTCTCCCACGTGGCGGGCGAGGGGCTTTCATCGCGTGGTTCTGCCGCACTGCGTGGTGAAAATGGGTGCTCCCCCTCGCCCGCGTTTTCGTGGGAGAGGGGGCTGGGGGGTGAGGGGACACGGTTGCCAATCCAATGAATCATTACACATAGCCCATAGCCATCATTCCTCTGCGCCGCTGCGTTCAACGCAACACACAGTCGGTTGTACTTGAGAACCGAAAGGAGCTGGCAATGCTGCTGCCAAAAACCAAGGCCTTGCAAAAACGTCTACACGAGGGGTTTAGCCAAATCGAAATAAAAAAAAGCCATGGCTATGAACTAGGTTGGGAAGATTGGGAAGCGCTTGGGCGCTGTTATTATTACCTGCGTGATGAACGAGCGACGGAGTATCTTCGGCAGGCAGCCCTCTTAGTCGCCCAGCAACGGGTAAGCACGATCAATCCACGTTCGCCTTCGTCGTTATTTAAGCATGCCGGAGATTGGTTTTATGCGGCAAATTTGTATCGACTCATTGGCGATCAAGCATCAATGCGTGCATGTATCGTGAAAATACGAGAACTCGAAGAGTCCCCAGTTTGGATTGAGTGGTCTGTCTATGTCGAATTTTATTGGGACCTCTTGGCCTTAGCCGCATTGATGGAAGGGGATGCAGCGCAAGCCTTGATCTATGATGCCAAGATTGCTGCATTACCGCAGCGTGAAAATCCTGCCCGCCCTTGGTCGGGTCGGTTAGCCGAAGCTATCGTCCACGCTGATGCGCCAGCGATTCGGGCGATTGGGGATGAATTACATGGACTCTTGACGCGCTATCATGGCAAGCCGTGGGATACGACCTACCTCAATCTCTGGGATTGGTATGAGTTTACCGATCAGGTGGCCGATCAGCTTGAGGCCCAGCAATCATTTTGATCCACGAAACGATCAGGCTATTGGCTAATTGATCCACGAAGGACGAAACCGCGAAGAGCGCGAAGTACGCAAAGGATGTTTTTTTTGCCACAGATGAGCACAGATTTTCGGGATTGATTTTTTGTACTCTCGCAGCCTGTAGACAAGAGCCTGATTAAAAAGATTTCTTCGTGCCCTTCGCGTTCTTCGCGGTTAAACAAGCTTTTTGATTTTTGACTTCTAACTTTTGACTTCCCCAGCTCTCATCCTTCATCCTTCATCCTTGCTTAGGCTGCTTGTTGTTCGCCGACATGTTGAACTTTTTGCTCGCTCCATTGCCAGAGCTTTTCGGCAGCGGTTTGATCGTTGGAAATTGGGCTAGATTCGCGGGGTTTCTTTTTGTCGAAATACAAGCCCGTGACATGCTCAACTTCAGGCGAGGTGGCGAGATACAAGGTCGTTTCGGCCCCTTTTTCGGCGCTGATCGAGCCAAGATCCATCAACTTGCGCATCACAACCCCAAAAACGCCATTGTTGGCGGCAAAACCAGTTGAAACCACGCCAGGATGCAAGCAGTTGACCGTAACATCAGTGCCAGCCAAACGGCGCGCTAGCTCTTTGGTAAACAGGATATTGGCCAATTTTGAACGACCATACATCCGCCAACCACTCCATTTGTGCTTGCCTTCGAGATCGTTGAAATCCATCGTGCCCATGCGATGGGCATCGGACGAAACATTGATGATGCGGGCAGGAGCACTGGCTTTGAGTGTATCCAGCAGCAAATCGGTCAGCAGAAAGTAGGCCAAATGATTGAGCGCCATGGTCAATTCAATCCCATCGGCGCTTTCTTGGCGCGAGGTATAAAACGCCCCAGCATTGTTGACCAAAATATGCAATTGATCGTGCTGGCTGAGAAATTCTGCGGCGGCGCGGCGCACCTCAGCCTGCTTGGATAAATCGGCCAGAATATAGCTAACGTTGGGGTTGCCCGTTTCACGTTTGATCATCTCGGTAACGCCTTCGGTGCGCAATGGATGCCGCCCAATAATCACCACCGTCGCGCCTTGGCGAGCGAGTTCTAAGGCCGTCACCTTGCCGATGCCACCAGTTGCCCCAGTGACCAAACAAACTTTACCCTTCATAGAGCCTCCATAAAAGCCACATATTACGTGTGCTACTAGCAGGATGCCGCGATTTACGCAGTGTGTCAAGCCACGGCAACAAATGCTAAAACAAAATGCCTCGTTCTCTAGCAAGAACGAGGCACCGATCCAGCAAACGCAATTTAGCTAGCCTTGGTTGTTGGTTGCTTGCCAGCGCGGCTGCGGGTGCTTGTGCGCCGAATCAAGGTTGGCATTGCGCCATCACGCACGGTTTCGGCAGTGATCACACAGCGCACAACATCGGTTTCCGAAGGCAAGTCGAACATTACATCGAGCAGAATTTCCTCGACGGCGGTGCGCAAACCACGCGCGCCAGTTTTGCCAGCCAAGGCTCGTTCGACAATCGCTTCCATGGCATCGCTGCTAACTTCAAGCTGCACGTGATCAAGCGCCAACATTTTTTGATATTGCTTAATAATTGCGTTGCGTGGCTCGGTCAAAATACGCAGCATTGCATCTTTATCGAGTGGCGTGAGCGCGGCAACGACTGGCATCCGCCCGATAAACTCAGGAATAAAGCCAAAGTGCAGCAAATCGTCGGGATTGACCAACGAGAGCAATTTCTTTGAACGTTCGATCCGTTCTTCTTTGACGATCGTTTTGCCAAAGCCCAAGGTTCCAGCACTACCCAAGCGTTGGGCAATGTGGTGCTCTAAGCCCTCGAAAGCGCCACCGCAGATAAACAGCACATTGGTGGTATCAAAGGGAATAAATTCTTGCTGTGGGTGTTTGCGGCCAGGCATTGGCGGCACGTTCACCACGCCACCTTCAAGAATTTTCAGCAAGGCTTGTTGCACGCCCTCGCCCGAAACATCGCGGGTAATCGAAGGATTATCGGCTTTGCGGGCAATTTTATCGATTTCGTCGATATACAAAATGCCCATCTGTGCCCGCTCAACATCGCCATCGGCGGCCTGAATCAAGCGCAACAGAATCGTCTCGACATCTTCGCCAACATAGCCAGCTTCGGTAAGCGCAGTGGCATCGGCGATGGCAAATGGCACATCGAGCATGCGAGCCAGCGTTTGGGCCAGCAAGGTTTTGCCCGAGCCAGTTGGCCCGACTAAAAGAATGTTACTTTTTTGAATTTCGACATCGGTATCGCCTTGAGCTTGGGCACGCAACCGCTTGTAGTGGTTGTAAACCGCCACCGCCATCACCTTTTTGGCCCGATCTTGGCCAATCACGTACTCATCGAGATGGTCGCGAATGGCGTGGGGAATTGGCAAAGTTGGTGGTAGGGTTGGGGTATTCGGAGCATCTTTCCGCTCCTCATTGGCGATAATTGCGCTTAATAACTCAATGCACTCGTTGCAAATAAACAATGCCCCCGGACCCGTGACCAAGCGATCGACTTCATCTTGGCTCCGCCCGCAAAACGAGCAGTAATAGGTCGGTGGCATAAAGGCGGAATGCGCCATTGGAATTGCTCCCATTGGTGACGACGCGAGCCCCGTTGCTCGCGTCATCATCCTTGTTGCTCAATTAATCTTGTTGCCCAGCTTCGATGTGGGTCGTAATTTCGTCAATGATACCATATTCTTTTGCTTGTTCTGGTGTCATAAACAAGTCACGGTCGAAGTCGCGGGCAATGCGTTCAATTGGCTGGCCGGTATCTTTCGATAGCAAGCCACGCACAATGTTTTGCAGGCGCAACAACTCTTTAATTTGAATTTCGACATCAGGCGCATAACCACGAGCGCCACCACCTGCTGGGTGCATGTGGATGGTGGAGTTGGGCAACGAATAGCGTTTGCCTTTGGTGCCGCCAGCAAGCACTGGGGTAGCCATACTGCCAGCAAAACCAACACACCAAGTCGCAATATCGGGCGAAACCATTTGCATCGTATCGTAAATTGCAAGGCCAGCGTTCACTTCGCCGCCGGGGCTGTTGATATAGATCGAAATATCGCGATCGGGATCATCGTGTTGCAAGAACAATAATTGAGCTACCAACACATTCGCAATTTGCGAATCAATCGGCGTACCGAGAATGATGATCCGCTCTTTGAGCAAACGGGAGTAGATGTCATAAACTCGTTCGCCGCGGCTGCTCGTTTCTACAACGTAGGGAACAACCATCGAGGGCGATTTCGCTGCCACAATGTCGTGAGCAGGTGAGAGCCATTGAAACCAGGACATAGCAAGCCTCCTTGCAACGGTGCGCGTCGGCGCACTTCGGTCGATGCTTCTAGTCTACCCGAAAAACCTCGCGCATGGCAGAGGGCCGTTCGATTGCAGCGCAATATTAACACGATTCCAACACTTGTTCACTGCCAGCATTCTGCTGGTTGATTATCCACCATTCAGCGCAACTACGCAACCAGCGTTTGAAAGGATGAAGGATGAAGGATGAGGGATGAAGGCAAAAGTCAAAAGTCAAAAGTCAAAAAAACATAGAGCATAGAGCATATGGCTGTAGGCTGAAAGAACAAAGAACAAAGAACAAAGAGCATAGATATAATGGTTCATTAGGTTGACCATGGCTTGATCCCCTCACCCCAACCCCTCTCCCACGGAGCGGGCGAGGGGCTTTAATCCTGTGGTTCTGCCGCACGGCGTGGTGAAAATGGGTGCTCCCCCTCGCCCGCGTTTTCGTGGGAGAGGGGGCTGGGGGGTGAGGGCATGCCGCTGGTTGTCAATCCAATGAACCATTACAGCTATCGGCTATCGAAACATTTGGTGGGCCAACATAGATATAGTCTCACCTTCGTGTTCTTCGTGCTCTTCGTGGTTTCTCGTCCTTCGTGCTCTTCGTGCGCTTCGTGAATCAAACCAAACCCTAGCCCCCGACCCCTGACCCCTCGTTCTAATACAGATCAACCCGACGATCGCGGAAAACTGGCAGGAAGTTGCGGGCTTTGACAACAGTATCCAGATCAACGGTCGCGGTCAGCAAACCAGCTTGATCATCGCCCTCGACCAGCACAGTACCCCATGGATCAATCAGCATCGAAGCGCCACCAAACTGGTTAGCGCGGTCGCTGCCAACTCGATTGCAGGCAATTACCACCGCTTGGTTTTCGATCGCTCGCGCTCGTAGCAAGGTACGCCAATGCTCAATTCTGGCTGTTGGCCATTCGGCGGGAATAATAATCACTTCTGCGCCCGCCAAGGCATAGCGCCGAAACAGCTCTGGAAAGCGCAAATCGTAGCAAATGGCGCAGGCACTTGTGCCCCACGCAGTTTGCACAACCGCTGCTTGCTGGCCAGCACCCAAGTATTGGTCTTCGTTCATCAGGCCAATCAGGTGGGTTTTGCGATAGTGATGTAGGCGTTTGCCCTGCGCATCATACAGCGTAGCGGTGTTATAAACGTGCTCGCCAGCGCGCTCTAGCAGCGAGCCAACAATTGCCAGATGATGGCGCGCCGCCAAAACCGCCACTTCTTCAAACAAACCCTTGCCCAGCGGATCGCTCAATTCGTGGGCTTGCTCCAGCAGATAGCCAGTGCCCCACAATTCTGGCAGCACGAGCAAATCTGCGCCAGCCAGTTCGGCTTGGGCTGCAAGTTTGCGCACAGTTGCCAAATTGGCTTCGCGATCGCCCAAAACAAGATCAATTTGGCCAAGTGCAACTGATAATTGCATCGCTGTTTCCTTTATTGGCCAGTGCTGCCAGCAGCAGGCGCAGGCATGTTGCCATTAATATCGGGGAAGCCTTCGCCGTTATAGGCCCGCAACACATCAACCACCGCTGGCAAGGCCAACGTCCCCGAACCGTCACCTAAATCGCCAGTGCCTTCGAGCATCGCCAAAATTGCAACTTTGGGATTATCGAACGGTGCAAAGCCCACAAACCACGAGTGCGAACGCAAATATGGCCCTTGTGCATATTCGGCGGTTCCGGTTTTGCCCGCCAAATCCAGCCGATCAAGATCGGCGAGAATCGCGCCTGCAGGTTTGTTGTTGCCATTGGCAATCCGATTATAAGCATCGGAATCGCGTACCGAGCGGCGCATGCCTTCGCGAATCACGGCCCAATGCTCAGGCGCAAGATTAATCGTGTGTTCAATCACTGGCGTAAGCGTGATTGTGTCGGTGCGGTTCAAATCGGTAATTGCTTTGACCACTTGCGGTTGATAGACGGTGCCACGATTGGCGGTTGCGACGGTGGCGCGCAGCAATTGCAATGGCGTAACTTGCACATCACCTTGGCCAATCGCCGCAATATAGGTATCGCCAACGCCCCAGCGTTCGCGTCGCTGCTTCTTCCATTCTTTATTGGGAATAATCCCCGAATCTTCGCCTGGCAGGTCGATGCCAGTCAATTTATCGAAGCCGAATTCGCCAGAAACCGTTTCGTATAGGCGATCAATCCCCAAGCCACCCTTAATTTGGGGATCGTTTGGCTTGAGGTTGGTTACGTAATCAGTCCCGCCAGCAACGGTGTTGAAAAAGACGTTTGACGAAACTTTCAAAGCATCGGAAACATTGATCAAGCCATTGGCGCGGCGGTTGGAGTTGGGATATTGGTTGGTCAACGCTTCGTTATATTCGTTGCGCACCAGTAAAAAGCCCGGGTCTTGAATCCGCGAATCAGGGTTGATAATGTCGCTATCCAAGGCGGCGGCGGCGGTAAACTGCTTGAAAGTCGAGCCAGGTGGATATTTACCAGCAATCGCGCGATGCAACAACGGCGTGTTTTCTTCATCGGTAAATAAATCGGTAATTTCTTCGACTTCGCCGCGATTGAAGGCGTTGTTATCGTAGGCTGGCAAACTAACCGAGGCCAGCACCGCGCCAGTATTCACATCCATCACCATAATCACACCTTTGTTGATGCGATCATAGGAAGCATATTTAACTTGATCTTTGCCCGGCGTATTGGCTAAGCGCACGCGGCGTTGGTCGGCAATATCGAGCCATTTTTGCAAAATCTGCTCAGTATCCCGTTGCAAATCCATATCGATATTCAGAATCAGATTCTTGCCATCTTCCATTGGTTGCAACACCTTTGGCTCGCCGACAATCCGATCCCACACATCGACCGAGATTTGATTGGTTCCAAGTTTGCCACGCAAGGTTGATTCGTAATAATTTTCGATCCCATCAACCCCAATCAAATCGCTTTCCAAGTATTGGCGCGGGCCATCTGCATCATTCAGGGGATTGTAACGCGCCAGTTGTTTATCGTTGATCCGAATCATATAGCCCAATAAATGCGAAAGCGATTTGGTTTCGGCACTGAGTGGATAATCGCGCTGGAAGCCATCGACAACCCGCACGCCAGGCAAGGCCAGCGCATTTTCGCGAATTGCCAAAGCCACATCATTGGGAATATTTTTGGCCACCGGCACAACCAAATACGATGGCAAATTGGCTTTGGCAAGGGCTTTCTCCACACCTGGCTGCAAGGTAATCACATCGGTATAGGCTTGGCTCAGTTGCAACGCGGTCAAGGCCTTGCCCATTGGAACCGTCACGGTAATCGCTTGATGCGGTGCAAAGCTTGTATCGGCGGGCAAAATTGGCGAAATGCCATAGACTGCCGCTGCCAAAGCAGGATCTTCCTGCATTTTGGTGGTTGGCGAGAGCGTGAAGGTATCGCTGAATGGCAACAGCATGCTCAGCCGCATATACACGGCGTTGCGATCGGCGCGTTTACGCGGCAGCGATTCAGCTTGAATCCCTAAGAGTGAGGTTGGAACCGAGGCCGCGAGCAGGGTTGTGCCATCGCTGGCAAAAATCTCGCCTCGTTGCGGCGCAATATAATCGTGGCGAGTAATATTTTGCTCAATCGAAGCCCGCGAGGTTGCGGCGCTGCTGCCAAATTGCAATTGCTGCAAACGGGCAAGCAACGCAATGAATATAATTAAGCTCACGACCCGTAAGCCGATCAGGCGACCGCGCATAAGGGTTCTCCTTGCTGATAAAGTTTAGTGGCGAATTTGCCGTTCGTTCCACCATTGCAAAACGAGAAACGTCGGCAAAACCCCAATCGCGTTGATAATCATGGCTGGCACAAGCACCACAATCGCCCAACTCAACCAATCATCGGTGCCGCCGCGAAACATTTGGGTAACCAAATGATACAGCGGGGTTGCGCCGATTGTGAGCAAGAGCGAGGTTGGCCATGTATCGGGCGGAAAGCGCTCGGCGGCAAGGCTACACAGCCAAGCAACCAGCAACAAGGCCAAGGCATGGCTGCCAAAGGGCGAATAGCCAACCACATCGATCAACAAGCCGCCATACATGGCGATTGCCGCGCCCTTGGCAGCATCAGCCAGCAACGTCCAACAAACCACCGCCAACAACACCAAATTCAAGTGGGCATTGAACACGGTTGGTAAAAGGGTTGTCTGGATGATCACGGTTAAGCCAACAATAGCCGCCAACCAAAGCTGCCCACGCAGCCGCTCGCTTAATCTTCGCCGACGATAATCCATACAGTCCGCACCACATCAGGATCAAAATATGGTTCAATATCGGCTTGTTGGCCGTGGCCGTCGGGGCGAATTGCACTCACGCGGCCAATTGGCACATCAGGCGGAATCCGCGCTGCAGGCGCATCAAAGGCTAGGGCTTTGCTAATGCCTGCGGTCAACACATCGTCGCCAACATTAAATTTTGCGTCGCGATCGATATGGCGCATAATCAAACGTGAGCCAAGTTGCCATTGCCCAAGCACGTCGCCCATTGGTTGGCTGATGCTGCCGCCTTCTTGTTCGTTGGCAACTTGGGCTAGCACTTGGCCGCTAATGACCGAGCGTGAATCAGTAATCAGCAAGACCGTGGCGTTATGTTGGCTCACCGTATCAACCAAGCCAATCAGCGCATCGGGGCTACCGTTGACGTGTGAGACGACCGGCATGCCCACGGCCAAGCCATCGGCAGAGCCACGATCAATGCTAATTAAACGATTGCCAGCATCGGCGGAGCGACTGACCACGTTGCCAATCACCGTGCGCCAGCCATAGCGTTCGCGCATGCCTGCGGTTCGGCGCAAGGTTGCGTTTTCGGCGGCGGCGCTGCGCAATTGCAGATTTTCGTTTTCAAGCTCGGTGACTCGTTGTTGCATGGCGGCCAAATCTTGGGCTGCCTGCGACGAACCAAAAATGCCGCCAAAGGTATCGCTAATTGCTAAACGAATATTCGTCAACGTTCGCGTAACGGGAGTCAAAAAGCGGGCAGTGCTCGCCGTAACCGGATTCAAAATACCCTGTTGATCGAGCAACAGCAGCACAACCACAATACAAGCCAGCCAAATAATCAGCTTGGTGGCGCGTTGGGCATTGCCTGAACGATTTGACATGGCTAGCCGCGTTTAATGCGACGCGATTCTTGCGAACGCCGAATCGTGTCACGGTATTTGTCAAATTCTTCGATCATCTTGCCGGTACCACGAGCCACGCACGAAAGCGGATCTTCGGCGATGTGAACTGGCATTTTGGTTTCAGCGGCAATCCGGCGGTCTAAGCCGCGCAACATCGAGCCGCCACCAGCCAAGGTAATGCCGTGCTCCATAATGTCGGCGACCAACTCTGGCGGGGTTTCTTCCAGGGCGGTGCGCACTTCGGAAACGATATTGGCAACTGGGCCAGCGATGCCTTCGCGCAACTCAATGCTGCTAATTTCAATCGCTTTGGGCAAGCCCGTCAGCAAATCACGGCCCCGCAAGGTTACTTTGATTTCTTCTTCGAGTGGGTAGGCTGAGCCAGCGGCAATTTTGGCTTTTTCGGCCATGCGCTCGCCAATCAGCAAGTTATATTCGCGGCGGGCAAAGGCGATGACGGCTTCGTCGATTTCGTCGCCAGCGGTGCGCAACGAGTGGTTAATCACAATCCCACCCAACGAGATCACGGCAACTTCGGTTGTACCGCCACCAATATCGACCACCATCGAGCCAGTTGGTTCGGTCACAGGCAGGCCTGCGCCAACTGCGGCGGCCATTGGTTCTTCAATCACATAGGCTTCGCGTGCGCCAGCGTTCATCGCAGCGTCACGGGCAGCGCGTTTTTCCACATCGGTCACGCCCGAAGGCACGCCGACAATTACCCGTGGGCGGCCAGCAATGCTTGCGCCAACGTGCTTGTGGGCTTGGTCGAAAAAATATTTCATCATCTTTTCGACCACATCAAAATCGGCAATTACGCCATCGCGGAGCGGGCGAACTGCGACAATATTGGCTGGGGTTTTGCCGACCATAGCTTTGGCCGCAGCGCCAAAAGCTTGGGGAATCCCCGTGCGTTTATCAATGGCCACCACTGATGGCTCGGAAATCACAATGCCTTTGCCGCGTAAATAGACTAAAGTATTGGCGGTGCCTAAGTCCATGCCAATATCGCGGCTAAATGAGCGAAAAAATGATCTAAACATATATGGTGCGATGATCTTTCTGCTGCAGCGCTCGCGTGGATGGTTGGCAGGAAGTCAAGGTGCAGGCCGGAGCCACAAGCCCCGCAAGCGGGCATTTAATCCAAAAAAGAAGGGCTTTTGGCCCTCGTATACGCGCCATTATAGCATAATCAAATCGGCCACGACCCGTGTTAAGCTGATAACTAGCTGATAGTACGGCGCTAAAAACGCCATCGCCGAGGATTTTGTCATGATTCGAGTTGCAATTGTTGAAGATCAACGGATTGTTCGCGAGGGCTTGATTGCAGTTTTAGAGGATGAAGCCAACATTACGATTGTGGGCGAGGCTGCCAATGGCCAAGAAGCAATTAATCTTTATGCCCAAGAACTACCAGATGTCGTATTGATGGATTTACAAATGCCCGTGATGGATGGCCCGACCGCGATTGGTCAGCTGTGCCAACGCTGGCCCCAAGCCAAAGTGCTGGTGCTCACAACCTATGCCACCGATGAGTTTATTTGGGCGGCCTTGCGGGCGGGAGCCAAGGGCTACTTACTCAAAGATGCTTCTGCTGATGAGTTGGTTGCGGCAATTCACGCGGTTGCTCGTGGCAGCACTCACCTTGCACCTGATATTGCCGCCAAACTGGTGGCTGGCGTGAGCAATCCCCAGCCAGAAGCGTTAACGCCGCGCGAATTGGAAGTGCTACACCTGCTGGGCCGGGGGCGCTCCAATGGCGAGATTGCGCTAGAGCTTGATATTGCGCTACGCACGGTCAAAGTTCATGTCCAAAATATCTTGGGCAAGCTTGGCGCAACCAATCGCACTGAGGCCGTCAGCATCGCCGTGCGCCAAAAACTGATTAGCCTGACGTAAGAAGGATGAAGGATGAATTATGAGGGATGAAGGAAAGTCAAAAGGCAAAATTACGCTTGAAACCACGAAGAGCGCGAAGAACGCGAAATTTTAACGCCTTCGTGCGCTTCGTGTCCTTCGTGGTTAAAAATAGTATCCTTAGAAACCACAAAGAGCGCGAAGAACGCGAAATTTTAACGCCTTCGTGCGCTTCGTGCTTAAAAAACTAGGCCTCGTTGATGATGCGCAGCGCTTCGGTGATATGTTTGTTGGCGTTGAGCATCGACGAGAAAATATGCTGAATCGTGCCCTTTTGATCGATGATATAGGTTACACGGCCCGCTAAAATGCCCAATGTCGTTGCGCCATAGAGCTTGCGCACCGTGCCAGCGCTATCGCTGAGCAAAGTAAACGGCAAGCGATGATTAGCAGCAAATTGCTCGTGCGATTCAACCGAATCGCTGCTAATGCCAATAACTTCGGCTCCTGCTTGCTTAAACACCTCGTACTGGTCGCGAAAAGCACAGACTTCGGCCACGCAGCCAGCAGAATGATCCTTGGGATAGAAAAACAGCACGATTTTCTTATTGCCGATCAGGCTTTGCAGATCGACCATTTGGCCAGCTTGGTTGGGCAGGCTGAACGCTGGGGCTTGATCGCCAACGCTCAATTTACCTGTAGTTGCAGTCGCCATATCAAAAAACTCCTCACTAAAATTTAGGCTTGTTGCAAAATCCGTAACGATTCATCAATATGTTTTTGGGCATTCAAGCGCGATGAGAAAATATGTTGAATCGTGCCTTGTGGATCGATGATGTAGGTAACACGGCCAGTAAAAATGCCCAGCGTGGTTGCGCCATAGAGCTTGCGCACCGCACTATCGCCATCGCTCAACAAGGTAAACGGCAAGCGATGTTTGGCGGCAAATTGCTTGTGCGATTCGACCGAATCGCTGCTTACGCCAATCACTTCGGCTCCTACTTGCTTGAAGACTTCATATTGGTCGCGAAAAGCACAGACTTCGGCCACACAAATTAGCGAATCATCTTTGGGATAGAAAAAGAGCACAATATGCTTTTTACCCAGCAAATCGTTGAGATCGACAATTGCGCCAGTTTGGTTGGGCAGGCGAAAGTTTGGGGCGCGATCGCCAATTTGTAGTTTGCCAGCGGTTGCGGTCGTCATTGGGCGTTGCTCCACGATTAATTACTATTCACTCACGCGATTATTGCACGCTCCTTTCCCGTTTGGTTTCCCGAGTTAGTTCCCAGTTGCGGCGATTTTGGTTTAAAATGCTGGCTAGGTGATTTTGGGTTGGGATTGGCGATGGAACGACGCTATTATTTTTTGGGCCAGCCGCAAATTTTCTGCAACCAGCAATTGATTAATCTGACCAATGCCAAGGCTGTAGCGTTATTGGCCTATTTGGCCTGCCAACCACAGCCGCAGCCACGCGAGCGCATTTTGGGTTTGCTCTGGGCCGAAAGTAGCAGCAGCGCCGCGCGCAAAAACCTAAGCAATTGTCTCTGGCTGTTGCGCCAACAACTTGGCAACGATTGCATTCGCAGCCACGATGATCGCTTGGGCTTGGGCAGCGAGTGCTGGAACGATCTGCAAACATTATGGCAATTCGATCAGCCTGATCTCACCACGCTACTTCATTGTTATCGTGGCCCATTGCTCGATGGCCTGAATTTGCGCGATGCGCCGGAGTTTGAATTATGGCTGCTGCAAGAGCGTAATCGGGTGCATCAGCACTATCTGCAATTGCTCGAACAAGCGGTGCAACGCTACGACGATTGGCAGCAAAAACTCCAACTTGCCAGCCATGGCCTGACGATCGATCCATTGCATGAGCCATTTGTTCAAGCGGCGATTCAAGCATGCCTAGCGCTCGATCAACGGGCCAATGCCTTGCAACACTACACCAATTTCCATTATCAACTTGAGCAACAACTAGGCTTGGAGCCAGCAGCAGCAACCCAAGCGCTGCGCATGCAAATTCTTGGCCCGCCAACGGGCACAACGCTTCAGCCGCCACGCTTGCCCGCCCCAACCAACAATGCCCAATTAATTGGCCGCGAGCGTGATTACGCATTGGTGGATCGCGCTTGGCAAGCCAGTTTGCAGAATCAACTCCAAGTTGTGCTGCTCACTGGCGAGCTGGGAATTGGCAAAACCAGCTTGTGGCAAACATGGTTGGGCCAAATTCGCGAAGCGCATCAGGTTATCGTGGCACGCGGACTGGAAATAACCCAATTGCTGCCCTTCGCGCCATTTTTAGCCTGGACTGATCAATCTGCGCTGCTCGATTGGCTGTTTGGCGCGCAATCGCCATTAGCGCCTTACTGGCAGAGCGAGTTGGCGCGCTTGATTCCCGATTTTAAGCAACGTGAGATTGTGCCACCGCTGAACACTGCCACGCCAGCAGAAGAACGGCGGCGGATTTTCGAGGCCATGTTGCAGGTTTTGTTGCTGTTTGCCGATCAGCCTTTGGTGTTGGTGCTCGACGATGCACATTGGGCCGATCAACTTTCGCTTGGTTGGCTGGGCTTTGCCGCCGAACGCTTGCAATCCAAGCCAGTGCTGATTATTTTGACCTATCGCGCTAATCAGGTGCAAGGCGAATTGGCCAATTTGCTTTGGCATTGGCAGCGCAACCACATCGCCCAACGCCATGAGTTGCAACCGCTAAGTGCCAGCGAAAGCGCCCAATTGGTGCGCCAACATGGCGGCGATATACAACGTAGTGCCCAACTCTATCAGCGCAGCCGTGGCAATCCCTACTTTTTGCATGAATTATTACAAGCTCCCAGCGAGCAAATTCCTAGTTCGTTGGCAGATGTGTTGGGCTTGCGCTTAACCAGTTTGCCGAGTGCTGCCCAAGCCTTGCTCTCAGCCGCCATGATTTTGGGCATCAATAGCAGGCTCGAATTGTTGCAACAGGTCAGTCATTGCAACGAAGATCAAGCCCTCGATATGCTTGATCTTTTATTGCAACAGGGTATTTTGGCCGAGCAAACGGGCCAATATCAAATTGCCCACCCGCTGATTGCTGAAGTGTGGCAGCAACATCTGAGTCCGGCCCGTCGCCAAGTATTTCATCGCCGGGCTGCCGAAGCCTTGGCCGCGAGTTATGCGGGTATGTTGCCGCTAGTCGCGGTGCAATTGGCCAGCCATTACGAAGCTGCGGGCAATGCTCACGAAGCAGCGCGCTACGCAGAAATGGCTGGCTATCATGCTTTAATTATGGCATCGGGCCAAGCAGCAGTCACGCTCTATCAGCGAGCGCTGAGCTTGGAAACAACGCCGCTGCGCATGCTTGGGCTTGGTCGGGCATGGGTCTTGGAGGGCGATGTGCTCGCGGCGCGTGCTAGTTTCGACGCAGCCCGCCAAGCATTCGAGGCACTAGGCGATTTTGCAGGCGCAGCCCAAGCCAGCCTCCACCTAGCAGCGAGTTATCAGTAGGAGTTGGTGATCGGGTGTTGGGGGGCGGGGAGCGGAAGGTTTTGATCAACAAATTGCACAAACGATAGGAACCGCGAAGAGCGCGAAGGACACGAAGAACGACTTTTTAGCCACAGATTGCCACAGATTATTTGGATTATCCTGCTATACCCCACATTTCATCCTTCATCCCTCATCCTTCATCCTTTATCTTTTCTCTCTGCGCCGCTGCGTTAACGGATTGATCCACAAAGCGCACGAAGGATTTTTTCGCCACGAATTGCACGAATTGCACGAATAATTATTTTTTCGCCACAGATTGTCACAGATTAGCCCAGATGATTTTTTCATACCCAATAGCCAATAGTCAAAAGCCAATAGCCAATAGCCTATCACCTATCGCCCAATCCTCAGCCCCCGATCCCCAATCTCTACCTATGTTCTATGTTCTTTGCTCTATGTTCTCTCTCATAGCTTTACAATAAAAACGTTTGACAAGCATCTTTGATGGCATATATACTACACAAAGCCCGTTGGCAACCCCAAGCGGGCTTGTAGTGTGCTGAAAGGCTGGTGCGCGGTGTCTCAAGAACGGCTCGCAGCGTTGCGGATGCTTTTTGAAGCAGCCCAAATTGATGGATTGTTGGTGGCCAATAGCCAAAATCGGCGGTATCTGAGCGGGTTTAGTGGTTCGGCGGGCGTGTTATTAATTGATGCTCAACGAGCATTATTAATCACCGATGGCCGCTATACCGTGCAAGCAGCGCAAGAGGCCAGCCACTTTGAAACCATCACGCGCACGCTTGATGAAACGTTGTATAGCTGCGTTGGCCGCTATGTTGCGCCGATCAAACGCTTGGGCTACGAGCCAGCAACCCTCAGCGTTGCCGATTATAATGCTTTGCGCCAAGCACTACCTGGCGATGTAACCTTGGTTGCAATTGGTTCGTTGACTGAGCAATTACGCGCCATCAAAACCAGCGAAGAAGTTGCGGCCCTGCGCCAAGCAATTAACATTACTGACCAAGCGTTGGCGGCAGTCAAGCCGATGTTGCGCCCAAGCATGCTCGAACGCCAAGTTGCTTGGGAATTGCACAAGGCGATTGTGGAGCATGGCGGCGATGGCTTAGCTTTTGAGATTATCGTCGGCGCTGGCTTGAATAGCGCCTTGCCCCATTATCACGCTGGCAACGCGCCACTCGGCCAAGGTCAACCGATTGTGATTGATTTTGGCGCGCTGTATGCTGGCTATCATGGCGATATGACGCGCACCCTCGTGCTGGGCCAGCCCGATGCCAAATTCGAAGAAATTTATGGCATTGTGCGCCACGCGCTGGAAGATGCAACCAACGGCATCACCGCCAACACCACCGGCAGAGAGGCTGACGCATTCGCGCGCAACGTCATCGAGGCCTCTGGCTATGGCCAATATTTCAGCCATGGCACTGGCCACGGGGTTGGCTTGCAGATTCACGAAGAGCCACGGCTCAGCCGCGTGCATAACGATTTACTGCCAGTTGGCTCAATTTTCAGCATCGAGCCAGGCATTTATCTGCCCGATTGGGGCGGCGTGCGGCTCGAAAACCTGGTTTTGCTCAATGCCAATGGCGTTGAAACCCTTACACAGTCACCACTTGACCCGATTATTGTGATCGAGCAAGCCTAAAATTTATTACAACCCAAAGGGAGTTTTTGTATCATGGTCTCAACAGGTGAAGTACGCAAAGGTCTAACCCTCATTATTGATGGTGAATTGTTCCGCGTGATGGAAGCCAACCACGTCAAGCAAGGTCGTGGCACGGCATTCTTGCGCCTGACCTTACGCAATGTCCGCACCAGTGCCACCACCGTCAAAACCTTTATGGCTGGCGAACGCTTCGAAGTAGCCCGCTTGTCAACCCGCAATGTACAATATCTCTATCGCGAAGATAACTACATCTACGTGATGAACACCGAAACCTACGATCAATTCCCCGTCAGCGTGGATTTGCTCGAAGATGCCTTGTTGTATATTCGCGAAAACGAAACCTTCGATGTTTTGACCTATGAAGATGAAGTATTGGATATTTCATTGCCTTCATCAGTCGAGATGACGGTGGTCGAAACCGAGCCAAACTACAAAGGCGATACCGCTTCAGGTGGCGGCAAGCCTGCAACAACCGATACCGGCTTGGTGGTCCAAGTGCCATCATTTGTCGCCGTCGGCGAACGGATTCGGGTCGATACCACCAACGGCAAGTACCTCACCCGGATCTAGGTGGAGTTGCGCCGCGTATTTTAAAGCTGATCATCACGGCGCTGGGCACGTTCCCTGCGCCGTCGCCATTTCTAAAAGTGTAGTTGAGGATGTTAGCCCATGAGTGAGCAAACGCCAGAACATAATTTACTCACCGAGGATGTGCGTGAGTTGCTCCGTTTAATCACCCAAACCGATATTACCGAGCTGAGCCTTGAGCGTGGCGATGCCAAGATTCATGTCAAGCGCACGCCCTATGCTGTGGCGGCCCCAGTTGTGGTGACCAGCGGCGTAGCGGCGGCTCCGGTTGCTGCCAGCAGCGCCGAAACTCCAGTTGCATCAATCGGCCAGCCAATTACCTCGCCCATGGTTGGGACGTTCTATGCCTCGCCCTCGCCCAAAGATCCAGCTTACGTTAAAGTTGGCGATGAAGTGCACCCAGGCGATGTGATCGGCATTGTCGAAGCTATGAAGATGATGAACGAAATCGAAAGCGAAATTCATGGCCGCGTCGCCGTCATTCACGTTGAAAATAGCCAGCCAGTCGAGTATGGCCAAGTGCTGATTTCAATCGTGCCGCTTGATTAATCGCTTGCACTGTTCGTTGGATGCTAGGAGTTATGATTCTTAGCATAATCATCGTTTCAATTATTGCTCAGTGCAGTGGCATTCCACAGAACAAACATTAGGGGGTGCAGGGGGATGAAAACCCCCTGCGTTTCCCGCCGGCGGCGGGACGGAAGGGTGGCGAATCGATCGAGAATTGAGAGCCAATTATCTCAAATGATAACAATCAGCGATTGTTTTTTTGCCGAAATCCTCGTACAATTGTGCTACTATCCTCAGTAAGCAGGCCAAGCCATGGAACAACTTTCAGTCAGTGAATTATGTGGATATATCAATGCGGTGCTCACCAGCGATCCCGTCGTCAGCGACGTTTGGGTCTTTGGCGAGGTTTCCAATTGCAAACGCCATTCATCGGGCCATTGGTATTTAACCCTCAAGGAAGCCGATTCGCGGATCGATGCGGTTATCTGGCGCTCAACTGCCTTGCGGCTTAGCTCATTGCCCCAAGATGGCATGGCAATTTTGGGCCATGGCAAAGTCGAACTCTATAACGGACGCTTGCAACTCTACCTCGATTTCATCACCCCTGCTGGCGAAGGGCTTTTGCAAGCTCAATATGAACGGCTCAAAGCCCAACTCGAAGCCGAAGGCTTAACCGAGCGCAAACGGCCTTTACCACTTTTTCCGCAACGCATAGGCATCGTCACCTCGCCAACTGGCGCGGCTTTGCAGGATATGTTGAATGTGCTGCGCCGCCGCTTTCCGCTGGCCGAAGTTATTATCGCACCAGCCCTCGTGCAGGGTGAAGATGCAGCGCCATCGATTGTCGAGGCCTTGTATGAGCTGTTCGATTTCGAGCCAGATGTGATTATCGTGGCTCGTGGCGGTGGCTCAATTGAAGATCTCTGGGCATTCAACGAAGAGATTGTGGCGCGCGCGGTTTTTGCCTCGCCAGTGCCAGTCGTCACGGGCGTTGGCCACGAAACCGATACAACAATTGTTGATTTTGTTGCCGATTTGCGCGCGCCAACGCCTTCTGCCGCCGCCGAATTGGTCACACCCGATCTGGCCACATTGCGCGATGAATTGATCAATCAGGTTGGCTTGTTACATGGCTTGTTCCAAAGCCGCTTGCAATTGTTGCGCAGCGAACTCAACCAACAACAACAACAATTGCTCCGTCACGATCCCCAATTGCGCTTGCAACAAGGCCATGAACATGTCAGCGTACTGCAACAGCGCTTGCAACGCGCCATGCAACGCATGCTTGAAATGGCCCGTTTGAAGGTGCAAGTTGCTGAGCGTAGTTTAGTAGCACTTAATCCTGAACGCACGTTGGCTCGTGGCTATGCGGTAGTCTTGCATGCAGGCCGCGCTATCACCAATCGCAACCAAGTTGCGGTCGGCGAAACAATCAGCATTCAACTGCACCAAGGCCAAATTCAGGCCACAGTTGATGAACTGAGGGATTAACCGATGTTATTAGCCAGCCTCAAAGTCAAAGCGCCAACAGCCGATGATCGCGAGCAATTTCCCTTGAATGTGCCAGCGATTCAGGCCTTGATTGGCGAAGAAATCGATTTTACCGCGCCAGTCACGATTATTGTGGGCGATAATGGCTCTGGCAAATCGACATTTTTGGAAGGTTTGGCCGTGGCCGCCCGTTCAATCGCAGTTGGAACTTACGATCTTGACCAGGATCAAAGCCTGACCTCAGCCCAACGCTTGGCGAGATATTTGCACCTGAGCTGGCGCAAGCGCTCTGGGCGTGGCTTTTTCCTGCGGGCTGAAGATTTTTTTGGCTATGCACTACGCTTGAATCAATTGCGCATCGAGGCCGAGGCTGGCTTGCGCGAGGTCGAAGCCGACACCACGCTTTCGCCATTAGCCCGTGCCCAAGCCCGCCAAACCCATTCGCGCACCATCGGCGAGTTGCGCCATCGTTATGGCGAAGGCCTCGATCACGCTTCGCATGGCGAGAGTTTTCTGCGTTTATTTCAATCGCGCTTTGTGCCCAATGGCTTATATTTGCTCGACGAACCGGAAGCGCCATTAGCGCCGATTCGCCAATTGAGTTTGTTGTCGCTGATGCGCGATGCAGTTGAGCAGCAACAAAGCCAATTTGTCATTGTAACCCACTCGCCGATTATTATGGCCTATCCCAAGGCCCAGTTGCTGCAAATTAGCGCAGCGGGCTTGCAACCAATTGAATATAACGCAATTGAACATGTGACGTTGTTGCGCGATTTTCTCAACCAGCCTGATCGCTTTTTGCGTCATTTGTAGCGATGGGGATTGGTTTTGATCCACGAAGAGCACGAAGAGCACGAAGGACGGAAACCACGAAGAACGCAAAGAGCACGAAGGTTAAGTTTTTAGCCACAGATTTGTTTGATTATGTTCTATGCTCTATGCTCTATGTTCTATACTCTTCATCCTTCATCCCTCATCCTTCATCCTTTATCTTTTCTCTCTGCGCCGCTGCGTTAAAAAATAATCCACGAAGCGACACAACAGTTCTCGAAGTGAAATTGATTGGTTCGCTGAAATTTCGATAAAACTCAGCGAACCAATCAACCCAACATTCGTGCTCTTCGTGTCGCTTCTTGGATCAAAAACTAGCAGATTTAGCCGCGGAAGCCGCCACCACGGCGGTCGTTGCCACCTGGACGTGGGCCACGGTCGCCACCTTCACGAGGACGGTCGCCTTCAGGACGTGGACCGCGATCACCCTCTGGGCGTGGGCCACGGTCGCCACCTTCAGTGCGTGGGCCGCGATCGCCGCCTGGGCGAGGGCCGCGGTCGCCGCCGCCACCATTACCACCGCGTGGGCCACCTTTGCTGCTGCTGCTCTTGCGTTGTTCAGCAGTTTCGCCAGTGAGAATTGCGCGGCGTGAAAGGCTGAGCTTGCCAGTGCCTGGCTCAACATCGATCACCATCACGGTCAATTCATCGCCAATTTTGACCACATCTTCGACGTTTTCGACCCGTTTTTCATCGAGTTCGGAAACGTGAACCATGCCATCTTTGCCTGGCAAAATGTTGACGAACGCACCATACGGCATAATCCGCACAACTTTACCAGTGAAGATTTCGCCAACTTTGGCTTCACGGGTCAAACCTTCGATCAACGATTGAGCCAAGCGTGCGCCATCAGCGTCAGGCGTAGTCACGAATACGCGGCCATCGTCTTCAACGTCGATTTGAGCGCCAGTTTGCTCGATAATTGAGCGAATCGTCTTACCACCAGGCCCAATCAAAGCACCGATCTTCGATGGCTCAATTTGCAGGGTGATAATCCGTGGGGCAAATTGCGAAATATCATTGCGCGCAGTATTGATAATTTCATTCATCTTATTGAGAATGAACACGCGGCCTTGGCGCGCTTGCTCAAACGCTTGCTGCATAATTTCGTAGGTAATGCCCGTGGTTTTGATGTCCATTTGCAGCGCGGTGATGCCAGCACTGGTGCCAGCAACCTTGAAGTCCATATCGCCCAAGGCATCTTCCAAGCCTTGGATGTCGGTCAAGACGCTGAATTGGCCAGCTTCTTTGCCCGTAATCAAGCCCATTGCCACGCCAGCAACCGGAGCTTTGATTGGAACACCAGCATCCATCAAAGCCAACGACGAGCCACAAACTGAGGCCATCGACGATGAACCGTTAGATGCTAATACTTCCGAAACCAAGCGCATGGTGTAGGGGAATGAATCTTTTTCTGGCAATACTGGCACCAAAGCCCGTTCGGCCAACTTGCCGTGACCAATATCACGGCGACGTGGGCCACGTGAAGGCCGCGCTTCGCCAGTCGAGAAGGCTGGGAAGTTGTAGTGGTGCATATAGTGGCGAGTGGTTTCAATCCCCAAATCGTCAAGGCGTTGTTCGTCGCCAGGCGAGCCGAGGGTTGCCACGGTCAGCACTTGAGTTTGGCCACGGGTAAACAAGCCCGAGCCGTGAACGCGAGGCAGAACCCCAACATCAACTGCAATTGGGCGAATTTCGTTGACCTTACGGCCATCGACCCGAATGCCTTGCTCAAGAATTGAAGAACGAACTTCATTTTTGACCAAGCCATCGTAGGCTTTGGTGACAGTCTTGACGCGGGCTGCCAATTCTTCTTCGGTTGCGCCAGCGCTGAATTTTTCGAGCACTTCAAGCCGCAAGGCATCGGTTGCATCTTCGCGCGCGGTTTTGTCGCTGTTGTTCAAAGCTTCCAAGAAGCGATTGCCCATCCAAGCCTTGATTTCATCTTGCAGGCTGGTATCAACGACCGGAGCCACAAATTCTTTTTTGGGCTTGCCGCATTTTTCGGCCAATTCAAGCTGGGCTTGGATAACCGATTGCATGGCTTCGTGACCGCGCTTGACTGCTTCGAGCATTTCAGCTTCGGTCAGTTCGTAGGCGCTGGCCTCGACCATCATCACTGCTTCGCTGGTGCCAGAAACAACCAAATCGAGGCGGCTATTTTCCATCAAGCCCATCACGGGGTTGATAGCAAAAACACCATCGATATGGCCCATTTGAACTGCGGCAACTGGCCCAGCAAATGGAATATCCGAAATCACCAAGGCTGCCGAAGCACCAATAATTGCCAATGGGCCTGGATCATTCACTTGGTCGGTTGAAAGTGTGGTGATCGAGACCTGCACATCATTGTAATAACCTTTGGGAAACAAAGGCCGCAATGGGCGGTCGGTCAAGCGCGAGGTCAAAATCGCGGTTTCGGTTGGTCGGCCTTCGCGTTTGAAGAACGAACCCGGAATTTTACCAGCGGCGTACATTTTTTCTTCGTAATCGACAGTCAAAGGGAAGAAATCAATCCCTTCGCGTGGTTCATTTGAAGCAGTAACTGCTGCTAACAAAACCGTATCGCCGTAACGAACTAAAACTGCGCCATTGGCCAACTGAGCAACGCGGCCTGCTTCAATCGTCAATGGGCGACCTGCAAGCTCGACCGTTACACTATGAACTTGATGTTCAGTCAAAATATGCCTCCAAACACCCCACTTGGGTGCTTCACAACGTGGATCGTTAGGCACTGGAGCCTGCACAGCAACATCGGTCACTGTTCACGCGCCAATTCCTAACGTCCACAAAACCATCAGTGCGCCTCTTTACTGCAATCATTGAGCCAGCGAGGCTTTATTATGGCTCAACACAAAAACGTCTGGGAGCAATTGTACTCCCAGACGTGTATTTTAGCATGCTTTGCAAGCAAACACTTTACCCAATTTAGGCTTTGATCCGCAGACCCAAGCGTTCGCTGACAGCGCGGAACCGAGCATTGTCTTTTTTGCTCAGGTAGGCCAACAAGCGACGGCGACGACCAACCAACTTCAGCAAACCACGGCGTGAGTGGTGATCTTGCTTGTGCTGTTTCAAGTGTTCGATCAATTGGTTGATGCGGTCGGTCAAAAGGGCAATTTGCACATCTGCCGAGCCAGTATCTGTTTCGTGCAGTTTATAGTTATTGATAACGGTTGATTTTTCTTGATCCAGCGACACGGTGTGCCTCCTTGTTAATTGGGCATGGGAATGCCGGTTTTCCCACCCTTCCCTGTGCAACGTCATTCGCGGCACATTGGCTGCGAGTATACCAGCAAAATCGATTCTGTGCAAATCGATATGTCAAGCCGATTTAACATTTCGGATGAGAGCTGGATGAGAATCTTGATCAAAATAGCTCATGCTAATGCGCTAAAAGCGTGTTTGCTGCTAACCTTGGTAGTTGTAGCAATGAGTGCTGCGCACTAAGCCCGTAGCTGGCTCAAACCCACAATGCTCATACAGCTTCGCCGCCGCTGGATTATTGGTGTATAAGCTGATTTTGGCAAAATGGCTAGCAGCATGCTTCAAGCTGTGCAGCACAATTTGCTTGGCCAAGCCATGCCGCCGCCATGCAGGCAACACATACACATGGCGAATGCGGCCAATCGTCGCGGTCGGTTGATAGGGATCGATGCTAATGCCACCAATTGCTCGCAAACGCTGGCCTTGCCAAATGCCCCAAAAGCCTTCGCCTGGCTGTGAAAAAGTTTGGACTCCACTTTGCCATTCTTCGGAAAGTCGTTGCACCATGCTGTAGCCTTCGGCGCTGCTGGCGGCAATCAACGGCGCTAGTTCGGCCAAATGTTGCTTGGTAAATGATCGTAACTCTTGCATTGCTCAGCTCCTCGATTAAGCAAATAGCCCTTGCAAGCCTGCCAATTCATTTTTAGGGTCGCGCTGCATCAAATCCAGCCCGGCCTGTTGTGGCGATTTGCCTTCAAATAACACGCGATACAGTTCATCGGCAATCGGTAATTCGACATTATAGTGTTGGGCGAGTTGGCGGGCGGTGGCGGTGGTGTTCACGCCTTCGGCAACTTGGCCAAGCTGGGCCAATGCAGTTTCGAGCGATTGACCCCGAGCCAGCGCTTCGCCCAACCGCCGATTGCGGCTATGCGGCGAGGCACAGGTGGCTATTAAATCGCCCAAGCCCGCCAAGCCAGCGAAGGTCAGTGGATGCGCACCCCGCGCCATGCCCAAGCGGGTCATCTCGGCCAAACCTCTGGTGATAAAGGCCGCCTTAGCATTATCGCCCAAGCCCATGCCATCGCAGATGCCAGCCCCAAGCGCCACAATATTTTTGAGTGCGCCGCCAAGCTCCACCCCAATCACATCACTAGAGCGATAGATGCGCATTAATGTGGTGGTGAGCAAGCTCTGCGCCCGCTGACCAGCCTGATCATCACTTAACGCTACAACGCTGGTCGAAGGCAAGCCCTGGGCAATTTCGTTGGCGATATTTGGCCCTGAGAGTGCGCCGATCAAGCCCCGTGGATGCGGGCTAAGCGCCTCGGCCAACACTTCGCTCATCGTTTCAAGGCTGCCCGTCTCGATGCCTTTGGCACAGCTGAGCACAATCGTGTCGGGCGCAAGCAGCGGCGCAAGTTGCAAGGCATTGCTGCGAATCGTTTTGGAAGGCACTGCCAACAAAATAACTTGGGCTTGAGCTGCAAGCGCAGGCTCAAACGCCAAGCCCAAATTGGCAGGAAAGCGCTGCCCAGGCAAAAAACGGCTGTTTTCGCCAGCAGCTTGGAGTTGCTCAACCTCTGCTTGGTTGCGGCCAAACAGCGTGACGTTGCGCCCGCCACGCGCCAAAACCAAGGCCAAGGTTGTGCCCCAATTGCCTGTGCCAATGACTGCTACGTCAAGCCGTTGAATCATGATTGTGCCTCCCAAATATTGCGATTCAGCTCTTCTTAGCATACCATTAGTCGTACAAGTCCCACATTGAATCTATCTAAACTAGCGATTGCAAGCTGTGCTCCAAGCCCACGATTTTGCCGTTCTGCTGGCGAGGCCATGCTGAATGTAGCGAAACGTTTACAGCAATTTGGGGTTAAACAGCGGTAAAATCAAACCAGCGACAAACTTGCAATTAGCATTAAAGGTGGTCTGGAATGGCACCAGAAACAATTTATCTCGATCATGCAGCGACAACTGCAACTGATCCAAGGGTCGTTGAGGCGATGTTGCCCTATTTCAACACGGCCTACGGCAATCCATCAAGTATCTATCGGCTGGGCCGCGCCGCGCTCGAAGGCATAGACGAGGCACGCGAAACTGTCGCCAGCTTGTTGGGCGCAAAACGCAAAGAAATTGTGTTTACCAGCGGCGGCTCCGAGGCCGATAATCTGGCGATTAAAGGCGTGGCGTTTGCTCAGCGTGACGCAGGCAAAGGCAATCACATCATCACCAGCGCCATTGAACATCATGCGGTGCTGCATGCGGTGGAATATCTCGAACACTTTGGCTTTGAAATAACTATCTTGCCAGTCGATAGCACTGGCTTGGTTTCAGTTGCCGATTTACGGGCTGCAATTCGCCCAACCACGGTCTTGGTCAGCATTATGGCGGCCAACAACGAGATTGGCACAATTCAGCCAATTGCCGAATTGGGCGCAGTTTGCCGTGAGCACGATGTGCTGTTTCATACCGACGCAGTGCAATTAATCGGCGCGCAACCAATTAATGTCAAAGAGTTGAATGTTGATTTGTTGAGCCTAACCGCGCATAAATTTTATGGGCCAAAAGGCATTGGTGCGTTGTATATGCGGCGCGGCGTGCCAATGCTGCCGTTAATTAATGGTGGCTCGCAGGAACGGCGGTTGCGGGCGGGAACCGAAAATGTGCCAGGAATTGTTGGCTTGGCCAAGGCCTTGCAATTGGCGGTCGATGAACTGCCCCAAAGCGTGAGCCAGACCACCAGCCTGCGCGATCGGCTGATTTCGGGCATTGAAGCAACAATTCCGCATGTGTATCTGAATGGTCATCGTACTCAGCGCTTGCCCAATAATGTCAATATTTCGTTTGATTTTATTGAGGGCGAAAGCATGCTGCTGCTGCTTGATCAACAGGGCATTTATGCTTCAAGTGGCTCGGCCTGCACCAGCGGCTCGCTCGACCCATCGCATGTCTTGATGGCTTTGGGCTTGAGTGCCGAACGCGCCCATGGCAGCCTACGCATGACGCTTGGCCGCGATAACACTGCCGAGCAAATCGAGCGCGTATTGGAATTATTGCCGCCCATTGTGGAGCGCTTGCGGGCGGTTTCGCCGATGTATCGCCATTTCTTGGCTGAGCAAACTGTCTATTAGGCAGAGCGCTAACGATTATTAAGCAAATCCAGATTCGCTAGCCAACGCTAAGCCATGTTCTGGTATAATGTCACGCTAGACTGCCTTCGTTGGCGATAGTTAAAGATCGATTAAATAGCATATACTTTGGAGATCGTGTGAAAGTCACAACTGAACAATTGCCAAAGCGCATTGTTGCGCTTGAGATCGAGCCAGACGCAGCGACGATAGAAAAAGAGTTGAACAAAGCCGCCCAACGGATTGCCAGCAAGGTTGCGATTCCAGGCTTCCGCAAGGGTAAGGCTCCTCGCTTTATCGTTGAAAATTATTACGGCAAGGCCGCGATTTTAGAAGAAGCTACCGACGAAATTATTAATGTGGCCTTCCGCGCTGCCCTCGATCAAGAAAAAATTACGCCAGTTGCCCAAGCTTCATTGGAAAAAGTCGAAGCTGAACCATTCCGCTTCCGCATTTTGGTTCCCGTCGAGCCAGAAGTGAACTTGCCCGATTACAAGGCAATCACGGTTGACTTGACCGAAGAACCAGTTACCGATGCAACCTTGGAAGTGGCGTTGGATCAAGCTCGTGAAAAACACGTCGTCTTGAGCGCTCCCGAAGGCGAGCCAGAAGCAGGCGAAGGCGATCAATTGACCGCTACCGTCCAAACCTTGGTCGATGGCGTGCCATTGCACAAACTCGATGCCGAAGATGATGACGACGATGACGATGACGACGATGACGACGATGACGACGATGACGACGATGATGACGATGACGACGATGACGACGATGATGACGATGATGACGACGATGATGACGACGATGATGACGACGATGATGAAGGCGAACCAACGACCTTAATCATGGAAGAACGTCGGATCGTGCCTGAACTCTATGCAGGCTTGAAAGGCATCAAAGCTGGTGAAACCCGCGAAATTAGCGCGCACCTGCCAGCCGATCATCCAGATGCCCGGGTTGCTGATAAAGACGTTGTCTTCAAAGTAACCGTCAGCGAAATTCAAAATCGCCAATTGCCAGCTTGGGAAGAACTTCCAGGCTTGGAAGAATTCGAAGGCGACTTGGATGCCTACAAGGCAGACTTGATGGAGCGCTTGGTCAAGAATTCAAGCGAACACCATCGCCGCAACGTCTTGAACAAGTACCTCGAAGAAGTTGTTGCTGCAACCACCTTCGATGTGCCCGATGCTTTGGTGGCAGATCGCGCCCACGAATTGCTCCACGAGCAAGTTGAATCGTTGGCTCGCTATGGCATCAACATGGAGCAATATCTGCAAATCGTTGGCAAAACCCACGACGAAGCAGTCCAAGAATTGTTGCCTCGTGGCGAAGAAAGCCTGAAATCGTCGTTGGTTGTGCGCAAAATCGTTGAAGCCGAAGGCTTGAGCGTCGACGATAGCGAAGTCAACACCGAAATCGAACGCATCTTGAACGATTTTCCTGACGCGCAACGTGGCCCAACCCGCCGCCGGCTTGAAAAAGAGTTGCGCTCGCAAGTTGCTGGCTCGTTGCTCGACAAGAAATTGCAAGATCGCTTGGTCGAATTGGCAACCGGCAGTAGCGCTGCCTAATTCAGTCACTCCGTCCCCCTTGTCCAAGCAATTGGGCGAGGGGGATTTTGTTTAAAGTTTAAAGGATGAAGGATGAGGGATGAAGGATGAAAAGTCAAAAGGCAGAAGTCAAAAGGCAGAAGTCAAAAGGCAGAAGTCAAAAGGCAGAAGTCAGAAGTCAAAAATCAAAAGCCAAAAGCCCATAGCCTGCGTACACTTCGCGCTCTTCGCGTCCTTCGCGGTTTCAGCTTCGTGCCCTTCGTGCCCTTCGTGGATCAATAACTGCTGCCTTTTGCGTTAGTTTTCTTGTACAATGCAAAGGAATCGCAACCGAATTAGCAGCAAGATTGGAGATTGGCATGGCTAGTTTGAGTGAAGCAATTGGCGCAATTATCAAACGCAAACGCACCCGCGACCGCTTGACCCAAAATGACTTAGGCGCAAAAGTCGGCGTTTCTGGCTCGTATATTAGCGCGGTTGAGGCGGGCAACACCTCGCCACGAATTGCCGAAGTCGAAGGCATAGCCCAAGTGTTCCGCACCACAGCCTTGGAAATGATCAGCGAAGCGGCCTCGTCCGAAACCAAAATCTACTCCGATTCGCGGCGCGAACAAGAGGCGCTACTCTCAATTTTTACCACGCTCAGCCCCGATCGTCGCCAACAAGTCTATGAGTTTGTGCTCTTTCAGCGCGATTTGCAAGATCGCAATGATGATAAGCGCAACAATTAACCCAATTGATGGTCAAGAATCTGCTTGTAAGTGCCCTGCATGAGGCAAGCCTCGCTTGGGTGTTTTGGCGCAGCAGCGCTTGATATGCTATGATGCGCCTCGCAACGAAGCAGCATCCGCACAGATACCCACAGGATTTTCCCTCAAAGCCTAGACCGATACAAGGAGGTTTTGCTTGGCAAAAGCAAAAAAAGCCGATAAGAAAATTGGGGTTATGGTTGGGCGTGAATGGTCGTGGCCACCGGCATTTATCGAGGAAGTCAACCGCCGCAATCTTGGCGTAACCGCCGAATATTTGCAATTGGGCGGCACTGCCATGAACGAGCCGAGTGAGTACGCTGTAATCGTTGACCGCATCTCCCACGAAATCCCCTACTATCGAACTTATCTCAAAAATGCTGTGCTCCAAGGCACGGTTGTCGTCAATAATCCATTTTGGTGGAGCGCTGACGATAAGTTTTTTGGCGCATCACTTTCCGATGCAATCGGGGTCAAGCATCCGCGCACCATCGCCTTGCCATCACATTCGTATGTCGAGGGCGTGGTCGATGAATCGTTGCGCAATTTGATTTACCCGATTCCGTGGGAAGCGCATGTCGAGGCCGTCGGTGGCTTTCCGGTTATTCTCAAACCAGCTTGGGGCGGTGGCTTCAAGCAGGTGTTCAAGCTCTACAACTACGATCAGTTGTACGATGCCTATAACACCACCGGCACCGAATGTATGATGCTGCAAGAGTGCATCGAATGGGAAAAATATGCCCGCGTGATGTGTATTGGCAAAGAGCATTTTATGGTGATGAAGTTTGATGCTAATGCGCCATGGCCCCATCGCTACTTCCACGAGCCAGGTTTTCTCACCCCCGAAGAGGGCCAACAGGTCTTGGATGGCGCACGGAAGCTTAACGAAGCGCTTGGCTACGATATGAACACCGTTGAGTTTGCAATTAAAGATGGCATTGCCTACGCAATCGATTTTACCAACCCTGCACCCGACATGGATATTAATTCGCTGACCGACCACTACTTTCCGTGGGTAGTCAACGCCATGGCCGATATGTGTATCGATTATGCCTTAGGCAAACGCAAACAATCGAAAGTCACCTATCAATGGAACTCGTTGCTCACCGCGAGTAGCAAACCCAAAGCTCGTTCAACCACAACCAGTGAATAAGAATGGTTAAGCAAGCGCGAGCATAGCCGCTTTCTGCGTTGGCTATGCTCGTTGCTGCGATTGATGGAGCGGCCTATGTTAGAGCAAGCGATACGTGATTATCACGCCCTCCTCACGCCCGATCTCGCGCGCGCTTCCCAAGAACGATTGACCAGCCTGCAACAACAAGAAAATCTTTTTTTTGGCACGCGTCCGTTGTGCAATGTTTTGCGCCCGCATTTTCTCAGCGCTGAGCAAGCGGGCTTAATTAGCTCAGTTTCGCAATTGGTCGCCGAAGCAGCCCGCAGCGTGGTGGAATATGCCTTGCGCACGCCCGCGGTGCTCGATCTGCTGGCCTTGACCGAGGGCGAACAACGCTTAATTGGCTATGAGCCTGGCTACCGCGAGTTGAGCGTTTCGTCACGGCTGGATTCATTTTTAACCAGCGATAGCAGCTCGTTTCAATTTGTTGAGTATAACGCCGAAAGCCCTGCCGCCATCGCCTACGAAGATATTCTTTCGCAGGTGTTCGAGCAATTACCAATTATGCAGGAGTTTCAGCGCCACTATCAGGTTGCCAGTTTGCCAGCCCGCCAACGCTTGTTGGAAACATTTTTGGCAATTTATCGCGAATGGGGCGGCACTGACGAGCCACAGATTGCGATTGTCGATTGGCATGGCTTGCCAACGCTCTCGGAGTTTCAATTATTCCAGCACTATTTTGGCGAGCATGGCTTGAAAACTGTGATTTGCGCGCCAGAAGAATTGCGCTATCACGCTGGCACGCTGTATGCCAATGATACGCCAGTTAACTTTGTGTATAAACGCTTATTGACCACTGAGTTTTTGCAGCGCTTGGGCAACGAAGCCTTCGAGCATCCATTAACTCAGGCCTATCGCGATGGGGCGATTTGCTTGGTCAATAACTTCCGCGCCAAATTGCTGCACAAAAAAATGATCTTTGGCTTACTTTCTGATCCGGCGATTACCAGTGCAGCGGGCATTAGCCAAGCCACCCAACAGCAGCTTGCCCAGCACATTCCATGGACGCGGCGCGTCGCGGCAGGACGCACCGATTATGCTGGCAACGAGATTGATTTGCTTGAGTTTATCAAGCACAATCGCGATCGGCTGTTGCTCAAACCCAACGACGATTACGGCGGCCATGGCATTACGATTGGCTGGGAAACCGAGGCCGAAGCCTGGGATGCGGCAGTTGAGCAAGCCTTAACTGAGCCATTTGTAGTTCAAGAGCGCGTAGTTATCGCCTATGAAGATTATCCAGCCATGGTTGATGGCCAATTGCAGATTAGCCAGCGCTTGGTTGATACCGATCCATTTTTATTTGGCACCGAAGTTCAAGGTTGTTTGACGCGCTTATCGACCGTGACCTTGTTGAATGTGACCGCCGGCGGCGGCTCAACCACCCCAACCTTTCAGGTCGCGAAGCAAGGCGAAATCTCAGCGTAGACAAGCACCAAAACATCAACTATCCTAATGGGCATTACCACAGGTAGCAACCCACCACAGCCCACTATCAACTGACACCAACGGGGGAGCTTATGGAATATCGTGATCCGGGGCATCCAAACTTTCCGTTTACGATTGGGATCGAAGAAGAATACCAAATTATCGATCCTGAAACCCGCGAATTGAAGTCGTACATCACCCAAATCCTTGACGAAGGTCAGTTGATTTTACGCGAACAGATGAAGCCCGAAATGCACCAATCGATTGTCGAGGTGGGCACGCACGTCTGTCGCACGGTCGATGAAGCTCGCAAGGAAATTATTCGCTTGCGCGGGGCGATTGGCAGTTTGGCTGCGAGCAAAGGCCTGCGGATTGCCGCCGCTGGCACGCACCCATTTTCGTCGTGGCAAAAGCAAGATATTTATCCCCACGAGCGCTATTATGGCGTGATTGAGGAGATGCAAGAAGCGGCGCGGCGTTTGTTGATTTTCGGCATGCATGTGCACATCGGGATGCCCGATAACGAAACCTGCATCGAAATTATGAACGTAGCGCGCTACTTCCTGCCGCACTTGTTGGCGCTTTCGACCTCATCGCCATTTTGGATGGGTCGCAAAACTGGCTTCCAATCGTATCGCTCGATCATCTTCACCAACTTTCCACGTACTGGCATTCCCGATACCTTCCAATCGTATGCTGAATTTGAGCAATATATCAACATTTTGCTCAAAACTCATAGCATCGACAATGGCAAGAAAGTGTGGTGGGATGCACGACCACACCCAATGTTTGGCACGCTGGAAGTACGGATTTGCGACATTGCCACCAAAGTTGATGAAGCGATTATGATTGCTGGCTTGATTCAAGCAATTTTTGTTAAAATTTACAGCTTGTTCCGCCAAAATCAAACCTTCCGCGTCTACAGCCGCGCCTTGATCAACGAGAACAAATGGCGGGCAGCACGCTACGGTATGGGCGGCAAGTTGATCGATTTTGGCAAGCGCGAAGAGCTATCAGCCCACGATTTGATGGTTGAATTACGCGAGTTTGTCGACGATGTGGTTGATGATCTTGGTTCGCGGGCCGCCATCGATTATATTGACCAAGTGCTCAAGCATGGCACCAGTGCCGAGCGCCAACTGCGCACATTCGCCGAAACTGGCGATATTAAAGCCGTGGTCGATCAGCTGATTCGCGAGACCATGGAAGGCGTGCCGGTTGACCAAGCAACCCAAGAAGTAAGTGGTTAAAGTCGATTCCCTCACCCCCAAGCCCCCTCTCCCACTGGACGCGGGCGAGGGGGAGCATCCGTGGTTCACCAAGGAATTGGGAGAGAACCACAGGATTAAAGCCCCTCGCCCATTCGATGGGAGAGGGGATCTTAACAAACGACTCTTGAAAGCCAGCCCCCGCTCCCACTGGACGCGGGCGAGGGGGCGCAACGGAATTCGTGGCCGAACCACAGGATTAAAGCCCCTCGCCCATTCGATGGGAGAGGGGTTGGGGTGAGGGGATAAACTTTAGCTAGGGCTAAGTGATTTCGCGGAAAGCGGTTGTGCCTCGGTACAGAGTAAGCGGGTTCCATGCCAAACTACGTGTTTATTTGGATTTGGGGTGATCGGCAAACGCGGATCAACATAGCGCGCATAGACCTCGCTGCGAGCCAGTTTACATCTGCCATGCTCGCTAATTGACAACTCGATAACACCTTTGATTGATGAATGTTCAAAGCGCATGAGTCTGTTGGGATGCTTGGACAATGCTGGTTGCAAGTGCCAATCGCGTTGCGCTAAAGCCTTGATATAAAAATCTTTAATCTCATTATTGACATGGCGTTTTAACACAACATAATGCACAGCTTGGCCATTGTGAAGCAGACTAGAACTATCGGCATAAATTGGAAAATCGTCAATTGGACCAAGAACAACATATGATCGAAATGAATCAAACACCATCAGCAACACCAAGATCAGAATGCTTCCTCCTATGCTTGCGCTAATCCATTTTCGTAGCATCTGGCGCTTCCTTTCAATTGAGTTCGCTATTCCACTCACCATCGAGTATAGCGATTGATCAGCCCACACAGCAGCAAATTTGAAGCAGAATCGTTGCAACGATGCAGCTAAAAAGCCAAGAGCAGCGCCATAGCACTGCTCAAACGATCGATACCCGATTGAAATTGCATCTGATTAGTTTGAATGTTTGATAAGGCTGCGGGCATGACACCACAGCGTGTCAGATTGCGCAGAATTGCTCTTGGCTAGCGCCTCTCACCGCACTAGCTACGAGCCGAGGTAGCGCCTCTCACCGCACTACCAACAAACCCCTTATCAATAACTCAGACCTCCTTGATTGTCGATATGTATGTTTTCCTAAGTGCTTCGCTCACGTAGGAGTATAGCAGCGAGCAAGCAACAAAAAGTCGCAAAAAAGTCGCAGCTTTTGCAACATTCCTGCGACTTTTGTTCCAGCAAGCGCACGAAGGACGGAAACCGCGAAGAGCACGAAGAGCACGAAGGGCACGAAGGACGGAAACCGCGAAGGACGCGAAGATCGCGAAGATTTCTTAGCCACGAATTGCACCAATTCAATAGCCCATAGCCTATCGCCTCGTCCCTGATCCCTGACCGCTGATCCCTGTTCCCTTATCCCGCTTTTGATTTTTGACTTCTGCCTTTTGAATTCATCGTTGGAATGACCTGTGCTATACTGCTGAGTAACGCAATGCTGCAACGAGTGTAGATCGTGGAAGTTCTGGAGGGCGCGATGAGGCTCCTGTCGGTTAGTGACGAAGTAGTTAGCATGTTGCAAACATCGGCGCTGCACCAACGTGTAGGGGCGATCGATGCGATTGTCGGCTGTGGTGATTTACCACCAAGTTACCTTGAGTATCTGGTTTCGATGCTCAATGTTCCCTGCTTTTACGTTAACGGTAATCATGATGCACCCGAGCAGCATGAAGACGGCAGAGTTTCGACCAAACCACAGGGCTGCGATAACCTCGATTTGCGGGTTGCAATGGTGAATGGGATATTAATTGCGGGGGCTGGCGGCGTGTTACGCTATCGCCCAGGCGAACATCAATATAGCGAAGCAGAATGGGCATGGCGCATGACCATGCTTAGCGCACGGGTCTTTTTTGCCCAAATGCGCCATCGCCAGCGGCTTGATGTGTTAATTACCCACACGCCACCAGCAGGCTTGCACGATGGCATTGGCGCTCATCGCGGGCCGCAAGCGCTACGGCGCTTTATCGATCGGCTTGCACCACGCTATCTTATTCATGGCCATGTGCATTTAAATTATGGCTATGGCGACCAACGGCCTTTGCAATATGGTGATACACTAATTGTAAATACCCACGGCTATCGCTTGCTCGATATTGAACCAATGGCGGCCTTGAGCAATGCCAGAGCCAGTTAATCGAATGTCAACACAGTATGCAACGACGCTCCCCATTGGGAGCGTTTTTTTCTTTGGGAGTCAGCAATGCTAACGTATTTGGTAACATTAACCATTATCGTCGATCGGGCAATCTACGAACCGCATTTGCCTGATCATTTAGCATATTTGGCCCAGCTCAAAGCCGCAGGCCACTTGTTGCTCTCTGGCCCCGCCACCGACCGTCGGGGTGGCTTTGTCTTATTGCAGGCCGATTCGTTGGCTGCTGCAAGAGATCTTGTCGAAGAAGACCCATTAGTAGCACGGGGCTTGGATTCCTACGAGATTCGCGAATGGCGCATCACCGAGGGCCAACCCCAGCAGATTGTTCCATCGTGGTAACAACAACAATCTAGCAAACACACAACGGTGTCATATCAGGCCAAGCTCGCCGACACCAAGGAGGAACTTAAGATGGGCTACAATCAATGGATCGATCAGCAAGTTGATAGTGATTTCCAAAAAGCGCGATTTAGCGCCTTTCTGAATGCCATAAAAGCGCGGTTGCGCGACGAACCCCAAACCCTTTTGCCATTTGAAGAGGTTCGCGCCCGCCTGAATATTCGCAGCCAAACCGACCGTGGCATGCAAATCGTGCCCTTGGCTTCAATTATTGGCAGCGAAGGCCGCTATAGCGATTTCGACCGCCAGTTTTTGCCACGCCATGAAGTAACCAAAGCTCGTTGGAAAAACGTTGATCGGGCGCATTATAGCGATGTCTTGCTACCGCCAATTGAGCTCTATCAAATTGGCGAGGTTTATTTTGTGCGCGATGGCAATCATCGGGTTTCGGTTGCCCGTCAACAAGGCCAAGATTTTATCGATGCCCATGTGATCGAATTGCTGAGCGATGTGCCAATCAAGCCAAGCATGACCCAAAATGAATTAAATCAATTGGAAGAACGCTCAGATTTTTTGGAATGGACAAATTTGGCCCAGCTGCGGCCAGAAGCCCAATTTATCGAGCTAACCAAGCCCAGCGGCTATTTAGACTTGATTCGGCATATCAACGGCCATCGCTATTTCAAATCGTTGGAGCTTGGCGAAGACCCAAGCAGCGAAGAGGCGATTTTAAGTTGGTACGACAATATTTATAAACCGTTGATCGACGAAATTTACGACACCGGCATTTTGGCAGCCTTCCCTGAACGCACCGCCACCGACTTGTATCTGTGGATTATGGATCATCGCCATTATTTGACCCAAACCGAGGGGATTGATCCAGGCCCAAAAACCGCCGCGATCGACTATACGCGCCATTATGGCGAGCGCAAAAATCGGGTTAAATTGCCCGATCCACCAAGTGCGGTTGAAATAGAATTTTTGCATTGGAGCAAGCTCAATTTGCTGCGCCAAGATGTGCGCGTGCCACTCAGCAACGACAACGATTATGCTCGTATCAAATTGCATGTGATCGATCATCAATATTTTATGGGCAAAGACCTTGATCGCGAAGTGACGTTTGAGGAAGCGGTGCAAAGCTGGTACGACACGGTGTATCGCCCAGTCACCCAAGCGATCGCCCAGCAACATATTGGCGAGATGTTTCCCAAACATACAATTGGCGATTTGTATTTGCTAATCACCGATTATTTGCATATGCTGCGCGGTCAAGGCGTGGAAATTCAGCCAGTGCAAGCGGCGCGTGAATATGCAGAACGCTTTGGCAGCGAACGCGGAGCCTTTTTAACTGGTGTGCTACATCGGGCACGGCGCTTGATGAAACGAGCCTTTGCAACAACTTAGTTACACAGTTGTGACCTAATTTTCAGCATTGAAGCCCTGGTTGTGCGCTATAATGATCCCACAGGATAGCCCAACCATGGGCTTTTTGTTTGAGTAGGTTCCATGCAAATAGCTTTAGTTCACGATTATTTGAATCAATATGGTGGCGCGGAACGGGTGCTCGAAGTGTTGCACGCCATGTTTCCGCAAGCCCCAATCTATACATCAATTTACGATGCCGAGGCCATGCCCAACGAGTATCGCAGTTGGGATATTCGCACCTCGTTTATGCAAAAATTGCCTGGCTGGCGCAAGCATTTTCGCAAATATTTCTTGCTCTATCCCAGCGCCTTTGAGCATTTCGACCTCAGCGCCTACGATTTGGTCATTAGCTCATCAAGCGCCTATGCCAAGGGCGTGATTACCAAGCCCGGCGCGCGCCATTTGTGCTATTGTCACACGCCAATGCGCTTTGCATGGCGCACCGACGATTATGTCAAACGTGAGCAAATTAGCGGCATTTTTGGCGCGATTCTGCCCTTCTTTCTGACCTATTTGCGCCTGTGGGATGTGCAATCGTCGGCGCGGGTTGATCGTTTTATTGCCAACTCGCGCACGGTTGCCGACCGAATTGGCCATTTCTACAAACGACCTTCGACGATCATCACGCCGCCAGTTGAGTTGCAGCCATTCGCGCCCCAGCCAGCAGAAGATTTTTATTTGGCAGGCGGACGGCTCGTGCCCTACAAACGGCTTGATTTGGCGATCAAAGCCTGTACCAAGCTTGGCTTGCCCTTGGTGATTTTTGGTGATGGCCGCGATCGGGCCGAGCTAGAAAAAGTTGCTGGGCCAAGCGTGCGCTTCGTCGGCAAAGTCGATGATGCAAGTTTGCGCAGTTTGTATGCTCGCTGTCGCGCCTACTTAATGCCAGGCGAAGAAGATGCAGGCATTCAGCCGCTCGAAGCCATGGGTGCAGGCCGCCCAGTCATCGCCTATAAAGCAGGCGGCGCACTCGATAGCGTGATCGAAGGCCAAACTGGACGCTTCTTCAGCCAACAAACTGTCGAAGATTTGGCCAATGCCATCCTTGCCAGCCAAAACAATCACTACGATCCAACGGCAATTCGTGCTCATGCCGAGCAATTTGCTCGTCCAGCCTTCGAGGCTCGCATTCGCGCCGAAATTGAAATGTTGTTGAACGAGGGGTCGGGAAGGATGAAGGATGAACGTTTAGAACAGAGAGCATAGAACATAGAACATAGGATTTGGAGGTCGGGGACTGGGGATTGGGGGTCGGGAAGGATGAAGGATGAAGGATGAACGTTTAGAACATAGAACATAGCCATCGGGGGTTAGGGGCTAGGGGTCGGGGGTTAGAAGGATAATTCGTGCAATTCGTGCAATTCGTGGCGAAGAAATCTTTGCGCTCTTCGCGGTTTCCGTGCTTCGTGGCCCTTCGTGTCCTTCGTGGATCAAATAAGGATAAATTATGGAATTACGCCGATATTTTGCGATTGTCCAACGTTCGTGGTGGCTGGTGCTGGGTGTGCCGCTGCTCGTGCTGTTGGTTTCGCTGCTCAGCTTTCAGCCTGATCCACAGCGCTATCGGGCTAACGCCAAGTTTGCGATTACCCACGCGCCTGTTGGCGGCAACGAAGTGCTGCCCGACATGAATATTTACAATTCGTGGCAAAGCACCCAATTCATCGTTGACGATTTGCCGGGCGTGGTGCGCTCCGAAGCCTTTGCCCAAGCAGTCAGCACTTGGATTGCCAGCAATCGCAATCTGCAACTCGACGCTGGCGCAGTTAAAGGCATGATCACGGCAGTTGAGCAAGAACATCGCATTGCCACAATTCTGGTTGATGCTGATACCGCTGAGCAAGCCACAGCGATTGCTGCTGGCAGCATTGCGGTGCTCGACGAACAAGGCTTGCAATGGTGGAATCGGGCGCAATGGGGCACATTGGCGGTCGAAACCCTCGAATTGCCAACCACGGCTACGGCACTCAGTCGCTGGCCACAGCCAATCACCCGTTTGGCCTTGCGCTTAGTTTTGGCCTTGGTGGCTGGGTTTGGCTTGGCCTTCTTGCGCCACTACCTCGACCGAACCGTGCGTGAGCAGAGCGATTTAGCCCAGCTGAATGTGCCAGTGCTCGGCGCTATTCCAAAGGAGTCGTAATGCTTCGACCGCAAGATTATGTAGCAATTTTGTTTCGGCGCTGGTGGGTGATTGTGCTGATTGGCTTTGCTAGCGCCGCTGCGGCCTATGGATTTAGCAAATTGCAAACGCCCTTGTATCGCGCCCAAACCACCTATAATGTGATCACCAGCCGCTATGATCAGGGCTTGACCATGCAATTGCCCAGCGTCATGGGCAACTGGCCCGGCCAGCTGACCGATGCGCGTTTGCAAGAAATTAGCAACCAATTGCAATTGGATCGCACGCCCGATTATTTGCGCAAATATATTGCAATTCAACCACAGCCCGATCAATTGCTGCTGACGATCAATGTCGATTATCCTGATCCGAAAAAAGCGGTTGAATTGGCTGATGCCTTGGGCGAAACGCTCAAAAGCGAAGTTGCTGGCTTGAATGCGCTGCGTTTGAGCACTGATGCAATTAATATTCGCGTCCAGCAACCAGCCAAATACATCGAACTAGCCTCGCCAAAAACCAAAATCAACGTGCTGGCTGGCGGGATTTTGGGTGGCATCATCGGCATTTTGGTGGCCTTTGCGCTTGAATATTTCGATGATCGAATCAAATCCAACAACGATATTGAACGCTGGACAGGCCTACCAACCTTGGGCAGCATTCCCGAACACTAAGCGTCGGCCTGAGCCAACCAACTAGATAGAGGTAGTTATTGTGGCATTAGATTTAATTACGTTGCGCGATCCACGGGCCGCCGCCGCCGAAGCCTATCGCACCTTGCGCACCAATATTCAATTTTCATCGATTGAGCGCAAATTGCATACAATTTTGGTTACGAGCAGCGTGCCTGACGAAGATAAGAGCATTGCCTTGGCCAATTTGGCCGTCACCTTTGCCCAAGCAGAGCAACGGGTGATTGTGCTCGATTGCGATTTGCGGCGGCCTAGCTTGCACAGCTTGTTTGGGGTAAGCAACGATCGCGGCCTGAGCCAAGCGATGAGCCAAAACAGCGATTTGCCAATCCTCAAAACAGAGGTCGATGGCTTGCAGCTGTTGCCTGCTGGAGCAACCCCGCCCAGCCCAGCAGATTTGCTTAGCTCCAAACGCTTCGATAGCGTGCTGCGCGATCTTAAGCAGCACGCAGATATTGTGTTGATCGATGCTCCGCCAGTCTTGGCTGCTAGCGATGCAGCCTTGTTGGCCACCAAAGTCGATGGGGTGGTATTGGTGACGCGGGCTGGCAAAACGCGCCGCGATAGCGCCCGCGAAGCTGTAGCCTTGTTGCAACGGGTCAATGCGCATCTGGTTGGGGTGGTTTTGACCAACGCCAAATTGGAACGAGAACGCTACGCTCGCTATTAGATAGTTAAGATTCCCTCACCCCCAACCCCCTCTCCCACTGCACGCGGGCGAGGGGGAGCAGCCATTGTTCAATCACAACTTGCGACAGAACTACAGCGTTAAAACCTTCCCTCACTGCACGCGGGCGAGGGGGAGCAGCCATTGTTCAATCACAACTTGCGACAGAACTACAGCATTAAAGCCCCTCTCCCGCGCCACGGGAGAGGGGTTGGGGTGAGGGAATATTACTCTGCTCCAGCATTCTGCACCTGCTATTACCCACGTTTGGAGCGTCGTATGTGTGGCATTACGGGCCATCTCGAATGGCATGGCATGGCTCAGGCGGCAATTCTTGAGCAACAAACCGAGGCAATTCGCCATCGCGGGCCGGATAGTGCAGGCTTTTTTTGGGTTAATCAGGTTGCGCTGGGTATGCGCCGCTTGGCAATTATCGACCTTGCGCATGGAGAACAACCAATGTTCAGCCGCGATGCTGATTTGGCGTTGGTGTTCAACGGCGAGATTTATAATTTCCCAGCTTTGCGCGAGCAATTGCAGCAGCTTGGCCAAACCTTCGATAGCCATAGCGACACCGAAGTGATTGTACGCGGCATCGAGCAATGGGGGATTGCAGGTTGTGTTGAGCGCTTAAACGGCATGTTTGCCTTGGCGATTTGGCAACAGCAAGCCCAACGGCTCACGCTGGTGCGCGATCGGCTGGGCATCAAGCCGCTCTACTGGTACGCAGATGGCCAGCGCTTGGTCTTTGGTTCAGAGATCAAGGCAATTTTGGCGCATCCGGCAGTGCCACGCCAAATCAATCTCCACGGCCTCGCCAATTACCTGAGTTTTGGCCATAGCCTCGCACCGCAAACCATGCTCCAAGGTATTTACAAAGTCGAGCCAGCCCACATCATGAGCTGGGATATTGCCAATCAAACGATGCATCGACAACGCTATTGGCAATTGCAGCCAAATATCACGCCAATTGCCCCTGCCGCAGCTGCCGCCGAAGTGTATAGCCGTTTGCGCGAGGCTGTGCGCTTGCAGCTGATTAGCGATGTGCCACTGGGAGCGTTTCTCAGCGGTGGCCTCGATTCAAGCATTATCGTGGGCTTGATGAGCCGCTTGGGAGCCGCACCAATTAACACATTTAGCGTAGGTTTTGCCAATCAGCAGGGTTTTAACGAATTGCCCGATGCAGCTTTGGTGGCGCAGCATTTTGGCAGCAAGCACCACGAATTATTGCTCGATGCCAACGATTTGGTTGGCGCTTTACAGACCTTGGTCTACCACTACGATGAGCCATTTGGCGATGCTGCTGGCTTGCCGGTGTATCTTGTTTCGCGTTTTGCTCGCGAGCATGTCAAAGTGGTGTTGACGGGTGAGGGCAGCGATGAACAATGGGCTGGCTATCGGCGCTATCAAGCTGAATTACTCGCCCGGATGCTGAAATATATGCCTGGCCACCAAGCGCTTGGCACGCTAATTCGCCAATTGCCACGCAACCGCCGCTTAAAACAAGCAATCCGCAGTTTAGAGCAACGTGATCCTGCTCGGCGCTATGCAGCTTGGCTCACCATTGCCGATCTCCAGCAGCGCCAGCGGTTGCTGCAACCGCAGTTGAGCGCAGCGCTTGGCGATTATGCACCAGAGCAAATCTACGATCAGGTGTATCCACGCAGCGGCGCAGCCTTGACTAACATGGGCTTGGCCGATTTGCAGACGTGGTTGCCTGATACCTATTTAGAAAAAGTTGATAAGGCTTCGATGGCCGCGAGTATTGAGGCGCGCGTGCCATTTCTCGACCATACGTTGGTTGAATGGACAATGAATTTGCCGAATAGCTTAAAATTGCGTGGCCGCCAAACCAAGTGGCTGCTGCGTCAAGCCTTTGGCGAAATGCTGCCGCAACGCACGCTACGCAAGCCCAAACATGGCTTTGCAGTGCCAACCGATCCGTGGTTTCGCGGCGCGCTCAGCAACTGGACAGCAGAAATTCTATTTGATCAACGCACCTTGGCGCGAGGTCTGTTCAACGCCCAAGAGGTACGCCGCATCTACCAAGCGCATCGCGATGGCAAAGAAGTCGCGGATACCTTATTGTGGCTATTGCTGAACCTCGAACTGTGGCAGCGAATCTATCTTGATCGCGAGGGACGGCTATGAATCAACCGTTGGTGCTGCATATTGCCACCGCCGATATGGGCTTGCGCTTTTTGCTGCTCGAACAGATGCAGGCAATTCAATATGCAGGCTATCGGGTACGCGGGGTTGCCAGCGACGGCCCGTATCGCGCCGAAGTTGAGGCCGCTGGGATTCCGGTTGAGGTCGTGACTATGCCGCGCTCGGTCACGCCAACGAGTGATTTAGTGGCTGTGGCCAAGTTGGTGCGTTTATTTCGCCAACTCAAACCAACGATTGTGCACACGCATAATCCCAAGCCTGGCTTGCTTGGCCAGCTAGCAGCGCGGCTTGCAGGCGTGCCAATTATCATCAACACGATTCATGGCTTTTATTTTCATGAACATTCGAGCGCCAAGCAACGGAACTTTTACATTGCCATGGAAAAAATCGCCGCTCGCTGTTCGCATGCGATTCTCTCGCAAAATCGCGAAGATTTGAATACAGCCTTGGCGCATAAAATCGCACGGCCAGAGCAAATCAGCCTGTTGGGCAATGGGATTAATCTACAACAGTTTGATCGTCGCGCCGTGAGTCAAGCCGAAATCCAAGCTGCCCGCCAAGCTTTGGGCATTCCTGCCGATGCGCAGGTGATTGGTGCGGTTGGGCGTTTGGTGGCTGAAAAAGGCTATCACGAGTTGTTTCGGGCTTGCCAACAACTGATGGCAACCAGGCCAAATCTGCATTTGCTGATGGTTGGCCCAGAAGAACCACATAAAGCCGATGGTCTAACCGCCGCAACTGCCACCGAATATGGGATTGCTGAGCGCAGCCATTTTGCAGGCATGCGCCGCGATATGCCAGTGCTCTATTGCTTGATGGATGTTTTGGCCCATCCCTCGTATCGTGAGGGCTTTCCGCGTGCGCCGATGGAAGCTAGCGCAATGGGCGTGCCAGTCGTTGCTAGCGCTATTCGCGGCTGCCGCGAAACCGTAATCCATGGCATGAATGGCATGTTGGTGCCAGTGCGCGACGCTGCGGCCTTAGCCCAAAGCCTTGGCCGCATCCTCGATGATCGGCTGTTGCGTGAGGCCTTTTCGCGCTTAGCTCGCCAAGTTGCTGAGCGTGAGTTTGATCAACAACGGGTTTTTGAGCGGGTGCTGTTGAGCTACGCCGAACAATTGCAAGCCCGAGGCCTCGCCGTGCCAACGCCAATTCGGCGCTAATCGTGGCCTTGAATATATTTGGGCAGCATTTGCTCCCAATATGGCCAATCGTGGGCCCAGCCATCCCAAACCCGCAAGGCATTGCCAACGCCGTGATTCCACAAATTATCCGAAAGCACTTGATTGCTATGGTAGCTAGGGTCGTCGCGGCCAATTGCCAAAATAATATCCAGTTGGCGCAAATGAGCTAGTTGGTTGGCATCGTGCAAATGGGCCGTGTACTCAGTCGGCGTGTTGAAATAAACCTGATCATCGCTATAGCCATCCATAAATGAGCGCATATTGTAGCGACCACTCAAGCCCAAGCAACGCCGAAACAGGTGGGGGTGGCGCAAGGCAAGATTCACCGCGTGAAAAGCTCCGAACGAGCAACCAAGGCTCATCAAAAATTGATTTTGATTGAAATTACGCAGCCACGGCACAACTTCGCCGATCAAATACTGTTCATATTGCAAATGGCGGCCAATGCGCCCGCTAGGATGCGCCCATTTGCAATACCAACTTTCAGCATCAACACTATCAACACAAATTAATTGCAGCCAACCACGCTCAAGATGTTCGGCCAAAAGCCCGGTCATGCCACGATCTTCAAACTCGAAAAAACGGCCCATTGAGGTTGGAAAAACCAAGACTGGCGCGCCATGATGGCCAAACAACAGAAGCTCCATGTCGCGGCCAAGCGCTGAACTATGCCAACGATGATATGAACGATGCATCGGCGTTCCTCACACTGAGAACCATCACAGCGAGTATAGCATGAACCAGCCTTTGCGGCTTAACAAAATCTGCGAAGCCGCCTAGAATAGCTCAAATATGCTGTGAGCAAAGGATTTCGCGACCATGGATTTAACCACTGCAATGCCTGCCAACCCAGTCGAAAAACCAGGCTATCGCTTAGAATTTCAAGATGAATTTAGCACCAACACACTTGATCAAGCCAAATGGCTACCGTTTTATCTGCCGCAATGGAGTTCGCGTGAGCGTTCAGCGCCGCGCTATCAATTGGCCAACACCAGCTTAATCTTGGAAATTCAGGCCGATCAAGCGCCGTGGTGTCCTGAGTTCGATGGCCAAACTCGCTGCTCGTCGTTGCAAACGGGGGTGTTTGGTGGAGCCTTGGGTAGTCCATTCGGCCAACATCGCTTCAACCAAGCCTGCGTCGTGCGTGAGCTGCAAGATTCGATTCGAACCTACACGCCGCACTATGGCTATTTTGAAATGCGCGCCAAAGCCACAATTGGCCCCAATAACGTCGTGGCCTTGTGGATGATTGGCTTCGAGGATCAGCCTGAACATTCCGGCGAGCTAGCAATTATGGAGATCAAAGGCTGGAATATTGGCGCTGAGGGCTTGAAATTAGGCTATGGCGTGCATCCTTGGGGCGATTCGCAGCTCACCGATGAGTTTTTTGAGGATGAGGTGGCGCTTGAGGTGAGCGATTATCATATTTACGCTGCCGAATGGACACCCAGCCAGATTGATATTTATCTTGATAATCGTAAATTGCGCACGATTCAGCAATCGCCCAACTATCCAATGCAATTTATGCTCGGAATTTACGATTTGCCGCAGCGCCAAGCAAGCACAGTCGCGTATCCCCACACATTTGAGATCGATTATGTGCGTGGCTATCAGCCATTGAATGGGTATTAATATGGTATTCCCTCACCCCCCAGCCCCCTCTCCCACTGGACGCGGGCGAGGAGGAGCCTTTGATTTTTTAATTTATCATGGCAAACCCACTAAACCAGAAGCCCCTCTCCCACTGGACGCGGGCGAGGGGGAGCACCCGTTTTCACCACCAATCATGCAAAAACCACAAGATTAAAGCCCCTCGCCCGCCACGTGGGAGAGGGGTTGGGGTGAGGGGATCTAATTATTCATGCTTTCATGCAATTCGTGGCTAAAAACTAGGATTTATCGGCTTCTTCTTTGCGCAGCCGATGTTTGTCGATGATGCCAGTGGCGATAAAGCTGGTTCGTTCGCCAATGTTGATGGTGCGGTCGGCGATGCGCTCTAGGTTGTGGGCAATCCACAAATAATACATTGCACGCTCAACATGGTCGGGTTGGCTGCGCATGGTGGCAAACGTCCAGGCCAAGGTTTCACGATACAGGCCATCAATCTCATCGTCGGAGAGTTCGAGGCGCTCGGCTGCTTGCGGATCGCGATTGTGCAAGGCATCGAGGGCATCGCGCAACATTGCTTGAGCCTTCAAGGCCATCGTTTTAATTTGCGGGGGCTGAGCCAATTGGGGCAATTCGATACAGCGAATCACCAACTCGGCAATACCCTCAGCATAATCGCCAATGCGCTCAAGCTCCGAGGCCAGCTCCAAAAACATGCTGACCACCCGCAAATCGCGGGCCATGGGCTGTTGGTGGGTAATCACGCTCAGGGCGTTGGTTTCAATCTGATAGCGCAAATCATCGATTACATTATCGTTGGCAATAACTTGACGGGCAAAAATCGGCTCGTTGCGTTCAAGTGACCACAACGCATCGCGCACGGCCAAAGCAACCCGATTGCCCATATCCCGAATCTGGCCTTCTAGCTCGGCCAAGGCATGCAGAAAACGTTCGCGCATTCGAACCTCGCGGCCACGTGGTGGCAGATATACAAGAGCAACGAACATTGTCCGTTGCTCATTGCTCGATTTTGCACCCTATTGGCGAATTAACCGAAGCGTCCGGTGATGTAATCTTCGGTACGTTTGTCTTTGGGATTGGTGAATAAATCGCCGGTTGGGCCATATTCGACCAGCTCGCCCGCCCGTTGATCGTTCATCAAGAAAAAGGCTGTGTAATCGGAGGCGCGAGCTGCTTGTTGCATATTGTGGGTCACAATTGCAATCGTATAGCGTTGGCGCAACTCCATCATCAACTCCTCGATTTTCAAGGTGCTGATGGGGTCGAGCGCCGAACATGGCTCGTCCATCAAAATAACTTCTGGCTCGACGGCCAAGGCGCGAGCAATGCACAAGCGCTGTTGCTGGCCACCAGAGAGCGCCAAACCACTTTCCTTCAACTTATTCTTAACATCATCCCATAAGGCGGCTTGGCGCAGACAGCGCTCGACCAAATCGTCCATCTCGCTTTTGGTGCCCTTCCAGCCGTTGATCCGTGGGCCAAAGGCAATGTTATCGTAGATGCTTTTGGGAAATGGATTGGGCTTTTGAAACACCATGCCGATGCGGCGACGGACTTCTACCGCGTCAACATCGTTGGCATACAAGTTTTGCTCGTGGAACAACACTTCGCCTTCGACGCGCGCGCCATTGACCAAATCGTTCATGCGGTTGAGCGAGCGCAGCACCGTGCTTTTGCCACAGCCAGAAGGGCCGATCAGCGCGGTAATTTTGTTGCGTTCGATATTCAGCGAAACATTATTGATGGCGCGGAATGCCCCATAGTAGACATTCATATTGCGCACAACCAAGGTGTGTTGAGCAGGATCAGTTTGTTTCTCGGTCATGGCTTAACCTCGTTTGCTGAAGCGATTGCGTAACACGACGGCAATGGCATTGAGCGATAGCAACATCACCAACAACACCACAATTGCCGAGGCCGCAATATGGGCAAATTCTGGTTGTGGTCGCGATGTCCAGTTGTAAATTTGAATCGGCAGGGCGGTAAATTTGGCAAATGGGCCATCGGGATCGGTCACGATAAAGGTCGAAGCGCCAACCACAATCAAGGGAGCGGTTTCGCCGATTGCCCGCGAAATTGCCAAAATGGTGCCAGTGAAGATGCCAGGCAAGGCGTTTGGCAACACATGATGCCAAATTGTTTGCCATTTGGTTGCCCCAAGGCCATAGCTTGCTTGGCGCAACGACAACGGCACAGCCCGAATTGCTTCTTGGCCGTTGATAATCATAATTGGCAAAATCAGCAACATCATCGTGAGCGAGGCAGCCACAATCGTGCGGCCATTGCCACTATCAGCGCCGAAAATTCGCCCGCTGGTTATTGGCTCAAGCGTGCGCACGAAAATTACCAAACCGAGCATCCCATAAATAATCGATGGCACGCCAGCCAGATTATTAATATTGGTTTGGATGATGCGGTTAAAGCGATTGTCGGTGGCATACTCTTCGAGGTAAATCGCTGCGCCAACCCCAATTGGAAAGGCAAACAAAATCGTGATTGCGATCATCCACAATGAGCCAAGCAGCGCGGTGCGCACGCCAGCGCGCAGCGGATCGCTCGACATTGGCGTGGTCAAAAAGCTGGTCGAAATCCACGAACGGAATTCCAGCTTCGCTTCGGGAAAATCGCTGGCAACTTGGGCATCGATTGCCGCTTTGTTGAACCACGAATCGCGTAGCGTCCACGTTTCGAGGGTTTGAGGCTTTAAAACGCGCTCAATCACCAAATCGTAAACTTCGCTATCGCTGCGGTTGGCCATGGGCTTTTCGTTTTCCAAGGTGCGAAAGGCGTTCTTGCGCATATTGCCTTGCAACACCGCGACCAACTCTTCCTTGTTGAGTTCATCAAGCGGTTTATCGCTGACAGTTGCAGGGTCAACCGCATATTCGATGGCAACATAGCCAAAGACTTCATTGGCGACGTTGTAAATCAACAAGCTCAGGGCAATCAAGCCAAAGATGGTTGCCGAAAGAAAGATTGTGCGCCAGATTGCGCCCTTGCGGCGACGGCTAGCTACATTGCGGCGCGACGCTTCACCTTGAGGCAACCCTGATTTAACATCTTCATTCAGTGTTGTCATTATTCGTATACCTCACGGAAGCGGCGTACCAAGCGACGGCTGATCATATTGAGACCAAGGGTCATCAAGAACAGGGTCAAGCCAATCGCGAAGATACTGTTATAGTCGATGCTGGCATAACTTAAGTCGCCACCGCTAATCCGCGCGATGTGACCAGTCATGGTTTCGGCGGCTTCGAAGGGATTGAAGGTGAAGGTTGGTTTAGCACCAGCCGCCACGGCCACAATCATCGTTTCGCCAACTGCCCGCGAAATCGCTACCACGAAGGCCGCAATAATGCCCGAAATACCTGCTGGCAAAACCACTTTGATTGCGGTTTCGAGTCGGGTTGCGCCCAAGCCATACGCACCTTCACGCAACGTCCGAGGCACAGCGCTGAGCGCATCTTCGCTCATCGACGAGACCAGCGGGATAATCATAATCCCCATTACCAAGCCTGCCGAAGCCATGTTATAGATATTGACATTGGCTTCACCAAAGACCGACTTGAGCAAGGGAGTCATAAATTTGAGCGCGAAGTAGCCATAGACTACGGTTGGCACGCCTGCGAGGACTTCCAGGACTGGTTTGAGAATGCTGCGAGCGCGGCGCGAAGCGTATTCGCTGAGATAAATTGCCGCTGCGAGGCCGGTTGGCAATGCAATACACATTGCGATGGTTGAAGTGAGCAACGTCGAGAGCAGCAAAGGCAAAATCCCAAACTCATCAATTTGGGGCGACCAAACGGTGTTGGTCACAAATTCGACAATGCTAACTTGGCGAAAGAATGCAATTGATTCTGAGCCAAGCACAATCACGATCCCGATGGTTGTGAACATTGAAAGCACGCCACAAAAGAGCAAAAATCCTTGGATGATGCTTTCACCAAGGCGTGGCTGCTTTTTCAGGCTAAACGGGCGAGTTGTCTCACGTTGCGAGGTCGTAATACGACGGCTATCCATACCAATACTCACCTTATCGTCCATTGAAACCTCCCGGTTTTGAATCGGGGTTTGTGTAGGTCAACAGGCTGCGGAGCTAAACTCCGCAGCCTGTGCCATGGTACCATAAACCCTTGGTGCTTACTTGGTTGCGTCGAGCAGGTGTTGTTTGGCTTCGTTCAAGGCTTCGGCACTGGCTGGGAAGTAGCCAACTTCCACGATGACTTCGTTGACATTGGTCAAGTAGTAGTTGATGAAGGCTGCTACTTGAGGCTTTTCGGCCAAAATGTTCTTGGCTGAGTAAATGTACAACGGACGCGCCAACGAGTAGCTACCATCTTCCGTGGTCGCTTCGGTTGGTTCCACGCTGTCAATCGTCAAGGCTTTCAGCTTGGTTTTGTTTTCGTTGTAGTAGGCGTAGCCGAAGTAGCCAATCGCATTGGCATCGCCTTCGATCCCCGTCACCAAGACGTTATCGTCTTCGCTCAACTGGGGATTTGCACCCAACATGTATTTTTGTTCTTTCGCGTAGAAGTGTTCGACGAAATAGTCGAAGGTGCCGCTATCGGTGCCTGGGCTGTAGAGCTTGATCGCTTCGGCTGGATAGCTGGCATCCACTTGGTCCCAGGTTTTGTAGGTACCTGAGAAGATGTCGGCGACTTGGGCTTCGGTCAAGTTGCTAACGAAGGTGTTTTTGCTGCTGACCACGACGGCCAAGGCATCGGTGCCGACGCGGAATTCAATCACGTCGCGGCCTTTGGCGGCGCATGCTTTGGCTTCTTCGTCTTTGATCGCGCGGCTGGCGTTGGCGATGTCGGTTTCGGCGGCGGTACAGAAGCGTTCGAAGCCAGCACCGGTGCCGATGCTATCGATCGTAATGTTGCCTTTGTAGCCATCTTCGCCGAAGATTTCAGCGACGGCTTCGCTCAACGGATAGACCGTTGATGAACCGGCGGTCACAATATCGCCTTGCACCGTTGCTGGGTCGACTTCTTCGAGGGTTACGGCGTTGCCAGTGTTGGTGTTGCCACCGGTGCTGCTGCTGCCACCGCTCAAAGCATCGACCAAATGTTGTTTGGCTTCGGCCAACGCTTCAGCGCTAGCTGGGAAGTAGCCAACTTCCACGATAACATCGTTAACATTGGTCAAGTAGTAGTTGATGAAGGCTGCTACTTGGGGCTTTTCGGCCAAAATGTTCTTGGCTGAATAAATGTACAACGGACGGGCCAACGAGTAGCTGCCATCTTCGGTGGTCGCTTCGGTTGGTTCCACGCTGTCAATCGTCAAGGCTTTGAGCTTGGTTTTGTTTTCGTTGTAGTAGGCGTAGCCGAAGTAGCCAATCGCGTTGGCATCGCCTTCGATCCCCGTCACCAAGACGTTATCGTCTTCGCTCAATTGAGGATTTGCACCCAAGATGTATTTTTGTTCTTTCGCGTAGAAGTGTTCGACGAAGTAGTCGAAGGTGCCGCTATCGGTGCCTGGGCTATAGAGCTTGATCGCTTCGGCTGGATAGCTGGCATCCACTTGGTCCCAGGTTTTGTAGGTACCTGAGAAGATGTCGGCGACTTGGGCTTCGGTCAAGTTGCTAACGAAGGTGTTTTTGCTGCTGACCACGACAGCCAAGGCATCGGTGCCGACGCGGAATTCAATTACGTCACGGCCTTTATCGGCGCAGGCTTTAGCTTCTTCGTCTTTGATCGCGCGGCTGGCGTTGGCGATGTCGGTTTCGGCGGCGGTACAGAAGCGTTCGAAGCCAGCACCGGTGCCGATGCTATCGATCGTAATGTTGCCTTTGTAACCATCTTCGCCGAAGATTTCAGCGACGGCTTCGCTCAACGGATAGACCGTTGATGAACCGGCGGTCACAATATCGCCTTGCACCGTTGCTGGGTCGACTTCAGCCAAACCACCAGCGGGAACTTCAGCGGTTGCTTCAACTGATGGAGTTGCAGCAGCTTCAGTGGTTGTGGCAGTAGTTGCAGCAGTTTCAGCAGTGGTTGCTGTCGCTGCGGTTGTTGGTGCAGTGGTTGGAGTGCTGTCGCCGCCACATGCTGCGAGCATTGTCAGCAACATAATTGAGGCAAGCATTAAACTCAGCAGTTTCCGCATGATCTGGATTCCTCCGAAAAAGAAATTTCTGTACTATGCAAATTGAATTATGTGCATCACGTGAGAGCAGTCTAAATCGCTTTACTTAAACTGCTTTGATCGCTGTGTTAAGTTCCGATTAAATCTTGGTGCAATGCTGAGTGCGGTGGATTAATCGCGTGGGTTAAACATCAATCACATTTAAACCATAGGAATGCAGAAATTCGCGTACCGAAGGCGTATCGGGCAAGGCCACAAGTTGGCGAATATCCAAGCGCGAAAGCACCACTTCAACCGCCCGAATGCTGCCCCGTTGATCAAGATAAGCATGACGGCCAAGCACTGGTGCATCGATTTGCCAGCCCTGTTGCATGTGGTAGCGCACAAGTTCTAAGCGTTTGTTCGCATCGTCTAGGTGAACCATAAGCGATCAAGCCTCCGTGATGCGCAATTGCGCAGTTCAACGTCGTTCTGCTTGATCAGACCATGCTTGGGTTATGTTGAGGTTAATCGCTGGTCAAATTATCACGATCAAAGCAGATTTTGCTTGGATTGCGGCAGTTGATAGCTGGTCGAACGGCCATCGCCAGAACGCACCAGCACATTACGCTCGACCAAATCGTTCAAATCGCGGGCTGCTTGCTTGGGCGAAATTTGGGTTAGCTCACGGTAATCGCGGTTGGTAATCGACGGATGCTGTTTGAGATAATCGAAAATTTGTTGCTGACGCTCGTTCAATTCGATGCTTGGCGGGTATAAGCCAGGGTAATTTTCGGCCAAACTGTGCAATTCATTTAACAACCGATCAAGGCCGCTGGCTTGAGCCAATTGAATCGCCTCGGCATAATAGTGGCGCATTAGCTGGGTTTGGCCCAATTCGGCGTAGGCTTCGGCCAAATCGTAGCAGGTGTTGGCTTGCCAATTGTGGTTGTGCATGGCCGCAAAAATTTGGTAAGCAGCCAGATAATGCTCAACTGCCAGCACCAACTCTTGCATCCAAAAGCAACATGCGCCAATGCTTTTTTGACACAGGCCTTGCATGCGCCGATTGCCCGTGCGATTGGCCAAATTCAGGCTTTGCTCAAAATAGTCAAGTGCTTGGGCATAATGGCCAAGGTCGAGGTAATCGTAGCCCAAATTATGCGCAATATGGGTCATCAACAGGCTGTGGTTCACTTCGTTGGCTGCCAACCACGCCGCTTGATGCTGATTGATCGCCTCGGCATGCTCGCCACGATGGGCATAGAACATGCCGCGGGCATTGGCCAATTCAGCCCATGCCCCCCGATCAAGCGGGTCGATCAAGGCTGCGGCTTGCTCAAGACTGGCTTGGGCCTGCTCAAAATCGCGCTGATCCTGAAACCACATCCATGCTTGCTCCAAGCAAACCCGATAGCGCAAAGGATCGTTGGGCGCTGCACGCTCCACAATCGCAAGGCTATAGTTGAAATGGGCTTGGGCTTCCATCGTGCTCTGCGAGCGAAAAGCCTTGCCCCGTTTGTAATAGGCTTCTGCTTTGAGCAAAGGTTCGTTGGCAGCCAAGGCTGCTTGGTACTCGCCCAACGCGGTTTGAACATCGTTCATGGTCATTGCCACATCGCCGCTGACCAATTTGAGCCGAAACCAGAGTTGGGCTTGCTGAATATCGTGGGCTTGAATTTGCGCCAGCATTTCGCCCAAAGCGCGGCCCTGCAAATTATCAACAATCGTTTGATGCTCAGCGATAATCAGGCTGGCTGCTTGATCGTAGGCTTGGGCGTGCAGCCAATGCTGAATTGCTGGCAGCGGCTCATTGTGTTGTAATAATTCGGCCAATTGCTGATGCCAGCGCCGCCGTTCGGCAGCACTAATTTGGTTGTGCAAAAAAGGGCGTAATTTCTCGACCAAGGCCAAGCCGTTTGGTTTGAGCAGGCCATGCTCGGCCAATTGTTGAAATGTTGGCTCGGCAATGGCATTTAATTCGAGCCAGCGCTCCAGCCAGCGTTGAGCTAGCGGTTGTTGGATAAAGGCCAGCATGCGGGCGAGGGTTTGTTCAGCAGCAGTTAATTGTGGATAGAGCGCAATAATCGCATGGTTTGGAATGCTCGGGCTGGGATGTTGCAATTCTTCAATCAACAATTTGGCCAAGCTTTGGATGGCTTGGTTACGAATGGGATAGATTGTTTGCTCGACCACACCCATGGCTTCTGCAAGGTCGGCTATGCGCAAACCTTCGGCGTAAAAGCCCGCCAAAACGTTGTATTGTCGCCAGGGTAAGGCCAACCAATGGCGCTCGCCGTGAGGCCGAATGCGCTCAATCAGCCACCACAAAAGTGCTTGAACCGCCCGTCCAAGCTCAGCCGAACCGTGAGGCCGATCACCAATATACCAGCGTTCGATGATCTGGCAGCTGGCTAATGGCGACCCAGCTAAAAACAACAAATCGCCTTCACGCGCGTGGCGTAGCGCTTCCGCCAGCATTTTTTCGATAGTTGGGAGATCGTAGCTCAACAAGTCAGGCTGATTCATGGTACATCCTTGTCCAAATAGCGCATGCTCCTCGCTCTCCCCTACAAGGGTCGGTTTTAAGATCCCCTCACCCCAACCCCTCTCCCGTGGTGCGGGCGAGGGGCTTTAGACGGTGGTTTTTCCGCCATTTTTTGGTAGACACTGATCGGCTCCCCGTCGCCCGCGTTTTCGTGGGAGAGGGGGTTGGGGGGTGAGGGAACGCTCCACCGCCGACCAATCGCTCAAAATCTACCCTTGTAAGGTCGGGAGTGAGGGCATGCTCCACATCAGACTTTGTATTAAAAATCTACACCCATAAACCTCGCTCTCCTCGCAATGCTGGCTAGCGAATGGTTTGGATGAGTTGATAGGCGTTAAATAGGGCTAGGCTCACAGCAACCAGCAACACCCCAAGCGCAACTGAACGCCGCGCCATGCTCAAATTGGCCCACGTCACATGGTCTTGGATTGCTGGCACAAACACATCGTTTGACGCTGCATTTTGGCGTGGATAGGTGCTTGGTTGGCGCAGCAATATCAGATCCATACTATCGCGAAAACCACTGGTAACTTGGCCACGCAGGCTATGAAACACTTGGATCAAGGCCAAGAAGAGCGGTGAGCAGGCGAATACAAATTGCAAGTGCAGCGGAAAACGTGGCAACGACTTCAAGCCAATCAACACAAAAAATCCGACTGGTAGCCAGCCCATAATCGCATACCACAACCAGACGCTGCTTTTGGTACGCTGCCAAGCAACAAAATAGGCCAGGTTATACCACGCTAAGCCCAGCAACCCACCAATAAAACTGAGCCAAATAAACATCTGCATCGAGCCAATCCTTTAATCCTAATCAGGTCATGATACGAATTCAATCGCTTAAAAATAGCTAAAAACGTTAGAGCTAATTTGATTGAGTTGGATGCTTGGGCCTGCGATACTAAAACCAGCTTCCACTACGTCCCCGCCATGGTTTCGTTCCACCCCCGTGTAAGGAGGATTGTATGTCGTTGGTTCTACGTCGTTTTGGCATGATCGCCTTTATGGTCATGTTCATTTTAGCATTAGCGATTGGCAGTTCTGCCAAAGCCGCGCCGCAGGCTCAGGCCGATGCTGAAAGCCTCGATCTTGGCGATGCGCCATCGTCGAACAACAATTTTGGCTTGATGATGGATGCCTATAGCGGTGTGCCCGCCAAGTATCCAACCGTCTACTCGACCGTGCCCAATGGGCCTTCGCACATCTTTGCCAAGCTGATTCACCTTGGCCCCGGTGTAAGCCAAGAAGCTGAAGCCGACACAGGCTTTGATGCTGATGGCCCAAATAACATCAACCCGAGCAGCAATACTGCCAACCAAGATCGCTACGACAACGCCTTCCTCAGTCCGTTGGACATCAATAGCTTGCCCAACTGCCAGCCAACCCAAATCCGTTATCAAGTAACGGTCGATCCAAGCTGGACTGGTGGCACAATCAAGCTGTATACCAACCTGTGGTTCGATTGGGATCGCAGCGGCTATTGGGGGAGTGCAAGCTTCTTCTGTAATAATACTCCCACCACCGAATGGTCAGTTCAAAACAATGTTAACGTGATCACAGGGCCAGGAACCTATATTTTTAGCACCTCGGCCTTCTTGCCAGTCAATACCAACAGCAACAAACCCTTGTGGATGCGGATTTCGCTCAGTGAAAGCCCAGCGACCAACGACGATGGTCGTGGCCCAGCCAACCGCTGGAAATATGGCGAAACCGAAGATTATTTATTGACTGGCACCGATCAGCCAACGCTGGTGCCGACCCGCACCTTTACCCCAACCCCAGTGCCAACTCGCACCTTTACCCCAACGCCAACCGCAACCGCGACGGCAACCAACACCCCAACGCCACCACCAACCCGGACATTTACCCCAACGCCAGCCAACGATATTATCTCCGATCTTGGCGACGCACCCGACTCGACCAACCACTTCTCGACCAGCATGTTGGCCTATGCGCCATCGACTGGCGCACGCTACCCAACCGTCTTCGACCCCAGCACGGGCTTGCCCGAAGGCCCGTTCCACTACGATGCCAAACAAATTGTGCTTGGTGCTTCATCAACCTTCGAACGTGAGGCAGACACTGGCTTCGATGCTGATGGCCCGAATAATATTCAGCCAAGCAGCAATCAGCCCAACCTCGATCGCGCCGACGATACCTTCTACTTAGGCGTGCCAACGGTCAATAGTTTCTTGCCAGCTTGCCAAAGCGAAACCCTCGATTATCAGGTTACGGTCAACAGCGTGCCAGCAGGTGTCAACCGCTTGTATGTCAACGTCTGGATCGACTGGAACCGCAGCGGTTTCTGGGGCGGTTCGGTGCAGTGCCCAGGTGCATTGGTCAATGAATGGGCCGTGCAAAACCAAATGATTCCGGTCACCAGCGGCAACTATGTTTCAACCAGCTTCCTGAGTGGCTTGCAAGCAAGCAATTTGGGCAATATCTGGATGCGGATTACAATTAGCGAAAGCCCAGCAACCAACGACGATGGCCGTGGCCCAAGCAGCGGCTGGAAATATGGCGAAACTGAAGATTATCTGTTGCGCTATACAACCGATGTTACGCCAACCCCAACGAACACACCAACTAATACGCCAACCCCAACTATTACGCCGAGCATTACGCCGAGCTTCACCCCAACCCCAATCACGCCAACCCCACCGCCTGCAATCAGCGATTTAGGCGATGCCCCCGATTCAACCAATAACTTCGGCGCTAACATGACGACCTACGTCAGCGGTGTAATTGCGCGCTTCCCAACGGTGTTTAGCGGTGCTGCGCCAATTGGCCCCTACCACCGCGATGCCCGCCGCTATCACCTTGGGCGCAAAGTAAGCTTTGAAAAAGAAGCCGATGTTGGATTCGACATCGATTATACCCATAACATCTCGCCAACCCTCAACATGAACGACCAAGATCGCGCCGATGACGGATTAGTTAGCCCACGCACGTTGCAGGCGTATCGAAACTGTACTGCTACGCGGTTTACCTATACCGTCACCAATAATACGGCATCAAACATAACGGTCTATTTCAACTCATGGTGGGATTGGAACCGCAGCGGCAATTGGGGCGGCACGTTCCAATGTCCCAATGCGCTATCCAACGAATGGGCGGTGCAAAATCAAGCAATTGTGCTGGCACCTGGGGTCAATACCTTTACCACGCCAACATTCTTCCCCTACCATCCACCCCAACGGGCAGGTATTTGGTTCCGCATGACCGTCAGCCCAACTCCAGCTAGCGCCGCTGATGGCCGTGGCCCAACCAGTGGCTGGGAGTTTGGCGAAACCGAGGATTATATCTTTATGCCTGATTTGGGCGATGCACCTGATAGCAATAACAGTGCAGCCGCCAATATTCTAGCCTATTCGCCAGCAACCCAAGGCTTCTTCCCGACCATTTTCAATCGGGTTCCAGCAGCCTTGCCCAAAGGCCCATTACACCAAAATTTAGGCTTGCCCTATATGCTTGGCAAGACCCTAACCGCCGAAACTGAGGCCGATGTTGGGCTTGATGACGACGCGACGACCAACATTCAAACCGCGCTCAACCGCGGCAATTACGATCGCGCCGACGATGCCTTTAGCGGCGGCCCACCAACCGCCAACAGCCTTGGCCATTGCCGTGCCAACCGACTGCCCTACACCGTGACCTTGCCCCACAATCCGCCGCAAACTGGCTCAATGACCGCCTATGTCAATGTGTGGATCGATTGGGGAGTCAATGGCCAATGGGGTACAAGCTATAGCTGTGTCGATAGCTTGGGCGTAACCCGTACTGCCAACGAGTGGGCTGTGCAAAACCAAGTGATCAATCTGAGTGGCCCGAATACCTATAGCTTGTTCACATCGACGTTCTATTCATACCAGCCAACCATGCCCTACAAGCCACTTTGGCTGCGCATTACCATCAGCAACACACCAGCAGCCGCTGCTGATGGCCGTGGCCCAACTGCTGGCTGGGCCTATGGCGAAACCGAGGATTATCAACTCAAGGTCTTGCTGACCCACGTGGTTGGTGGCCATGTCCGCGATGTAGCTGGCTTGCCAATCGCCGATGCCAATGTCTACTTGTATCGACGCAGCACAACTGGCAATCCAAGCCCTGAGTTTGTTGCCAGCACCCAAACCGACGAACAAGGCAATTACGAAGTGAGTGGCGAAGCTAACGGAGAATACTTGGTCTTTGTCGAGCAGGCTGGCTACCAATCAATCTGGTACAAAAATGCAGCCACTGCTGCTCAAGCCCAGCCAATTTCAGTCGCCGAGCCTGGAGTCAGTCAGATTGACGTGACCCTCGTTGCCAATGGTGGAACAGAGCCAGACCCAGACCCAGAACTAACGACCCGCAAAAAATAACTGGCACTGCTCGCCAATTTAAACAATGAAGTTACCAACGCTTGTTCGGCCAATTATGGCTTGGGCAGGCGTTGGCGTTTGCGGAGGATTATTCGATGAAAACGCGTCTGCTTCGGTGTTGCTTGCTAATCGGGTTACTTCTGAGTGCCATGCTCCCGCCAATCGTGAGCCATGCAGCACCCCAAGCAGCGCCATTGGTGGCCATCTACATTTTGGCCTACGATAATCGACTCGATAGCCCAATGAATTTAACGCCCTACTATGCCCAAACCCTCACTAGCATCACCAATGCAACCATTGGCCAGCCCGATTTGACGGCAATTGTGTTAACTGATCTTGCAGGAATGGGCGATACCCACGTGCGGGTTGTCCACAACGGCAATGTCAACACATTAATTGGTCTGCCTGATCGTGATGGCAGCGTCGATAGCAACCTTAAAGAATATGATCTGACCGATGGCAAAACCTTGGGTGGCTTTTTGCGCTGGGCTAAAAGCAGCTATCTGGCCCAAATCTATACCCTGAGTTATATTGGTCATGGCGTGCCCGTCATGCCCGATATTGAGATTGCGGCGATTAGCGCGCCAGAAGAACGCCCAGCCAGCATTAATTTGCCGCCCTTGCCCACCCGCATCGGAGCCAACGCCGATGTAACCGACCACACCTTACCCATCAGCAGCACCGCCTATAGTGCGCTCTCGCCCAACGATTTGGCCTTGGCCTTGGCAATTGCCGCGCCAGTTGGCCCACGCTTTGCAGTGATCGATGTGCTGATGTGTTTTGCTGGCTCGGTTGAGGCTTTATATCCGCTGGCACCCTATGCCGACTATCTCACCGCCTCGCCCAATTATGCTTTTTTCGACCCAACCATGCCCGGCAATGCCTTGATTGGCTTAAACAGCAACCCAACTGCGTTGCAAATGGCCGAGCATATCGTCAACACCTACCACAATCAATTGCCCAGCACTGATCACCCACGGATTTTGAGCGTGATTGCCGCCGATCAATTGGTTGGATTGAAAACAAGTTGGGATACGCTCTCAAATGCGATCTATCTGAGTTTGCTCAATCCAAGCCAGCGCCCAGCAACCCGCACAGCCTTATTCAATGCCTACGTTCAAAGCAAAAAATACGATTTATCCTACTGCGAGCCAAGCGATTGGCAGCTCGATGCACCTGATGGCTTGGTTGATTTACGCACTTTTGCTCATGCGCTGAGCCAAACATTTAGCAATCTCAACCCACAGATTGCTAGCTTGGCCATTCAAGCCCGCAACCGAATTCGCAATAGCTATGGCGATCCAATGGTGGTGGTCTATCGCGTGGTCGATAACGATTATCCGTGGTTCGACCCAACCCCAAGCCAATGGCTGTTCGATGGCCCAAGCGCGCTGAGTATCGACGATGACGCTGCTGGCTTGAGCTTGTATGCCGATTTGCAAGGCCTGCCCGTAACTGGCGCGACCGAATTAAGCTGGCATGCCCATTGGTATCACGATGATGCGACCCAGCCCGATAATCCCAACCCACTGGCATTTTTAGCCGATCTCAGCCAGCGCAATGGCTGGGATGAAGTGTTTCAGGAATATTGGCGCGATATTGATTTGCAAACTGCTCTGTGTACGCCAAGTTTGCCAGCATCCCGCGATCAAGCCACGCCACGTGCCGACATCAGCCTTAGCCAACTTGGCCCAAGCGAAAGCGACTTAGCGGTCAATGAATCAATTCGTTTGAATGTGGGCTTGAATCTCAGCCGCGCGGTACAACGCAGCGATTTGCGCTTTGAGGTAGTTCGCAATGGCACGCTGGTATTTAGCGATAGTCTGCAATTGACCAAGCTTGAAGCTGGCAGCCAACGCATCTATGCCCAAAAAATTTGGCAACCAACCACGGCTGGGGTATATAGCGTGCGCGTCGTTGGCGATAGCGGCCAGCATGTGCAAGAAAGTAACGAGAGCAATAATCTGCTCAGTCGCTCGATCAGCATTAGTGCCAGCACGCTACGCCGCCCAATCATCAATGCCAACACTCACAATAACCTGCAATTATCGAATAGCCCAACCCTCACCTTGAATGTGCAACAACAAACCAACAGCGGCAAGCCAATTTCAAGCTTGCTCATCCAAGCCTATCAATATCAAGCGAGTGCTGGCAACCCACGTTTGCAAACCCCAGTTTTGCGCACAACAACCACGATTAATCAGCTGAGTTTGCCCACTGTTCAGCTGAGCCTTGCGGGCTTGGAGCCAGGCGCAGTGCTGTTGTATATTTGGGGTACATCGAGCAATGGTACAAGCCTAATTCCGGTGATTGTGCGGACGAATTATGCGCCCTTGCCAGCGACGATCAATCCAAGCCAAAAACACGTTTTTCGCTTTATGCTCAAACGCCAGCAAGCCCAAACCTTTAAACTGCAAAGCCAAGTTGGCAACAGCAACCTCCACGCGTGGGAACCCTATATTTGGACTGCACCAACCCAACAAGCAACCAGCAACGGGATTGATCAGATCAGCTATAACCCAACGCCGTTAGCTGGCGAATATATTGTTCAAGTGAGCAGCAGCGATAGCAGTCGCTATCTGTTTACGGCCATGCCCAACCCACAAACTGGACGCACTGTAGAAGTTGTAAGCAGCAAACAACCACGCCCAATCTTCGCAGAGCCAAATCCATTTTTGCCAACCCATCAGCTATTTATGCCCGCTGTGCAGCAGTAATTAACGAGTGCCCTCACCCCAACCCCTCTCCCGTGGCGCGGGTTTAAGGGCGGACAGGGACGCGTAAACAGGGGATACAGAACGACCTCAGGTTGGTATACTGGATGGTGCAAACCA
>NZ_JBHUPY010000014.1:0-15793 GCF_042688385.1 Herpetosiphon sp. NSE202 | reverse complement strand
ATTGACGGTGACAAAAAGAAAATATTGATGCATGGAATGTGCTGCGGACGCAGCACCCATCAGTTGGAAAGGTGCAATTTTGGCGATAAAAAATCCGCCACTGCATTCGAAGCAGGAAAGCGGAGCATTTCGTCAAATGTGTGATGTTGAGCAAACATCGTTGCTATCAATCGATAGCCCGTGAAGTTTACCACATTCAATCGTTCTTGTCAAACCCTTGCGTGTGGTTGATTCGTTCGGTTTATCGTGTCGTGACTCGTTTTGAAGTCATTTGTTGACAGCCAAAGGATTCTACCGCAGATGGGCAGCGTTGTCAAATGCCACGAACCCGATCTACGAAGGACACGAAGGAACACGAAACAGGGAACCGCGAAACGCGCGAAGAGCACGAAGGGAGCGGAGCTATGGGCTTTAATGATGGGAATTCCAAGCTATTTCCGAAAGCCCATAGCCCGAATTTTCATCCCTCTGTTATATGCTCTTTATTCTTCTACCTTTTGCCTTCCGACTTCTGACTTTATAATAGCTCCGACACAGAGAATTCGTTAGGAGCAACCACAGATGTATATATCCTATATGCAGAAATTAGCAAGTTTTGTGGTCGAAGCGGGTTTGGTTGAGACCGTTGCAGGAGTGGATGAAACCGCGATAAACGAGCTTGAACAACAACGGGGCTATCAATTACCAGCTTGTTATCGGGCTTTTTTAGCAACATTTGGCAAAACCAATACCCGTCGGTGGTTTGATGGCGATGATGCCGCTCTTGATAGGCTCGATGATGCATTTTCAGTAGCTACCTATATGCTCAATGATGGCCCAATCCCTTGGCTAGCAGATCCATTCATCGTGCCATTTACCCAACATCAAGCTTATGTCCTGTATTATTTTTGGCGCAATCAGGGCGACGATCCGGCGTTTTTTTGCACAGTGCTTGGCGATGAACCTCCACCAACTGAACCCAGCCAGCTTGCACCAGCATTCTCAATCTGGCTACGAGAGCGCACTTTTGCTTCAATCAATCCACACAATTGGTATCACACCGCACATATCTCCATGATAATACCGTTGGAACTTTTGAAGAACGCGATAACCTGCTCTCGCAACATTTAGAAGAATATCGTCAGTTTTATGCCTCATTTAGCAAGCAATCCTATCAAGCAGATCGACAAAAGCAGCAGTTGAGTGGTCCATGGGATTTCACAACAGCTTGGGTTACTATCTTTCGTCAAAGCGATCTCTTCCAACGGATGCAACACTTGAACATGCCAATTCCTTTTGCGTGGGCAAAATTAGCATCAGAGGAATAATAAACAAAAACTGAATCCTTTGATGATTAAAAATTGGGCTGCCCTCAATCTAAGAAAAGAGGGCAGCCCAATCAAGTATTTCAACTCAATCAACGATTATGCATGCTCACTCAGCAGGAAAACTGCTAGGACACGGGCATCAACAAGATACAATCCACCCCACAACATCGCACTAAGCATTATTGGAAATACCAGCGCAACGATCGGGTTGCCACCCCGAACATGGCTTGCAATCGCTCCGCCAAAATACCCAGTCAGCAAGATTGTCCCCAAAACTGCTGTGCGTGGGATAATCGCCAATACGGTGTAAACAAGCAACAACACACCAAAACTAATGATTGAGCCACCAAGAATCAAGAAGAACGGAACCACGAAGAACGCGAATGGCACGAAGCAGGGAACCGCGAAACGCGCGAAGAGCACGAAGGGAGCGGGGCTATAGGCTATGGGATTCAATGATGAGAATTCCAAGCTATTTCCGAAAGCCCATAGCCCGAATTTTCATCCTTCATCCTTCATCTACAATTCAACTGGCAATTGCTCGGCCAGCTGAATGCCAGCAAGGCTCAAGGGGCAGCGATAGGCATAAATTTCAACCCCGCGAGTAGCAACCAAAGCCAGGGTTTCAGCAAATGCTGGATCAATCTGGCGGTTGACGGCTACGCGTTGGGCATCGCCGCGCTGCACAATAAAAACCACAGCTGTGCGTCGCCCTTGTTCATGCAATTGGGCCAATTCGAGCAAGTGTCGTCGCCCACGAACGGTCGGCGCATCGGGAAACAACGCCAAGCCATCCGCTGCATCACCAACACTTTTTACCTCAACCAGCCATGGGCAATCGCCACCATAGCGCTTGGCATGGATCGGTGGCGCTGGTGCTAGGCCAAAATCAAAACGGCTGGCTCCATGTTTTACTTCGCGCTCAACATAGCCATATTCAGCAAACGGTGCTAAAGCCCGCGCCCGCAAAGCAGCCTCAACCAAACGATTTGGCAAGCCTGTATCCAACGAAACCAATTCATTGCCCTCATAAACTCCGGCCACTTGATAAGCGGTTTTGCGGCCTTCCGCTGGTTTGTGGCCAAGCACAAGCTGCGCACCTGGCAGAAGTTTGGTCAATAAACGGCCACGATCAGCCATATGTGCCTGCACAATTGAGCCATCGGCTAACGCTGCGACCACCACAAATTGGTTTGGCCGGGCTAAAAAGCTGGCCATCACCAAGGGCGCACCGCCCACCAACGCAATTTGAATCGGATTTGTTTCCACAAGCGCCTTGCAACTATAAAAAATCGTAGCCATTATAGCCTGATCAGGTTCAACCAAAATGCGATAAACGGCGTGGTACAGCGTGGTACAATGGCTTTCGGTCGTTGATTAGGCCAAAAACTGACAAAGGATTGAGGTATGCTGGCTGTTTTGCAGCGTTGGTTTTATATTGTGCGCTCGAAGCTTGTAATGGGAACCCGTCGACTGTATCGTCGCCTTGGCGGCAAGGTTGTGCCACGAGCAAGCCAAATTACTGATCAGCTTTACCTCGGCGGTTTTTTCGATGAGCACGATTGGCACATTTTACACACCCAAGGCGTGCGCGTGACGGTCAATCTGCAAGCAGAACGCCAAGATCGCTTTGGCTCGCTTGGCAACGAGGGCTATTTGTGGCTACCAACCCAAGATCGCCAAGCCCCAACGCCTGAGGCGCTGCAACAAGGCGTGGCCTTTGTGCAACAGGCAACCAAAGCTGGCCACAAAGTGCTCATCCATTGTCACGCTGGCATGAGCCGTTCGGCAACGCTATGTACCGCCGTGCTGATAGCCGAAGGCATGAGCCTCGAAAACGCTTGGAATTTAGTTAAAGAGCGTCGCCCAATTGTTCACTTGCATCCCTGGCAACGCCAAGCATTAGAGCAGTTTGCCCACGATTGGGCACAGCAAGGAGCAACGTCATGAGTTTTGCTGGCAAAACCGCCATCGTTACTGGCGCGTCATCAGGCATTGGTAAATTAATTGCTGAAGGCTTAGCACGCGGCGGAGCTAATGTGGTGCTGGCCGCGCGCTCAGCTGATCAATTAAACGAGCTTGCTGCCGCAATTAATCAAACCGGAGCCAAAGCCCTTGCTGTTGCTACCGATGTCAGCGATGTTGATGCAGTTCAAGCTTTGATCGATCAAGCGGTTGCAACGTTTGGGCGGGTCGATTTGCTGATCAATAATGCTGGCTATGGGGTGTTCGATTCAATTGAGCACATCGATTGGAAACATCTTGAAGGCATGATTACGGTTAATTATTTTGGCGCAATGCATTGTATTCGGGCAGTCTTGCCAGTTATGCGCAAGCAACATAGTGGCCATATTGTGAATGTGGCTTCGGTGGCAGGCTTAGTTTCAACCCACAACATGGGCAGTTATTCGGCCTCAAAACATGCCTTGATGGCAGCCTCGGAAGCATTGCAAATTGAGCTACGTAGCACACCAATCAAATGTTCAATCGTTTGCCCAGCGCCCATCGCTACGCCATTTTTCGAATCAGCCGACTTCAATAAGATGTCGCGCTTTGCGTCGCTTTTTGGCACGCTCAAGCCCCACGATGTAACCGATATTGTCTTACATGTGGCGGCCAACCCCACAACCCAGCGAGTTATTCCGCGAATTTATCATCTCTTTGGGGTAGCCTATCGTATCTTCCCAGCATTCACCCGTTGGCTGGTGAAGCTGGTTGGTTAATTTTGGATATTGAGAATTCGTATGATCACGCTTGAACATGTTGCGCAGCTCGCCAATCGCCGAATCTTGGTGGTTGGCGATGTTGTGCTCGATGAATATTTGTATGGCAAGCCCGAACGGCTCTCGCGCGAGGCCGCAATTCCGGTCTTAGAATTTGAGCAACGGCGGACAATTCCAGGCGGCGCGGCTAATCCTGCGGCCAATATCACAGCGCTTGGCAGCACAGCAGGCATTGTTGCTTTGATTGGAGCCGATCAGGCTGGACAAGAATTAGCCAATGCCTTGCATAAACGCAAAGTTAGCACAACTGGCCTCTTGCGCGATGAGCAACGCCCAACCACCACCAAAACCCGCATTTTGGCCTCAGTACAATTAACCGTCGCCCAGCAAGTAGCGCGGCTCGATAAAGTCGACCGACGGCCTGTCGATCCTGATTTAGAAGATCAGGCGATCGAATTATTGGGCCAATTGATTCCCCAAGTTGATGCTGTGCTCTGCTCAGATTATCGGGTTGGCTGGCTCAGCGAGCGGCTCATTCAACACATCCAGCAATTATGTCAACAATATCAGATTTTATTGACGGTTGATAGCCAAGGCCGCTTTGAACCCTACGCTGGAGCCGATTTTCTCAAGTGTAATTTGGGCGAAGCAGAAGCATGGCTGGGCCAGCAACTCCGCGATGACCAGCAAGTTGAACAGGGCTTGCAACGCTTACGCGATCAACTCAAGTTGGCGGCGGTAGTAATTACCAGAGGTGGCGCGGGCTTTTCGTTGCTCGATCCAGCAGGCATGCATCACATTCCAGCGGTGCCAATTGGCGAGGTATTTGATGCAACTGGTGCTGGCGATACCTTTATTGCGACTGCGACGCTAAGCCTGTGCGCTGGCCATAGTCCATTAATTGCCGCCCAACTTGCCAACACAGCTGCTGCCTTGGTCGTGCGCCGGATCGGCGTGGCCACGGTTAGCCCCAACGAACTCCAAAGCGCATTAATCCAATTTGGTCAAATTGCATGAGGCATCGATGAACTCACCATTTCGCAGTTTAGAAGAATTAGTAACACGCCGCCAGCAGTGGCGCAAACAGGGCTTAACCGTCGTTTTTACCAATGGCGCATTCGATCTTGTCCATGCAGGCCATGTGAGCTATTTGCAAGCAGCGCGCGCACTTGGCGATCTGTTAATTGTGGGATTGAACAGCGATGCCTCGGTGCGCGGCTATAAAGGCCCAACCAGGCCAATTGTGCCCGAATTACAACGCGGAATAGTCTTGGCGGGCTTGCGTTCAGTCGATTATGTCACCTTGTTTGATTCACTCACCGCCGAGCCATTAGTCAGTGCTTTACAACCTGATGTGTACGTTAAAGGCGGCGATTATGCGCATCCCGAACAAGCAAGCAACGGCAAAGAGCTGCCAGAAGCCAAAATCGTCTTAGCCTATGGTGGGCAAGTTGAGCTGATTCAGTATCAAGCAGGCTTATCGACCAGCAACTTGATTGCCAAAATTCGTAGCGAATAAAAACCAATGGCTCAGCATGAATTCATGCTGAGCCATTGAATAGAGTTGGAGATGGTTGATTAAGGTTTATGGCTTACCAATGGATTATAGGTTGTATAGGGTATGGTCGGAGTCCATGCGGCAATATGTCGCCCATCACCAGTCCCACTCTCAAGATAAAAGCCAGCAACATAGACCTGATGGCCAAGCCCAACGATAGCATCGGTAGAGACTCGATACTGGCTAAACTCAGGCCCAAGCCCTTCCCATCGACTACCATTCCAGCGGGCTACATTGCCAGTCTTAACCCCATCAACTGTGTCAAAACTGCCAGTAACATAGATATAACCGCCAATTCGAACCATCGCACGCACCCAAGGAATTGTTGACCCTGTAGCGTAACTCGTAGTAAAGATGCGAGTCGGAGTATTTGCCAGCTCAAAGCGAATTTTTTCCCTAATAAAGCTATAGCGATTAGTGCCCTCGCAAATCGCCATATACGTCCGGCCTCCACTCACCGAAAACGTCCCTGTTGCCGGGGTATATTTGCGTAGCTCTTCGAGCGTAACAACAACATGTTCATTAACCTGCATAGCCTCAACATAGGTGAAATATATTCCATCACCACACTGTTGTAAGTCAGCAATCCCCTCAATTCCAGGCCCATCCTCATGGGTTTGCTTAATCGTCCATGTTGTGCCATTCCAAATCAGCAAGCTACGATTATTATCAATCATATAGATCTCAGTATTGCTGAGCGCGATATATGAATTAAAACTATTGCCTTGCAAAGGAGCTACCGGGGTGACATCAACCCACGCCGATCCGTTGAAGGTTGAAACCAGCCGCTGAGGAACTGTTCCTGAACTGCCATAAATTGTATGCAGCGCATATAGCCGGCCATCACGGCCTGTTTGTAATTTAGTCCAGCTATTGTTCGCTGTGTCAGCTTGAAGCAGCGTCCACTCTTGGGTTAGCGGATTCCATGCCCGCAAGCCAGTAGGCTGAGGGTTCGATCCATCCACCCAAGCGATAATATAGACCCGTTCGTTTGCAACGGCCATACTATTGATTTTCATATCTGGGGTGTTAATTGTCGGATGCCATGTCCCTTCCACGAAGGCAGCTGGCACTGTCGCAACTATCGCCGCAGCAGCACTAGCCTCAGTGTTCAAGGCTAACGCTCCATGGGATCGGGAATCAGGCAGAATGCCCATACTCACAACCAACAACATCATAACGAACTTCAAACCACGCCGCATCTGAATTCCTCCTTAATGACTCATCGACCATCGTAATCAATGCCAATCTGATGCCTGAACCAGTGTGCATTTAAAGCTGAATTCGACCGCATCCAAGCTGTGCACAAGCGTTGCAGACAGCCTTCCGACGATCATCCTCTATTCGCAATCATGTTTAGCTAGCTATGGATTAATGGTCTTTAAGAATAAAGTATCCAACATGCTATACCTATGCATTGATAAGCTAAAAGTACTAAATATTTAATGAGGGTTCATAATTGTTGGCCCGTAAACCCTGAACCCTAGTTCCTGCAGGGATCAAAAAAGGGATTGCTCACATTGATGTGAGCAATCCCCAACAACCAAGTTTTTATACGCAAATGGTTACTGCGATTTAACTGCCGACCAGACATCGGAGAAGGCGGTGGCATTTTGGCCTTTGCGCAGCCAATCGAGCCGCTTGCGATCTTCGGCGCTGGGCTTGATCTTTGGATAAACTGCTTTAAGTTCGTCGCCAATCAATGGCTCAGCTTTGACGTTGGGCGTTAAAGCAGCAGTGAAATCGGCAACTTTGGCAGCAATTTCAGGCCGATTCATAAAATCGATAAAGACTTCGGCGGTATATTGGTTGGGCGTGCCAGCCACAATCGCCATCGTATCTTGCCAAATCACGCCACCCTCTTGCGGAATAACCCACTCGATATTTTCGTTATCGATCATAGCCAAGCCAGTGTAGAGATTCCACGATTGAGCCAAAACGACCTCGCCAGAGGCCAAATCTTGATACACATTATCGCTGTTGTATTTGGCTAACAACGGTTTTTGCTCAAGCAAAACTTTTTTGGCAGCTTCGAGATCAGCAGGCTCGCTGGAGTTGCGATCTTTGCCTAAGAACAGCATCGCCGCGCCAATTACTTCGCGCTCGTCGTTCAGCATACTCACGCGGCCTTTGTAGGCGCTCAGCTGAGCAGGATCAAACAAAATTGACCAGCTGGTTGGGGCTGGCGAAACTGCGGTTTTATCGTAGGCAATGCCCGTGGTTCCCCACAAGTAGGGCACGGAAAATTCGTTGTTTGGGTCGTAATACAAGCCCATATTAGCAGGATCGATGTTGGCAACATTTGGAATATTGGCCAGATTGATTTTGGCCAAATAATTGCCCTCGGCCAACAAAGCCACCATATAATCTGAAGGCTGAACAATATCGTAGCCCGAATTGCCAGCCCGAATTTTGGCGGCCATTTCTTCGTTCGACGAATAGGTATCAACCGTGACTTTTACGCCAAATTCGCTTTCGAAAAGTTGTGGCACATCTTCGGGAATGTACTCGCCCCAAGCGTAGATGCGCAGCGTTTCGCTCAGCTTACTGCGATCAACCGAGCCAGAATTACCCCCAGTTGCCGTGCCAGCTGGCGTAGTTGGCGGCGTGGTGGTTGGGGTTGCTTCGCCGCAGGCCACCAACAAACTGAGCACCATGAGCAACAGCCCAAAGCGGTTTAGTTTCATCAATCAAACTCCTTACAACACACAAAACAGATTATTAGGCTTGGCGGCGACGTTGCATCCACAACGAAGTCAGCACCAAGATCGTTGAACCAAGCAGCATCAAGCTTGAGATGGCATTAATCTCAGGCGAAATCGATTTTTTGATTCGCCCGTAAACTTCGGTGGTCAAGGTGTTGACCCCTGGGCCACGGGTGAAAAAGGTTACCACAAAATCATCAAGCGAAAGCGTGAATGACAGCAACGCACCGCCCAAAACCCCAGGCCCAATCAAGGGAAACTTGATTTTCCAAAAGGTTTGCCATGGCGTTGCGCCCAAATCGGCAGCGGCTTCTTCCAAGCGGCGGTCAAAATTGGCCAAACTTGTGCCAACCACAACCGTCACAAACGAAATATTAAACGCCACGTGCGAGATGATTACTGTCCACAAGCCCATCGCCAAATTCAAACCCAACAAGGCTTGGAATTGGCGAAAAGCCAAGGTGAAAAAGCCCAACAGCGAGACAGCCATCACCACATCAGGAATAATGACTGGCAAATATAGCCCCGTATCAAAGGCTTTGCGCCCGCGCCAGCCACGTTTTTCCAAGGCCAAGGCCGCCAAGGTGCCAATTGTCGTTGCAATCACCGTCGATAAACCAGCAATTTTGAGGCTTGTCCAGAGCGCATCGCCCAAACGGGCATCGGCGAATAGCTCGTTGTACCATTGCAGGGTGAAGCCTTGCCATTGCGCCCCAACTTTGGCCGCATTGAACGAGAACAACACCAACACAATAATCGGCACATACAAGAAGGTGTAGACGAAAATCGCATTCAGCGTTAGCGCCCATGTACCCCAAGGCATGTGCCGTTTAGCCACCGGACGCGAACGCCCGTGCTTGGTTTCAATGCGCTTATCAGCCAGGATTTTCGCCATCATTCACCTCCCGTGTTGCTTTGAAATAAAGCAAGATTGCGCCCAAGAGCAGCAGCATAAAGATCATCGAAATTGCCGAGCCATAGGCCCAATTCGAGGCCGAGCCAAATTGCAAACTCAAGCTGTTGCCCACCATGTTGACACTCGTGCCGCCCAAAATATCCGAAACCGCAAAAGTTCCGACGGTTGGCACAAAGACCAAAATTGAGCCAGCAGTGATGCCTGGCAAGGTTTGCGGCAACAGCACGCGCCAAAAAGTTTGGAAGCGGCCAGCGCCCAAATCGCGCGCCGCCTCAAGCTGCACCCAATCGAAGCGTTCAAGCGCTGCGTACAAAGGCAAAATCATATACGGCAATTCGCCATAGATCAGCGCCATAATCACCGCACTTGGGTTATTAATCATCTGCAACGGGCCAAGATCAAATTGATCTAGAAAGCGATTGACCACACCATTATTGCCAAGCAGCACTTTCCAAGCGTAAATCCGCACCAGAAAGTTAGTCCAAAACGGAATCATCACCGCCAGCACCAGCAAACCACGGCGTTTGGGGCTGCGCGTCGCCATAAAAAAGGCAAGCGGATAACTGACTACCAACGTGATCGCCGTCACCACCAGCGCAATCCAGGTCGAAAGCCAGAGCGTGCGCCAAAACGCGCCATCGGCAAACAGCTTTTGATAATTGGCCAGCGACCAGTTCCACAATACCGTGCCATCGTTGGCGCGGCCTTGGAATGAATAAATGAGAATGAGCACCAAGGGAGCCAAAAAGAAGAAGCCCAACCAGATTAAGGCAGGCGAGGCTTGCAGCCAGGCACGACGTTGCTCAGTTCGCGCATTATACATAGTTCCCCCATGGATGTTGCTTGTTTGCACAACCCAACAAACCTGAGCAGAGTACGATTAACGTTCGAGTATTAGGCTATTTTGGGTGGCCCATGTAACATAAACAGGGTCGCCAGCGGTATAGTATTGGTTTGGGTCAAGCGTCGAAACGGTGTTTGCTTCCCAAACATCAAACGGCGAGCCATCAGGCAAACGCACAATAATCCGAGTATCAGAGCCAATATACGCAACGCGCTCAACAATTGCAGCAAAAACGTTTGTACCTTGGGGCTGTTGGCCTTCAACCAAACGGACTTTCTCAGGCCGGACGGCCAGCACCGCATGATCCCCAGCAGCAACCGGAAACATGCCCGTACCCACAACTCGCACGCCGCCCGTCGTCTCAAGGGTTACGGCACCGTTTTCAACCGTTACCACCGTACCATCAATAAAATTGCATTCGCCAATAAAATCGGCGACAAAACGCGTTTTGGGGCGCTCGTAGATTTCGGTTGGCTGGCCAACTTGTAGCACTTTACCCAATTCCATCACCGCAATCCGGTCGCTCATAGTCAAGGCTTCTTCTTGATCGTGGGTCACGAAGATAAAGGTAATGCCCAAGCGCTGCTGAATGCTTTTGAGTTCCAATTGCATTTCTTTGCGCAATTTCAGGTCAAGCGCTGCCAATGGTTCGTCAAGCAACAACACTTCTGGCTCGTTGATCAAGGCGCGGGCTAAGGCAACCCGTTGCTGCTGACCACCAGAAAGTTGCTTGGGGCGGCGATCGCCAAAGGCATGCAGCTGCACCATATCGAGCGCTTGTTTCACGCGGGTAGCAACATCAGCCTTGTTGATCTTTTTCATATGCAGGCCAAAGGCCACGTTTTCAGCCACCGACATATGGGGAAAGAGCGCATAGCTCTGAAAAACAGTATTCACATCGCGCCGATTGGCAGGCGTTTGGCCCATCAACTCGCCTTCGATGTAGATATCGCCACTACTGGGGTTTTCAAAGCCAGCGATCATGCGGAGTAGCGTGGTTTTACCACAGCCAGAGGGGCCAAGTAGGGAAAAAAATTCACCGTCCGCGATTTTTAAAGAAACATCACGAACGGCTGTGCTGCCGCGAAATTCTTTGGTTACGTGGTCAAGTTCCACCGCCCAAGTGGGTGTGTTCATTGCAGTGCGTGCCTCCTTAGTGCGCGAACCAACCCTCCTGAATCATGCAAGATGCATACCATTTGGATGCTGAATTATACACTGTTTTTACAGTATTCTAGATCTAGGGTAAGCGGCAAAAGTCAGAAGTCAGAAGTCAAAAATCAGAAGGCAAAAATTGAAACCGCGAAGAACACGAAGGAACACGAAGGACATTTTAGCCACAGATTGCCACAGATTGATTTGATTATTATTCCGATAGCCCAAAGCCGATAGCTAAAAGGTAAAAATTGAAACCGCGAAGACCGCGAAGGTTGTTTTTTTCGCCACGAATTCCACGAATTGCACGAACAATATGCCGATAGCCCATAGCCTATAGCCTCGTATCTCTTGTTGTTTTCTGCCTTTTGACTTTTGATTTTCAACTTCATCCCTCATCCTTTTCTATGTTCTATGTTCTATGTTCTATGTTCTATGCTCTTATTTTGACTTCATCCCTCATCCTTCATCCTTCATACTTTTAAAGAATGCTTTGCACAATATCGTAGCCATAGCGCAAAATCACCCCAACCACGACGACGAGAAAGATCACCCGCACAAACTGACTGCCTTTGGCCAGCGCCATGCGCGAGCCAATAATTCCGCCGACAATATTGCAAACCGCCATTGGCAGCGCCAAGTGCCAGATAATTTGACCAGCGCTAAGAAATTGGACCAAAGCCGCAACATTGGTGGTTACATTAATAATTTTGGTCGAGGCTGAGGCTTGGAGAAAATCGAAGCCTAAAATGCCCACGAAGGCAAACATCAACAAACTGCCAGTGCCCGGCCCAAAAATCCCATCGTAGAAGCCAATCATGCCGCAAAAGCCTAAAACATAGGGCATTGGCCGCGCCGAGGCTTTGGTTGTGCGGGCAGCGCTGCCAAAATCCTTGCGTTTAAAGGTATATATTGCCATCGCAATGATCAGCAGCAGCATAATTGGTCGAAATAGCTCTGGCCGAATTAAGCTAACGGCTCGCGCCCCAAGCCACGAGCACAACGCCGCGCTCAGCATACCCGGCCCGATAATCCGCCAATTGACCTTCACCCGCCGATTGTAATTGACCGCCGCCGTGGCGGTGCCGGTTACTGCTGCAAATTTATTGGTTCCCAACACGAGTGCAGGTGCAACATCTTTTTGCAAAATCAACAAGGGCGGTAATTGAATCAAGCCGCCGCCACCAGCCACCGCATCAATAAACCCTGCCAACAAGGCAAAAGCACAAAGAATTATTAAACTCATGGCGCTGGGTTTCCTGTTTGCACAAATTCAGCTTGCAGATCAAGCCCGACTGCTGCACCAACCTCGTGCCACAGGTTTGGCACTGGCGCGGTGAGTTCAAGCGTTGAGCCATAACGCGGATGGGGAAATTGCAGCCATGCAGCGTGTAATAATTGCTCTTTCACGATTAAATTGCCAAGCTGAGTTATGCCGCCATAGCGTTGATCGCCAACCAATGGATGGCCAACATGCAGCGCATGCAGGCGAATTTGATGAGTGCGCCCAGTGTGCAAACGGGCGGCCAATAAAGCTGCTTGTGTGCCTTTCGCCCGCACTGTAAAACTGGTATGCGCCCGCCGCACCCGCCGATCCTTCGGGCCATACAATTGATCAATCATCGCCTCAGGATAGACCGACCACAAGCCATGTTCTCCACGCGAATGGCCAGTTACAACCTCTAAGTCGTTCCAAGTTGGCACGCCGCTGGCCAGCGCAAGGTAGGTTTTTTCAACTCGACCTTCATTAAACATGCGCTGAAACCGGCTGTTGAGGATTGGATTTTTCGAGACGATCAACGCGCCAGAAGTGCCATGATCAAGCCGATGGACGAGATGAAATGGCACAGCCTCGCCATCGCGCTGGAGGAAAAAGCGTGCCAATGCCCCTTCAAGATGGCCAAACGTATCCCATGGCGTGGCCACGCTATACCAAGCAGCGGGCTTATTCAGCACCAAAATCCATTCATCCTCAAACATTATTTCTGCTGGAGTAATAATGGGGTTGGCATATAAGCCCGCTGGCGGCGTATGCACCACCAATTCACCTGCTGGCGGCGCTTCGGCCAAAGGATCATTAACACGCACACTGTTGATCCAAATTGCGCCGCGCACCATCAGGGTTTGGGCCAAGGTAGCGGAAAGCTGCAAACGCTCAATTAACAGTTGCCACAATGGTAGCCCTGCGGTTGATGGTTCGAGGGTTAATTTAACAGGGTACTGTGCGGCTAAATCGCACAGTACCCGCTGATCAAGCGCCGACAATTCGGCTAATGGGTCGAACACAATCTATCCGTTCTATTTGTTGAACAGCACCAATGGAGTGTAGAGGGTATAGGCGCTGTCGTCGGTTGCAAACCGCAAGAGCGTGATTGAGTAAGCGGGCAGCGTGACGGTTGTGGTTTCGCCCACATCAGTCAATTCGATCGTCTGCGCATTACTAAAATCATCGTTCACATTGGTCTGACCATTATACGTGATTGTGGTCGCATCGAGGCTCGCAGCTTGGGCAACATCAATCGAGCCAGAAAGCGCGGGAACTACTGAACCATTGGTGCGAAGTTGCACATTGGTGGTCGTAGCTTGTCCAGTTTTGTTAATCGCCATCAGTGAGATAGTATGCCCATCGCTGCCAGCATAGAAGCTAATTTGGGTTGCTGCATCAGCATCGCTCGTATATTCAAGCAAGCGATTGCCGAAAAACTGCCACAAGTGGAAGGCATAATATTGTGGGCTGCGGGTGTAGCTTGGCACATCGCCAATCAAGCCATAATCGGTGCCATTGGTCTGGACGTTGCCATTCAACAGCCAATGATTAGCCGCCAACACATCGCCTTGAATAATTTGACCAGTCGTATCGGCAATAAACAACATATTCAGCGCTTTGGTCATCATCGCTTGCGGATCGTAGGGCCAGCCAGCGCTCAAATTGTATTCGCCAACCATAATTGGAATCTCGCGGCCTTCAGCAAAATCGGCAATTGCTTGGCGCGTGCTGGCAAAAACTTCGGGCCATTGCTTCTGCGGGCGCGAAAGCATTAAATAGCGACCCAAGGCATCGTTGTTTGGCACATCAACAAATGAATAGGGGTGAATCGCGATGTAATCAATGATGTCGCCGCCCTCGGTCAGCACCTTAGTCGTCCAATTATTGAATTCGGTTGGGTTGGCCAATGCAGTAACGCCAACCATAATTGTTGGATCGACGACCTTCATCGCAGCCCGAACGTCGATATAGCCTTCGTGGCGCTCAGGGGTTGTCACACCGTTGATATATTCAGCGCCATCACAGGTCCAGCCAACTTCCCAGCCTGCAACACACGATCCATAGGTTTCGTTGCCAAAATCCCAATATTTGATGCCGACTGGAGCAGGGTTGCCATGGCTGGCTCGCAGTTGCGCCCAATAGCCAACCGTGCGCCAATCCACGCCTTTGCGATCGGTTCCAAGCGCTCGTTGATCGTTGACTTCACCGTTGAAGAAAGCTACTAAGGCAGCAGCTTCGCCCGAGGTGACGTTGGTATTGATCGTCCAAATTGCGTCGCGACCAGTTGCGTTCAAAAATTCAATAAAATCGGTTGGGGTCATGGCCCATTCATAATTACATGGCCATGCATTGGCAATCGTGTTGCCAGCCCCCAATTCGCAGTTGATTGCGCCATGATCTTGGCTCATCGAGCCGCCGGGCAAGCGAATCGTCATGTTGCCCAAAGCACCACTGCGCGCAAGAAAGGTTGGATTAGCCGCAGCTTCCACGCCCCACATGCCGTAGTTGGTGCCTAATGCGTTACGCGCATTAAAATCAAGCACTGTTTGATCGGTATCAATCGTCACATTAACGGTGCCTGGAGGCGCAAAATCAACCACATTCAGCGTAATATCATCGAGATAGAAGGTTGGTTGGGCTACGCCCGTGGATTCTTGCAGATTGATTCGCGAAACGGCGCTGGGATTGCCCAACTGAGCCATGGTCAATTGCACTTGAGTCCATTGGCCAGCAGGCGCATTAATCAGCACTGGCGTGACAATATTGCCACCATCGGTAGTGGTAACGCCAGCATTAAATTGGGTGCCACCAGTGCCGCCATACACCCAAAAACTAATCCCAGTCAAGGCCTCAGCTGGAATTAACCCAGGCGAGTGCAACGAAAAACCGCCCCACGCTTCAAAGGTCACAGCTGTTGATTTCGTGCCAGTATGCGCTTGGGCTGTGCTATCAAACGCTACCGCTGTACTCCACGACCAATTCTGCCAACCGGTTGCCAAGGCTTCATCAAACACAATTGAAGTTCCAGTTGGAACTGCGGTATGTGCCCGCGTTGAACCAAGCCATGCGACACCCAACACCATCAGCAGCGAAAGTTGAACCAAACGTCGCATCCATTGCCTCCTGATCATCATTGAACATAAATCGATTATAGTAAAAAAATCTAAAGAATATACTTAAAAAATTTAGTAATTATTCACTAAAAGGAGGGACAAGGGGTCAGAGATCGGTGATCAGGGGTTGGGGATCGGCGAAGGTCTTAAGATCCCCTCACCCCAACCCCTCTCCCACGCGGCGGGCGAGGGGCTTTTGGTTGTG